>JAYULK010000097.1:0-7757 GCA_043763635.1 Chitinophagaceae bacterium
GTAATAATCAACTTTCATACTTCTGACTGTAGTGAGCCGATTGAAAGACGCTATGTCTGATAATCAAATAGTTAGGCCGTTTTGGTGTCAAACTCAAGAGGCCCTACATCTGATAATCAAATAGTTAAGTCATTTTGGTGTCAAACTCAAGACATTATTCTTTCATTTACTTTTTGTTGTGCAACGGCAAAAAAGGATAAAACGGAACAAAACAACAAGCACATACAGGGGTGTTTTTATTAGCTTTCTTTATTGCGCAAATGTGACGTTACAGTGCTATGAAATGATTAACTGCATGATCAAACCATTAAGAGAAGATGAACTATACATGAATTAAATTTCCAGGTATAGGCGAAAATGTTTTAAGGTTTAGCTGCCAGATATTATTTAGAAGCACTGATAAACAAATGAGCAGCTTTAAAAGCTGCTCATTTGTTTATCAGTGCCAAATTTTAATTTATAAAGCGGCAGGGGCGTAAATACTAATTACACCATCATTTTCAGAACTTACAACCAGCAGGCTCCTTTTAATAGGACTATCTTTTTCAGAAATAAAAAGAACTCCCTCAGGTGCGTCACCGGTTTTTAAAATCTGAAGGAATTTAGGATGCAATGGATCACTGACATCATATATGCTTACCGCGTCTGCTCTTTCCATCCCAATAAAAAGCAAAGGTTTTTTGTTTACCATACCTAAAGCAATTCCTTCAGGTTCCACACCCTTACTATCGCTGCGGTCATCATCGTAAAATTTAGCAGCCACAGCTTTTTGCTCTAATTCATTTTTACTATCATACAATTGTTCGCCACTTATACCATTCCATATAGAAAAAGATCGGGCACCAAAAGAATAAAGGGCATCGTAATCAGCATCACCATCTATATTCCCTAAGGTTTTTGTTACAGTTAAACGACCTAAATTTTCTGGAAGTTTTAGGTTTGCTGCATTCGGAAAAACTGTTGCATCTAAAGAAAGGGAACCTACTTTTGCCTCTTCAGAAAAACCTTTATAATCTCTTGCATCACCTTCGTTGGCTGTAAATAAATAAGGCATGTTTTTATCCATTAATACAGCAATGGCATCGGGCTGATACATGCCATATACCGGCCAACTATTAAAAAGGATGGTGCCAAGAGGCCGGTCACTTGGATCAATTGCATTACCGGGCAAATTATAATTTTTGAATCCAAGTGGAAAAATATTTGTGATCGTTTGACTACGTAAGTCAATTTTAGCAATTCCATTGTTTTCCTGCAACGTTACCCATGCCGTTCGTGAATCGTCTGATACAGTTACATACTCAGGCTCAATATCCTGTGCAAATGATGCATTGCGACCAAACACTCTTAATCCTTTAGATTGCAAAAGCGCTTGTTGCGAAGCAAAGGAAGAAAAATCCAACGTGGTAACAGCATAATTATCTTTCACCGAGATGATGGATACGGTGCCAAAGGGATCTATTGTATAGCTGCTGTTTGGCTCGCCTTCGTTGGCAGTGATAATTTGTTTTCCATCCGGGCTATAAGTTATCATGTCGGGCAATGCCCCTACATTAACTATAGCTACTTCATTATAATTTCCAGTATCAAACACAACCACTTTACCATTCTCCTGTTTGTTATTTGCTTCAATAGCAGCAGCAAGTTTTCCATCGCTTACGGCAACACTGTTTACAGCACCACCATAAGGTTGCATGCTGATGCTTCCTATAACCACCGGAACTGATGGATTACTGAAATCCAAAACATCAATCTTGTTTACGATCCCGTTGTTAACAACAAATAAACGGTTTGTCTTTGAATCAAAGGCACTTACCTCTGCGGCTCCTGTTTCACCAATATCAATACTGCCAATAGGAACAAAATGCGAAGGGTCTTCTTTTTTTACTTCTCTTTTTACAGAGGCTGTTTCCAATACACTTATCTCTTCATTAACTGATTTTTTACAAGCTATAGCGCCACAAACTAACGCAAGCAAAAGGGCCGATTTGTAATTCATTTATTTTTTTATTTGAAAAAGGGAATGTATTGCCCTATTGTTACGCCATTATTAAGGGTATATTACTTAAATGTTAATGAAAACTTTTAAGGTGCTAAATATGAAGAAAATGCGCTCTTCCCTGATCATAAAACAAGTAAGCATTCCTAGCTCAATCATTGTGGCAAGTCAACCCACCCATTAACCTATCATCTATGTTTAAGAGGTAGATAAATTTATAAGACAGAGCTAATGAAGGCAGCCCGCAATTAATACGATACCCTTAATCGCTTAAATTTAATATTATCTTATTGTTAATTTTTGTAGCTTTAAGATAACCGTGAAATGTGCAGCATACATATTAGTCCTTTGTTTATCACTAAGCGTTTCAAAAGACACCAACTCGCAAACGACCTGGGTGAAACAGCTTGATTTTTATGGTGAAGAAGTAAATTTGCTGCTTGATTCTTCCCTTGCCGTTCCCTTTAATCGGCTGAATCATACAACTGTTAAAGACTTTTTCGAAAAGATCAATTCCAGTAATTATCAGCCTATCGTTAACGCTTTATTGGATTACAAAAAAGAACACAATCCTGATGACTGGTTATATTATCAACTAATAAGAAAGACGGCACAGTATATAAGTCCTAAGGCTGAAAACTATATTCGTTACACACTTTATAAATGGTTCCTTCTAACAAAATCGGGCTATGATGCTTTCTTATGTATTACAGGGGAGAAAATATTATTTTATGTTCAGTCGAATGAGAATATTTATAATATTCCTTATCGTATGAAAGATGGCAAACAATATGTTTGCCTTAATTATCATGATTATGGCACAATTGATTTTTTTCAAACCAGATTCGCTGAAATAGATATTATGGTTCCGGAAGCAAGGAATGGATTTTCTTACAAGCTTACCAAGCTACCTGAATTTAAGGAATCTGACTACATTAAGAAAGAGCTACAATTTACTTATAATGATATAAAATATCACTTCGAGGTAATGTTGAATAAAGAGGTTAAAAATATTTTTACAAATTACCCTGTGGTTGATTATGCATCTTATTTTAACGCACCTCTTAGCAAGGAAACCTACAGCACACTCATTCCTGCCCTTAAAAAAAACATACAGGGGCTAAGCAAAAGGAATGGTGTTGATTACCTCATGCACTTTACCCGCTATGCGTTTTCTTTTGAAGCAGATGCGAAACATTTTGGCCAGGAAAAAAGACTAACCCCCGAGCAAACTCTTTTATATGACAACAGTGATTGCGAAGACCGGGCAGCCTTATTTTTTTACCTTGTAAAAGAGATATATAATTTACCGATGATTTTGTTGGTGTATCCAGATCATGTAACCACAGCCATCAGGTTTGAAAAGCCAATTGGACAAACAATTTTATACAAAGGCGAAAGATATTCTGTATGCGAACCTACCCCCCAAAAGAACGATCTATTGGTCGGACAATTGCTTCCTGCACTTAGAAATAGCGCTTATGAAATTGGGTATGTTTATAGGCCCGAAAAGATTAACTAAAAAAGTGACATCCTAAAAAAATAATAGCCGGCATAACCGGCTATTAAAAAATATAAAGCTTGTATAAATTAATAATTAAACTTAGTCCAACCTTTCCACCAGGTTGAATTTTCTCCACCCGCTGGAGCGATGCCTCCACGAAAGATGACCGTTTTATCAAAGAATGTATCGCCCGTAAACTTCGCATCGGTAAAACCACCACCACTTAAAATTTTCTGATTTCCTCCACTTCCAGCGAAAGGAGTTGGATCAGGTGATGTGTAGTTAAAAGGCTGAATCAATTTAGCATCAGATGAATTGACTAGCAAATCATTATTGTAGAATGAATTGGAAAACCATGTAGCAAATGTTGCATCTGAAGTTATAGTGGCTCCGGCAGTTCCTGAAAATCTTAAATTGACTGTATTGCCTGCCAGAGTAACATTTCTCAACCGCAAACTACTGTCTTCAATATTTAGCGCCGTAGATGTTCCTAAACTGGCATCAATTTCTATTCCCCTCGGCCATCCGATTATTATTGAATTAAAAATTGAAATGGCAGTATTTCTCCGAATGTGGGCACCACCGCGGTACAGGCTACTTCCTACATTACTCAATGTGGCTCTTGGACCAATAGCTGTTATATTACTGAAAATGGCACCTGTTTTAGGAGTAGCATTCGTACCACCAGAATTGTTATCACTTTCAAAAGCTTCAGAATTTGATATATCAGCAATTACAGAATCACGAATCACCAATCCAAACTGAACTTTTCCACTATAACCATTGTCGGTGTCAAAATCATCATCCTGGGTTTTATACGCAATAACGTATTTGGCATTTACAGTTCCACCAAACCACTCGTAAGCATCATCTTTTGCGTAGGCAACCTGAATATGGTCAATAACCGTTTTTCTGCCTACGGCAGCCATCGTCAGGCTATTTATTTCTTTGTCGGGTTGAAATGCGTAACCTGCATATTCAATTCGTGCATATCGTAAAACGCCTGAGCTATCATTATCATCCGGAGTGCTTCCGCCGCCAGCAAGACCATCTCCATTGGCATTGTTGATACCCCCTTCAACTTCATAAATTCCTTGTCCGCCGCCAGTACCGGCAAAAGCAGTGTTTACATTTGCTTTACCGCAAATAACAATACCACCCCAATCTCCCGATTGCGGATTAGGAGAAGCGGACGTAAATATAATTGGCTCCGTAGCACTGCCAGCAGCGTTTATTTTTGAACCACGGGTAATAATTAGAGCGGCAACATCTGCTCCGCTAAAAGAACCTTTAATAGTTGTGCCTGCTTCAATAGTCATGGTATGATTTCCTACCACATACACCAAACCCTTAAGTATATAGGAATTGCCTTTACGCAAGGTTGTATCCGCATTAATGCGGCCAGTCAATGTTATTGTCTGACCACCTGTGTTTCCGCCACCACCACCATTAACATAAACAATTTCTTTTTCGCCATCCATTTCAATTTTCCTGCAACTCAGTATTGTTAGAATTGCAATGGCCGATAAGCCAAAAACATACTTTTTCATTTTTTATTTTTTAAAAGAATTTACAAAGAGTAATTAAATGATATGCTGAAAGTCGTTCCAAACTTTCTCGAAAACCGGTAAGCATCTTCATCCTTCTGAAAACTTTGCTTATCATCAGCATTTTGATAGAAATAACGCACCTTGTTCATCATATCTGAAACAGATAACCGAATCTCCGCTTTCTTTTCAAGGAATTTTTTGCTTAACTGCAAATCAAGCAATGGTCTTCCAGCTTCATATATATCCGGGCTCCCATCGTCTATATTAGAAACGTAAGCCAGTCTTTCTCCTATTTGATTATATAAAAGAGTTGCATTAAAGCCAGCCTTTTCTACATCATACAACAACCCAAAATTCAACACATACGGCGATTGGCCTTGCATTGGTCTGTCTATAATAAATCCACCTTTTGTATTTTCTACACGGCTATGTATATAAGACGCATTCCCCTGAACTGTGAAGTTTTTCAAGCCTTCGGAAAAGTCCAGTTTCTTCCTGAACTCAAGTTCTGCTCCATAAGAAGTAGCTTTTTCAGAATTTTGGAAATTGAAACTACTGGCTCCTCCTGAAATTTTATTAAATATTTGTTCTATCGGATCACGGAAATATTTATAAAATATCCCTACAGAAAATGTTTCTGCAGCACGTGGGTAAAGTTCATAGCGCAAATCAAAATTGGTAACCTTCGATCTTCTTAAAGAAGGATTACCCTGCACCGAGGCGTTCAATTCAAAATCGTAAATATTGAGTGCCGCCAGTTCACGAAACTCTGGCCGGATAACTGTCTGAGAACCGCTAAGCCTTATATTAGTCTTAGGGTTTAGTTTAAATGTAGCGTTCACCCCAGGTAGATAATCAGTAACCTTGGTATAGCTATGCCTTTCATCCCATTTTTTTACACTGCCTACAAGCTGGTCGTAATTTTCAACCCTTAATCCCCACACCACACGCAGCAGTTTTGAAAGCTGGTTATCAAACTGCAAATAGCCTGCGTTTAAAATTGTATTTGCGAGGTACCTGAAATTCCTGCTTTTAATTGCATCGAAGGCAAATTTGTTTCCTGTACCATCACCAAAATTTTCAGGTGAAAAAATCCGGTCGGCTGGCAATTGTCTTAATGCGTCATTGTCAGTTGGTAGGTTAATTGCAAAAAACTTTGCATCATACAATCTGTCCTTTATTTGAAGCATATACCCACCCTTCAATGTATGGTTTTTCGCAAATGAATAGGTTAAGTCGCCTCCACCTGTATACACGTAATCGCTTAAATTTTGATAAATGCGGCTGCCGCTTTGTTGAGAAAGCGTACCAGATATAAGTGCACGATAAGGATCATTGTCATCCTCACGATTTTTTGTATAAAGGATACGTCTTTGGTCAGGAATATAACCATCAAGTATATTAAAAGCGCCGTACCATTTAAATTTTAGGGGCTGGGCGATGCTGTGGTCACCAGTTAACTGAACCGTAAAAAAAGTGTTTTCCCGAAAGGTAAAATCAGACCCTGTGACAAAGTCGGTACCTCTATCATAATTATCTCCATTTCGTTGTACAACCGAATTAATTGTATTTACATTAATAATTGACTTAAGAGATATTTTGTTCAGTGGATTAATTTGCAAGCTGAGACTGCCCAAAGCGCCAGCGGTTATATCTTGCTGGTAACGTTCATCGTCATAATCATATTCAAGTGTAAAAGTTGACCCGGAAAGTGTAGTAGATCTGTTCAATCCACTATAAAGATTATTGGTCTTATTATATAGCAAACCAAAATTACCTCCCAGTCTTTTACCCAAAAATTCTGTAGTAAAACCCCCGTTGGCCTGAAAGGACAAGTTGAGTGGCGCGTTTACCTTTTCCGGAACCCAACGATTTGGCATTTCCTTGCCAATAGCTGTTTTTTCTGCGGCCGATAAAATATCGAACTCAGATTTTGTAGTGTAACTAACAGGCAAAGCCCTTGCCCCATCATCAACGCCTAGCCAATCTAAATTACCTCGCTTCTCTCTATAAAAGTCATTTCCAATTGTTGCCGTATTTATTCCCGTTCCTACCTGTACATTGAAAAATCCTTTTGCGGGAATATCTTTTGTATTAACCTGTATTAAGCCACCAGCCCATTCTCCAGGAAATTCTGGAACAAATGCTTTGTTGATAATAATATTATCAATCATCGGTGATGGAATGATATCGAAGGAGAACGTTTTACGATCAGGCTCTGTGCTCGTAAGTAAAATGCCGTTTAGCATTGCCTGATTATAACGGTCGGCCAGGCCTCTTACTATTATAAATCTTCCTTCCTGAATACTTGCCCCGGGCGTACGCTTCAACACCTCGCCTGTATTTCTATCAGGAGATCTGCGAATGCTTTCTGCAGAAATTACAGAAGCAACTGTGTTGGTATTTTTTTGGAAAGAAATAATGGAGGCTACAGACTCTAGACGGGCCGAAGATCGCCTTGCTGTTACTATTACTGCATCATTTGTTTTTGCCTGAATAGATAAGGCTACATTCAATTCGTTAGCCTGATCTGCCAGCACTTCCACGTCAGAAATAGTTTTAGTTTCATACCCAATTGCAGAAAATTCGAGTTCAAATTTGTTACCCGCAGCAAGATTTAATGTAAATCTTCCATCAACTCCTGTAGTTGTACCTCCTGTTGAACCTACTATTTTAACCGAAACACCTGGCAATGGCTCGTTTC
>JAYULK010000098.1:0-98641 GCA_043763635.1 Chitinophagaceae bacterium
CTGGGTAGTGTTCCCTTGTTTTTTTCAACAAATTCGTGAAGGCGCTTAAGGCCTCCTGTTTCAAAAAATACTTCTCCGTACTCTTCTCCAAAAGAAGATGTATCGAAGTATTCATCATTTAATACAATACCAGTTTTTTCTTTACCAGGCGCTCCAAAACGTATCAGTTTCATTTGTTAGTTTTTATTAATTCGGCAAATTATGTTTACTTAATTATTCAGGTTTATACTCCCTCCATCTATAGGGTAATCAGATCCGGTTATAAAAGCTGCTTCATCTGAACATAGGTATAAAACCAGGTATGCAATTTCTACCGGCTTCGCCATACGCCCTATGGGCTGAGATTTACACAATTTATCAAACATCTCTTGTTCCTTTCCAGGGTAATTCTTTTTTAAAAAACCGTCTACAAATGGCGTATGCACACGGGCAGGAGATATAGAATTACAGCGAATGCCATTGGCAATATAATCTTTGGCTACCGACAATGTCATAGCGTGTACTGCACCCTTGGTCATGCTGTAGGCAAAACGATCTGTAAGCCCTACATGATTGGCGATAGAAGCGAGGTTTAAAATAACGCCTTTACCCTTTTCTTTCATGAGGGGTATAGCTGCATGCAAACAATTATAAACGCCTTTAACGTTTACACCAATTAGCCTGTCAAAATCGGCTTCAGAAGTATTTTCTACGTTTCCAACATGCGAAATTCCGGCACTATTTACTAAGATATCAATATGCCCGATTAAAGCAAAAGTATCTTTTACTGCTTGTTGCGATGCTACGTTGCATACTTGCAGTGTAGCAAGCCCGCCCTTATCCAAAATTTCCAAAACAGTTCCTTGTGCACTTTCTTCGTTTAAATCCACAACATGCACGGTGGCTCCCTGTTCGGCAAATAATAAAGACACAGCTTTACCAATGCCGCTACCAGCCCCGGTTACAATAGCTGACTTTCCTTTTAATGAAAACATAAATCAAAAAAATAATGCTTATAAAAATGAAATTATCGCGGCACAAAATAATCAATCTAATTTCATGACTACTGAAAAACAAAAGATGTTTTTTTTACTTCGGCCAATCCGGCAATTTTTTTAATGAAAGCACTCTACCCTTATCCATTTGCCAACTGTACGTATCTGCACCATTTGTAATAACTATATAAGAAACAGGAATGGAAATATTATAGCGAAGCAGTTGTTGTAATACAGCGTCATTCAGTTTTATACCAGCAGCCTTACATTCTACCAACATCCAGGGTTGGTGCTCTTTATTATAAACCAGTATATCGAATCTTTTTTTAAGATCGTTTAACAATAATTCTTTTTCCAAAGCAATCAAGCTTGCAGGATAGCCCAATATCCTTACCAGGTAATTGACGAAATTTTGCCTTACCCATTCTTCCGGGGTCAATAACAACCATATTTTGCGAAGCGGGTCAAAAATATAGTTCTGGCCCTTTTCTTTTTTTAATTTAAAGTCAGGCTCGGGATAATTCAAATGAATCATACACCAAACCTATAAAAAAGAGACGGCAGCTTAGATTTTGAATTTTGTAAATTCGTAAACAAGTATGAAATCAAAAGAAGATATTGTAAAGAATTGGCTGCCAAGATACACAGGCGAAAAGCTGGAGAACTTTGGTAAATACATTCTTCTGACCAACTTTAGCAACTATGTACGCTTGTTTGCGGAATGGAATGAAGTAGATATAGTTGGTATTGACAGACCCATGCAATGTGCTACTGCAAATGGCATTACTATTATTAATTTTGGGATGGGAAGCCCCACCGCAGCAACGGTGATGGATTTGCTGTCAGCTATAGATCCCGAGGCGGTTTTATTCCTGGGGAAATGCGGCGGCCTGAAAAAAAGGAATAAGTTGGGAGACCTTCTATTACCAATTGCTGCCATACGTGGCGAAGGAACCTCCGGCGATTACTTCCCCTCCGAAGTACCCGCTCTTCCTTCCTTTTCCCTGCAAAAAGCAATGTCCACTACTATAAGAGATAATGGATACGATTATTGGACAGGCACTGTGTATACCACAAACAGAAGGGTGTGGGAACATGATGATGAATTTAAAGAATACCTACAGCGCATAAGGGCTTATGCTATAGATATGGAAACAGCTACTATTTTTATGGTTGGCTTTGCCAACAAAATTCCCACGGGCGCTTTGCTGTTAATAAGCGATCAGCCTATGATTCCTGAAGGTGTAAAAACAGAAGACAGTGACCGCAAAATAACGGAGCAATTTGTGGAAAGGCATCTTCGGATAGGCATTGACTCTTTAAAGCAATTAATTAATAATGGCCTTACCGTACGCCATTTACGCTTTTAAACAACCAGGATGAAATATTTACTATTCAGCGCTTTGCTAAGCCTTGTAATGACCAATAAAAAATGTATAAACAATAATGCAAAAAATACATGTTTTAAAGGGCGCCTCGAGGTAAAAGGCATTTGTTCAAATTACACGATAAGTGTTGCTGAAGGCAATATAGATACGGCGCTTATAGCTGCTAATTGGATTGATGAACAAACAAAAAAATCTTATAAAAATGTATTCGCGTTAGATAACCCCTGTACTTTCCCAACAGAGATAGCAGAAGGCGAAGTTTTTTATTTTACAATAAAAACAGACAGAGATAAAACCTGCAATGTGTGCATGGCTTATTATCCTGTGCCTGAAAAACGATTAGCTATTGCTGTTACAAAAATTCCCTGCCCTTAATGGAACCTTTATTACAAATAAAAAATTTAAGCATTGACTTTTTAAAAGAAAAAGAAAGAACACATGCTATAAAAGAAATTAATCTACAGATCAACCGTGGAGAAATAACGGCCCTTGCAGGTGAATCAGGGTCTGGCAAATCAGTTACTTCACTTTCTATCTTACAGCTATTACCTACACCACCGGCGCAGTATGTAGGTGGCCAGATACTTTTCTCAGAAGCTGAAAAATCTTTTGATCTTTTAAAAGCGGATACAAAACAATTACAGCAAGTAAGGGGCAATAAAATAGCAATGATCTTTCAGGAGCCGATGTCATCCCTTAATCCTGTTGTACGGTGTGGAAAACAAGTAATGGAAGCAGTGCTTGTGCACCAATCAACATCTATCGTTGAAGCAAAAAAATTAGTAATTCAGTGGTTTATTAAAGTAGACCTGCCTCAACCGGAAGTGATCTTTAATAAATTTCCTCACCAGTTAAGCGGAGGCCAGAAGCAGAGGGTTATGATTGCAATGGCAATGTGCTGCAATCCTCATTTGCTTATTTGTGATGAGCCAACGACCGCCCTTGATGTAACCGTACAAAAAAGCATTTTACAGTTAATTCAAAAGCTGCAGCGTGAACAAAACATAGGAGTGCTTTTCATAACACATGATTTAGGATTGGTAGCGGAATTTGCAGATAAAGTGGCCATCATGTATAAAGGAGAAATCATTGAACAAAATAGGGTAGATAGCTTGTTTAATAACCCACAGCAAGCATACACAAAAGCACTGTTAGCATGTAGGCCGGCACTTCATGCTAAAGGGGAAAAGTTGCCCGTAGTCAGTGATTTTCTGAAAGAGAAAGCATTTACAGCAAAGCCAATAGTTTCTCATGAAAAACTAAATAATGAACCCTCTATTGCACTGGTAGAAGTTAAGAACCTGGTGATACACTTTCCAATTAAAACAAATTTTTTTGGAAAGGTTACACAATACTATACTGCTGTAGATGATGTAAGCTTTACCATTTGTAAAGGCGAAACTTTAGGTCTTGTGGGTGAATCAGGCTGTGGCAAGACTACCTTGGGAAGGTCTTTATTAAGAATTATTGATCCTGCAAGCGGTTCTATACTTTTCAATGGAACAGATATTACCAAACTTAGTAACAAAAAGCTGCATCAATTTCGTAAAGAAGTACAACTGGTATTCCAGGATCCTTTCTCTTCACTCAATCCGAGGCTTACAATTGGTGCAGCAATAGAAGAGCCAATGAAAATCTTTCGAAGTAGTAATTCGGTTTTGAGAAAAAAAGCTGTTGCCTCTTTGCTTGACAAAGTAAACCTTCCTGCTAATTATGCAAAACGCTATCCTCATGAGTTTTCCGGGGGCCAAAGGCAACGTATTGTTATTGCAAGGGCTTTAGCGTTGCAACCCAATTTCCTTGTATGTGATGAATCTGTTTCTGCTTTGGATGTAAGTGTACAGGCGCAGGTTTTAAATCTTTTGAATGATCTTAAAAAGGACCTGGGCTTAACAATGCTTTTTATTTCACATGACCTTTCTGTTGTAAGATATATGTGCGACAGGATAATGGTGATGAACAAAGGAAAAATTATGGAAGAAGGAAATGCAGAAGAAGTATACCAACATCCAAAATCGCACTATACAAAAACATTATTATCTGCTATTCCAAAAACTCATCGCAACTTTTAAAGAGTTGCAAAGTAAATTTTAATGGTATCGCATAAAGTAGCCTTTATTTATTTTTAATAATCTTGGTTTTAATTGCGCTGCACAACAAGGAGCCGATATCAATAGTGATCGTCAACACTTATAAGTATCCCACCTAAACCCTTATTCAGTATAAATAAATTTGCCAAATCTTACAAAAAAGTTTACTGTAAAACTTATTGTGCTATTTTTGCCGCCTTTAAAGCTAAATGACCAGGCCCGGTGCCGTAAGACCGTGGTTTTGGACAGCTAAGAATAAGACTGTGAGTAAATTGAATACCTCCCTGTCTTTCCTTCTTCACTCTTAGCACAGGGAACCTGTCATATAGCGTCATCTAATTTTAAATATTACATGAAGCTTTCACAGTTTAAGTTCGACCTTCCTTTAAATCTTATTGCCCAACATCCTGCTAAAAAACGCGAAGATGCCCGCATGATGGTTGTTAATCGTAAGACAGGACAAATGGATAACAAGTTATTCAAAGACATTCTTGAGTATTTTGATGACAAGGATGTTTTTGTGGTAAACAACACCAAAGTCTTTCCTGCCCGTATGTATGGCCGAAAAGAAAAAACGGGCGCCAAGATTGAAGTTTTTCTTTTGCGTGAGTTGAATAAGGAACACCGTCTTTGGGATGTTATTGTTGACCCGGCAAGAAAAATACGTGTTGGTAATAAATTATACTTTGGCGAAGAAGAAGACCTCGTTGCAGAAGTAATTGACAACACAACTTCCCGGGGTAGAACAATTAAATTTTTGTTTGAAGGGACCGATGATGAGTTTCGTCTTATACTGGAAAAACATGGTGAAACACCATTACCAAAATATATCAAGCGCAAACCAGATGATGAAGACCGCGAACGATACCAAACGGTTTATGCAAAACATGAAGGCGCTGTGGCTGCTCCTACTGCAGGACTTCATTTTAGCCGCGAATTAATTAAGCGTTGTGAGATTAAAGGAATAAGGTTTGCGGAAGTGACGCTACATACAGGGCTTGGCACTTTTCGGCCAATTGAAGTAGAAGACCTGAGCAAGCATAAAATGGATGCAGAATATTATCGCATTGAAGAAACTGCTTGCAAAATTGTGAACAAAGCAAAAGAAACCGGTCACAGAATTTGTTCTATTGGCACTACTACTATGAGGGGTTTAGAGTCTTCTTTTACAGCGCAGAAATTATTAAAACCTTCAGAAGGCTGGACCAATACATTCATTCATCCACCGTATGATTTTAATATTGCTGACTCATTAGTAACCAACTTTCATTTACCAAAAACAAGTTTGCTAATTATGACTTGTGCCTTTGCAGGTTATGACCTGGCAATGGAAGTGTACAAGAAAGCAATAAAAGATAAGTACCGTTTTTTTAGTTATGGTGATGCTATGATCGTAATTTAATT
Organism: Chitinophagaceae bacterium; assembly: GCA_043763635.1. Classification (GTDB taxonomy): domain Bacteria; phylum Bacteroidota; class Bacteroidia; order Chitinophagales; family Chitinophagaceae; genus Flavisolibacter. Next base: position 5,857 of record JAYULK010000098.1, read on the forward strand.
TACAGTTTTTTATTTCACAAGTTGGCCCGCAAGGGCCATACTTTTTTATAGCATGCTTCTCATTGTAATTTCTTTAAAGGATAATCCATGTTAATTTAAAGCAGCGATAGTTAGGGAGCAGCTGGCCTGCAGGTACTACATATCTTAAACCTCGCAGGCGTTAGTAAGGCTCTTAATTTTTTGATACAGCTCCTGAGGCTTAAAAGGTTTGCCCATTATATCATTCATACCGGCAGCTAAAACCTTTTTCCTGATGTCAAAAAGAACAGTGGCGGTTAAGGCAACAATAGGTCCGGTAAAACCTTCGCTGCGAATAAGCCTTGTTGTTTCAAAACCATCCATATCGGGCATTTGCAAGTCCATAAGTATCAAATCATAATTGTTGCTTTGCATTTTTGTAAATCCTGTATGCCCATTATCCGCAATATCTACTTTTACTCCCCAGCGCTGTAAGAATTTGTTAATAACAACCTGATTAATTCTATTATCTTCTACTAATAAAACATGAATATTTAATGGAGGGAAGGCGTCTTCTTTTACCGGTTTTTCCATTTTATAATTACGGTCAGTAGCTACTTGAAATTTTATTCTGAAATAGAACTCTGACCCCACACCTAAGAGACTTTTAACTTTTAAATCGGACCCCATTATATGAACCAGCTTTTTAGATATAGCAAGGCCAAGACCTGTGCCGCCAAATTTACGGGTTGTATCAGAATTTGCCTGTCTAAACTGGTCAAATATAAATGGCATTTTATCCTCAGCAATTCCAATTCCGGTATCTTTTATACTAAAGCTAACTTCAACTTCATCCTCTATCTTATTTACAACTTTTAAATGCATCTGCACTGTGCCCTGGTCTGTAAACTTTACTGCATTGCCTGCAAGGTTATTTAAAACCTGCGCCAAACGTAAAGAGTCGCCAAGTACATGATCAGGCAATTCTTTATCCTGTACAATACTAATTTCAATTCCTTTTTCTCTTGCCTTTGCCTGCATGCTTTTGTGTATTCCCCCAAGCAAACCGCGTAAAGAAAAAGAAGCTTTTTCAAGTTCAATTCCACCCGCCTCAATTTTGCTAAAATCCAATATATCATTTACCAGGGTAAGAAGGTGCTGAGAGGAAAAATGCAATGTTTCCAGGTTATCTAACTGATCTTCTCTTGGCTTTTCATCTAATAAAATATGACTTAAACCTATGATAGCATTTAATGGGGTTCTTATTTCATGACTCATGGTAGAAAGAAACTGTTCATGTGACTTTGTAGCAGCCTCAGCCGTTTCTTTTGCCTCCCGCAACTTGTTTTCAAACATTTTTCTTTCGCTCAGGTCATGCCAGCTAACCAACATTACATCTTTTCCTAAAGAGTAGAGTGGCGTAACACTTACTTCTACATTAAAAATATTTCCTTCAAAATTTTGCTGTACCCAATCAAACCTGTGAAATCCCTTCTCTATTGCAATGTTATTCATTTGAAGTGCTTTTGTAGCAGATAAATTTCCATCTTCCTGGCAGGCAGGGGAAAAGGAAGAAGGCATCTTCCCAATCAAATCGCTTTTGTTTTTAGCGCTTAGCATTTGAACTGCTGCGCCGTTACAATCTATTACGCCAAGGGAATCAATAATCATCAAACCATCCAGAGATTGGTCAAAAAGTACACGAAAACGCTCTTCAATAGTTATACGCTCTGTTATGTCGCGAAAGTTGTTTAGAACGCCCTGAATATTTTCATCATGAAGCATATTTCTGGCTTCGCCTTCAATCCATGTATAATTGCCTTGTTTGGTTTTGATACGATGACGTGAGTAAATCATTTTATCCGGATTCTTACGCATGCCTCCCCAGCGCTCCAATACTACAGGCCTATCATCAGGATGAACATAATCCATTAATTTTTTTCCGGTTAGCTCACCGGGATTAAAACCTAATAATTTAGTTACTGAATTGGAAGCATATTGAATATCGCCTTTTATACTGGTGGTTATAATAACATCTGCCAGGCGATAATTAATAGCCAACGCAAAGGCCTCTTCTTTCCTTTTTTCGGTCACATCTTCACCGGAGCTTATTGTAGCAATAATTTTTCCGTCCTCATCTTTCAAGTAAGAATTAGACCAACTGATCTGTCGCAAGGCTCCTTCTTTAGTGACAACCTTATTTTCATAAGCACCGGAAAAAACCAAATCGCCTCTAACAATCTCCTCAAATACAGATTTTAATTCTGCCCGTAAATGGGCTTCGATAAAATTATCAAAATAGTTTTTTCCAATAATTTCTTTTGAAGAATACCCAAGGGTTTCGCAACCTTTCTTATTAATTAAGGCTACCGTTTGATCTGTATAAAGCACTACCAGGATAACGCCTGCAATATCAAGAATCTCCTGAACCTGGTTCAGTATATTTTTATTCATAGGTATTGAAATAAAAGGATGTGGATTGATCAGGAATTAAAAAACTACATTGCCTATGAACTTAATAAAAGATGAACCATTTGGCCTTAATATACATCGGTATATAATAGAATTACTTAAAAACTCTTACAGTTTCTTACCTAAGCTCCTTGTTAAGATGCTTACATCATTCGCCTCCATTACCTTATGCATCTGTATTATTGTAAAAAATTCGTAAACCTAAATGATAAAGTGTGGGGAAGAAAATTTAAACAACTTCACATTAAAAACCCAATTGATAAAAAGGTGCCCAATCAAACAGCAAAATAAAACATAAGGCCCCTACAAGCCAAATACGCCACTATTTATTTGCTGCAATACTTTTTGCTTCTGATCAGCAGCTACCAACAAAGAGATATTATTATCGCTGCCACCGTAAGAGACCATACGTACTTTAATATTATTTAAGCTGCTGAAAACTTTTTCAAGTACATCTGCATCAGAAGCAATTTGATTGCCAACTATAGAAATAATAGTTTGCCCATTATCTATTTCTACAGTACCCAATGCCTCCAGTTCTTTTTTAATGGCAGGCAAGGCGGCATCACTGTCAATAGTTACAGATACGGCTACTTCAGAGGTGGTGATCATATCAATAGATGTTTTGTACTTTTCAAATATTTCAAACACCTTTCGTAGAAATCCATAGGCCAGCAACATACGGCTGCTTTTAATTTTTACCGCTGTTATACCATCCTTAGCTGCTACAGCCTTCACCCCTTTTGAAGAAGTTTCTGAAGAGATGGTTGTGCCTTTTGCTTCAGGCTCCATCGTGTTTAATAACTTAACAGGAACATTATATTGTTGTGCAGGCCATATAGATGCCGGGTGTAAAATTTTGGCGCCGAAATAAGCAAGTTCTGCAGCTTCATCAAAACTTAATTGTTCAATGGCAACTGTTTTGTTTACTACACGCGGATCATTGTTGTGCATGCCGCTTATATCTGTCCATATTTCACATACTGAAGCCTTAATTGAAGCTGCAATTAAAGACGCCGAATAATCGCTGCCGCCGCGTTTTAAATTATCTACTTCCCCCCTTGCATTTCTGCAAATAAACCCCTGGGTAATAAATAAGTTTATTCCAGGATGCTGCGTTAATTGTTGTGTCAGGCGTTCATTAATAATAGAAATCTGCGGTTCATCATTTTCATCAAGGAACATAAAATTAAGCGCTGGCAATAGTGCATGTTCAATGCCTTGCTCTCTTAGATAAACAGAAAACAATTTGGTTGAAAGCAATTCGCCCTGAGCAAGAATATCCTTATTTAAAGCCTCACTAAATGATATTTTTAAGATTATATTTAAGAATTCAAAATGCTCCTTTAGTATTTCATTAGCTCCGGCAATTGCTTCCTGCGAAGTAATTAATCCTCCAACAAATTTTTTATAATGATCTTCAAGGGCATCAATTTTTTTCTTTGCTTCTTCACGGTTACCATTTGCTAATAAAGAGGAAATTTCCACTAAAGAATTAGTAGTACCTGAAACCGCACTTAACACAACAATTTTTTGTTCCCTTTCTGCGGTGATTAGTTTTGCAACCTCGTGCATGCGTTGCGGAAGCCCAACACTGGTGCCTCCAAATTTCATAATTTTCATATTGCCCAAGCGGGTTTTAAATGAGCCGCAAAATTAGCAGGCAAACAGGAAACAAGCGTTAAAAAATAGATGCAATGGAATATTTAGCTGCAAGCGCTTCAAGATCAGCCACCACGGCTGCATGCAAAGGAATTCCTGATTTTATACGTGCCTTCTCTGATTCCCTTTCAGGATCGCCCGGAATCAGCACTTTTTGTTCTTCACTTATTGGTTTTGCAGATCTAAAACGTTCTATCCAGTGATCCATGTGTTTTTTAAATTCATCGGCAGAACGAAAACCATCAATTCTCATTGCACCAAAAAAATGACCAATGCCTTCGCCGGGCATATTTTCAGGCATAGGCACATACGCTGGAAAAGGAGGCACCCAAGGCCCATAGTTTGCCCCACTTAAAACTGCGGAAAAAATATCTACTACAGCGCCCAGTGCATACCCCTTATGACTGCCATGTTCTATATCACTACCAAGAGGCAACAATGCGCCACCATTTTTTAATGCATGGGCATCAAGGGTAGAAACGCCTTCCTCGTCCTGTATCCAGCCAGGAGGCGCCTCTTCGCCTTTTCTTTGTAGGATTTCAAGCTTACCATTTGCCGCTGTTGTTGTGGCAAGATCAGCTACGAAAGGTGGTTGGCTGCCAGCAGGGATTGCCACGCAAATTGGATTAGTGCCTAACATACGTTCTAGTGAAAAGGTAGGCGCAACCAAAGCACTGGCATTTGTCATGGAAATACCAATCATATCTTCTTCTAAGGCAAGCATCGCATGTGCTGCAGCTATACCGTAATGGTTGCTGTTCTTTACACTTACCCATCCCGAACCAACCGCTTTAGCTTTATCAATTGCTATTTTCATGGCCTTTGGCGCTACTACAAGCCCCAGCCCTTTATCCCCATCAACAGTGGCAGTAGAGGGTGTTTGATGTATAATTTTTACATGGGGTTTGGGGTTTACTCTGCCTGCTTCATATAAACGGACATAGCCACTAAGGCGGGCCACTCCATGAGAATCAATACCACGTAAATCTGCAGATAAAAGTACAGTGGCGGCCCCTACCGCTTCTTCTTCAGCACAACCAATGGATTTAAATATTGAGGTTGTAAATTCAAAAAGGTCTTTATACAACACGAGCTTTTCTTCCATGGGCCAAAAATAGGTTAAGGGAGTTAATGCTCCTGAACATGATGATTAAGAAACAGATTGCTATTATTTGGTAATAATAAAATTGCCCCGCTAAAAAGCAGGGCAATTTTTATTAAGAGATATTAATTTTTAAAATGGCAAATCGTCTGCAATACCATCATCTACACCTGCCGGAACATCCTGGCGCGGAGCAGATGCAGAAGCATCATTACTATAACCACCACTATTATTGTTATCACCTTTACGTCCCAAAAGCTGCACTTCCCGTACACGCATTGAAAGTGATGCACCGGCGGTGCCATCATTCCGCGTAAAGCTTCTTACTTCCGGGTTTCCTTCTGCAAATACTTGTGTACCTTTTAAAAGATACGGTGCAATAGCAGTGCGATCTGTCCAATAAGCACAATCTACCCAGGTTGTTTTTTCCTGGTTTGTGCCCTGGCTGTCTTTGTACTTTTCGGTATGTGCCACAGTGAAGTTGATCACATTCTTACCGTTTACTGTGTTCACCACACAGTCTTTTCCTAGATTTCCGATTACTTGCATTTTTAACATAGTGCTCAATTTTTATGAATGTAATTTAGTTTTTTCTGTTTTATATAACCAAATTTTTTAGTAAATATTTTAAATGTTTTTTATCTGAATTATAATTTTTAGCCTTTTCTCTAATACAGCAATCAAATATTCATTTCCTGCACTTCACCTTCTATAATTAATTTCCCTGCTGTTTTATCTTTTATTTCTTCTAAACTTACGCCAGGTGCTCTTTCTAATAATTTAAACCCCTCTGAAGTAATTTCTAATACTGCTAATTCGGTTACAATCTTTTTTACACAACCAACACCTGTTAATGGCAACGTACATTCAGGCAATAGTTTTGATTTGCCTTTCGGATCAGTATGCATCATTGCCACTATTATATTTTGGGCACTTGCTACAAGATCCATGGCACCCCCCATACCTTTCACCATTTTACCTGGTATTTTCCAATTAGCAATGTCGCCCTTATCACTCACTTCCATTGCTCCTAAAACGGTCATATCTATTTTTCCTGCCCTTATCATTCCAAAGCTTTCGGCGCTATCAAAAAAAGCGCCTCCTGGCAGTATAGTAACTGTTTCTTTCCCTGCATTAATAAGGTCTGCATCTACTTCTTCTTCTAAGGGATATGGGCCCATGCCTAACATTCCATTTTCGCTTTGCAGCATTATAGAAATACCCTTCGGAATGAAATTAGCAACAAGTGTAGGTATCCCAATGCCAAGATTTACATACATCCCGTCTTTCAATTCCTGTGCAATTCTTTTAGCAATACCATATTTATCTAAAGCCATATTGCGTGAGGTTTAAATTATTTGTTATGGAACTGAATTAGCGTTCAGCATCTAGCTTTCAGCTTTCCCTAACCTTACCGTGCGTTTTTCAATACGTTTCTCGTAATTGCTGCCCTCAAAAATGCGGTGAACGTATACACCTGCCACATCTATATGATCGGGATCAAGTTCACCAGGCTCTACAAGTTGCTCAACTTCTGCAATGGTTATCTTGCCAGCTTTAGCCATAGAGGTTGAAAAATTACGGGTAGTTTTTTTAAATACAAGGTTGCCGAACTTATCCCCCTTCCATGCTTTTACAAGAGCAAAATCGCCCATTAGTGCAGCCTCCATCAAATAATTTTTGCCATTGAAACATCGTACTTCTTTACCAATTGATACTTCGGTGCCATAACCTGCAGGTGTATAAAATGCTGGAATGCCCATGCCTGCCATGTGAATTCGTGTAGCTAAAGTACCCTGCGGCACAAGATCAACTTCCAACTCTCCACTTAATAATTGTCTTTCAAATTCTGCATTTTCGCCTACATAGGAACTGATCATTTTTTTTATTTGCCTTGACTTAAGCAGCAGGCCTAAACCAAATTCATCAACGCCGGCATTGTTGGAGATACAGGTTAGGTTTTTCACTCCTTTTGCTACAAGCGCCTCAATAATGTTTTCAGGTATGCCGCATAAACCAAAGCCACCAAGCAATAGAACTGAACCATCGCCAATATCGAATAGTGCTTCATGAGCCGTGGGAAATACCTTGTTCATGGATAAATTATTTGACTTTTTTTCTTAAAGAATTATTCTGCTTAGAGGGAGGTAATATTGTAGCCTGGCTATGCATGGAGTCCAAAATAACTTTAAGCAAATCTGGCCTGCCCTGATAGAAGTTAAAGCTTTTTTTGAACGCTTCTTTTGAAGTATTATTAACCTTTAAAACCTTTTGATAAAAATCTGTACGCTTTAAATTTAAAGAGTCCGTGCCTGGATTCTGACTGAGATATTCATCTGTTCGCATCATATCCAACATTAGCTTTTCCATTTTTTCTGGAAGGAGAACATCTTTAGGAATCATTGGCTTAGAAGAACAGCTGCAAAAGATAAAGAGGTAGATAATGTGTTGAAGTCGCATTACTTTATTTCCTTGTAAGCAGAAGCATTAGTAATATCTAATTTAGCCAACATCTCTCTTACCTGAACTTTCATGTCCGGGCTGCCATGGCTAAACATTTTTACCAATTCAGCACTTTTTCCCTGAAAGAAAAATTGCATCACCATTGAATTAGGAAACTCCTGGTTAACAGATACTAAATAAGTTAATGCTGACATCACTCCTCTCCTTGCTACTTCTTCATCATCATAAAATTGATCAAGTCCTTTGCGGTAGTATGTATAAATAGCATCGTGCATTAAATTAAAACGGCTATCCATAAAATTTTCAACTAACCGGTAGCGGTTGCGCATTCCATCAAAGGTTTTCCAACCCGAAATGCTGCTGCCCTCCGGAGCATTGTTTACAATGTTTTGGGCTTTCTTAAAAAAAGCATCCCCGCCTTTTGCGGCAAAAGAATCATAGTCAATGCCTAAAATAATATTTACATAGTAAGCTAAAGCAGCTGTAAGATTTGCTGCCACAGGATCATTTCCCTGCACACGATTCTCATTAAACTCAACAGGTTGAAACTCTACATAACGAAAGGTTATATCGTTATCCACAAAATTAACCAATGGAGATTCGTAGGCCGAATTATAAACAGGCCGTGAAGCTTGTATTGTTAAGGAAGCCTTATAAACATTATCACCAAGTTCCTGATCAATACTCAAGAGAAAGTTGCATTTAATTTTTTCATTCACGCTAAAAGCATCACCAGTCCACTTACGGTTATTTAAAAAATTTGTAAGCGATGTCTGCAAAGACTGAAATATCTTTTTATCCACCTTAGTGCTAACCTTATTTGATATTACAGTAAGCTTTGCCTGTAGTTCCTGTGCATAATTGTGCGTGGTAACAAACAACAGAATAAGGAATAAAAAAAATAGTTTTTTCATTAGAACATTTCAATTATAGAATCAACAATATCCTTAGCCACCAAATCTTTTGTCTTTGCTTCAAAACTAAGCTCCGACCCATCTTTTTTAAAAAAGGTTACTTTATTAGTATCCTTTTGAAATCCTGCACTAACATCATTTAAAGAATTCAATACAATCATGTCAGCATTTTTGCTTTGAAGCTTCTGTTTTGCATTTTCTTCTTCATTATTTGTTTCTAACGCAAAACCAACTAATACTTGTTCGGGTTTCTTTATTTCGCCGAGGCTTTTTAAAATATCTTTAGTTTTCCTCAGCTCAAGATTTAAAACGCCATCCGTTTTCTTTATTTTTTCATTCTCCATATTTAGCGGTGTGTAATCTGCAACTGCTGCTGCCATTACAGCTACATCATAAGTTGCTGAAAACTGCATACACGCTTCATACATTTCCTCCGCTCTCTGCACCTTAAGGAGATTAATGCCTTTTATTTTTGCCGTTATACTTACAGGCCCGGAAACCAAAGTTACCTCAGCTCCTCTTCTATATAATTCCTCAGCAATGGCATATCCCATTTTTCCGGAAGAATTATTACCAATGAAACGTACAGGATCAATAGGTTCGTATGTAGGTCCTGCAGTAACCAAAGCTTTTTTACCTGCCAGGTCTTTTTTCTGCTTGAAGTGGAGATTTAAATAATTTAAAATTGTTTCAGGTTCTGCCATTCTGCCGAAGCCAAATAAACCACTTGCTAATTCTCCATTTTCCACAGGAATAAGAGCACATCCATGATCTTCTATTTTTTTAAGGTTGGCTTTTGTAGATGGGTGATGCCACATATCTTCATCCATAGCAGGGGCAACAATAACAGGACAAATAGCGGATAAATAAACTGCCAGTAACAAATTATCGCAAGCGCCAGCCGCCATTTTGCTTAAACTATTACAGCTTAATGGAGCAATTATCATAACGTCAGCCCAACGGCCTAACTCCACATGATTAGCCCAGGATGCCTCATCAAACAAATTTGATAACACGGTATGATTGCTAAGCGTAGTAAGAGTTAAAGGGGAAACGAAATCTTTTGCAGCAGGTGTCATTATAACCCGTATTTCTGCGCCGGCCTTTATCAACTCTCTTATTAAGAGAATGCTTTTATATGCTGCTATGCTGCCAGTAATTCCGATTAATATTTTTTTTCCTGATAACATTAACACACAAAATACTATATAAAAACAAAAGCGATCCTTTTTGGAGAGGATCGCTTTCTTAAATTTTTAAATCAATTAATGAAATAAATCATCCTCATTTTTGCGATGATAAATTTTATCTTCCATAAATTCCTGGGTTGCAAGCAAAGCCGGGTTTGGCATGCGTTCATAAGCTTTAGAAATCTCTATTTGTTCTTTATTTTCATGAATTTCTTCAAGGCTATCTGTGTGGCTGGCAAATTCCTCCAATTTATTATGCAATTCTTCCTTTATAGAAATATTAATTTGATTCGCTCTTTTGGCAACAATAGCAATAGACTGGTATAAATTTCCTGTTTTTTGTTTCAGGTCATTTAAGTTGCGTGTTTCCACGTTATTGCTTGTGCTAGGTTGTCGTCTTAGACGGCTCATTTGATATATTTTTTAAATTGTTTTTAGAAAAGTTCAAATATTTTTCTACTTCTTTTGCAAGAGCACTTTGCGGAAAGCGATCTGTAAAATCATTGCATTCCTCAATTACCTTTTCAAACCGCTCTAACTTTTTTTCTTCAACACTTAGTTCTGCAAACCTATAAAAAGCCTTAATAGACATTAACTTATACTCGGCGGAACTGGAAGATTCAGGATAACTATTAAGTAGTGAATTAAAAGAAACGGCAGCCGCTCTAAATTGGCCAATATCGTAATATAATTGTGCGGACTTGTGATCTTTTATTTCCAGCTTCTTACGACTATTATCAATAATTTCGTTAGCTTCTTTTATTCTTGCCGAGCCAGGGTGCGTATTTATAAAAGTCTGCATCATTCCCATAGCTTTTATGGTATTGGTTTGATCCAGTTCAGCCTTTGGAGATTGCTTAAAAAATGTAAAAGCCCTCATGTAATCAATCTCTTCTGACCTTGCACTATTGGGAAACACTTCTAAATAAGTCTTAAAAAGATTTTCAGCATTTAAAAAATCCTTTTGCTGATAAGCGCTGTAAGCATACTTGTAATAAATATCTTCAAATTCAGGCCTGCCTTTAAAGAACGGCATTATATCCTCATATAATTGCTGTGCGTTACTATACTTTTTTTTAGCATAATACTGTTCTGCCATCCGCAATTTAAATTCAGGATCGGGGCTTTTTAAAACCTTGCTAAATCCATTACAACTAATCAGGGAAAAAGAAATAATTACTATTAAGAAAAATCTCATAAAGGTTGGCGAAGTTAACTATTTAAGCAAATATTGTCTAAATAATCTATACTGCTTAAATAGCGCCGTTAAGCTTTTTATAAAGAAAACCCTCCGATTGGAGGGCATTCTTTATAAAACTTTCAAAAAACTTATATAAAGCTTACTTTCTAAGGTTTGGATGAGGAGCAGGAACATTGTTTGGACCTTCTTCACCAGATGCAGCAGCTCTTAAGTCTACTGTGTTGCAATCGCCACCTTCCTGACCATAGTTAAAGATGAAACGATCACCACTAACACCTTCTTTTTCTACCAGGTAGTTGATTACCGCATTCACTCTATCCCAACTTCTTTGTTGTTGAGATTTATTAGAAGCGCAATAACCAATTACTACTACACGGCACTCGGGATTGTTACGCATGCGGGATGCTACGCTTGCAAGCATACTTCTTGCATCAGTGCTTACACTTGCACTGTTTCCAGAGAAAGTTACACTTGGTAATGCTCCTAACAATACAGCGCAATCACCACCAGTTGTATCTTTTCCTACACAACCTTCGGGACAAGGACATTTACCTACACCATCAGCATCAACCGGTTGGCAATAAGTTGGAGTAACCAATTCTTTATCACGGCAATCAGGTACACCATCACCATCTGTATCGCGGCTAACACCATGAGAATCTACAGGGCAACCTTGTGGAGTTTGTTCCTGGTCGAATTGATCAGTTACACCATCTCCATCAGCATCAGGTAAAACAGGCTTTGGTAAACGCATTAAACGAGGGTTGCGAATTTCACTGTACGCATAGTCAAGTGGATTCATCCAATACAGAGGTTCTGTAGCTTTTGAACCAAGATTGAAATTTAAACCAACTGTAAAATAGTTGTAAGTATCAAAATCACGTGTTAAGTCACGTTGTTCAGCCCAACGCTGACCATCTAACAAATCATCTTTAGTAATAGATACACGATCTTCAATTGCCAAATTAATCCTGTTGTTTAATTTGAAGGCAAATCCTACGCCTACATGACCTACAGGTTTAAAAGTATTTCCAAATAATTTGGGACGGCGTGCACCATGAGATTCAGCATCAGTTTCATAAGAATCATCCAAAATTTCTTTTAACTGATCCTTAGTTTCTTTCCTATTTTTAAACACATTGCCTTGAACTCCAGCAAATGAGTAACGGCTTGTCCCGTTCAATGCATTTACTTTAGTATCATACATTGTACCGCCTATTCCCACAAGCCCGTATACGTTGAAACCGGTTTTTGCTTTGTGAAAGCGTATATTATTTAAGGTGAAAAGACCTTCCAAAGCTAGATCTTGTACCTTACTCTTATAATTATAGTATACGCTTTGACCACCGTATCCAAGTCTTTGCCATGGATTTGCAGCTCCACCACCTACATAACCTGATCCAGCAAGCCAGTTTAACCCTTTACCAATTCCATACATATATTCTAATCTCATAGAAAATACATACCCCATAGCTTTTCTAATATGCACTCCAAAACCTGGAGACAATTGAGAAGCTACATCACCACTTATATTAAATAAGCCACCTTTTACACCAAGCTCCCATTGGTTACGTGGTTTTGCCGGGAAATTATAAGTCCCGTTTAAAAATTCCGTGTGCTGAGGCATACTTCGGGATGGAATAATTGACGAATCTGCTGCATCATAACCGGTGCCACTTGTAGTTGTTGTTTGTGCGATACCGTACGATGCCAACAGGCATAAGAGACCTGCCAGAAAAGAGTACTTTTTGCTTGCCATAACTTTGAATTAATTTTTGAAAACAATGTCCTAATCAGTCGCAAAAATATGATTTGACATACAATTACCAAATTTTTATAATTATTTAGTTTTTCTAATTGTATAATCTCACATTTTGCCAGCAAAGTTTCTGCAATTCTTATACCACCGTGACAGAATATATCTATACCCTCGTACCTTTCCAACGAATTACGCATGCAATTACCCGTTAATCTTATTGAGAGCGAATTAAAAATTTTCGAAGTAAAGTTCAGGGAAGCCGTAAACAGTAACGTTCCTTTACTGGATAGGGTTATGAGGTATGTGGTAAAACGAAAGGGAAAACAACTTCGACCTATGTTTGTTTTTCTTGCTGCAAAACTTTGTGGCAGTGTAAATGAGTCTACATATAGAGCAGCTTCGCTTGTAGAACTTTTACACACAGCTACGTTAGTACATGATGATGTGGTGGATGATTCGCTGGAACGTAGAGGTTTTTTCTCAGTTTATGCATTGTGGAAAAACAAAGTTTCGGTTTTAGTAGGTGATTACCTGTTAGCAAAGGGACTATTATTATCGCTTGATAATAACGATTTCAGGATTTTGCAAATACTTTCAAATGCCGTTCGCAAGATGAGTGAGGGAGAGTTATTGCAAATGGAAAAATCCCGTAAATTAAATTTAGATGAAGAAACTTATTTTGAAATCATTCGAAATAAAACTGCTTCCTTATTATCCTCAGCCTGTGCTGCAGGGGCATGGTCTGCTATACCAGACGAAGAGATTGCTGCACGTATGGGTGCGTTTGGAGAAAAAGTTGGGATAGCTTTTCAAATCAAAGACGATCTTTTTGATTATGCTTCCCAGGATATAGGCAAGCCTACCGGAAATGATATAAAAGAAAAAAAACTTACCCTTCCTCTAATTTATACTCTGAATAAAGTAGATAAAAAAACCCGCCGGGAAATTATTTATATTATTAAAAACGAAAATGCCCGCAAAGAAAAAGTGAATTACATTATTGATGTTGTAACCAAAAATGGTGGTATTGATTATACGGTTAATAAAATGAACCAGTATAAAGAGGAGGCATTAATCATCCTGCATACTTTCCCTCCTTCAGATATTCGCAATGGATTTGAAGATTTAGTAAACTTTGTAACCGACCGTAAATATTAATTACTAAATGAAAGTAAAACGCTGGCGGGTAAATGGTGCTAACCCACTAAGAGCAGATGCACTTTTTAAGGCGCTTAAAATACACCCGGTACTCTGCCAGATTTTAATACAAAGAGGCATTACAACTTATGAAGAGGCACGCTCATATTTCCGCCCTGAATTAAAAGACTTACATGATCCATTTCTTATGAAAGACATGGATAAAGCTGTAAACCGCATTAATAAAGCTTTTGAAGAAAATGAAAAAATATTAGTTTTTGGTGATTATGATGTAGATGGTACAACGGCTGTTGCCTGCTTATACCAGTTTTTAAAAAAAAAACATTCCGGGACGGAATTTTATATTCCTCATCGCTACAGAGAGGGTTATGGAATTAGCAAAGCAGGAATTGATTTTGCGTTTCAAAATAATTACACACTTGTTATTTCCCTTGACTGTGGCATCAAATCCACTGATTTAATAGCATACGCAAAAGAACTAGATATTGATTTTATTGTTTGCGACCATCATTTACCTGATGAAGTTCTTCCGCCTGCGGTTGCTATTTTAAACCCAAAACAAAAAGATTGTCGTTATCCATTTAAAGAACTATGCGGCTGTGGTGTAGGCTTTAAATTAATTTCAGCATTGTGCATTCACCTGGGCTTGCAAAAGGAAGAAGCATATCAATACCTTGATTTGATAGCTACCGCTATTGCCGCTGATATAGTGCCTATGACTGGCGAAAACCGCGTAATGGCTTATTATGGTTTAAAAAAAGCTAATGAAAATCCTAATTGCGGTATAAAGGCATTAAGCATTTTAAGCAGCTTAGGTAAAACATTTCATATCAATAACCTTGTGTTTATTATTGCCCCAAGAATTAATGCTGCGGGCCGCATGGATGATGCACGCAAAGCAGTAATGATGTTTGTGGCAACCAGTGTTGAAGAAGCCATGCATTGGGCAGAAGAATTAAATACTGATAATACAAATCGCAAAGAAGCGGATACTAATATAACAGAAGAAGCCTTAGCCATAATTGATGCGGATGAAGTAATGATCAGCAGAAAAAGCACAGTTTTGTTTCAACCGCACTGGCACAAAGGTGTGGTTGGCATCGTTGCTTCAAGACTTATTGAACATTATTACCGCCCAACAATTGTGTTAACACAATCCGGCGATTATGTAGCAGGTTCAGCTCGCAGCGTTTCGGGGTTCAATGTATATGAAGCTATTCATCAATGTAGAGATCTTCTTCTTGGATACGGAGGGCATTTTTATGCTGCTGGCATGACCTTAGACCCAAAGAATGTGGAAGCATTTTGCCAAAGGTTTGAAGAAGTGGTTGAAGCAACTATTCATCCTGATTTACTCATTCCGGAACTTGTTGCTGATGCAGAAATTGATTTTAGAAGCATTCAATATCCACTCTATGAAATCATTTGTCAAATGCAACCTTTTGGTCCGCAAAATTTAGGGCCTTCTTTTATTGCACGCAAAGTATACAATACAGGTTATTCTAAAATTGTTAAGGATACCCATCTTCGTTTTTCATTAAAGCAGGATGGAACAATACTTACGGGAATTGGTTTTGGCCTTGCAGATAAGATGCCGCTGCTGGAAACAAATAAGCCATTGGATATTGTTTTTAAAATAGAGGAGAATGAATGGAATGGCCAAAAAATGCTTCAGCTTAAAGTGATTGACGTAAGGTCGCATGAAGAATAGCTCTACCTTTTATTTATGTTGAAAATACTCTGAGTGTTTCGGGTTTACTGTAAGTGATTTTACTCATCCGGGCGATTATTACACCACATTTACCGATAAACTAGTGAAAATGAAAGCCTGGCTTATTAAATTTACCCGTTGATATAAATTTTTATAGTGTAAACAACTTGCAAAAGTTGTTTCTTATAAATAACTTATGATCGAATTCGTAGTCTATTAATCCAACATCCAAAGTACCATGAAAAAACTTATATACATGTTGATAGCCGCCCACCCTGCGGGGGGATGGTTTAGAAAAGAAAGTTCCGCCATTGGCAAAAAAAGGCCAGCTAAAAACACAAAACAAACGCAGTCCCCCGATAGTTTTCATTCAAGAGCATCTTTCAAAAAGAAGGAAAATCCAAGGCCTAATCCTGCGCCATAAGATGAACCTTTGGGCCAGTAAGATTGTATCTTTATTATATAATCTTATGAGCGTCTGGAAACAAGTTGCCGAATATTTATACCTGCGTAAGCCTGACCCTGCAAGGCCAAAATCTCAGTGGATTAAATACATGCATGGCATTAACCGGTTAAGCATTTTACTTTTTATTTTAGCCTTAATCATACTGGCTATAAAGCTTTTGGTAAAGCATTGACATTTAAAAAATCCACAATCAGGGCTGCTGCTTTTGCAGAAGCATTGCCATGTTGCTGCAGCATATTTTTAAGTAAGGCATAGTCAATTAATACTCCATTTCTTATTTCTTTATCGCTAATAAGTTTGTCTAATTCTCTGACAAGATTTTCTTTCGTAAGGTCATTTTGTATTAGCTCCTTCACCACTTCTCTATCCATGATCAGGTTTACCAAAGAAATGTATTTGATTTTTACCAATCGTTTTGCTATCTGGTAAGAAATAGAAGAACCCTTATAGCAAACAACTTGTGGTACACCGAATAAAGCAGTTTCCAATGTTGCAGTGCCTGAAGTAACTAGTGCTGCTGTTGCTTTTGAAAGTAAATGGTAGGTATTATTTTTTATCGTGCTTACATTAGAATACCCTACAAGAAAAGGTGCATAGAAATCGTCTTCTAAAGAAGCAGCCTTAGCAACAATAAATCTATAATTGGGAAATGATTCAGATGCAGCCAGCATTATAGGAAGCATTTTTTCTATCTCTTGTTTTCTGCTGCCAGGCAACAATGCA
This sequence comes from Chitinophagaceae bacterium, assembly GCA_043763635.1. Taxonomy (GTDB): domain Bacteria; phylum Bacteroidota; class Bacteroidia; order Chitinophagales; family Chitinophagaceae; genus Flavisolibacter. Next base: position 22,636 of record JAYULK010000098.1, read on the forward strand.
ATAACAGGCTTCGTTTCCTTGTCTTTGTTTAAAGGCGGGTGGAGAGCAATATAGTCATTCACAACCTGTACCAGGGGATGCCCTACAAATGCAACTTTGTAATTCCACTTGTCCTCGAAAAATTCTTTCTCAAAAGGCAAGATCACCAGCATTATATCTACCACTTTCCGAATGAGCTTTACACGGCTTTCCTTCCATGCCCAAACCTGCGGAGATATATAGTATATAACTTTAAAGCCCGATTCTTTTGCCCACCTGGCAATGCGTAAATTAAAACCGGGGTAATCAATTAGAATCAATGCATCTGGCTTAAACCGCAATACATCTTCCTTGCAAAATTTTAAATTGTTTAAAATTGTTGGAAGGTTTTTAATAACCTCAGCAAAGCCCATAAAAGCAAGCTCTTTATAATGCTTTACAACGTTAGCTCCTTCAGCCTTCATTAAATCGCCACCCCAACAGCGAAGCAAGGCATCTTCATCAAGTTTTTTAAGCTCTTTTATTAACTTACTGCCATGTAAATCGCCGGATGCTTCACCTGCTATAATGTAATACTTCATTATAAATTAAAGATAAGAAAACGCTGACTGGGTTAATGCAGTAGTGCCAGGTGTGATTAAAGCATGAAGAGCAATGTGGTTTTACTTTGCTCAATAATATTACCGGATGTACAAGAGTGCCGTGCAAGGAACGATGAATAGAAATACCAGAGATGGTTTCACTTAAATAAAAATCTTTAACAACAAAAAGCCTAAGCCATATAAGATGGTTATGATAAAAACGCCTTTGGCTGTTTGGTATTTATTGGTATTTATATAAAGGGTAAACAAGGCGATATTGGCTACAAGGCACCACACACTCACAAAAGTTATCAGCCTGCTTTCATGGGCTACGGTCTGCAGAAATTCGCCAAAAGGATAATAGGAAAACCTTAGAAAATAAATAAGGAATACCACAATAATCGGGACGATAAGAGCTAAAACAATCCCAAGCTTCAGGTTATTATTTTTCAGAATCAAAGCGCCAGTTTTTTTCTAGTTTTTCTTTTAAGATATAATGCGTCATGTCAAACTGCACGGGAACAACGCTTACGTAATTATTGGCCAGTGCCCAAACATCTGTATCGGTTCCTTCGTCGAAGTTAACAAACTCGCCGGTAAGCCAATAGTATTTACGGCCATGTGGGTCCACACGTTCCAGAAAATCTTCTTCATACTTTGCATAAGCCTGGCGGCATATTTTTATGCCCTTAATTTCTTCTGTAGTAGCAATGGGGATATTGACATTTAAGACCGTGTGCTTATCAAGACTTTCAGATTGGAGCATTTGCTGAACAATCATCCTGGCATATTTACGGGAAGCTGTAAAATCAGCCTCTAAAGTGTAATCAAGCAAAGAAAAACCGATAGAGGGAATGCTTTCTATTGCCGCTTCTACTGCGGCAGACATAGTGCCTGAATAAATAACGTTAATGCTATGATTGGCACCGTGGTTTATACCGCTTAAACAAATATCCGGTTTATGGTGAAGCACTTTGTCTACAGCCAGCTTTACACAGTCTACAGGGGTGCCTGTACACTGGTAGGAATCAATACCTTCAAAATAATTTACCTTATTTAAACGAAGCGGAACGCCAATAGTTATGGCGTGCCCCATGCCTGATTGAGGCTTATCGGGAGCTACCACAACCACCTTACCTAAGTCTTTTACAGCTTCTATAAGATTGCGGATGCCAGGTGACGTAATCCCGTCATCATTAGTAATTAAAATCGTCGGTTCTTTTTTAGCTTTTGCCATTCTATCTATTGAATTGAAACAAAGTTGTCGAAATTTTTTGACTTCAAAATTTTACAACATTAAAATATCTAAAACTTTTAGTATTTTGCGGCTAAATTAATTAGCTATGGCACTTGCTAATAAAAATCTTAAATACCTGCGTAAACTCCGGGGATGGACTCAGGAAGAATTTGCACAGAAACTTAGAATTAAACGCTCCCTGCTTGGCGCTTATGAAGAAGAAAGAGCCGACCCAAGAATGGAAGTGTTGGAAGTAGTTGCCGATATGTTTAAACTAACATTGGATGAACTGTTGCGTAAGGACCTTACAGAAGTAAAGGGCAGCTATATAGCAAAAAGACGGGCCCAAAAACTAGCCAACGGCCGTGCAGATATACCATTTGTTCCGGTGAAAGCTGCTGCAGGCTACCTTGCCGGTTACGCTGATCCTGAGTTTGTGGATGAACTAAATACTTTTACCCTTCCAATGCTTGCCGGAGGTGATTACAGGGCATTTGAAATAGTGGGCGATTCTATGATGCCTACCCCTAGTGGCTCTGTAATAGTAGGAGAGAAAATTAGCAACCTGGAAGAATTAAAAAGCCACAATACTTATATAGTAGTATCCCGAACGGAAGGAATTGTATACAAACGCATGTTGAAAAACAACCGTTTAAAAAATAAGTATACCATGGTAAGCGATAACCCTACATATCAGCCTTACAATGTAAATGCAGAAGATATTCTGGAAGTATGGCAGGCACAGATGATTATTTCAAAAGCTAATACGCAGCAACGATGGGATGTAGGTCAATTGGCTAATATTGTAAATAACCTGCAGCAGCAGGTAAGCACTTTGAAAAAAAGAATGAATTAAGTTTTTCGGCAAATGGATGGGCTGGTAGGCAACGTTAAGAGACGTCGCTTTTTTATTAAGGTTATGAAATAATTCATACTGGTGCCGGGAGACTGATAACCTTTAGGTACAGGGGCATACACAGGGATGAAAAGCTATGCGAAGCTTACGTTCTGCATTTATTGTATTTTGATCACGCTGGTTTCTACTATAGCATAAACAAAATCTTTTGTTGACGGTTGGATAGTGGCAAGGCCAGTAAACTTACTAAAGGCAGGCAGAATGCAGTGGTCGCTCTTAAAATAAAAGCAAGGAAAGCGAAGGCTTTGCTTACCCATCCCATTAATGATGACGCCGGGGTGTATATGCCCGCAAAAACTAAAAACACTTTCGGTTGTTTGGCAATGCTGGTGCGTAAAACGAATGCTACCTATAGTAAGATCATCGTTTACGTCAATATCGGCATCCTTATACCACCCTTCTTTAAGTATGTCATGATTGCCTTTAACCAAATGAAAATGCAGGTAAGAAAAATCGTTACGCCAGCGCTTAAACAAATCGAGTTCAAGGTTTTGATGGCTGTGGAAAAGATCGCCAACAGCAATAATTTGTTCTGGCTTAAAAAATTGAATAAGTTCCAGCAACCGTTGCAAATCTTCTTTGTAAACTGATTGAGGAACTGGTATACCCGCCTTGCGAAAATGGCCTGTTTTTCCAAAATGGAGATCGGAAAGAATCAATGCTTTTTGCTCCTGCCAATAAAGTGCTCTATGTGCCGAAAGCCAAAATGTTTGCCCTGAAATTATGTGCTGGAGGGGTGCCCGCATAGGAAGGCCACAAAGATAAGTGCGTATGCTTCTTTAGAACTTAAGGTTATGCAAAGTTTACTGAAACGTTTTCTGATTTTCTAAATTGGAAAAAAATAGTGACAATTATATAGTGCCAATTTATAGTGACATTTAATTGGTTAATCGAATGATACGACCACTTAAACCATTACTCTTTAGTTATATTAAAATTGTATTTCCGTTTAACCTTGCGTGGCTTATTGGCACTATCTAAAACCGGGGTTAATTGCGGGGCAGTATAAAGCAGCCGTTCCTTTACCTGGTCTTTCAGGAAAGAGTTTTCAGGATTAGCGGTAACATTGATGATGTTAACCTTGCCATCAATGCCAATTTCATAGTCAACATACAAATAATAGGTTTCTTTTTTTATCTTCTTAGAAGTTAATACTTCAGCCTTTAAAATATTTACCAGCGAATCCATGTATTCCTTCCATACCTGTGTGTTGTTTTTTACTGATGCAGTATTATTCTTTATCTCTGTAGCCGTTGATGAATCAGCCAATGGGCTTAACGTATTTGGGGAAGCGTTAGAAGACATTGCTGCCGTTTTTAGCTTTTCAGGTTCCGCCACCTTTTTCTGGCTTGTATCAATTTTTGTACTTAGGTCATCTCCTTTCCTTATGACAGAGTTAGAGTCCATTTTAAGTTTTCCGCTGTAAAGCAAATCTTTTAATGATTGTGCTTTTGCAGTAGTAACGATGCTTATAATCAGTAACAACAAAATTCCTTTTTTCATAAAAACATGCTTTTAGTATGTCTATTTACAATCCGTTTCACACTGAAAGTTAGGAAGCAAACTTGTTAGCATCTTCATAAGAATTAGCTGATGAAAATATTCCTGCCTATGTTGGGAATGGGAGGAGTATGTAAAACTATTTTGAATAAAGTAGATCTAAGGAATTGAAGAGCTTAGAAAAGCAAATGCTACGCTCTATACTTAATTGTGAAACAAAAGAAATATGGAAAGGCCTTTTAATTACCAACAAGTGAGCAGATTTAAACTATGCACGGAAATGCTTCTGCAAACGGGTTACCCTTATACTTTACTTTGGCGCCCTGCGATATAAGTAATAAGCAACAAAACTGAATACAATGTTTGGTATCCATGCTGCAAGTATGGGAGGCAAATTTCCTTTTATTGAAAAAACAGTGGAAAACCTGTCTGATACAATAAAAACAGAGGCGATTATAATACCCGTGGCAAGGTGTAAGCCGCTGCCGCCACGGGTTTTGCGGCCTGCTAATACTGCGCCTATAATTGTTAATAAAAGAACAGTGGCGGGAGTAGCAGTACGCCTGTATTTTTCTACTTTAAGTGCATTTAATCCTTCTGAACCTCTTAGCTCTTCTAAACGGATGTATTCATTTAATTCAGGAGTAGTTAATTTATCTTTCAGGTATTCATCCTTTCTTAAATCTTTAGGTTTAAAATTTAAATTAAGATTCATTTGGGGAAACTGCTTTATGGCTTCGTGCATACTATCAATTCTACGTTCTGTTACATTAATTAACTGCCAGTTATTTTTTGCAGTATCCCATAAAAGCCGTTCGGCTCTAAGGTTATAATACATTTTATTGTTTCTAACCTTTCCTAAAAAAAATCCATTGGCAGATTTGGTCAGTGTATCATAATAACGTAATCCCACATAAGTATTGGCATCTACACGCATGTAATAAGCAGCGCTGCTATAAGCCTTTGACGGATCGTCTTTATCAAGATAAGTGGTTTGAAAATTTCCTCTTATTTCGTTGGCTTTTGGTATGGCTAACCTCAAGGCTAACCATAAGCCAATGGCGCTTATTATACCTCCAATAATATATGGCCTTAACCAGCGGTTGTATGTGGCGCCACTGGCAAGAATAGCAATGATCTCTGACCGAAGCGCCATCTTACTGGTAAAAAAAATCACACCGATAAAAACAAAAAGAGGATATAACATTCCCCAGATAAAAGGAACGAAACCAAGGTAGTATTGCTTAATAATCTGGTATGTGGAAAGCCCGGTCTTTACAAAATCATCTGTTTTTTCACTGCTGTCTACAGCCACAGCAATGATTGTAAACAGCAGCATGCAAAAAATAAAAGTGGTAAAAAATTTACGAAGTATGTACCAATCTATTTTCCTGATCATTGGCAGCGAAGTAAGGATATAATTAGGAAAATGGAGAATTGATAATGAATAATGGAGAATTTGAAATTGTTAATTTTAAACCCGCTACACTAATTAGAGCCTCATTTTTAAAATAGGAATGATTTCATTTTTCCAGCTTAAAAAATCGCCTTTTAAAATATGCTTTCTTGCTTCCTTTACAAGCCAGAGATAAAAGGCAAGGTTGTGAATGCTGGCAATGGTTAGCCCTAGAATTTCTTTTGCTTTAATTAAATGCCGCAGGTAGGCTTTATTGTAATAGTGGCTAAGTTCACAATCAAACCCTTCATCAATGGGCGAAAAATCTTTTTCCCACTTTTTATTATCTATATTAATAATTCCCCTTGTGGTAAAAAGCATAGCGTTCCGGCCATTCCGCGTGGGCATTACGCAATCAAACATATCTATACCTAAGCTTATGCACTCTAAAATATTCCATGGCGTACCTACACCCATTAAATACCTTGGTTTATTAGCAGGCAGATTTTCGCAACACAAGCCGCAAATTTCATACATCACAGGCTCAGGCTCTCCTACACTTAATCCTCCAATAGCATTTCCCGCTGCATTTTTAGAAGCAATATAGCCGCAGGAAGCTTTTCGTAAATCGTGGTATACGGCTCCCTGCACAATAGGAAAAAGGTTTTGAGAATAGCCGTATTTATCAGGCGTATTTTTAAAATGGGTTACACACCGATCCAACCATCGGTGCGTTAGGTTCATAGAATCAAAAGCATACTGATAGGTACTATCCGCAGGCGGACATTCATCAAAAGCCATCATGATATCAGCACCAATGATACGTTCAATATCCATAACCTTTTCAGGTGTGAACAAGTGTTTACTTCCATCTATATGGCTTTGAAATATTACGCCTTCCTCATTAATTTTTCTATTGGCTGCTAACGAAAAAACCTGGTATCCTCCGCTATCTGTCAGTATGGGTTTGTTCCAGTGCATCAATTGGTGTAAACCGCCTGCTTCTTCTATAACCTCCATACCCGGGCGTAAATACAAATGATAGGTATTCCCCAAAATGATCTGTGCCTGCACATCTTGCTGCAACTGTTGTTGAGAAACAGCTTTTACGCTACCGGCAGTGCCAACAGGCATAAAAATGGGTGTTTCAATGCCTCCATGGTCTGTTGTTATTTTACCAGCCCTGGCAGCGCAATATTCATCTGTTTTTTGTAATTCAAACTCTAAGGAAGCCATACTGCCGCAAGATAGAAACAGTTTGTGGATTGTAAGTTCTGTTTAGAAATGCAAGGTCTTGGTGCTATGCTATACGTAAATGCGATACCCAACTGCACGAATTAAAATGTTTATTACATAAGGATTCTAATGCAGTGCAGGATTTAGAAAATAGAAAAAAAAGGGATAAACAAAGCTTTGCCTTGTATACCTTTTGGAGGCAAGTGTTTACAGATTTTGAACCTAAGACCTTAGATTTTAGAGTAATTCGGAAGTGCAGAAATTTTAAAATATTGACAATTGAGTTGCTTCTAAAATTAAGGTGAGATGGCATTTAGAATTATAAAAGCCGCTGTAATAGCGGCTTTACTAGCTGGCGGAGAGTGAGGGATTCGAACCCTCGATACAGTTTCCCATATACACACTTTCCAGGCGTGCTCCTTCAACCACTCGGACAACTCTCCATTATTTCAAAAGGTGGCAAATGTACTATTTATCATTAAAGATTGAACAACTGTACAGTATTACGGGTGGTTACCTCATTTACTTCTATAATGTTTATGCCCGTGATTAATGAAATCTTTTCCGCTATCAGCCTGGTGTTGGCCGGCTCATTTCTCTTGCCACGGAACGGTACAGGAGCCAGGTACGGCGCATCAGTTTCCAGAATAACATTCTCTATTCCTACCCCTTTTATTATTTGATCTATTCCTGAATTTTTAAAAGTTACCACGCCTCCTATGCCTAAAAAAAATCCTCTGTTTATAATTTTTTTTGCCTGCAATAATGATCCCGAAAAACAATGAAATACTCCTTTTAAGGTTGGGTATTGCTCTATTACTTCTATGCATTCATCGGTGGCATTTCTTGAATGTATGGCAATAGGGAGGTCATGCTTTAATGCTATACTTATTTGCTGGTGGAAAACTTCATATTGTTGAAGAATGAATGTTTTGTCCCAGTAAAAATCTAATCCAATTTCACCGATGGCAATAAATTTTCTTTCATTAAGATAGGTGTCAATAAAATTAAGCTCCTGTAAATAATTTTCTTTTACAGAGCAGGGGTGCAAGCCTATCATAGAAACACAAATTGGGTAATCTCGTTCTGCACGTAACATGGATTCGTGGGTTGAGTTATCTACTGCAGGCAATAATATTTTTTGAACTCCTGCCTCTACGGCCTTTTGTATTATTTGCTCCCTGTCACTATCAAATTCCGGCAAGTATATATGAGCATGGCTGTCTATCATTTGGGCAATATAATGGTTAACATTATTGGTGGGTGCAAATACAACATTTTCATACCGGGAAAGCCTACTGCTGTAATAACTTCTTGTAAAATTTTAATTGAATTAAAAGCATTAAGATTTGAAAATTGCATATACACTTTTGTGAATCAATCTGTTGCAAGGAATTATTCAAGATGAATGGTACAACTTAAAAATTGAATTAATGCATCAAGTTTCGAAGAAAGATTTAATCCAACCCGTTTGAAACAGAAATATTTGACACACAAATAACTTGCTCTATTCAAAAAAAAGGTTATACCTTTAAAATAGTTTTCATAGGGTACGGATTAAAAACGGGCCAGGGTTTCTACCCCGGCCCTAATTATTTATACAACATCCATTTGTATCTTTTTAAAAACAAATCCTTCATTACTAAGCTTCTGCAGCACATTAGGCAATACATACTCCAAATTTTTAAAGGCTTTTTCGCTATCATGAAAAACAATAATTGATCCTGTACTGTAGTTATTAAGTACATTTTTTAAGCATTGCTCTTTTGTAATTGATGTGTCAAAATCGCCGCTTAACACATCCCACAAAATTATTTTTGGCTGCTTATAGTTGATAACTTTTTGAATCTTTTTTGCTTGCTTTTTTTTGATCTTTCCATAGGGAGGCCTGAACAGGTTAGTAGCTATAATTTGTGAAGCTTGTCTTACATCTTCGCAATATTCTTCGACAGAGGCCGCCCATCCATTCAAATGATTAAAAGTATGGTTACCTACAGAATGACCATCTTCTAACATCTGCTTATATACATCCGGATAAAGCAATACGTTTTTACCTATGCAAAAAAAAGTAGCCCGGGCATTGTACTTTTTTAATTGTTGCAATACAAAGGAAGTAATTTGAGGATGCGGACCATCATCAAAACTTAGGTACACTTCTTTTTCTTTTGAAGGAATGCTCCATACATAAGAATAGAATAAACGTTTAATAATCCACGGAGTTTTTATAAAGTAACGATACATCCCAAACAAAAATAGCCATAGAAAATTATAAACAAGAGCATTGATCTATTGATAATAGCCCAGGTTTAATGTGGTGATTATAGATAAAATTATTAGATATTTATATTTACACAACCGCAACACATCAAAATGAAAAGATCAGATATTCACCCGATGCCTCCGTTCTTTGATCGTTATATTAACATGGTAGAAGATATAGATTTAATAGAGGCTTTGGAAAAATACAACCGGATAGAAACCTTTGTGACCAAAAGAGAACTGGAACAACTGGGTGATATAAAATATGCCCCCGGGAAATGGACCGTTAAAGAAGTGCTTCAACATATAATTGATAATGAAAGAATACAGGCTTACAGAGCTTTACGATTTGCAAGAAACGATAAAAGTATTTTGCCCGGATACGATGAAAATCTTTTTGCGGAAAACACTAATCTTTCTCAAACAACAGTTGAAGAGTTACTTGAAGAGTTTGCCTTTACAAGACGATCAAACATCATGATGTTTAAAGGCTTTTCAAAGGAAATGTTGCAAAGAACAGGTATTTGTTTTAACGTAACCATTCCTGTTCTTGCCCTGGGATTTGTTATAGCAGGCCACCAATTGCATCATATCAATATCATCAAAGAAAGATACTTTCCAATGCTGCTAAAATAACTTCATTACACAGTGTACTAAAGCTTTTTATCTCAAATACCCAACAATATCTGCTGGAATAAGTTTCAAGCCTTGCTGCTCATTTTCTAAAACAGGAAGGAAGATAGCTGGCTTTTCATTGTCTAAAAGAGTTTTGGCAAAAACTGTTTTTAGTGGGCCAGTGACAAAGAAAATCCGCTGTGCCGATGCGCTAAACCTGTATTCACCAACTTCATTAATTGATGATACCTTATAATGATTTTGGTCAATTAAAACAATGTCGCCACTGCTCCATTTATTCTGACTTTGTTTTACATAAGTTTCGTATTTGCCTGTAGGCAACGAATTAATGGAAGTATTTTGAGAAGAAGCACTAAAGAAAATAAATGTAAAAGTTGAAAGTAAAATTAGCTTCATAAGGGTCTTTTTAATTCAGGCTCAAAATACAGACTTCATCTACGCTTTGCAATAGTAAGTTCGCATAATAAATAAGTTATTTTACGGTATACAGGTTTGCACATAGTAAATGGCAGAAAAATTGAGAGTTGTTAAGAAATCATCTAAAATGAAAAGGCTTTTTTCAATTTTTTTCGTAACACTTAGCTTATGTGCATGCAATGGAAATGAGGAGGCAGACAAAAGACAATATAACAGCGAGTCGCAAACCACTACTGCTCCGGGTAATGCAACAAACACATCAGCGGATGACTCCACAGCAACGAACAATAATAATGCATACAATACAGACTCTGCCTCCGGGCAGGGCAACCGGTATGATAGTTCTAACAACAAAACCAGATAATTATAAATACTTTTTGTATAAGGTATATAAAATCTTTTGCGCCGGGTTATCTATTAAATGTAAAGTATCCTGCAAATAATGTAGACGGAATGCACGAAATGTGGAATTACTGTCTCGTGTATCGTATCCAATAATGCGCAATGCATCAATGCTATTGAAAGTAGACGGAACCGCTATGTTTGTTGTATCCGTATACCAGTAACCATAACCTTTATTGGCCAGCTCTTTCCACGGAAAATACGGACTGGGGTCAACTTTGCGTGAAGGAGCTACATCCGCATGGCCTATAAAATTTGCAACAGGTATACTATAAGCGTTTTTTAGATTTTGAAGCAGCTTGAGTAAGCTGTTTACTTGTAGATCAGAAAAAGGCTCTGATCCATTATTGTCTAGCTCAATCCCAATTGAAGAGGAATTGACATCGGTAATATTTCCCCATTTACCAGCGCCTGCATGCCATGCACGTAAATAATCGTTGAGGATATGGTGTATTGTACCATTGCGGCAGATAACATAGTGGGCACTTACCTGTGTTCGTTCAAGCGTAAAGGTTTTTAAAGTTTGGTCGCAACTGTTTTGTGCTGTATGATGAATGATAACAAGGTTAGGCTTGCGCAAATTAAAGTTGACGGTGCCGACCCAATTGCCCATTTCCTGAATTGAATCCTTTAAAAGAGCAACACTTATTTGTTTCGCCATAGCTTTTGCCCGTTTCTTATAGCTTTTATTTGTTACTGCATAAGGCTGTTTATTACAAGCAATAACCACCAATAAAAACATCATTACAACTCCACGCTTCATATCTGCTAATGTAGAAAGAAACAACTTCATCTTACCAATTATTCTATGGTGTAATATTTGTGCTTATTCTATTCTATTATGTAATAAATCGGTATTTATGAGCAGAACTGTTGCAGGCAAAAAAGTGGCTATTCTTACAGATAATGGCTTTGAAGAAATTGAATTAACAAGCCCGAAAAAGGCATTGGAAGAAGCCGGTGCAATCGTGCATATAGTATCGCCCCAAAAAGATAAAGTTGTTGCCTGGAATAAGGATCGTTGGAGCATTGAGCTTCCTGTAGATATTACACTTGATGGAGCCAGGCCAGAAGACTATGATGCGCTGCTAATTCCTGGTGGTGTATTAAATCCTGATACGATGAGAATGAATAAAGATTGCATTTTGTTTGCCCAACATTTTTTAGAGCAAGGGAAGCCGGTAGCCGCTATTTGTCACGGACCACAGTTGCTGATTGAAACAGGTATGATATCGGGGCGGGAAATGACTTCTTACTTTTCTATAAAAACAGATATGATAAATGCCGGTGTAACATGGGTTGATAAAGAAGTGGTAGTAGATAACGGACTTGTTACAAGCCGCAGCCCAAAAGACCTGGAGGCATTTAATCAAAAAATGCTGGAAGAAATAAGTGAAGGAAAACATGCAACTACCGGGCAGTTTACGCATACCGATGGGCATCATTAAGTAAACTAGTTAGCGCTCGGGATGATTAAGTGCGGTTACTGTAGTACATGTTGAATATATTTACCTAAAGTAAAAGTGTGCGACGCAACCGAAGCCCAATAGTAGCACTACAGCCGGCTAAATCATTACTTCCTCAATCTTATAAAAGCCTTCTGCAGCCCGGTAACGCTCCCAGAGAATTTTATAAACTGTTTCGGCTATGGGCATATCAGCTCCGATCTTTTTATTGATGTTATAGATACAACGGGAGGCATAATATCCCTCGGCCACCATGTTCATTTCAAGTTGTGCAGACTGCACGGTGTACCCTTTGCCAATCATAGCACCAAACGTACGGTTGCGGCTGTAAGGAGAGTAACAAGTAACCAGCAAATCGCCCAAATACACAGAGGCCGCATAATTAATATCCTTACGCAATGTATATGGATCCATTTGCAAATGCTCACCTACTACAATATGTTTTATGCCTACTGTTCTTAAAAAGCCCGCCATTTCATCGGCGCTATTGGCTATATAAACACTCAAAAAATTATCACCATATTCAAGGCCATGAGCAATACCTGCACCTAAGGCATAAATGTTCTTTAATACAGCTGCGTATTGTACACCCAGTATATCCTGGTTAGTAATGGTATTGATATAATCGGTTTTAAAGCAAGCTGCTATCTGCTGCGTAAGTGCTGTATCCACACCGGAAAAAGTAAGATAAGAAAGCTTTTCTCCTGCTACCTCTTCTGCATGGCAAGGACCTAATAAAGCAAAATAACTTTCTATTGGAATGTGGAATGTTTTTAAAAGATATTCATTCAACAATAAATCATCTTCAGGCACTATTCCTTTCACTGCAGAAAGGATTTTTTTATTGTTTAATAACCCCTCATTTACTGTACTGAAAACTTCTTTTATATATGCAGAAGGCACAGCAATTAAAATAACATCCGATTGTTCTATGATAGCATTAATATCACCAGACATGTGGAGCAGCGAAATATCAAAATAAGCTGAACTTAAATAATGAGGATTGTGCCTGCGTTTGTTGATATGCTGTAAGATGCCTTCATTGCGTACCCACCAATTAACCTGCTGATTATTATCGGTTAAAATCTTTACAAGAGCTGTTGCCCAACTGCCACTTCCAATAATGCCAAATTGTATAGAATTGCCTTGCATGTAATTTATTTGTCTCTTATACGTGCTATATAAAAGAAGCTTATTTCTCAAAAAGTTTTTCCTTTGTAACCACCTTTACTTTAGTGCCGGTTTTTAGTGTTTTTGTAACCGCATTATAGGGAGCCGTTATTACCTGGTCACCAGCCTGAAGGCCACTTAAAACCTCAATATTGTTTATGTCTTGTATGCCCGTTTTTACCTGGCGCATATCTACAGTACCATCAGCTTTTAACACAAAAACCACTTCTTTAAGCTCATTAGAAGCAGTAGAAGTTTTTTCTTCTTCCTCAGAAGAGGCAGGCTTTTTATCCCTGTTATTTTCTTCTTTTTCATCCCTGGCGGCTACAGCAGTAATGGGTATGGCTACTACTCCGTTCTTGGTGTTTGTTTTAATATCTGCACTCGCATTCATTCCCGGACGAAAAGGAAACTTCTTCGGTTGTGAAGGATCGAAAAGATCAAGGTAAGAAGAAGGATCAAGGCGTATATGCACTTCATAATTGGTTACGTCATTGGCTGTCATGGCAGCCCCACCGGTTTTGTTAGTACTGCTTGCAATTTGTGTAACGATGCCCTTAAACTTCCGGTTGTTGTATGCATCCACTTCCACATCAGCAGAATCGCCTATGCTTACTTTTACAATATCATTTTCTCCTACATCTACTCTTACTTCAAGGCTGCTCATGTTAGCCACACGCATCATTTCGGTACCGGCCATTTGTGCGGTACCTACAACCCGCTCACCTTTTTTTACATTTAATAAAGAAATTACGCCATCCATAGGAGCTGTGATCGTTGTTCTGCCAAGGTTCTTATACGCAGCGCCTAGTTGCGTTTGTGCACTTGATACACCTGCACGCAAACCCCTTATATTCTGAAGTCCGGCATTATATTGTGCTGTGGAAGATTTGTACTTTGTATCGTACTGCTCCAATTCGGCTTTTGAAATTACTTTCTGATCAAACAATTCTTTGTTACGGGTATAGACAGTTTTATCCTGTTCCATTTGGGCACTCAGAGCATCAATAGCAGCCTGGCTGTTGGCTACAGTAGCCTGCGATTGTGTAACTCTTGCAGAGGCCTCATCTTTTTGCGATGCATATATATCGGCATAGATGCGGGCCAGGAGCTGCCCCTTCTTTACACTATCCCCTTCCAGCACATTTAGTTCCGTAATTTCTCCTGATATATCCGGACTTATTTTCACTTCAATTTCCGGATAGATTTTACCACTGGCATTCACCGTTTCCACAATAGTTTTCTTTTCAACTTTTTCTACTGTTACTTTTAATTCTTTGTCAGACGAACCCTTTACCATTTTGATAGTAATCATTACAACAAGCACTACCGCTAAAAGTATCAATATCCATTTAACTGTTTTGTTCATTTTATTTCTTTGTAGCGGTTTAAAGTTTCAGGCCCTGACCTTTATAAAATTCCAGCACTTTCATTTTAAATACATAGTCAAATTGCGCCAGCAATTGCTGAAGTCTTGCATTGAATAAATTGTTTTGTGTTGTAATCAAATCAATGGTATTCAACAACCCCACGTTATATCTTTTTGTAGCGAAGTCAAAAGCTTTTTCATTGGCTGCAACAGTTTTTGAATATGCTGCAAATTTTTGCATAGAAGTTACTGCATCGGTATAGGCTTTATAGATGTCCTGCTTCAGCGTAAAATTATCCTGTTGTTGTTGCAGTTGGTAAGATTGCACATTCAACTGCGCTCTCCTCCAGCTCGTTTTAGCTGCACCTCCATTGAAGATAGGAACCGATATATTAATCCCTATTCCATTATTAAAATTATCAATAAACTGGTTGCCAAATGGGGAAGCATAAAAGCGGTAGCGGGGCTGTAGGTTGGGTGCTAATACAGTATCAGTAGTGCCTTTTACAATACCTATAGGATTAAAACCATTGATGCTTGACCCTAAAAATTGTGTGGTGTTCTTTGCATTTGAATAGTTTGTTTGCAGGCTGCCGCTTAAAGAAACAGATGGATACATAGAAGCCCTTGCTGCCTCAACGCTTTTTTCTGCCGACCGTAAGCGAAGTTCATTCACTCTTTGTTGCGGCAGATTCATTAAGGCTAATCTATAAACAGCCTCCGGCTGCAGTTCTGCCAATGGTTCTACAGGTATCATTGCTACAGGAGGCGTTTCAATATTAAATGCAGTAGCTGCATCAAGGTTAAGAAGCGCTTTTAAATTTAGCAGTCCAAGGGTTTCTGAACCTATAGCGGTTACATAATTTGAACTGTCCAAGGCAAGTTGTGCTTCAATCTGGGCTGCGTTTAATTCGGGTACAGAACCTGCATTAACCAACTTACGGGTGTTTTCTAATTGAGCTATTGTCTGCCTTATCTGCAGGCTGCTTATTACTACTTGTTGTTTACTCAATAAAGCCTGCAGATAAGCGCCAGCCACGTTCAAAGCAATATCATTTTTAATTTTATCCACCGAAGCCAGGTCTGCTTCTGCCGCATATTTATTGGCTGTAATATTATTTTTTTTGCTCCCGAAATTAAATACATCCACACTGCTTTGAAGACTAAAGCCTGAATAGAAAATGCTCTGCGTGGTAAATTGGTTGGTGGTACGGTCTATTGAACGGCCTGTACTCATACCAAGACTATTTCCAAAATTTAAATTTGGATATTGTGATAGTTTGCTCTGATCATAAATTAAACGCTGAAGGCGAGCCTGTATGTCTTGTTGCTTTACAGAAATATTATTGGTAAGCGCATAATCCACCGATCTTTTCAAATCCCATCGCTCCTGGCCAAGGGAAACTTTGCTTATCATTAGCAAGGACAGGAAGCAGAAAACTGTTCCACTTTTCATAGCTGTAAATATAAACGAAAAGCTTTTCAATCATAGAGGCGCTGCTGTAATGGTTTGTTATTAAGCAGATGTCTCCACGATGTTTATAAACAATAATAAATGAACTCCTATGCTTTTAAAATGGGGTACCCACACTCAAAAAAGATTTTGCCATGAAATTTTCTACTCTACTTTTGTTGCGCAATTGGTTCCCGCCACGGCGGGATTAAAATGGGAAGCCGGTGTAATTCCGGCGCTATCCCCGTAGCTGTAAGCTGTAATTAAAACTGTTGAATCTTCATACCACTGTTCTTAAGAATGGGAAGGTGTTCAACAGACAGTAAGCCAGAAGACCTGCCACATGCAACAATCATCAATGCTTTCGGGAGAAAGGCATGGAATGTAAAAGGTCATTCCGGAAGGCAGTTTATATTTCTTTTTTCTATCCCGGCGCAGCATACAAATCTTTTTATGAGAAAAAACACATGGCTCGTGGCTGCCCTTTTATGTAGCAGTTTAGTAAATGCACAACAAGAACCAGACAGTACAAAAGCATTAAACGAAATAGTAGTAACCGCTACAAAATATCCCATTAAGTTAAGCCAGACCGGCAAGGTGTTATCAGTCATTTCAAATGAACAAATAGAACAAAGTGCAGGAAAAGATCTATCGCAACTATTAACCGAGCAAACAGGAATGTTGGTGAGTGGTGCATACAGCAATCCCGGAAAAGATAAATCGGTTTTTCTGCGGGGTGCATCAAACGATTATACGCTCATCTTACTTGATGGAGTTCCAATAAACGATCCTTCAGGCAGCGGTGGTGCATTTGACCTTCGTTTATTACCCTTGGATATGATAGAAAGAGTAGAAATTTTAAAGGGAAGTCAATCTACGTTATACGGCTCCGATGCAATTGCGGGTGTTATTAATATTATTACACGTAAAGCGGGCAACAAAAAGTCGGGTGCTTCAGCCGGTGCTTCGTATGGCAGTTATAACACCTTTAAAGGGAATGCAGGAATAAATGGTGCTACTTCTAAAATTGATTATAACCTAATGTACAGTTATACTTCTACTGATGGAATTTCTGAGGCAGAAGATAAAACAGGAAATAATAATTTCGATAAGGATGCGTTTGCAAGGCATTCCTTTCAAAGCAACATTAATATAAAAGCGACAGACAAACTGACTATATCCCCCTACTATCGTTATTCATTCTACAAAGGCGATTTTGATGCAGACGCTTTTACTGACGGCCCAAACAAATTTGACTACCTCTTAAACAATACAGGCGCTATTGCCAAACTGCAAATACCTAAAGGCAGTATTACTGCTAACTATGGTTATTCTTATGCAAAAAGAAATTACACAAGCCTATATGGTGACTATGGATTTAATGGTCGTTTTCAAAGCAGTGATGTGTTTATAAATCAAAGATTAAATCAACAGGTACAACTGTTAGGAGGTGTTAATTTTCAAACTTATCAATTGTTGGATAGTTCATTACAAAATAAGAATCCAAAAACTTCAATCCTCAGTCCTTACCTGTCTTTTCTCATTCAAAACGGAACCGGGCTGGGAGTTGAAGTTGGTGGACGATATAATTATCATTCAAAATTTGGAAGTTCATTTACTTACAGCGTTAATACGTCTTACACCTTTGATGAGAAAATAAAGTTGTTTGCCAATGTTTCAACCGGCTTTAAAGCCCCAACTGTTACCGAGCTATTTGGTTTATTCGGTGCGAATGAAAATTTAAAGCCAGAGCGCTCCAATAACCTTGAAGGTGGAATACAAACTTCTATAGCAGATAAAAAAGTAGCAATTACAGCAACAGTTTTTAAAAGAGACATCAAAGATTTGATCACTTACATCGCTGGGAAATATACCAATGTGGACCGTCAAAAAGACAAGGGTTTTGAATTGGAAACAAGCATTACGCCCACCGATAAAGGGAACATTAAACTTTCGTACACTTTTGTAGATGGCAATATTTCTCAAAGCCGGAGCGGTAAAGACACGAGCTATTATAATTTAATCAGGAGGCCGAAGCATACTGTAAATGCGATGGTAGGTTACCAGGTAACTAAAAGTTTATTTGTTAGTTTGTCAACACAAAGCTTAAGCAGACGCACTGACCTTTTCTTTCAACCAGCGCCACCTTACGGCGTAGAACAGGTAAGTTTAAAAGCCTACACTTTATTGAATGCATATGCCGAGTATAAGCTGCTTTCCAGCAATGTTCGCCTCTTTATTGATTTAAAAAATCTAACCGACGAAGATTTTACTGAAGTGTATGGCTATAGCACACAAGGCTTTAACGCCAATGGCGGTTTCCGTATAACTTTTTAATTCAACTAACATGTCATTATCAAAAATCAATCCACGTACCACAGTCCTTTTAATCATGATATTGATCATTGGTGCAGTGCGTTTCATATTTATTTACCATAACCAAATTTCGCCGCTAAGTAATTTTTCGCCCTTGGGTGCTATGGCAGTTTTTGGCGGCGCTTACTTTAGCAAGAACTGGAAGGCTTTTGGCTTTCCTTTGCTCACTCTTTTTATAAGTGATCTTATTTTATCATTCACCGTGTTTAGCGAATTCCGCAGTGGCCTTTTATATGGTGGCTGGTACTGGACCTACGGTGCTTTCGCCTTAATGACCTTAGCCTCAAAATGGATGGCAAAAAAAGTTACGGTTGCATCGGTACTTACAAGTGCACTAATAATTGTTTTTATCCACTGGATTGTTTCTGATTTTGGTGTATGGATCGGCAGTGCACTTTATCCGCAAACATTTATGGGCTTTATGGCGTGTCTGGTTGCTGCTATTCCTTACGAATTTAATTTTTTGGCAGGAACCCTATTGTACAGTGCTATTTTATTTGGAGGTTTTGAATGGATGCAAAAAAAACATTCCGCTTTGAGGTTGGATAAGGCAGAATATTAGGTACCCGGCTTTTGTACGCCTATGAAGCTTTCGTTGCGTCCACTCTTGTACGGCAATGCTGCGTTCAACATTTTCTTAATTATGCTTAACAGGCTCAATAGTGTTACAGGTGTTGAAGAGTGCGACGCAACGAAAGCTTCGTTTTTATTCTATAGTTGACTAACAAATAATATACTGGCTATGAAAGTATGTTCGTTTCTACCAGCCGCTACACAAATGATCTACGACATGGGTCTTCAGGATTTTTTGTACGGTGTAACATTTGAGTGTCATCCCGAAGCTATTGCTGAAAAAGCCAAAGTAGTGCGCTGTATATTAGTAGGAAACAATTATACGAGTGCCGAGATAGAACAGATTTTTTCTGCCTCAAAAGCCGGAGGGAAAAGCCTATACTATGTAGACGAAGAGTTGCTTCAATCGATAGAGCCTGACATAATTTTTACACAGGATGTTTGCGAGGTTTGCCAGATAGATACTGCTTGCACTGCGGCCGCTATCGCCGGTCTTAAGAAACAACCGTTGATAATACCTTTAACGCCGCAAAACCTCGATGATGTATATACCACAGCCATAACGATTGCTACAGCTATGGGGCATGAAGAAAAAGCGTATTCCTATTTATCATCACTACAACAACGTACGGCTGCTATACTAGATAGACTTTGCCTGCACCAGATGCCATTGAAACGAGTATCGCTCCTTGAATGGATTGAGCCTATTTATAATTGCGGGCATTGGATTCCTTTTCAAATTGCACAAGCTGGTGGCATTGATATGTTGGGCAACCCAAGTGGAGATTCTATTGTCACATCATGGGAAAAAGTTGTAAAGTACGATCCTCAAGTTCTTATTATAGCACCGTGTGGCTTTCATTTATCCCGGTCGTTACAAGAACTGAATTTACTTACGCAAAAAAAAGAATGGAACGATTTACAGGCGGTTCAGAATAAACAAGTGCATATTGTAGATTTTGATTTGTTCACACAACCCAGTGCCAGCACGTTAGTAAATGGTATTGAGCTATTGGCCGCACTTTTTAATCCGTCCATATTTGAAATACCGAATCACCTGCAACATAAATGCATTAATGTAATTAAATCAAGAGCCGATGCCATTGCATGAGCATAAAGATTGTCCCCGGTGCACAAAAAGCTTTGTGTGCAAGGCTGGCGATATTTGCCAATGCGACTGTGCGGCCATAAGGCTAACATTAGAGGAGCAAGCTTTTATTGAAGCGAAATATAATGATTGCCTTTGCTTCAATTGCCTGAAAGATTTAAAGAATAAGTATACGCTGTTCAAACAAAAATATTTCGGTTGATGATTTGTTTAATTACCGGCGGAGCCCGCAGCGGCAAAAGCACCTATGCACAAAAAGAAGCTTTGCGCCTGTCTGCTAACCCCGTGTATGTAGCAACAGCAAAATATACGACCAATGATCCTGAATTTTCAGCCCGTGTGCAGCGACACAAGGAAGAACGAAATGAACAATGGATTAATTATGAAGAGCCTCTTTATGTAAGCGGGTTAGCATTGGCGAAAAAAATAGTAGTGATTGATTGTGTAACCCTTTGGTTGAGTAATTTCTTTTCTTTGCTTAACATGAATGTTGGTGCTTGCTTACAAGGCCTGCAAAAGGAAATTGATACTCTTTCAGAAATAGAAGCCCTATTTTTTATTGTAACAAACGAAATTGGAATGGGCGTACATGCCGATACAGAGATAGGCAGACGCTTTACCGATTTGCAAGGTTGGGCCAATCAATATATTGCCGGCAAAGCCGATAAAGTAATTCTTATGGTATCGGGTATACCTGTTATCATCAAACAAAAAGAGCATGTCATATAAATCATATTTTAACTGGAGCGGCGGTAAAGACAGCGCATTGGCTTTATACCATGCAATGAAAGATCCTAACTATAAAATTGAGAGGCTGTTGACCAATATAAATAATCAATATTGCCGTGTATCAATGCATGGTGTTCGCGAAGAATTGGTAGAACAGCAAGCAAAAGCCATTGGCCTGCCTTTACAAACACTTGCATTACCCGATCAGCCAACAATGGAAGATTATGAATATTACATGACCACAACCCTGCAAGGGCTAAAAGAAGAAGCTTTCACACATGCTTTGTTTGGTGACATCTTTCTAGAAGACTTAAAAAAATATAGGGAAGCGCAGTTGGCTAAAATTGGGTTTACAGCAGTTTTCCCTTTATGGAAAAAAGACACAAAAGAACTGCTGCATGAATTTATTGACCTTGGCTTTAAAACAATCCTGGTTTGCATAAAGGCAGAGGTACTTCATCATAGTTTTGCCGGTCGCATTATTGATAAAGATTTTATTAAAGACCTTCCATCAAATGTTGATGCATGTGGTGAGCATGGTGAATTTCACAGCTTTGTTTTTGATGGCCCTATCTTCTCGCAGCCCATCGCGTATGAAAAAGGTGAAGTTGTTTTTCGCGATTACAAATCACCAGAAAAGAAAAGTGACAGGTGCTTCACCAACCAGCCGCCACGTCCTTCTTCCATGGGTTTTTGGTTTTGCGATTTATTACCGGTGCAGAAAAAATAGAGGCTAGTTATGCTTGATACTACAATACGAATGGATATAAAACAAGAATTAGAAAAGAAGATTAATGCCAAAACAAAACCTTTGGGCTCGCTTGGAATGCTGGAAGAAATTGCTTTACAAATTGGATTAATTCAGCAAAGTGTTTCTCCTCAAATAATCAATCCGCATATTATTGTTTTTGCAGCAGATCATGGTATTGCTGAAACCGGATTGGTCAATCCATACCCGCAAGCCGTAACGGCACAAATGGTATTGAACTATTTAAACGGCGGGGCGGCGATCAATGTGTTTTGCCGTCAGAACAATATTGTTTTAAAAGTGGTAGATGCAGGCGTGAATTATGACTGGCCGCAAGGAACAAAGTGCAATGATTTTATCGAAGCTAAAATGAGGCATGGCACCAGGAACTACTTGCTGGAGATGGCCATGACAGAAGAAGAAGTAAATCAGGCAATTAATATAGGCAGAAGTATAGTGGACACGACTGCAGCGTCGGGTTGCAATACAATTGGGTTTGGCGAAATGGGCATTAGCAATACTTCATCCGCCGCACTTATAATGAGCGCCATTCTAAACATGCCTCTTGAAGAATGCGTAGGAAGAGGGACAGGAATTAATGATGAACAACTAAATTTAAAAATAAATACACTGCAAGACGTTCATGTAAAACTTGGGCTTTATCGATTGACTTTAGAGCCACTTAAATTATTATCTGCTGTGGGTGGTTTTGAAATAGCGATGATTACCGGAGCTTACCTGCAAGCTGCCAAACAAAATATGGTTATTGTAGTAGATGGATTCATTGCCACAGCTTCGTTGCTTATTGCTCATACAATGAACCACTCTATAGTAAACAACTGTGTATTTGCCCATTGCTCTGGTGAGCAAGGCCATCAAAAAATGCTAGACTTTTTAGGTGCCAGGCCATTTTTAAATTTAGGCCTGCGGTTAGGAGAAGGCACTGGTGCAGCATTAGCCATTCCGTTGATTAAATCGTCGGTTGCCTTTTTAAACGAGATGGCATCTTTTGAAGAGGCTGGTGTAAGTACAAAACAGTCAGAAGCATAAATCTTAGTCGTACCATTTTGCATATATGTAGTTATATAATTTAAAATGAAAAAAGAGATACGTATATTTTTTACTGCCCTAATGTTTCTTACACGCTTGCCGGTGCCAAAGTTTACGGACCATTCGGCAGAATATTTAGAAAAAGCAGCTAAATATTTTCCCCTTATGGGATGGATAGTCGGCGGCATTTCTGCACTAACCCTCATACTATGCAACCAGGTATTGTCAATCGACTTGTCCATATTGGCGTCAATAATTGCAGGCATCCTTGCCACCGGCGCTTTTCATGAAGATGGCTTTGCCGACGTATGCGATGCCTTTGGTGGCGGTTGGACCAAACAGAAGATTTTAGATATCATGAAAGATAGCCGCCTTGGCACCTTCGGCGTTGCGGGCCTACTTTTAATCCTGGCCACAAAGTTTTTATTATTAAAGGAATTGGCTACTAATATTTTAAAGATGGATTCAAGTCCTTACCTAACCTTTATTGGAGTGATTGTTATAGCACATGCACTGAGCCGTTTAATGTCTGTGATAATCATTCAAACATCCACCTATGTATTTGCAGAAGATAAAACAAAATCAAAACCATTGGCTTCGCATAAGCTTTCGCTAACGGAAATGTTTACGGCTATACTCTTTACCATTATTCCTTTTTCATTTCTGCACATAGTTGCCCTAATTATAGTAATTCCGACGCTGCTGGCTGCTATTTTAATGAGCCGCTATTTTAAAAAATGGATTGGTGGCTATACCGGCGACTGCCTCGGCGCCATTCAACAAATAACAGAATTGGTTTGTTATTTGACATTATTGCTATTATGGAGATATACCTGATCAGGCATACAAAACCCGCTATCGAAAAAGGCACCTGCTATGGGCAGGCAGACCTTGATGTGGTGAAATCTTTTCAAGACGAAGCACATTGCATTCAACAACATCTACCCCCTAATATAGAGGCTGTATACAGCAGCCCCTTAAAAAGATGCCGGCAATTGGCAGAACATTTATTTCCAACGTATGATATTCAATTTGATGACCGGTTGAAAGAAATCAATTGCGGGGAATGGGAATTAAAATTGTGGGATAGTATAGACCAGCAATTACTAAAAACCTGGATGTCTGATTTTGTAAATGTCACTATCCCGGGTGGTGAAAGTTATACGCATCTGTTCCTTCGAACCACCTCTTTTTTTGATGCATTGCCATCACATCATTCCAGCATTGCTATTGTTTCGCATGGCGGTGTATTGCGCAGTATTTTATCCCATATCAATAAAGTAGAGCTAAAGCAATCCTTTAATGTGTTCAAGCTTTTTTATGGCTGTGTGATAAGGATCAAAAAAGAAAATGAGAGTTTTGCCCATACCGTTTTGCATAATCCCCCGGTAGAGAAAGAACAACACCGGCCCAGCTATTACTAAGGCTGCCTATTAACCTGTATTTTTGCCGAAACGTAGCATGAGCATAAATTTTAAAGAGTTATTTACAGTAACTTTTACCTTATTTGCTGTAATAGATATTTTGGGTTCTATCCCGGTGCTGATCTCCTTAAAAAGCAAGCTGGGTGGCATTCGCGAAGCCAGGGCTACTTTAATTTCCGGAGCCTTAATGATACTGTTTTTATTTATTGGAGAACCGTTCCTTAATTTATTAGGGCTTGATGTAGGCTCTTTTGCCGTGGGTGGCTCTATAGTTATATTTATTCTTGGTTTAGAAATGGTATTGGGTATGGAGTTCTTCAAAGGCGAAAACGAAATGAGGGCAGCCACTGTTGTTCCGATTGCATTTCCTTTAATAGCGGGGTCTGGTACATTAACCACCATCATTTCGCTGAAGGCATTATACGAGCAATCCACTGTTTTGCTGGCCATTATAATTAACCTCATTTTTGTTTATATTGTTTTACAATCGCTTGATTTGATAAAGCGCATTTTGGGGCCAGCAGGTTTAATAGCAGTCCGAAAATTTTTTGGTGTAGTTTTGCTCGCCATCGCGGTAAAGATCTTTGCATTAAATGCACAAGGATTGATGAAATGATTAACTGATTAGCTGATGAGGAACGATCTTATGGTTCTTTCAACAGCTAATTAACCAATTTACTAATCAGCTAATTGACCTGGCCTCGTAGTACAATGGATAGTATAAGGGCCTCCGAAGCCCTGGATCCAGGTTCGATTCCTGGCGAGGCCACATTTTACATAAATAGAAAATCTTAAGAAGAACAAATTCTTTACTAGGATTCTAAATACACCTAAAAATCGGAAAGATATTGGGTGAAAGAGCGCTTGTTTAGAATACTGTCGCTTCAGATAAATTACACTGATTCTCTGCAAAATCAGGATTCTTCTTCCGAAAATTTTCCTTTTCCATCCTAACAGATCATGTCTTCCAAGCCCCTGATGGCAAGCTTTGAAGACACTGTATAAGAAAAATGTGTACGTAAGTTTGGCGATCCCTGCTTCTTAAGTAATTCATAGCACCTAGCTTGCCATTTCATGGAGGAATCCACTCCCCATTGGAATTCGCACTTGTATGACAGCGTTATAATTTATAACCATCTCCCATTAGCAATAATAATTATCTTGGCCTAAAGCATTGCTTTGTAATAATGTTAATGTTTATTAATCATCATTAAGTTTTTTTATGAAAAAATTAAAAAGCTTGGGAACAATTTTAGGTAAATTAGAACAGAAAAAGATTATCGGTGGTTATGACGGGAGTGGAGTAGTTCTTTGTGGAGGACCAGGGGATTATCCAGAAAGATGTTCTTGTGGCGGTGGAGCATTTTACTGTTGTCATAACACTAGAAGTACATGTTTAACTAATAATGGCTGTAACTCAAAGTGGGGGGCATGCACCAAGGCTTAGCTTGTTAGTTCAACCTAAATGATTTGATTTATTAATTTGTTGTATCTTATATGGTGTTTAATCTGTAATATATTTAAAGCCCTGGTTCATTCTATTTATAAAGCGTTATGAAGTTTGTATTTTGTATTCTTTTACTCTTTAATTTTTTAGCTTCAATTTCGCAACACACAGAGAAGAGTATAAGAGATCATATGCAAATTATTGATTCAATTGCTTTACATATAGACTCGGCTCAATCATTTATTGAATTTAAAATGGAAGGCGGATCAAATGTTTTTGGAGTTTATTAAGCGAAAGTATTTTTGGAAAAATATTCCAAAGAGATAAAAAAAATAACTATATTTTTTGCTGTTGAGCAAGCAACATTTTATTGTTCTGGTGTCAATATTTTAAAAACACATGAAGAAGAAAAGGACTATTATAAAATCCAAAATATTTATTTTGATAGAATTGGCAATAGCAATTTAAATAAAGAAGTAAGCTAAAAAATGGAAGAGTTTGATCAGATTTTTACAGTTGTTCACTCGTTGTTCCGTGGGAAAAGCTAATATTATGATACGCTTGCAAATTGTTTAGCGCCTCTAATCCACTTTCTATAGCGTAGGTGCGCTTAGGAAAAAAACTTTAAAGCAAACTTCTTAAGGCAGGGTACTGTACTGAATTCATAACTGTATTGTTCGTAGAAAGAACTATTTCTCCTACTCTTTCTTTTGATGTTCCAAAAGAAATTTTAAGTCACAAACCCGCTTAAATCATGATCACTTTGTTTGTTTGTGTCGCTCTTTCCTCATCCCCGCCATAGAGCAATATAATAGATGCATCAACCAAGATTGCTGTATAAACGTATAATGCCTATACACGAAAATAATAAATATATTACCTCCCAAATAGTCTTTCTAGTTCTCAAGGCAAACGGCTAAATATACTTCTATTGTTGTGATGATTTCCCCTTAACCAGACAAATTGATATTGGTATCACTCAAGAATTATATGATGGGCATAATGCAACATGTTACACATCATTTCATTATAAAATCCGCTCACCAGTTTCGCTATTATAGAGCGTTGATGATTTTGGAGGAAGGTTAAGGCTGATACGCTTACCGTTTTTAAGGTAAATATTACGGGTACCGCCACCTACGGTGTGTATCAACAACAGCCCGCTGTTTGCATAAGTAAAATCTGTTTCTTCATTATATACATGACAACCTGCCGCTTTTAAAACATTCCTGTAAACATCACTTCCATGTAAAGGAAGCACCGAATAAACGGATTTGTATCCCGATAATGTTTTTCTTGCCACAACAACAGTATCTGTACCGGTTAGATAACCTAAAGGTTCTATTTTTTTATCTGTTATCATGGCCATTGGGGTAACAGGCCCTTCAAAATTAAAAGTATATGAAGGCTTTTTTAAAGTAACCGAAGGCTTTGCTGGTGATCGTATAGTTTTAATATCCATGTTAACCAACTCCTGAACAAACCTCATGTTCAATACCGCACCATCTGTATAGCCTGGCATATAATTCCAAACAACAGTACGTCCATCACGGCATACTTTGTTTTTAATAAACTCCCGGTCTTTGGATGTCATTTTATGAACATTAAGAAAAACAACCGCCTTGTATTGTTTCAGGTTTACTTTATCAAGATCAAATAAATATATGTGGTCTCCTACAACCCCTGCATGAAGAATTTCTTCAAGTGCCTTGTCAATTTCATCATAACAAAGCGGAGTGCGGGTATTCTTTACATAATAATAGCTTTCCATATCCCATACGAATAATGCATCCGCTTCTGATGTGTATGGTACGTTGACTCTAGTGTCAAAAAAAGCTTTCTCCTCTTTAATATTCTTCATGTACAAAGGACGATCCCACCAACCAAAACCTTTCTGAATGCCAAAATCGTAGTACCAAAGCCCAATACCACGCATGAGGGGATATAGGGCGCTACGGCGAATCATCGGAACATAATTGGAATCCGGTTTAGTAGAGACTCTAATGTCATCAAAGACAGCACCTTTCTGTAACCCGCCGTTATCAACTTCATCCAACCATAGTTTTCCATGCAGCAATGCAGATTCTATCACCCCTCTTGAGTTTCCTGAACCTCCTAAGTTTCTTGATGCACCATAATAACTTTGAGGAGCGCTCAAATAATCTATATAAGGGCTGTTCATTATTCGTTCTACAAACAAATGCCCCCCTGATGCCTGCCGGCAAAAGGTCATATAGAAATAACCATAAAATACACCTACTATTAATGGCCTCGGCCACGATTCTTTTGTGAGTTTGCAGAAGTACTCAATGTCATCAGCTACTACCTCCTGCTGGCATGTAAAATAATCTATTATCCTTTTGTCTTTTGCCGGGTCTTTAAAAATGCCATCGGATGCAACATTTCGTTCAGCAGTAGAAGGAACGGTGGCATTACTTAAAGTAAACTGGTTATTGGCCCAAGCTTTTTGCAAAGCAGCATCAGTCTTGTATTTCTTTTTCAACCATTCTTTAAAATATTTGGTCATTGCAGGTCCTGTATCAGGGTCATGGTCAATGAATCCCCAATAGTGCCATTCGCCATAAATGCCACCGCTTACATGCATGCCTGCCACCGCATTTCCTTCAGGTGTTTTTGATAAGCGCCTGCATAATTCTACAAGTTTTTCACCTGATTCCTTTCTCCATTTCATGGAAGCAAGGCTTGCACGAAGAGCCCGCTGGACATCCCCATCCTCATTGTTAAAAGGTGGGCCATACTGGCGGGTTTCAATCGGACCATCAGCGTACTCAGTGCACTCTTCCCTGTTCTGTTCATTCCACCAATAAGGCGCATTGGTATGTACTCTAATTATTACGCTTGCACTGGGGCAAACTTCAAGTACGCCCCTTACCTGTTTTTGCACTTTTGCTATATCAAGCGAATCTTTTCCTTTGTACCATATATCCTCAAAGTATAAATCCACCTGAAAAATTTTTATACCTGCACCACAGAAATTACTGATGTTGCGCTGGGCAACTTCTTCCCAGGACCAGCGTCCGCCATAAGCATGTGTCAAGGCATATATATCGGGGCTAACAGGCTTATCATTTATAAAGATGGTTGGCCGCCCCATGTATGGGGCAACTTTTGCAGATTGCAGGGGAGGCATTTGTGCTGTTACGGATAAGCAGCCAAATAAGAGAATTAATAACAGATTTTTCTTCATAAACTTAGATGTAACTGTTTGAGATGAATCCAAATTAAAGTATTATTTAAATTGCAGTTAACACTGGCTGGGTAGTTAGCGGTTGCTACTTGCAGTTTTATGATGTAAGTAGATTTTATATGGTTTGTATCCATGTGCATGTATAAATAGGACATGTATGTTTCTAGTAGATATTTATCAGCAGTTGCAGAGGACATCGTTCAAAATTAAACAAAGCGCTTCCTTCCAGTTTTAATTATACCACTTTACAAAAACGCAGTTGGTATCATCCTCATTTAAGTACTTCATGTTAGCTGCAATGAGAGTAAAACCTTAGATATTTATTTTACTTTCTCTTTCCTATTCATTCTACTAATTGTAAAGTAATTTTACTATCAGCAATGCGTAACATTACAATAGAGTTCAACTCTTTCTTAGAATTAATTGACTTCACGCTTGTAGTTGACCACTCTTTCTTTGAAGCTAATGGAAACTTTTTAACAGGTAAACTAGCGGAAGCGGATATAGAACTTGCTAAATCCGGCTATAGAGCCACTATTATATTAAAGCATGATGAATTTGCTGAAGCTTAGTTTTCAGGATAAGTACATAAGACACTAATCAGTCTATCGAATAGCCTTACTATCACGGAGATAAAAGGTATAAATAATTGGTTAAGCGATCAATGATTTCATTTGATCCCTTAACCAATTAAAAATTTAGTTTTGAATTAATCAGCATTCCTCCCTCTCAAAAGAGCTACCAATAAAAGTACAAATACAGCACCTCCAATTATCCAAACCCAGGGCGATGCATACCAATTACTACTGCCACCGCCTTTGTTAATGTCAACATTTATATCTGTTCCTTTTTCTTGTGCAAAAACGGCAACTGAGCTAAAAGCTACTAAGATCAGGGTAAAAAGCCTACGGAGTGTGTTTGAGATTAACTTCATGATTAATGATTTTAGGTTAAACAGAACGATACTAAAGTTGTGCCACGCCTCAGCTTATTATTTAAGTTCACTACAGTCACCAATTATTCATCTGATCTTTATTCATTCGTTCCCCATCTTGTGGCTTTGTACTTTGCCAATCCGGATCATAGCGAACAAAACAGGATAACCATAAGCTTCTTGAAAACCGCATTAGCCATGCCTGCATTACCACAAGCATTACCGAATTAAAAATGATCCAGTAAGTAAACCGGCTATCACTAAATGAAAATCCAATAATTAACCACCATGCAAAGAAGCTTATGGCACTAATAAGTAAAGCAATCATATAACTCACATATCCTGTACCATAGTAAAATCCAACTTCCAGATCTGTTATCTGTCCGCAAATAATACACCGGTCATACATCTCCATGTTTCTTTTTAAACGAATTGTAGTCGGATGCCTGAATAGTTTTCCTTCCCTGCATCTTGGACAGTAACAATTAAGAACCGAGGTGAGGTAATATCTATGGGGTGCTGTTGCATTACTCATTTTATTGTTGCAGGTATTCCATCACTTTTTCCATTTTCATGCTACGGGATCCTTTTACCAATATAAGTGAGTCCCTGATTTTATTTTCCTTCAACCATTGATTTGCCTCTTCAGAAGAATTAAGCTTAAGATAGGGATGCTCTATTTTACAAAAATCGCCCCCTACCAGCAAAACATTTTTCCAGGAATGCTTATTAATTTCTTCTATAATTGATTGATGTTCCTGAAGGCTTTCTACACCCAACTCTGCCATGGCACCAATGACTAATATTTTATTTTCACTCCTTTGTTTTGAAAGGTTTTCAATGGCCAGTTTCATGCTGCTTGGGTTAGCATTATACGCATCAAGTATAATTTTGTTTGAGCCTTTCTCTATCAATTGCGAACGGCTATTGGAAGGCGAGTAGTCTTCAATTGCAGCTTTTATCTTTTCATCGGGAACATGAAAAAACTTGCCGATAGCTACCGCAGCCAATACATTTGGCAGGTTATAGTTGCCTACAAGCTGTGTACTTATAGGCTCGTTAAATCCTGTATCAAATTGTACCTGCAACAAAGTATCATGCCCGTTAATATTGCCTGTAAGTTCTGCATTAGCCGTACCATATTTAAAAATGGTTTGAATGCCTTTGCTCATCTTCTTCAAATACTCATAGTCCCACATTACAAATGCACCACCATTGTATAGACGAAGAAATTGAAACAATTCTCCTTTACCTTTCCTTACACCTTCTATTCCTCCAAAGCCTTCCAAGTGTGCCTTTCCACAGTTTGTAATAAGGCCGTAAGTAGGCAAGGCTATGGTGCAGTAAGAAGCGATTTCGCCCTGGTGATTTGCCCCCATTTCTATAATGGCAAATTCGGCGTCCTTTTTAATTTTTAATATGGTAAGCGGAACACCAATATGGTTATTAAGATTTCCTTCAGTAGTGTAAGTTTTGTATTGGCTGGAAAGAACGGCATGAACCAATTCTTTAGTAGTTGTTTTTCCATTACTACCAGTGATTGCAATAAACGGAATAGTAAATTGCCGGCGGTGGTGTTTCGCCAATGCCTGCAATGCATTTAAGCTATCTTCTACTAAATATGTTTTACCAGGTATGGTGTATATTCCTTCGTCAATAACTGCAAAGGCGGCACCCTTCTTAATTGCCTGCTGTGCAAAAGCATTTCCATTAAAATTGGGGCCTTTTAGCGCAAAAAAAATATCTCCTTCCTCTATACTCCTTGTATCTGTTTTTACAGAAGAGTGTTCTGAATATATTTTATATAATTCTTCGATATTCATCCGGCAAATGTAGGTTCAAATAAAAAGCCCTTCACACTGTGAAGGGCTTAAAGAACTATTTTATAAAATTATCTTGATTGTTTTCTTGTCTTCCAGAAATTACCTGTCTTTCTTTTATTTCCTTCCGGGCTACCCATACGGTCCATAGCGCAACGGAAACCTATGGTGCTGGCGGCTTGCTCTTCTTCAAGGTAACGGCGTGTACCAGGGCTTAACCAATAAGCACGGTCGTTCCAGCTACCACCTTTATATACTCTTGATTTATCACTTACCAGTGTTGTTTGTCCATAACCATAAGAAGCGTTTGATAAGGTATCTCCATCAAGAAAGTTTATTACATTACCACGCTGGTAGTTGCGACGGTTTTTGCTTTCTTCATCTGTAACCTGCAGCATTTTAACACGGCCGGTGCTATCAATTTCAGACTCTCCCTGGTCGTTTTTGTAAAGCTTCATAAATTTATTACCACGCACAGGCGCCACATCATCAGCATCAAGGCTGGTTAAAGGACGGAATACATCATAAACCCACTCACTCACATTACCCGCCATGTTGTAAATACCAAATCCATTAGGATAAAATGACTTAACAGAAGCGGTATAAATAGCACGGTCGTTTAAACCACCAGCAACACCTGCGTTATCTCCGGAACCTCTTTTAAAGTTTGCCATAAACTGACCTTGCCAGCTACCATGTTTGGTATCACGCAATCCATTTACATTATGCGACCATGGATAAACCTGCTTATTGGTAATTAACTCTTCACCGCGTTTGCCTTCTTTTGTTGATGGACGTGGATTGTTATTAATATACCCGTAAGCCGCGTATTCCCACTCTGCTTCAAAAGGCAGACGGTAATCTGGCTGTAAAATGCCATCCTCCATAGTTACGCTATTACGTGGCGTACCCATTGGAGTTTTGAGAGCATTCTTTTTACCTGGCTTTCCAGGTTGAGCCTGGTAAAGACCTAATAGATAAGATTTGGTAGTAAAGTTGTTCTCCTGCTGCTGGCCCTGAATACCTTTATTTGATACAAATCCTTTTTCCATCATAATACCTTCGTTTACACGGTCGCTTCTCCACAAACAAAAATCATAAGCTTGTCTCCATGAAACCCCTACTACAGGATAGTCATTAAAACCAGGATGGCGGAAATAATATTCAACCAGGGGTTCGTTATAGCTTAACTCACTACGCCATACCAGCGTATCAGGTAAGGCAGTGTTGATAATCTTTTTGTTATTCTCGTCTGCTTCAGGATCGAATATCCTGGTTAACCAATGAATGTACTCACGGTAATGAATGTTAGCTACCTCCGTACGGTCAATGTAAAAAGATGGAACAGTAACACGGCGGGGAATATTATTCCAGTCGCCCATTACGTCTTCTTCAGTTTGGCCCATAGTGAAAGTACCACCCTGAACGAAAACCAAACCAGGGCCTGATGCCTGGTCTTTAGATTTTGCTACCTGGTAACCACCCATGTTTTTGTCATTGTAGTTCCAGCCGGTAACATCAGATTTTTCTGCTTTTTTCTTGAAAAGCCCACCGCTTTTGCAGGAAGCCAAAAGTGCAGCAGAGGATAAAAGGATTAAAAGATTTTTCACTTGCATTATGTAAAATTTTTGTCTTTCAAAAGGACATATTGGATACACCTTACTTAAACATCATGTCCAGAAAAACATAAACGCAGTGTGACTGCAATTATTGTGATGGGGAACATAGTTTTTCAACAAGGTCTGGCGAATATAAAACCTTTGATCAAAACATCATAATATGAGTTAAAAACTTTCGTTTTACGCAGGAACCTGATTGTTTCATTAGCATTTATACGATGCCTTCCCTAGTAATTTTTCCTTAGTTCTGTTTTGTAAATAGTTTACAAACAATATTTAAGGACGGATGTCGTTCAAGTCAATTGTTATTAAAATCTTAATGAGAAATTTATGCGATGTATTTAAACGCCTGAATCAACAATTTCATTTTGCTTATAACCAAAACTTTATATTTTCACACACTTTTTAAAAGATACTTATGAAATTAACTGCTATGAAAAAGGCCATCTGGGTTATTCTTTTGCTTTGTACGGGCATATCATCCTTAAAAGCCCAGGAGCCTGAAAAAATAAATGTTGTAACCACTGCTGTTCCTTTTTTAAGAATATCTCCTGATGCACGTGCAGGTGGTATGGGAGACTTGTCAATAGCTACTTCTCCCGATGCGGCTTCTTCTTATTTTAATTTAGGAAAAGTTCCCTTTAACGAGTTGAACGCTGGTATTAATGTAACATACACGCCCTGGTTAAAAAAAGTTGTAAACGATGTGTACCTGGCCTCTGTAGCAGGTTTTGTGAAAATTGACGAGCTGCAGGCCGTGTCGGCGTCTCTTCGTTATTTTAGTTTGGGCGATATCCAATTTACAGATCAAAACGGTACTCTTCAAGGTAGTGGGCAACCCCGTGAAGTTGGTCTGCAAGCAGGATACTCCAGAAGGTTGTCAGACAAATTAGGAATAGGTGTTGGTCTAAAATATATAAATTCCAACCTTGCTTCAGGAGCTGTTTCAGGTGGTTCAACTTATAAAGCCGGTACTGCTGTCGCTGCTGACGTAGGCGTTTATTATGCTAATTTATCTGAAGAAGGCGCAGGATGGGCTTTTGGCGCCGCTCTAAGCAACATGGGTTCTAAAATAGGGTATACTAATAATGCAGATCAAAAAGATTTCATCCCTGCTAACCTTGGCTTAGGCACTACTTATACAAAAGTCATTGATGAAACTAATAAAGTAAGTTTTGGCATTGATATAAATAAATTGCTGGTTCCTACACCTCCAAATCAAAATACAGCCACACCTGCAGATTTTGATGCTTACAGAAAGAAAAGTGTGGTAAGCAGTTGGCTGAGTTCTTTTGGTGATGCGCCCGATGGTTTTAGCGAAGAGCTTAAAGAGTTTCAGATATCTACCGGTGCAGAGTACACTTACAATAACCAATTCTCTTTACGTGCAGGTTATTTTTATGAGAATGTAAATAAGGGCAACCGCCGTTTCTTTACTGCAGGCGCCGGTTTAAAATACAATGTTTTCGGATTAAACTTTTCTTACCTTATTCCCACAGGTTCGGGTGTAAATCAAAACCCTTTATCAAATACTTTACGTTTTTCTATAGTGTTTGATTTAACCGGCGAGGCAAGCACTGAGTAAATAGTTTTCATGACTATATTTATAAAAGCGAAGGCGTAGAGCTTTCGCTTTTTGTTTTATGGATATTTGCACTCAAATAATCTTATGGCATATAGAATAGGATCAGGCGTAGATTTTCATCAATTGGTAGAAGGAAGAGAATTGTGGTTAGGCGGTATTTTAGTTCCTCATGTAAAAGGTGCCTTAGGCCATAGCGATGCTGATGTGCTGCTTCATGCTATATGTGATGCATTGTTGGGGGCTGCTTGTTTGGGTGATATAGGCCTTCATTTTCCCGATACAAATGATGCGTATAAAAATATTGATAGCAAGATTTTATTAAAACAAACAATGGACCTTGTGAAAAATGAAGGATACACAGTAGTGAATATTGACACTACCCTTTGTCTTCAGGAGCCTAAAATAAAACCTTATGTAAAAAACATGCAGGAAGTAATTGCTTCTATATTAAATATTAGCGGGAAAGCTGTATCTATAAAAGCAACTACTACAGAAACAATGGGCTTTGTCGGTAGAGAAGAAGGGCTAATAGCTTATGCTACTGTATTATTGGAAACTATATAGCAATCACTGCTGTTATTAACTTTGAAGAAATGGGCATCAATATTAAGATCATTAATCAATCGCATCATTCATTACCATCGTATGCTACAGAAGGCGCCGCTGGTATGGATATTCGTGCATATATTCCGCAACCAATTGAATTGGCTCCACTGCAGCGTTACCTTATTCCTACAGGTTTATATATAGAATTGCCCAATGGGTATGAGGCGCAGATACGACCGCGGAGCGGATTGGCTATTAAGCAAGGCATTACATGCCTTAACAGCCCTGGCACTATTGATGCAGATTACCGGGGAGAAGTTAAAATTATATTGATAAACCTTTCCAATGAGCAGCAGTTAATTCACGATGGCGACAGGATAGCGCAAATGGTAATTCAAAAAGTTGAAAAAGCAGATTGGCAGGCCGTTGATGTGCTTGCTGATTCAGAAAGAAATGATGGCGGATTTGGTTCAACCGGAAAAAAATAAATACATGAAAATTTTAGTACCCATTTTAGTCATAATAATTTTTGCTTCTTGTCGCTCCACAAAAAAAATAGGGACTGCAATTACAAAAAAAGATACAATGGCAGTTGCAACGCCCATCAGCAAGGTTGATACCGCTCAACTGATAAGAAATGCACTTGTTAGTTTAGGTAAAAACAGGGTTGACTTTAAAACATTTACTGCGAAAGTAGACATTGATTATAGAGGAAGCGATTCAAAGCATTATGATGTAAATGGCACTCTGCGCATGTACAAGGATAGCGCTATATGGATTTCGGTAAATGCGGTATTAGGTATAGAGGCCATGCGTGTTTTAGTGACGAAAGATTCTGTTTTTTTGCTTGATAAACTTAATAAAACTTATACTGCAAGAAGTGTAGATTACCTCCAGGACGTCACGTCGCTCCCATTAACCTTAGATGCGCTTCAAAACCTTTTTACCGGCAATCCCGTTTTTGTAGACAGCAATCTGGTATCGTATAAAAGCGATAATAGCACAATGAGCATTTTAAGTATTGGGCGGTCATTTAAAAATTTATTAACGATCAGTTTAGAGAACAATACATTGCTGCATAGCAAGCTTGATGATGTAGATGTAACACGCAGCCGTACAGCGGATTTAAGCTATTCGGATTATGAAAATAAAAAGGATAAGCTCTTTTCAACAAAAAGGAGAATTGCCGTGGCAGAGAAAAATAAACTTGATATTTCCTTAAATTTTAAGCAGTACGATTTTAATGATGATGTGAGTTTTCCTTTTTCAGTGCCTAAAAATTATAAAAGGAAATAAAATTTAAACCGGAGAATAACGTTAAGATGCAGATTAAAGGTTAAGCATGAAGAAACTATTTATTGCAATTTTCATTCTTTCTATTTCATTACAAGGCTTTTGCCAATCTGCCCAGGATAAAGCTAAAATGGAAAGAGAGCGGCAAGCACTACAGCAGGAGTTGAAAGAAATCCAATCTGTATACAACCAGGTGAAAGGCAAAAAAAAACAATCTATAGGCCAGCTTAACCTATTGGAACGTAAAGTAAATGTGCAGGGTCAATATATCAATAACATTAATAAAGAACTTAGAATACTTGCTAATGACATTTATGCCAGCAATGTAGAAGTAAACCGATTACAAAGACAGTTAGATACATTGAAAACTCAGTATGCTAAAAGTGTAGTGTATGCTTATAAAAACAAAAGCACTTATGATTATCTCAACTTCATTTTTTCTTCTAATTCATTCAATGACGCTTTGAAAAGAATCGGGTACCTGAAATCTTATCGCTCTTACCGCCAGCAACAGGTTGCCAATATTGTAGAAACCCAAAAACAAATTGAAGACCGCAAACAGCAATTGCTGGGTAAAAAAACGCAGAAGAACTCTGCCCTGCAAAATCAATCAAAGCAAATGCAGGCTTTAGAGGAGCAGAAGAAAGAAAAGGATGCCGTTGTTGCCAAATTAAAATCACAGGAGAAGGACCTGCAAAAAGAAATTACTGCCCGTAAAAAAAGAGATCTCCAGTTAAAAAAATCTATTGCAGCGGTTGTGCGCAGAGAAATTGAAGCAGCCCGTAAAGCCGCAGAGGCAGAGGCCAGAAAAAGAAGAGAAGCCGAAGAAGCGGCTAAGAAATCAAATACGGCAAGTACAGGTTCGGTAACAAAAACAACTGCAAAGAAAGCAACTGCAAGACCTAAAAGCTTTCTTGATTTAAATGAAAAAGATATAGCCTTAAACAGCAGCTTTGAAAAGAACAGAGGAAAGCTGCCATGGCCTGTAGATAATGGTTTTGTAAGTATCCCTTATGGCACCAGCAAGGTGGGAGGCTTATCTATGGACAACCCTGGTATAACTATTTCTACCCCGGCAGCAGGTGCTACTGTAAAAGCAGTGTTTGACGGAGAAATAAGTTCTGTTTCTAATTTAGACGATGGGACTATTGTAGTAATGATGCGGCATGGAAAATACTTTAGCGTGTACAGCAACCTTACATCAGCTAGTGTTAGTAAAGGGATGCAAATAAGAACCGGACAATCTCTTGGTCGTGCAGGTGCCGATGATGATGGTAGCGGAGGCCAGATTGATTTTTTGTTAATGAATGAAGCAAGAAACGTAAACCCGCAGCCCTGGTTACGCTAACACAGCTTTCGGTAAAAAGCGCTCATATAATTTTTCATACAGGGGAACAATGTTGTGAATATCAAAGCTTTTTGCCTGGTTAGCAGCAGCAATTTTAAAACGCTCTAATGTTTCATCATCCTGTAAAATAGCAATCGCTTGCCGGCTCATTGTTTCCACATCGCCTACGTCACCCATATAACCCGTTACACCATCTATATTTATTTCACTCAAACCACCGGCGTTGGTTGATACTACAGGTACACCTGCCGCCATAGCTTCTAATGCCGCTAAACCAAAGCTCTCATATTCCGAGGTAAGCAGAAATAGATCACCTATTGCCAGAATATCTTCCATTTGCTCCTGCTTACCTACAAACCTAATTTCATCAGCTATGCCCAAACACCTGCTTAAATCTTCAGCAGTAACACGCTCAGGCCCATCACCAATAAACAAGAGTTTGCTTGGGATTTGTTTATTTACTTCATGAAATATTTTCACCACATCCTGTACTCTCTTAATTTTTCTAAAGTTGGATGCATGTAATAAAACTCTTTCCCCATTTGGTGCGATCACTTTTTTAAATGCATCAATAGGCTTCCTGTTAAAGCGTTGCACATCTACAAAGTTGTGAATCACTTCAATTGGTTTTTCAATCTTAAAATGCTTATAGGTTTCTGCGCAAAGATTGTGTGATACAGCAGTAATAACATCGCTTTGGTTAATAGAGAATGTAACTACAGGCGCATAAGTTTTATCTCTTCCAACAAGTGTAATATCTGTACCGTGTAAGGTGGTAATAACCGGTATATTAATCCCATCTTGTTCTAAAATTTTTTTTGCCATATATGCAGCAGATGCATGTGGTATAGCGTAATGAACATGCAACAATTCAATGTGGTTATTTTTAATAACATCTACCATTGTACTGGCAAGTGCAGTTTCATAAGGCGGATAATCGAAAAGAGGGTATGTAGGTACCTGTACTTCGTGGTAAAATATATTGGGCACAAAACCATTTAAGCGTACAGGTTGCTGATAAGTAATAAAATGCACATAATGACCTTTCTGTGCCAGGGCTTTTCCAAGTTCCGTTGCTAAAACTCCGCTACCCCCAAAGGTGGGATAACAAACTATTCCTATCCTCATATTATTAATTGGATGGCAAAGGTAAATACAAAATGAAGATATGGTGGCCGGGTAATACAGAGCATTATAAAAAATGCTGGTAATTTTAAAACCCGCAGCAGCTTTTGATTATTTCAAATTAGAAACTTTTGGTGGGGTAGCTATTAATGAAAAATAGCCCGAGGCGTTCCTGTCGGAACGTTAGTTTTAACCCGTTTTGGACACACCCTGCTACTTCAAAGAGTGACTTTATTCGTGTCTCTAACAGCCAGCCGCAAGTTTGCAGGCTCGCAAAACACACAGCACAAGGCCAACCTTGCACAAGAGCTGCAATCTTCCCAACACACGGTAAACAGCTTTTCAGTTTGACAAGGAATAAAACAGGCGGTCTATTTATTTCCTTACTTTTGCACGGTGCAAAAGTGGTTTCAAAAAATAATACTGTTTCTTGCTGTGGCAACAATTAATGGGCATAGCTCTTTGCCCCACCAGCACCATAAAGAAATTGCAACGGTTGCCCACCACAACCACCACGACGAAGAAAAAAAAACAGGAAACCACACTCACGACCATGACGATAACAAAGACGAAGAACACAGCATATTTTCCTTTGCACAGTTGGATGAAGACTTTGTTCCTGTTAAGTTTCAGAATGTAAGCATTGAGCTTCCTATAGTTTACCTGCTAACTCCTTTAATTACTTACCACTATAATCTGTTCAGGGAAAAGTCAAAAACTCACTTTGGCTCATACAAAGAATATCCCCCACCTGGAAATTACTTATCAAAACTCCCTTCCCGAGGTCCGCCTTCAATTACCAACATGGCATAGCCGGTTTCTCCGTCATTTGTACATTTCCAGATATTAAAAAAATTTCATGAAAAAGATATTCTTTTAGGAGGCATATCTGTAATCGTGTTTTCTGTAATTGCCTGTAACGGCAATGCAAAAAACTGATACTCACAGATGGTGAAGGCAGAAGCCATGCTGCACCTAATACCTTAAAGCAACCTCCATTTTTATTTTCTAACAGACTGTAGTCTTTCTCTATTCATTTTTATGCTTAATAAAATAATTCACTTCTCCATACACAATAAATTAGTTATTGGTCTCTTTACACTTGCTCTGATTTTGTGGGGTATTTATTCTGCCTCAAGGCTTCCGATTGATGCAGTGCCGGATATTACAGATAACCAGGTAATGGTGATAACTGTTACACCATCCTATGCTGCACAGGAAGTGGAGCGCCTCATCACTTTCCCCGTTGAGCAAACAATGGCAAGTATTCCGGGTATTAAGGAAGTCCGTTCCTTCTCTAGGTTTGGGCTGTCGCTGGTAACTGTAGTTTTTAATGAAGGGGTAGACATTTATTGGGCACGCCAACAAATTAACGAACGGTTAGGTGATGCTGCCAAGCAAATTCCCGAAGGTGTAGGAACACCGGAAATGGCGCCTGTAACCACAGGGTTGGGTGAGATTTACCAGTATGTCATCCGTCCCAAACCCGGGTTTGAAGATAAGTATGATGCCATGGAATTGCGAACCATACAGGACTGGACCATCAAGCGACAGTTACTAGGCACTCCAGGCGTGGCGGAAGTAAGTGGTTTTGGAGGCTATGTAAAGCAATATGAGATAGCTGTAAATCCAGACAGGTTGCATAGTATGAATGTAACCATCTCCGAGATTTTTCATGCCTTGCAAAAGAACAATCAAAACACAGGAGGAGCCTACATTGATAAGAAGCCAAATGCCTATTTTATCCGAAGTGAAGGGTTGGTTACCAGTGTACAGGATATTGAAAAGATTGTTGTTAAGCCTACTGAAAATGGGGTGCCTATTCTTATCAGGGATGTAGCAAAAGTGCAATTTGGAAATAGCGTTAGGTACGGAGCAGCTACCAGAAATGGGCAAGGCGAAATAGTAACCGGAATTGTGATGATGCTAAAAGGAGCAAATTCATCTGCTGTGATCAAAGATGTAAAAGAGAAAATAGAACAAATAAAAAAGACACTGCCTGAGGGTGTGGAAATAGAGCCGTTTCTTGACCGCAAAAAACTCGTTGATAATGCTATCAGTACGGTAGAAACAAATTTGATTGAAGGCGCATTAATTGTGATTTTTATTTTGATTCTGTTCCTTGGAAATCTTCGTGCAGGACTGGTGGTAGCCTCTGTTATTCCATTGTCTATGCTTTTCGCCATCTCCATGATGAACCTGTTTGGCGTGTCAGGTAACTTAATGAGTTTAGGGGCAATTGACTTTGGTTTGATAGTAGATGGCGCTGTAATTATTGTTGAAAGTGTGCTGCATGGAATAGCACATTACAAAAGAAAGACGAACCCATTGCTTACCCAGGAGGAAATGAATGAAGAAGTACATAGTTCAGCTTCTAAAATGATGAACTCTGCTGTATTTGGACAGATCATCATTCTTATCGTGTACCTGCCTATACTTGCGCTGGTTGGTATTGAAGGAAAGATGTTTAAGCCAATGGCGCAGGCGGTTATGTTTGCTATCATGGGCGCATTTCTTTTATCGCTCACCTATGTACCCATGATGTCCGCTTTGTTTTTGAGCAAAAGAATCCAACATAAAAGAAATTTTTCCGATAAAATGATGGACTTTTTCCAAAGGCTTTACACACCGCTGATTACAAATGCTATCCGAAAAAAATTCCTGGTATTAGGTCTTGCCCTTTTCCTTTTTGTGGTAAGCATTTTGGCTTTTACCCGTATGGGGGGAGAGTTTATACCACAATTGGATGAAGGTGACTTTGCCGTGGAAACAAGGGTGCTGCTTGGAAGTTCAATTAGTGAGATTATTGAAGCATCTACCAAGGCTCAGAAAATAATTTTAAAAGAGTTTCCTGATGAAGTATTGCAGGTAGTAAATAAAATTGGGTCGGGAGAAATACCTACGGACCCTATGCCGATAGAAGCTGGCGATATGATGATCATCCTTAAAAATAAAAAAGAATGGAAGCTGGCAAGTACAAGAGAGGAGCTTGCAGAAAAGATGGGGGAAAAACTTTCGGTGATACCAGGTGTCACATTTGGTTTTCAGCAACCTATTCAAATGCGGTTTAATGAACTGATTACGGGTGCGAAACAGGATGTGGTTTTAAAAATCTATGGTGATGATTTAGATGTGCTGACAGAACAGGCATCCAAAGTAAGCAGCCAGATTAAAGGCGTGGATGGTGTAGAAGATTTATACGTAGAAGAAATAACGGGGTTGCCACAAATTCAGATACAATATAACCGCGATAAAATTGCACAGTACGGAATAAATATCGAAGACATAAACCAGGTTATTAAAACAGCTTTTGCCGGGGAAACAGCAGGAACAGTGTATGAAGGCGAGAAACGTTTTGATTTGGTGGTGAGGTTGGATGCACAAAGCCGGCAAGGTGTGCAGGACGTAAGCAATTTATATTTCAGTACACCCCGTGGTGAACAGGTTCCTTTAAACGAAGTGGCAACGGTAGAATTCAAAAGCGGACCCAATCAAATTCAGCGGGATAATACAAAGCGGAGAATCACCATTGGCTTTAATGTACGCAACAGGGATGTGGAAAGTATAGTATCAGATATTGAGCAAATAATTGCTAGTAAAATAAAGTTTCCTCCAGGTTACTTTGTGACTTACGGCGGACAGTTTGAAAATCTAAAAGCTGCTAATAAGCGGTTGTCTATTGCCGTTCCTGTATCACTCCTTCTCATTCTGCTGCTTTTATATTTCACATTCAATTCTATGAAGCAAAGCCTGTTAATTTTCTCGGCAATTCCGCTTTCAGCCATTGGTGGAATATTCGCATTGTTAATACGAGGTATGCCATTCAGCATTTCAGCAGGCGTGGGCTTTATCGCCTTATTTGGTGTAGCCGTATTAAACGGAATCGTATTAATTGCCGAGTTCAACCGGTTGAAAAAAGAGGACATTACCGATATTACTGAACGTGTATTAACAGGCACGAGGGTGAGATTAAGACCTGTATTAATGACAGCAGCAGTTGCCTCCTTAGGATTTTTGCCAATGGCATTGTCCAATTCATCAGGCGCAGAAGTGCAGCGTCCGTTAGCAACAGTGGTTATTGGCGGATTAATTTCAGCCACTTTCCTTACGCTTGTGGTATTGCCTGTACTGTATATTTTATTTGAAAAAAGAAAAAAAGGTAGAATCATGAAGCCAATAACAACTACGGCAATAGTACTCTTCTTTTTGGTTGGAGGAAGTTTTTTACCATTAGCTTCAGTAGCCCAGATTACTAACCCAGGAATTATAAACTACCGGCCAATTACCTTGACAGAAGGGCTGGAAATAGCATTTAAAAACAACCTCAATGTACGCTCTTCAGGTTATGAAGTTGATTTGCAAACCGCTTTGAGAAGAGGAGCAAGAAACCTTGATAAAACCATCATATCAATTAACCAGGGACAGATTAATAGTATCAACTGGGATAACAACATCAGCATTACGCAACGCATAGAGTTTCCCACGGTTTACAAAAATCAGGCACGGTTAGCTGATGCGAGAATTGAAGGGAGTAAACAAAACTTATCGGTACGCCAGGCTGAATTAAGGCGAAATGTAAAAGAAGTTTATTATAGACTGGTGTACTTAAACCTGCGTCGTGCCTTATTAATTACTCAGGATACTTTATACAATAATCTTGTAAAAGCAAGTACGCTCCGTTATAAAACAGGCGAAAGTACACTGCTCGAAAAAACAACTTCCGAAACGCAGTCGCTTGAAATAAAAAACAACATCGTTCAAACAGATGCGGATATTAGTATTAGCCGCCAGCAATTGCAAACCCTGCTTCAAATTGCGGAACCCGTTTCCGTGCCTGATACAGCTTCTCTAAAAAAGGAGGTCAATCTTTTTATAGACAGCGTGACCTTAACAAGATCCCCTTACCTGCGCTTTTTTCAGCAGCAAATTGAAGTGAGTAAACGGGAAACAGATGTGCAACAGGCAAAGCGGTTGCCGGATTTTTTAGTGGGCTATTTCAACCAATCTCTCCGGGGCATCATGAACGTAAACGGTACTGATAGGAAGTTCTCAGCCACGGACCGTTTTCATGGGTTTCATGTGGGTATTGCCATACCGATTTTCCCTTCCGATTTTAAAGCAAGAATAAATGCTACTAAAATAAATGAACAGATTGCTGCCACCAATTACCAATACCAACAAGTGGATTTGCAAAGCCGGATGCAGGCATTGGTCTTTCAGTATCAAAAATATAAAAGCTCGGTTAACTACTATG
Organism: Chitinophagaceae bacterium; assembly: GCA_043763635.1. GTDB lineage: Bacteria > Bacteroidota > Bacteroidia > Chitinophagales > Chitinophagaceae > Flavisolibacter. Next base: position 66,840 of record JAYULK010000098.1, read on the forward strand.
AAGGGAGCGCTTTGCCGCAGGCTGATCTGATTATCAGGAATGCGGAGAGGGCTTTCAGAAGTGGCGAGATTCCTTATATACAATTCCAGCAAATCCTTGCTCTTGCCCTTAAAATTAAAACCGATTTTGTAGAATCCCTCAACCAATTAAATCAAACCATTTTATCAATAGAAAACATATTGGGTAATTAAGCTACCATCTCAAAACTCATACACAATGAAATTCAATTTAAAAATAAGCGCAGCCATTTTAATCACTGTTTTTGCTGCAAGCTGTGGTAATAAAAAAGAAGAGAGCAAAGTTGAAACAGACACTACAACAAAAGATTCGGTAACTGTACAGGATGAAATTGTGATAACCACTGAACAATATAAAGTAGCTGACATAAAAACAGGTAAAGTTGAACAGAGAAATCTTAGTAGTGTAATTAAAGTAAATGGTGTAATTGATGTGCCTCCTCAAAACGCTGTCTCCATTTCTGCACCACTTGGTGGTTATTTAAAAAGTGCAGGTTTTTTAGAGGGTCAGGTTGTACGTAAAGGACAGATTTTAGCTGTTATTGAAAACCCTGAGTTCATAGACATTCAGCAGGAATATCTTGAAAGTAAAAGCCGGATGCAGTTTTTAACACAGGAATTAGCCAGGCAACAGGAATTGCGAAAGGAAGAAATAAACGCAGCAAAAACATTGCAGCAGGTTTCATCTGATTATAACATGATGCGGGCAAAAATCAGCGGGCTTGAACAGAAACTGGCACTTATCGGCATTAGTAAAAACTCCGTAAGTGCAGGCCGCATTTCCCGCACCAGTAATTTGTATGCACCCATCAGTGGTTTTGTTACGGCAAGTAATGTTAACCGGGGCAAGTATGTAACACCAAGCGATGTGTTGTTCGAGCTTTCAAACAAAAGCGACATGCACCTTGCGTTGAATGTGTTTGAAAAAGATGTCCGGAATATCCGTGTTGGTCTTCCTATCCGTTTTGCGCTTTCCAATGAAACGGAATATAACAGGCAGGCAACGGTTTATCTAATTGGCAAGGCAAAAAGTGAAGATGGTACTATACCTGTTCATTCTCACCTCGGTTCAACAACCGATCTTGCATTATTGCCTGGCACGTATGTAAAAGCGCTCATTGAAACCCGTACAGATAATGTGAATGCATTACCTGTGGAAGCCGTGGTAGAATCTGATGGTAAAAATTATGTTTTTGTTCAAAAGGATACAGCACAAGGAGGTGTTGTTTTTAAAATGATTCCTGTAGTCAAAGGAGCTGAGGAAGGAGGATATATAGGAGTAACTTTTCCTGACAGTTTTAATGTGTCGTCCGCGATTATCGCTTTAAAAGGAGCCTACTCAATACTATCAGCTATGAAGAATGTAGAAGAATAAATTCCTGCATATTAAAATTGTATTACCTGTTTATCATTAAGTCAATTTATCATGACCATTTCACAAACCTTTTTTTCACGTCAGTTCCTTTGGGAAATTGTACGCATCTTATCTGTTGGAATAGCAAGCCTTTTATTTTATTTAGAGGTTAATCCATTGCCTGTACTTCTTGCTGCCATGGCATTTGGTCTCTACTCCTTAGTAAAAGTTGCTGCAACCGATTTAATAAAAGAACGGAAGATTGGCACAGAAATTTTCATCACTATTGCCGTAATCATTTCTGTTCTTGGTAAACAATACCTCGCTGGTGCATTGGTGTTAATGATTATTCTTATTGCCGAATACATTGCCAGTGCAAGCGGCGAACGTGCAAGAGCATCTATAAAAGAATTGATCGGGTCTGTACCAAAAACAGCCATAGTAAAAAAAGATGGTAAAGAAGAAACGGTACAAATAGATGATTTAAAAATTGGCGATATTATTTTGGTAAAAGCCGGAGAGAAAATACCGGTGGATGGAAAAGTAACAGGTGGTGCAGGTTCTGTCAATCAAGCCCCCATAACCGGAGAAAGTGTTCCGCAGGAAAAGGCTGTTGGCAGCGATGCGTTTGCAGGAACCATTGTTGAATTAGGCGCACTTGATATTGAAATGACGAAGGCGGGAAAGGACACGGTTTTTTCACGAATTATAACATTAGTGGAAGAAGCAGAGGCCGAACAGGCTCCTATTGAAAAGCTTACAGATAAAGTAGCTTCGTGGCTCATACCGGTTGTATTCGTTTTCGTAGGTGCGGTTTATTTTTATACCCGTGATGTAAAGCTTGTTATTGCTTTACTCATTTTTACTTCTCCGGCAGAATTAGGATTGGCAACTCCTCTTGTTACCATTGCAGCTATTGCCCGTGCTGCAAGGGAAGGCATTCTTGTAAAGGGCGGTAAATTTTTAGAAGAACTCGCTAAGGTTACTACTATTGTTTTTGACAAAACAGGAACGTTAACTGCGGGAACTCCGGCTGTAATCCGTGTTGAAATAATTGACAAAAGTTTTGATGAAAACAGGTTGGTGCAAATCGCTGCTGCTGTGGACAGGCGTTCAAGCCATCCATTAGCAAAATCAATTTTAAGCTATGCCGATAAATTAAAGGTTACCTATGGTGAACCTGAAAATTTTGAAGTAATAAAAGGCCGTGGGGTTTCAGCAAAAGTGGAAGGCAAACAAGTTTTATTTGGTAATAAGTTATACATGGAAGAAAATAAAGTAGCCATGTCTCCATCTTCAGAAAACCTTACTGATACAGCTATCTACCTTTCAGTTGATAATAAATTAGCGGGCATTTTTTATATATCGGATGCCATACGTGAAGGTGCAAAAGAAATGATTGAAGAACTTAGAAAAAGCGGTGTGAAAAATATTGTTATGCTTACTGGCGATAATCCTGAAACAGCCAAACATGTTTCAGATCAGGTTGGCATTACAGACTTTAGAGCGAACTTATTGCCAGAGGATAAAATAAAAATTGTAAAAGAGCTTCAAGGCAAAGGCGAAAAAGTGGCGATGGTTGGTGATGGTATTAATGATGCCCCTGCATTGGTGCAGGCAAACATTGGAATTGCAATGGGTGCTATGGGCACCGAAGCAGCTATGGAAGCAGCAGACATTGTATTGATGCAGGATAAATTAGAAAAGATTGCAAGAGCAAGAGCCATAGCAAAAAGGTCATTCCGTACCATTAAAGAAAATATTATTGTTGGTGTAGGAGTTGTGCACGTAATTGGAATTACACTGGTATTACTTAAGATTCTCGGACCAGTTGAAGCAGCAGCTATTCACTTGCTTCCAGATACCTTGGTTTTTATTAATTCAATTAAACTACTAAAAGTCAAAATTTAGACTATCAATTATCCTTATCAGGTTGCATAGAATGACTGCAAAATAACATTGACCTTAGCAAGTAGGTAAATTATTTTTACATTGAAATCAAGGTTTGATGAGCAACAGAAATCCCTTCAGTGCATTACGGGATAAAATATTTTTACGACTTTATCTTTCTCAAAACATCAGTCTTTTAAATGATGCTTTTACATGGGTGAGTATTGCTTTACTACCTTTCAATTTGGTGGAGGAAATTCGGCGGCACAATTTAGTTTACATTTATTCCTGATCCTGCTTTTCTTCAACATCATTCTATAATATGTATTTCGTTCAAAGCTTCGTCTTTAATCCGTTTATTAAAAGAAGCAGTCACCCTGACGCAGCTATGTCAATTCTGAAGCTATATATTTTATTGATTCTTAAAATTTTATTGTGAGCAAAAAATGTTTACTTGCTCTGTTATGCCTTATTGGTATGACTGTAGTATTGTATGCACAAAAAGATACCTTAAAACAAGAGAGCGTTCTTGAAGCCGTAATGGTTTCGGCAAATAAATGGGAGCAAAATTTAAACGAGGTTCCTAATAAAATTACAAAAGTCACAAAGGTGCAAATTCTGCATAACAATCCTCAAACAACCGCCGATATGTTGGCACAGTCGGGTACTGTATATGTACAGAAAAGCCAGTTGGGCGGGGGCAGTCCCATGATAAGGGGGTTTGCTACCAACAGGGTGTTACTGGTTGTGGATGGAATTCGTATGAATAATGCTATCTATCGAAGCGGCAACCTTCAAAATGTTATTAGCATTGATCCATTAAGCATTGAAAATGCAGAAGTGCTTTTCGGACCCGGTTCCTTAGTTTATGGCAGCGATGCCATAGGTGGAGTAATGGATTTTCGTACGCTGCAACCCCGCTTTTCAGATAATGACAAAATGCTTGTGAAGGGAAGTGCTATTGCACGTTATTCGACAGCAAATAAAGAAAACACAGCACACGTTGATATAAATCTCGGTTGGAAAAAATGGGCACTGCTGTCGTCCCTTACCTACAGCAAATTTGATGATTTAAAAATGGGAAAATATGGCGCACAGGATAGTTATCTCCGCCCGGAATATGTGGAAAGAATAAATGGTGTTGACAGCATTGTAAAAAACAGTGACCCACGCATACAACGCTTTAGTGGTTATAATCAGTTGAATTTTTTACAAAAGGTACGGTTTAAACCCACGGAGCATTTTGATATGCAATACAGCTTTACCTATGCCAACACCGGTGATGCCCCCCGCTACGACCGGTTGATACAATACCGCCAGGGAAAATTACGCTTTGCTGAATGGTATTATGGTCCTATGCTTTGGCGTATGCACAATCTGCAATTAAACCATTCAAAAAAGAATGCCTTGTTCGATGAAGGGAGATTTACGGTCGGATACCAGAATTATGAAGAAAGCCGGATTGACCGTACCCGTGCCACTAACCTTCACAACCGCCAGGTGGAAAAAGTAGATGCAGTAAGCATTAATTGGGACGCACTGAAAGATGTTGGTAAAGGAAGATTATTTTACGGTGCAGAATATGTACATAATAAAGTAGGGTCTACAGGAGAGCGGACAAACATTAGTAACAATGTGGTTACACCTATGATAAGCCGTTACCCTGACGGTAGTACCTGGAGTACGTCAGGTATTTACGGCAGCTATAAAATAAATGTGCATCCAAGGCTAACCCTCACCACCGGCTTACGGTATAGCTATAATACACTGCATGCAACTTTCGACACAACCTTTATTAAATTCCCTTACAGGAATGCTGCAATCAAAGACGGTGCACTTACCGGAAATGCAGGCTTTGTATTTCGTCCGGATGAAACATGGCAACTAAATGGAAATATTTCAACAGGCTATCGCATGCCCAATGTTGATGATATTGGTAAACTGTTTGAAAGTGTGCCGCGCAATGTAACAGTGCCCAATCCTGATCTGAAACCCGAGCTTGCCTGGAATTGCGAGATTGGATTGGTGAAAAACATTGCCGGTAAGTTTCGGCTGGAGGTGAATGGTTTTCATACCATTTTGAATGATGCCATTGTACGCCGCCCTTTTACTTTTAACGGACAGGATAGTATTTTTTTTGGAGGAGCAAAAAGCCGTGTTGAGGCATTGCAAAACATAGCGAAGGCTACTGTATGGGGTTTACAAGTCAGTACGGAAACTTTCTTTACAACAAAATTGTCTTTGCTTAGTCATGCCAATTGGATAGATGGTAAAGAAACAGACGATGTAAAAAATGAGCAGGTTCCCCTTCGGCATGCTCCGCCATTTTATGGCAGTACACATTTGCGATATCGCATCAACAAGCTTTTTGTAGAAGGGTCTTCTTTCTATAACAGCCAGATTAAAAATAAAGACCTCGCTCCATCTGAACAGGCTAAAACAGACATCTATGCTAAGGATGATAGTGGCAAACCCTATACACCACGGTGGTATACAATTAATCTGAAGGCATCTTACCAGCTTACTAAAAACCTGTTGCTGACAACAGGTTTGGAAAACATAACTAACCAGCGTTACCGTCCTTATTCATCAGGGATTGTAGCTGCCGGATCGAATTTCATTATGGCAGTAAGAGCAACGCTGTAAAAATAAACAGGCTCTTTCAAAAGGCTTTGACAGCTTGTTTTTACACGGTTAAATTGTTGCTTCTCCTTTATTTTAAAAAAGTTTCTTGCTACCCCGGGCAATGATTTAATATTAGTATGTCAAATGTCAAACAACAGGCAAATGGCTTCGGGTCTTTATGTGGATACACTGTAAAATTGCCATTGCCTTTTTTGCTTTTTTCTTTATTATTGCTATCACTGGTTTGCTGACGATTAAGGTTCTGTCAGAGGCTCGGGCTAAAATGCCCTTGCCTACTCGACCGGAATTCTATTTCCTTACTTCGGCAATAACTAGAACGCTTGTGCTCCACATACATGTATTTCTACCTACATTGTGCTTAACGGCAGAACAAAACTAATTATTCACGCAGGAAAATAAGATGCGTTTGCCCTGACCTCTCTAAAATCTTGTTGTTTTAAAAATCTTGAAACTAACTTGGTGGGTTTTATTATTTAATTTTAAATTTCTTAAGTATTATATATGGATCAATTTGTAACCGATAGGTCATTGCCCCGAAGACGTTCAAAAGCAGGCAAGTATCTAGGCATATTATTTCTAGTCCTTTTGCTTGGTATTGGTATTTATTGTTATTGGAAATACTTTTTTACTTATAGCAGTGGTAACAGGTATGGGCTGTTACAGAAGTTTTCACGTAAAGGAAACTTGTTTAAAACCAATGAAGGTGAAATGATTTTAAGCAGTGTACGAAGCAATGCCAATGTGCCGCTTGCTTCAGAAAAATTTCTTTTTTCTGTTAACGATAAAAATGTTGCCAACCAATTGATGAATATGCAGGGAAAGTACATTACTGTTCATTACAAAGAAAAGAACGGAACATTATCATTTAGAGGCGATACACGATACATTGTAGATAGTGTTCAGGTAGAAAAATAAACGAGTAGGTTTATTGTGCAAGCATTAAGAAGATAGCTGTTCTTTTATGCAAATCCGGCAGGGAGTTTTTCCAATCTGCAATTGTTTTTGTTTTGATAAATTCCTGATCGGAGGTTAATTCAGCAGCAATACATAATAGTGTGGTTGGTTTGCATGTCCTTATCATTACTTCTGCCAATTGGTTATTGCGATAAGGTGTTTCAATAAAAATTTGTGTACAATTATTGTTTTTTGATTCCGTCTCCAGGCCTTTAATAGCCTGCACTTTTAATGTGCTGTCAATTGGCAAATAGCCAAAGAACTGGAATTGTTGTCCGTTCATGCCGCTTGCCATAAGCGCCAATAAAATAGAACTTGGCCCAACCAAAGGCTTAACTGCAACATTTAATTGTTGTGCTATGTTTACAAATTGTTGCCCCGGGTCTGCTACGCCAGGGCAACCTGCTTCGCTAATAATACCAATTGTTTTTCCTTGCTGAATGCACCTTCTAAAATCACTAAATGTCATTGCATTGGCATCCTTCATTGTATGCCATTCGTAATCATCTATCACCATTTCTTTCCACAACAATTTTAAAAAACGCCTGGCTGTGCGTTCATTCTCCACAAAAAAAACGTTGCATTTTTTTACCGCGTCCAATAGGTATGCAGGTAAAGGCCTGATCACGCCTTCGTGCAATACAGTGGGAATAAGGTATACAGAAGCATCTGCCATTAAGAAGTTTTTAATTTATGCAAACTTAAGGTAGCTGCAATTACTGCATACGCAGGAGCCAGCACCCAACCTATGATAAGCACAAGGTGCATTAAAAAAAACATAAGCCCATTCCCAATCGCCAGGCCTTTATGCCGGCTTATATAAGTTACACTTTGCGTATAAGAAAGTTTATGCCGCTCTAAACTATAATCAAGCATGGAAGAGCCATAATAAAAACATTCAACAAATAATACTATAACAGGTGTAACCCAGCCAAAAAAAGGAATTAGAGAAAGCAGAAGGAGAGAAAAGGTATATACTGTTTGCCATAAAGTATTGCGTAAAGCGAGGCGTACACCACGCCAGATATCTGTAAGCAATTGTGAGATATTGAAGGGAAAATCTTTTCCTTCCAATATGCTTTCTGTCTTTTCACTTAAGTAGGCAAATACAGGCGAGCCAATTATAAGAAAGAGGTATTTAAATAAGGAAAAATAAAAAAAAACAAGCACTACCCGCAACATTAATCCTGCCATCAAAAAAAAGAAACTAAGCCAATTGCTGCGTTGTTTTTGCAGCCAGTTTTCTAAACCAATTTGCCGACTGAGATATGTAACAGCATCATTGGAAGAATTCCAGAAAAAATACATACCAACAAGAAACATAAGGCTATAGATAATGCCGGGTATTATAATCCACTTCCATAAACGATGTATACGAATGAAATTGTGCGCTTCGAAATAGGACTGTATGGCAATAATAATTTCTTTAAGCAAGCCTTACATTTGATGGGTAAATATATCGTAATAAGTTTTGTAATTCATTGCTCTTATGAATAAGCTGCCACCTTCATTTTATTTGCGGAAAGAGGTTGTAAAAATTGCTTCGGAACTTTTAGGAAAAGTATTGGTTACGAATTGGAATGGGGAACTTACATCAGGCCGCATTGTGGAAACTGAAGCATATAATGGCGAAATAGACAAAGCCTCGCATGCCTTTAAAGGAAAGACCCCACGCACCGCAGTAATGTTTGAAGAAGGAGGTATGGCCTATGTTTACTTATGTTATGGTATTCACCAGATGTTTAATATTGTAACAAATGAAAGAGGCACACCTCATGCAATTTTAATTCGTGCGGTTGAACCTATAGAAGGCATTGATATAATGATGCGCCGTACTGGTAAGAAAGTATTGGATGAAACCTTGACACGAGGCCCTGGAAATGTTGGAAAAACTTTTGGCTTTCATACGTCTCAATGTGCACACTCTTTACAAAGCGATGAACTTTATATTGTTGATGATGGGTATAGCTTTAGCGCCAGTCAAATTGTAGCTACGCCAAGAATTGGAGTTGATTATGCCGGTAATGATGCTTTGTTGAATTATAGGTTTTATGTGAAGGATAATAAGTTTGTTAGCGGCAAATTGAAACGATCTTAGCAAAACCAAAACCCTTTGCATGTCATTGAAACCATCAAGAGCTATAATATTTGTTAGCATTGCCATAGCTATTTCTTTATTGCTTTATTTAATAAATCCTTTAAAAGTAGAACCGCCCGCCAATAAGGTATTAGCTGTTGCAGCGCTTGTTATTGTATTGTGGATTAGCGAAGCAATGCCTATGGCAGTTGTAGCCTTATTGCCCTTAGTGTTATTCCCACTTTTCAATATAGCCACGTTGGAAGTAACGGCCTCAGCTTTTGCTAACCCAATTATTTTTTTATTTATGGGTGGATTTTTAATAGGGTTAGCTATTGAAAAATGGAACCTTCACCGGCGCATTGCATTAAGTATAGTGCAGCTTATGGGTACAAGCGGAGACAGGATTGTACTGGGATTTATTATTGCTACAGGGTTTATAAGTATGTGGCTTAGTAATACAGCCACTACAATGATGATGTTTCCTATTGCCTTATCCGTTATTCATGTGTTGAAAGAAAATCATCCAAACAAGGAAAGGATGTCAAACTTTGCTTTAACATTAATGCTGGCCATTGCCTTTGCTTCTAATTTTGGTGGAATAGCAACATTGATTGGCACACCGCCAAATGTGGCTTATGCGGCCTACATTCAAAAGAAATACAATGTCAGCATAGATTTTTTTGACTGGTTGGTTGTTTGTCTACCGCTTTCTATACTCCTTCTTTTTTCTCTTTATATAGTTATGGTTAAATGGCTTTATCCAAATGGCATGAAGGCTGATGCAACTACCAAAGAATTGATTGCAAATGAAATGCGGAAACTAGGAAAGTTTTCTCTTGCAGAAAAAAGAGTTATGGTTGTTTTTGTGGTTACTGCTACTTTATGGATCACAAAAAGCCTGATCAATAAATTAGGTTTTTTAAAGCTGGATGATACGATGATTGCGTTGATGGGAGCCATTGCTTTATTTATCCTTCCTTCAGGTGGAGAAAAAAAGGAATCCTTATTGATCTGGAAGGATACAAAAGAAATGGCCTGGGGCATATTATTATTATTTGGAGGTGGTATTGCCCTTGCATCAGCACTTGAAAATGCGGGACTAATTGAACAACTCGGTAAATGGCTGGCGCAGTTTGCAGGCAATAAGTTTTTACTTGTTTTTCTTATAACCCTTCTTTCGTTATTTATTAGTGAAGTAATGAGTAATGTAGCCCAGGTGATTGTATTTGCACCTGTTGTTTCTGCGTTGGCTACTGCACTTGATATGAATCCTTTATTGTTGGGAATTCCAATGACGCTGGCAGCCAGTTGCGCATCAATGCTGCCAATGGGTACGCCGCCAAATGCAATAGTGTTTGCAAGCGGGCATATAAAGCTTCATCAAATGATGAGAACCGGTTTTGTGATGAATATCATAGCAGTCATTCTAATCACACTCTTTAGTTGGTTCTTATTGCCTTTAGTAATAAAATAGAATTAAAATGTCAGACTGTAATGTCTAATTGGGGCTTTAGTTGTTTTTCACCAGTAAATACTTTCCTTACCTGGTAAGTTTTTTTATCCTGAGATTCAAAATAAGTTCTTACAGAAATTTCTGCTAATATGCCTATGGTAATAAGTTGCACGCCGCCTAATAAAAATATTAATCCAAGTATTAGTATTGGCTTGCCCCAGATATCCTGTCCCATAATTTTCAATACCAGCAGATAAAGATTGATAAGCATCCCAATAGCAAAGCTGGCAAAACCAAGCGTACCAAAAAGATGCATAGGTTTTTGGATATACCGTCGAAAGAAAACCATTAAAACAAGATCTGAAAGCACTTTAAAGGTTCTGTTGATACCGTATTTACTTTTACCGAATTGCCGGGGATGATGCTTTACATCAACCTGCGTTATTTTCGCCCCTTGCAGCTTTGCAAGAACAGGTATAAAGCGGTGCAACTCGCCATACAAGCCAAGATCTTCTGCAATTTCTCTTTTAAATACTTTTAAAGTACAACCATAGTCTTTAATATATACACCTGTCATTTTCCTTATTAAAGCATTGGCAATTTTACTTGGAATTTTTCGTAGCACCATTCCGTCTTTTCTTTTTTTTCGATTGCCTGCTACTACATCCCAATCTTCTTTTTTCATAAGCTCAAGCATGAAAGGAATATCTGTAGGATCGTTTTGCAAATCGCCGTCAATCATCGTAATATAGGTTCCTTTCGCATGGTCTATCCCAGCCGTCATAGCTGTACTTTGGCCATAATTTTTTCGGAGTTCTACTAATATTGTCCGATCATCAATGTGTTCAACGATTCTTTTTTTTGTACCGTCTGTGGAGCCATCATCCACTAAAATAATTTCGTATTCAAAGTCTTTCAACGCACTTCTTACAGCTTCTAAAAGCGGAGGAATGTTGTCTTCTTCATTCATTACTGGTATAACAACGGATAATTCTATCATGTTTATTGAAAGCGGCAAAGATAGTAGAGGTTTGTTGTTAGTTTATCGTTTGTAATTATACTCTCAATCAATAAGAAAGGCTGTCTATAGAAGACAGCCCTTTTCCTGTGAAATTCTTTGATCATTAAAATCGGTATCCTACTGATACACCCCAGCCTGTGTTGCGCCAATTTGTTTTATCATTTGAATTATTGACTACTTCAGGATTTATATCTACCAATCCTAATTGTGCATTTAACTGAAAACTAAATTTATTATTGAACTCATATCCAGCTAATAAGTTTGCACCTGCATCTAACTTTTTAAATTGTGTATAGTTAAGTGTACTAACGGGGTCATTACTAAATTCTATATCAATTTCATTATTGCCATTATCCATCTTTCCACCAATGCCAATACCAAGATAGGGCCCAAAGCCTAAAAGCATATTACCAACTCCCAACACAGGTTTGTAAACAAAGTTCACAGGTATATCTATATAAGAAAGCTTCACTTTATTGTCAGTATTTTCAAGCTTCGCGCCTTTAATTGTATATAGCAAACCAGGCTGCAAATAAAAGCCAGAACCTACTGGTATCTCCGCATTCAAACCGCCATGAAATCGGGTTAACAATTTATTTTTTAGTTTGTCATCATTGGCATTTTTGCCATTGATCGTTTGAAAATTTATACCTGCTCTTAATCCAAAAGTTGTTTTACCTGCGTTTACTGTCATTTCCTGTGCATATACTGGAGAAGTAAGCAATGCAGCTATAGCTAAAAATAATATCTTATTCATAATCTTAATTTAGTCTTTCATTTTAGTATTAATTATTTCCTGCCTCACGTTTTGCATCATCAACCATTTTTTGATTGGCTGTGATCACAAATTCTACACGACGGTTTTCTGCACGTGTAGCCTCTGTGTCATTGGCTGATTTAGGATCAGATTCACCCATGCCTTTTGTAGTAACCCTTGCACTTGTAATTCCCTGAGATCTTATATAAGATGCTGAAGAGTTCGCCCGTCGTTCTGATAAACCCTGGTTGTAATTATCAGAGCCTTTATCATCGGTATGCCCAATAATTTCAATATTAGTATCAGGATATTTTTCAAGAATATTGCTTAACTTTTTTAGATTGGTTTGCGCCTGGGTAGTTAGATCCGATTTGTCGTAACCAAACAAAACTTTGTCTTTAAATTCAATGACAATACCCTCACCCACCCGTTTAACTTCTGCATCTCCCAATACCTCTTTCATTTCCTCTGCTTGCCTATCCATTTTTCTTCCGATAACTGCGCCTGCAGTGCCACCAACCGCAGCGCCAATAATAGCTCCCATGGCAGTATTGCCCATTGAGCGGCCAATAACTCCGCCAATTACACCGCCCCCGGCAGCGCCAATAACTGCACCTTTTTTTGTGCGGTTCATACTACTGCACCCTGCGGCAATGATTGCAAATGCGGCAAAGGCTAATGTTAAGAGTCTAAATTTTTTCATAGCTTATAATTTAAGTACCAATTTTCAAACACTGTACCAGCTTAATAATTGCTTCTGTTAAGTTTAGCGACATACAGTAAAAGCCTTATGATTTTAATCCAATTGAGTATATAAAAAAAGGGACTGTAAGAAAACAGTCCCAATCGGGCATATATGCAAATGAAAATGAAAAACTATTGTTGTGGAGTCTGAGACTGTGCTGGTTGTGATTGTTGTTGTGATTGTTGCAACTGCGAATCAAATGAACCTGTAGCTGATGGTTCAGTAGCCGGGTCTGTTTGCATTTTAGTAGCTGTATAAAAAGTTACTTTAGTTTTTGATTTAGATGTTGGTGTTTTCACTTTCACTTTAACTGTATTATCTGTATTTACATCTGTGGGGGCTGCTGCAGTATTCATTGCGAAAATTGCTGCAGGATCAGCGTCATCAAAATCTTTACCCAAGGCAATGTTCAACATTCCAGTTGCAGGGTCCAATAATAAAGTTCCTTCAGGCACTTGTTTTCCGCTTTCTGTCTTTTGAGCCAGGATTCTGTAAGTTGACGGAGATTTTTTTAAATGAGCTTTAATTTTTCCCTGAGGTAAACCTTCAACCCAAACCATACCTTTATTTGCTGAATCAAGGGTAATAGTTATAGTGTTAGTAGCAGCCATATCAGCTCCTGTTGTAGATGTTTCAGAAGATGCTGAACTGTTAGTAGTAGATGTCGTTGTTGTAGTACTCGTATTGTTGTTCATTGACGCACCATTAATTGCGGAGCCATTCATTGCGGTTGCATCTGCCCCTAACTGGTATACGCCTAATACCGGAAATGTTTTTTCAATGGTTAAGGCGCCTGGCATTGGAACCATTTTGTACTTGGCGGTAATAGAGTCAACAGTTGATTGTGCGTGAGTAGTTGCGGTAAAAAGTAAAGCCGCAATAAACATTAAAAAGATGTTTTTCATACCTGAGTTTATTAATTGTTTTGAATGAGTTTCGCCCATACTACACAATATTGTGCCAAAAACTGAACGTATTGATAATCAATTCTTTTATTTAAAGGTTGTAAAAATGAAAGGCTGCGGTAAGCCATCACGTATCTTCGCAAATATTAGATTTCGGAGCATTATACATGAAGAATAAAGAGTTGTCGACAGATAATATTCAGGTGATTAAAGAGGAGGTGATAGAAGTAATTGGTGCAAGAGAGCACAACCTGAAAAACATTGATATTGTTATTCCCAAAAACAAATTAGTTGTCATTACCGGCATTAGCGGAAGTGGTAAGTCATCTCTTGCTTTTGATACGATATATGCAGAAGGCCAGCGTCGTTATATGGAGACTTTTGGCACTTATGCACGCCAGTTTATGGGTGAGATGGAACGTCCTGATGTAGACCAGATCACAGGCCTGTCGCCTGTTATTTCCATAGAACAAAAAACCACAAATAAGAATCCCCGTTCCACGGTAGGTACCGTTACAGAAGTATATGATTTTTTGCGCTTGTTTTTTGCACGTGCCAGCGAGGCTTATTCTTACAACACGGGTAAAAAGATGGTTAAATGGAGTGAAGATGAGATTGTGAATAATATTTTAAAAAAGTTTGAGGGATTTAAAATCTCTTTATTGTCACCGCTGGTACGTGGTAGAAAAGGACACTATAGAGAGTTGTTTGAAGAGGTAAGAAAGAAAGGTTACTTGAAAGTTAGAGTCGATGGTGAGGTGAAAGATATTACTGCTAAGATGCAGGTAGACAGGTATAAGATTCACGACATTGAATTAGTAGTTGACCGGTTGAAGGTTACAAAAGAAATGCGCACCCGCATAAGCCAGAGTGTACAGCAGTCGTTAAAGCTTGGGAAAGATTTGATGTTTGTAGCTTATGAAAGCGATGAAAAATCTTTAACAAAATATGGTGAGGTAGCTTATAGCCGCCAGCTCATGTGCGAAGAAACAAGCATTAGTTATGAAGAGCCTTCTCCAAATTCTTTTTCATTTAACTCTCCTTATGGTGCCTGCCCAACCTGTAAGGGATTAGGACAGGTATATACTGTTGATATGAAAGCCATCATACCAGATGATTCATTAAGTATTAATGAAGGAGCCATCAAGCCCCTGGGTGCTGAAAGAGAAGCGCATGTTTTTAGACAAGTGCAAACCTTATCAAGAAAAAATAAGTTTAGCCTCGATAAACCCGTTAAGGAATTGCCGCTAAAGGTGTTGAATGTATTATTATATGGGAAAGAAGAACCAATAGAAAATGAATTACAGTTTGATGATGAAGGGATGACTGAGTCTGTTTATAGTAGCGAGTTTGAAGGCGTTGTTACACAAGTAAAACGTTGGTTTGCTACCAGTACGAGTGAGGCCATCCAAAGATGGGCAGAAGGCTTTATGAGTTTAACCACTTGCCAAACCTGTGATGGAGCCCGCTTAAAAAAAGAAAGCCTTTGGTTTAAAGTAGACGAAAAAAATATTGCTGAATTAAGTGAAAAGGATTTAGTGGAATTGATACAATGGTTTGATGGAATTGAAAGCAGGCTAAGTGAAAAACAACAGATCATTGGAAAAGAGATCATTAAAGAAATTAGGGAACGATTACAATTCCTGCTTGATGTTGGGCTTACTTATTTAAGCCTTAACCGCCCTACAAGAACATTAAGCGGTGGCGAATCGCAACGCATACGTTTAGCTACTCAGATAGGTTCGCAATTGCAAGGCATTACTTATATACTTGATGAACCTTCTATTGGATTACACCAGAGAGATAACCAGCGCCTGATAAAAGCTTTGCAAAACCTGCGAGACATTGGTAACAGTATTTTGGTGGTAGAGCATGATAAAGATATTATGCTGGCAGCCGATCACCTAATTGATGTAGGACCAAAAGCAGGCTATCATGGCGGAAGAATAATGGCGCAGGGAACGCCTCAGGAAGTTTTAAAAAGCGGAACGCTTACTGCCTCTTATTTAAATGGAGAAAAAAAAATTGCGATACCTGCGGAACGAAGAAAAGGTAATGGTAAAACACTTGAATTAAAAGGAGTAAACGGCCATAACCTGAAGAATGTTTCCATCAAGTTTCCTTTAGGGAAATTGATTGTAGTAACGGGAGTTAGCGGCAGTGGCAAATCTACCTTGATTACTGATACACTATATCCGTTGCTTTCAGAACATTGTTATGGCTCTCGTGTAACGCCTATGCCCTACAAAAGCATTAAAGGTTTGGAGCATATTGATAAAGTAATTGAGATAGACCAGTCGCCCATTGGCCGTACACCAAGAAGTAACCCGGCTACGTATTGTGGCTTCTTTACCGAGATACGGCAATTGTTTGCATCCATACCCGAAGCAAAAATCCGCGGATACGCAGCAGGGCGTTTTTCATTTAATGTAAAAAGTGGTCGTTGCGAAGTATGTGAGGGAAGCGGCATGCGAACCATAGAAATGAATTTTCTTCCTGATGTTTATGTGCATTGCGAAAAATGTAATGGCAAGAGATATAACCGGGAAACTTTAGAAATTCGGTATAAAGGAAAATCTATTTCAGATATTTTAGATTTAACTGTAGAGGAAGCAGTAGAATTTTTTCAGAACATTCCTTACATCTATCGTAAAATAAAAGTGCTTGAAGATGTAGGGCTTGGATACATCACCCTGGGACAATCTGCGGTAACGTTGAGTGGGGGCGAGGCGCAACGTGTGAAGCTGGCTACGGAACTAGCTAAGAAAGATACTGGCAAAACCTTTTATATTCTTGATGAACCAACAACGGGCCTTCATTTCGAAGATATTCATCATTTGCTGGAAGTATTAGATAAGCTGGTAAACAGAGGAAATTCTGTGTTGGTGATTGAGCACAACCTTGATGTGATTAAGGTGGCTGATCATATTATAGACCTCGGGCCTGAAGGTGGTGGTGGTGGCGGGCAAATTTTATTTGAAGGAACGCCTGAAGGTTTGATAAAAGTGAAGGAAAGTTTTACTGCGCAATTTTTAAAAGAAGAACTACGCAGTAAGTAAGTTCTACATAGGTAAGGCGCTTCCATACGACAATCCAAAGATGTTCATAAATAAGCTGGATAAAATCCATCCTACTATAGCATATACCACTATGATTGCAATGTATAAATAACAATCTGTGTAGAACCCGATGGCTGCAGGAAGTGATTAAGTAAATCTTGTTATCTCGCTGTTACCAGGATTGGTTTTGAAATGTGGATACCAGATTACACCAATTTCCCTGCATTATTACCGGGCTTTGTTATGGCAGAAAGAGAAAGAGTTATAAACCAATAAGAGAGGCAGAAAGCAGTTAATAAAATTTTCAAATTAGGGTACTATAGGGAACGGATTAGGTTTTCTCAACCAAGGGTAATAATTCTATCACACTCCCTGCCTGCTTATTGGTAATATTTTATTTTACGATAATTTTTCCTTGTTCGATGCTCTCATCATTTTTAAAGACATCATACATGTACGTGCCTTTCTTTAAATCTGAAATTGTTTTTTGTTCTTTAGCTCCCAGGCTCACCCTTGAGATCAATACGCCTTCCAAATCGAAGATGTAAAAATGTAATGGCTCGCTGGAATTTGAGTTAACTTTTATAATTCCGTCCGATGTAGGGTTGGGATATAAGCGTACACAATTTTTTTTTGCCGGGTAGCTATGAATTTGAATTGAATCTGAAAAAGTATCCTGTACTTCAAAGTTTCGTTGACCATTTATTGGCGAAGCGAAAGCACTAATACTAATGCCCATTAAAACAACTCCTGTACAGAATAATTTTGTTTGCATATAAGATTACGTTTAATAAAATGAAGGGCAACGCATTTGTCTTGCGGCACGGCCATTCGGAGAGTTATTATCATTTAACCTCCAGCCAAAGCGAATAACCGATGAAAAATAAGAGTCGTTATCCTTCGGATCCCCTCTTTGATCGTCGGCTAATGCAGGCCGTGTTTGTGACCCGCCTGGCACAAAGCTTTCACGGTTATATAACTGTCTTGCCATAGCCGCATCAGCAGGGGCAAGATACTTATCAAATAAATTGCCATCAATATAAGTGGTGCTTACATCGTCAACATAATCTGTAAATGATTTACGATGCAATAATTCAAACCCGATGTATTTATTTTCTTTAAAATAATATTTAAAACCCAGGCCCAGTGGCATTTCTATAGACATTAGCTTATAAGGCTTACGGTCGGGGTACTCAATAAAGCCCTGGCCCTCTGTACGTAATGGTGCTAACTCCACCCATGTGCTTTTTCCGCTTGGATCGAAGTACTCTCCTTTTGGATTGAACTTGAAAACCCCAATACCGGCCACACCATAGGGACGAAACTTGCCCTGTAGTCCATCATATTTTTCAAAGAATACTGTGGGATATAATTCAATAGCGCCGTATGCTTCTAAAAGCGAAGATTGAAATTGCAGGTTGCGTTTTTTTCTAAACATTTCATCGCCGCCCTTATCTTTAATGATGTTGTCATACCCTTCTAACATACCGTGATTAGCGGCCAAACGAAAGCCTAACCATTCTGTAGGATAGATATTAACAAAGACTCCTTTCGATATTTTTGTAAGTGGGAAGTTGACATCCTTCAAATTATTTTTCCCTATTCCTGCGTTGCCACCTAAGTCGCCTAAAAAGAACAGAGGGCCAATTCCTATGCCCGCTTCAAGCTTGCCGTTGCCAAGTGTAATAGATTGAGAAAAAGAGGAAAATGAGGATGCAATAAACGTGCAGATGAGTACTAATGTACGTACGCCGGGTACAGATGTTCTCATAGTGGATCTGATTTAGTTTTTATTAGGATTTGGATAACAGGGCTAAAGTATAGAATGGAAAACTAATGTACAAGCATCTTATTTTTTATTTTTATAAATAAGAATATATCCGTAGTGAATTTACTAAGCCTTATTTTTTTATCATGTAAATATGCTCTATATAGTCTTCAAGGTATATGCTGCTTACCCGCTGAAAACCGAACGAGCTATAAAATTCTTTCAGGTAAAGTTGCGCTCCTATTTTTATAGGCTGTTCACCAAAATGCGCATAAAGCATTTGTATAGATTGTTGCATGAGTGCTCTTCCATTGCCTGTACGCCGTTCAGATTTTAATGTAGCTACTCTTCCAATGGAAGCTTCCTTATAAATGATCCCTGGGGGAAGCAGGCGTGTATATGCTGCAAGCTTGTTTTTTATATACCCCAATACATGATAGCAGTGATGGTCGTTATCATCTAAGTCTAGAAACACACAATTTTGTTCTACTACAAACACATCACTTCTTAATCGTAGAAGATCATACAATTCAAAAGGAGATAGGGCTTCAAACTTTTTACAAAGCCATATCATTTCCTGCTTCTCTGTATTCATATATTATCTTGAAATGCCTGGTACCACAGGGAGGCTTTCATTTCCAGCCTCATTTACTGACTGAACTGCAAAAAAATAATTGTCTTTTGAAAAAGGCAGTGTAGCATTAGTATTGGTGGTAAATATCTTTTTCTGCCATACTGGAGATGTGGTTTCTCTTATCAAAATATAATAACCTTTTATTCTGCTGCTTTTAGAAGCTTTCCAATTTAATACGGCGTTATTGGTTAGATTTTTCACATCAACTTTTACTTCATCGGGCATTGAAGGTGCTTTAGCCAGGTTAGCCAAAACTGAAAGATTTAAAGCAGTGTTTCTTCGCAAATATTCAAAATCCATGAATTCCTGAAGGTCGCCGTATTGAATGCCGTTTTCTTTTCTAACGTTTTGATGCTGGTGATAATAATTTTCATTCATCTCTGTAATACGTACAGCACTAAAACCATTTTCTACATACGGTGTATGATCTCCACCTCGTAAAAAACGGTCATTTCTGTAAATCATTACCACTTCTAAATTGTCAACATAGCGTTCACCCACTTCTTTTACATAGCGTGCAAGTTGCCTTGATTTACCATCATTCTCTAATCCTAATTGCCGTATTGTTTTCGCATTTTTTTCGAATTCGTAAAAAGACAAACCTTCGCTAAACACACGAACCTGCGTATTATTAATGATATTGGTTTCGCTTGAGTTATTGCTGCCCATTATGTCGTTATTCAACACAGCTTCAATATTCCAATTTTCTTTTTTTGCCTTGTTTGCCATAAAGGTTGCTCCCAATAATCCCTGCTCTTCACCACTTACGGTTACAAATATTATCGTAGCCGGGAAGGACCATTTACTCATTATCCGGGCACATTCCAATACAGCAGCACATCCGCTTGCATCATCATTTGCGCCTGGCGCATCCCCGGTCCTGTCCATTACATTCGTACGCATGTTATCAAGGTGGCCACTAATTATAAATATGCGATGATCAAGGGGATCAGAACCCTTTAATGTGGCCATTACATTTCCCAGGTTTATAGCCGTATCCACACTTTTGCCATCAGGTGCATAAGTAATCGTATCAATAAAAGCCGATAGTCTGCCATTTGATTGTTTGGCAAATTGGTTAACCTTATTCAGTACCCAATTACGGGCTGCTCCTATTCCTCTTTTTGGATCTTTTTGTGGGCTTAATGTATTGCGGGTACCAAAGGATACTAATGTTTTAATGTATGACTGCAACGAATCGGGTGATACCTCTTTTACCATTTGCTCAATTTCTGCATCACGATTAATGGTTGTTTGCGCCTTGCAATAAGAACTCGTTCCAAGAAGAAGTGTGAATAGAAAAAGACTAATATTTTTCATTAAATTTTTTAAGTTGAAGCACCCCCTTAATGTTGGTACAGATTTAATAACCATATTTATCTTTCCACTTGCTTCGCAGAAATTTTCTTAGTTCTTCTTCTCTTGCATTGTTCCCGGGGTCGTAAAATTTTGTTCCGCTTATATCATCGGGTAAAAATTCCTGTTCTGTAAAATTGCCTTCAAAGCTATGCGCATACTTATAATCTTTGCCATAACCCATCTTTTTCATCATGCCGGTAGCCGCATTACGAATATGCAAAGGAACTGGTAAATCGCCATGTTTTTGTACTGCTTCAATCGCTTCGCCTATTGCCATGTAAGATGCATTGCTTTTAGGGGATGAAGCAAGATAGGTAGCGCATTGAGCCAGGATAATTCTTGCTTCAGGATAACCAATTTTTGCAACAGCATCAAAACTGGCGTTAGCTAATAACAATGCATTTGGATTCGCATTGCTTATGTCTTCACTGGCAAATATCACCATACGCCGTGCAATAAATTTTACATCTTCGCCTCCTTCTATCATACGGGCCAGCCAATAAATAGCGCCATTTGGATCGGAACCACGCATTGACTTTATAAATGCTGAAATAATGTCATAGTGCTGCTCCCCTGATTTATCATATAAAGCAATACGCTGTTGCGCAATATTCATTACTTTTTCATCTGTGATAACAATGGGGTTTTCTTTTATTAGCGCTTCTGTTACCAGTTGAAGAAGATTTAGCAACTTTCTTGCATCGCCTCCTGAAATATTTAATAATGCTTCTGTTTGGCTCAGCTCAATTTGTTTGGTTTTTAACCATTCATCTTTTTGTAGTGCCTGGTGTAGTAGCCTGATTAAATCTTCTTCTGATAGTGGTTTTAAAACATATACCTGGCACCGGCTTAGTAAGGCACTGTTTACCTCGAATGAAGGATTTTCCGTGGTAGCACCAATTAAGGTAATCGTACCTTTTTCTACAGCACCTAGCAGGGCATCTTGCTGGCCTTTATTAAAACGATGAATTTCATCAATAAATAAAATAGTGCCTATAGTTTTTAGCGCCTGCTGTATTACTTCCCTCACTTCTTTTACACCGGCACTTATAGCACTTAAAGTAAAAAAAGGCAGCTTTAAAGTATGAGCTATAATGTTGGCAATTGTTGTTTTGCCTGTACCCGGCGGGCCCCATAAAATTATAGAAGGAATTTTTCCGTTTTCAATAGTAGTTCTTAAAATACTTCCTTTGCCTGTTAAGTGTTGCTGGCCTTCCAGGTCTTCCAGTGTCGTAGGTCGAAGCCTTTCTGCTAAGGGTGCACCATTCATCATTCAAATTACGGAAAGAAATTACAGTTCGATAAAGGAGCAGACTGATAGCCCAAAAGAACAGGAACATAATATAGTGTGTCATTAAAGGAGTTTTCATATTAAGATGAAGTTTTATTCAACCAATAGTTTGTGTTGCGCATGCCACGAAACATGGCTATTCATTGTCAGAATAGGTAATGGTATACACCAATTTTAAGACTCTTTTGCAGAATGATAAGCTATCTTTCGTTCACCATTAAATTCCACTCTTAATGAGAAAACCGGCGCTTTCTTTTTTTCTTTTTTTATTATGCTTCCAGGGGTATGCTCAAATATGCAGCGGGCCAGGACAAACCCCTTCAAGAGCTTTCCCGGTTTGCGGTACCGTTATTTTTCATCAAACCACCGTACCCATTTGCGTAACGCAGGATTTGGAGGTGCCGGGTTGTTCAAACAACGATTACCAGGATAAGAATCCCTATTGGTATAGGTTTACCTGTTATGAAAGCGGGTCACTTGGATTTTTAATTCAACCACTTGAGCAGGGAGACGATTATGACTGGCAACTATATGACATTACCGGCCGCGATCCGCAAGATGTTTTTACGGACAAAACATTAATTGTTACAGGTAACTGGGCGGGCACGTCTGGCAATACTGGGGCTTCTTCCGCTGGCGTAGATTTTATACAATGCGGTTCTATCCCGTCTCAGAAAAAGAACACCTTTAGCAAAATGCCACAACTAATTGTCGGGCATACTTATATTCTGTTGGTAAGCCATTTCGATGGAGATTCACAGAGCGGCTACGATTTGTCGTTTGGCGGGGGCACTGCTGTTATTACAAATCCTGTACTTCCGGCATTTAGTAAAGCGGAAGCGGCATGCAATGGCAGCACTATTAGGATGAAACTAAATAAAAAGATAAAGTGCACCAGTATAGCAACTGATGGTTCCGACTTTTATGTTACTACAACAGATGCTGCTGCAATAAGTGCGGAAGGCATTGAATGCTTTCTTAGTTTTGATACAGATTCATTAGTAATAAATTTGAATGCTACCCTTGGCCCAGGCACTTACCAGTTGCATGCAAAAAAAGGCAGTGATGGTAATACATTGCTGGATTATTGTGATAACAGCATGCCAGAAACAGATGTCATTTCGTTTACCGTATTTCCATTTTTACCAACTCCAATGGACAGCATAGGGCCTGTTACATGCGCTCCTCAAACGCTCAAACTTCATTTTAGAAAGCCCATGTCTTGCTCCACAATTGCGCCAAATGGTAGCGACTTTAAAATTACCGGAACATACCCTGTTGCTATTACGGGAGCAGCCGGAGTTTGCAATGCCAACGGAACATCCCGTGAAATTATTGTTACCCTATCAAAACCCTTACAGCAAAAAGGGAGTTTCAATCTTGTTTTACAGCAAGGCAATGATGGCAATACTTTGTTGGATGAATGTGCTAAAGAAACGCCTGCCGGAGCAAGCTTGCCTTTCTCTGTTAAGGATACCGTTAATGCAGACTTTACTTATGCTATTCGTTATGGCTGTTCTGTAGACACGGTAAATTATTTTCATAACGGAGCCAATGAAGTAAACACATGGAAATGGAACCTTGATGAAAAGAAAGGTACTGCTCAGAATATACAGGCCATGTACACCATCTTTAACGAAAAGAATATTTCTCTTAGTGTGAGCAATGGTTTTTGCAATGATACGGCTCAGCAAAAAGTATTGCTTGATAATTTTTTAAAAGCAGATTTTGAAGTGGTTTTAGATAATTGTCCCATGGAGGAGATTCCTTTTACAAGTACTGCAATAGGGAAAATTAAAAATCATAATTGGACATTTGGCGATGGAAAAAGTTCTATTGATAAATCTCCAAAACATATCTATACACAATCACTTTCGGAATCTTTGTACCAGGTGAAGTATACCATAACGGATAATTTAGGATGCGAGAAATCCATCACAAAACCTGTAAAAATTTACTCCAGCTGTACTATATATATTCCCAATGCATTTACGCCTAACAATGATGGGAGGAACGATTTTTTTGGTGTGTTCAATGCTGTAAAAGCTGCTAATTTCCAATTAAGAATTTATAATCGTTGGGGCCAACTGCTCTTTCATTCCAATAATTGGAAAGAAACATGGGATGGTAAAACAAAAGGTCTGTTGCAAGGAAGCGGAACATTTGTATGGTTTGTAAAATACACTGATAGCAGGACCAATCAACCTGTGGAAAGAAAAGGCACAGTTGTATTAATAAGGTAGTCTGATTCTATGATCGCCGAAAGAATCTCTTGCCCTGTCATCAGCCAGAGTTTACTTTTGCGCTATGACCAAACTCTCCGTCAACATAAACAAAATTGCAACGCTGCGCAACAGTCGTGGTGGCAATAATCCTGATGTAGTAAAAACAGCTGTGGATGTACAACGTTTTGGCGCAGATGGTGTAACTGTGCATCCAAGGCCCGACGAGCGTCATATCCGGTACAGCGACGTTCGGGAAATAAAGAAAATTATTACTACAGAATTTAATATTGAAGGCAATTGCCAGGAGCAGAAATTTATTGACATTGTATTAGAAACTAAACCGCACCAGGTAACACTAGTGCCAGATGCACTCGGACAAATAACTTCTAACCATGGGTGGGATACTACAAAGAATAAGAATTATCTTAAAGACATCATTCTCATTTTTAAAAATGCCGGTATTCGTGTTTCTATTTTTGTTGATCCCGTAGTGGCAATGGTGGAAGGTGCTGCTGAAGCCGGTACGGACAGGATAGAATTGTATACAGAAGCATTCGCTACTAATTATTTGGTAAACAAAGAAGCTGCTGTAGCTCCTTATGTTGCGGCAGCTAAAAGAGCGCATGACTTAGGGTTGGGCGTGAATGCAGGACATGATCTGGATTTAAGCAATCTCAAATTTTTAAAAACATCTATACCTTTTATTGATGAAGTCAGCATTGGTCACGCATTGATTTGCGATGCCATTTATTATGGATTAGAAAACTCGGTTCAACTGTATAAAAGACAAATAGTTTAGTTGGCGCTCAAATAAAGATTTTACGATTGCGGGCCTGGCTTTAGCTATCATTCAATAAAGGTTGTCATAACTTCCATTCCCAATCGCTGGTTTGCTAATAGTGTTCAATCAATCCGCCAAATTGCTGCTAATGATTCGGAAAGCGTAATGAGGGGTTTTTCTTGCACACTAAGTATAAATATTAACGGAAGAATTGCCAATACTCACTTATTTTTGCATGCCATTTAAAACTATGTTTTACTTTTTACAAGAAGATTTTACCAGGGCGGTTACTGATATAAATAATGCGGGAAGTTACCTGCCTATTGGGCTGCAATTTTTATTTACTGCAGGTATGATAGGTACTTTGCTGGTGTTAACGCACTTTCTAGGCCCATCACGTAAAACAGCCGATAAGCTTGCCACTTTTGCAAGTGGTATTGAAAGTCATGGTGAAGCCCGCCAGCCAATGGCTATTAAATACTTTTTGGTTGCTATACTTTTTGTTTTATTTGATGTGGAAGTGATCTTTTTCTATCCTTACGCTGTTAATTTTAAAAGTTTAGGTTGGAGTGGTTTTTGGGCTGTGTTAATGTTTGTAGGGTTCTTTTCGTGTGGTTTTATTTATATCCTGAAAAAAGGAGCGCTGCAGTGGGAAGACTAATTAGCAAATGTGATAATTAGCTAGTTAGCTAATTATCTAATCATAAAATTGTTTTTTTATGGCTCGTCCGGTATCGTATAATGTGAATGAGAAGCCCTTAGTGCAGGATATAAGCATTACTGAAATGCCAGAAGGTTACCAGGGGGAAGGTTTTTTTGCTTCGAAAATGAATGATGTAGTAGGATTGGCAAGAAAAAACTCTATCTGGCCTTTGCCATTTGCCACCTCGTGCTGTGGTATTGAGTTTATGGCCACCATGGCCTCGCATTACGACCTTGCACGTTTTGGTTCTGAAAGAGTAGGTTTTTCGCCCCGCCAGTGCGATCTGTTGATGGTGATGGGTACGATAGCCAAAAAAATGGCACCTGTTGTTCGACAGGTATATTTACAAATGGCTGAACCGCGTTGGGTTATAGCTGTTGGCGCCTGCGCTTGCAGCGGTGGTATTTTTGATTCGTACAGCGTGCTGCAAGGAATTGACCAGGTGGTGCCTGTAGATGTATATGTGCCTGGTTGTCCTCCTCGCCCTGAAGCGATTATTGATGGGGTTATAAGAATTCAGGATTTGGTGGGTAAGGAAAGTTTGAGACGCAGGAATAGTGAACATTACAAAAAGTTATTAGAAAGCTACGGTATACAGTGACGATGATATAAAGTTTAAAATCTCATAAAGTAAATGTCGCTGACAAACGAACGGATAAAGCAAATACTGGTAGAAAAATTTGGTGAACAGGTGAGCGCCTTTGAAGAGCCTTACGGTATGCTCACTTTTGAAACTCCTAAGGACCTCAACCTTAAGGTGCTTCAATTTCTTTACGATGATGAAGAGTTAGGCTTTCAATTTTTGACGGATTTAACAGCAGTCCATTACCCCGCGTTTATCGGAAGAGAACTCGCCGTGGTTTACCATCTGCACAATCTTGTTGCAAACTGCCGTATTCGGTTCAAGGTTTTTACAAATATTCAAACGCCAGATGTATTTAGTGCTGTAAAGCTTTTTGCTTCGGCCAACTGGCAGGAAAGGGAGGCTTATGATTTTTACGGGGTTAATTTTGTGGGCCATCCAAACCTGATACGCATTCAGAATGTTGATGAGATGGATTATTTTCCGCAACGGAAAGAGTTTCCTTTGGAGGATCAAACGCGTATTGATAAAGATGATGAAATGTTTGGAAGGGGTGGAAGTTTTGATTTTGGAAACCGGCAGGCTGATGGTTCACCGGCAACAATTAGCCAGGCAGAGCAATAGAGGAACCTGGCAAATAGCAGTAAACCGTATAGATCAGTAATTGAAGTGCTTAATAAAGATAAAGTGTACAAGAGTGCGACGCAACAGGTGCTGATTAAGGTTATATAAGTCGATAACATAAAAATTATTTCCTTCGGGAATGGAGCTTAAATGTCTACACATCATCAGGGTACGGAATTAATGGAGAACAGCCTGGCTAAAGGAACAACAAAACTCAATCTTGGGCCAACACACCCCGCTACTCATGGCGTATTTCAAAATATTTTAGAATTAGATGGCGAACGAATTGTAGCCGCAGAGCAAACGATTGGCTACATCCATCGGGCATTTGAAAAAATTGCCGAACGTCGTCCTTTATACCAAATTACACCATTAACCGACCGGTTAAATTATTGCTCTTCTCCTATTAATAATATGGGTTGGCATTTAACCTGCGAAAAGCTGCTGGGCATAACCACACCAAAGCGGGTAGATTACTTAAGGGTAATTATTATGGAATTGGCACGTATTGCCGATCACCTCATTTGCAATTCCATTGTAGGTGTTGATACCGGCGCATATACCGGTTTCCTGTATGTAATGCAATACCGCGAACTTATCTATGAAATCTGGGAAGAGGTTTGTGGTTCTCGCTTAACCACAAATATTGGCCGTATTGGTGGTTTTGAACGGGACTTTAATGATATTGCTTTTACCAAACTGGAAAAGTTTTTAAAAGAATATCCTATTGTATTGAAGGAATTTGAAAGTCTTTTTACCCGCAACCGCATATTTATGGACCGTACCATTGGTGCAGGCCCCATAACAGCAGAAAGGGCTTTAAACTATGGTTTTACCGGACCCAATCTTAGAGCTGCCGGAGTAGATTACGATGTACGGGTTCATACACCTTATAGCAGCTACCAGGATTTTGATTTTATAGTTCCTGTTGGGAAAACGGGGGATTGTTATGATCGTTACCTTGTTCGTGATGAGGAAATGTGGCAATCAATAAATATTATTAAACAAGCATATCAAAAAATCCAGGATTTTAAGGGAGAAGAAGCTACTATTTTTCATGCGGACGTTCCTGAATATTACTTACCTGAAAAAAAGGATGTTTATACAAAAATGGAAGCACTCATCTATCATTTTAAAATAGTTATGGGTGAAACAGATATTCCTCCCGGAGAAGTATATCATAGTGTTGAAGGAGGAAATGGTGAATTGGGCTTTTATTTAATCAGCGATGGAGGCCGTTCGCCTTATCGTCTTCATTTTCGCAGGCCATGTTTTATTTATTACCAGGCCTATGAAGAGCTGGTAAAAGGCGGGATGTTGAGCGATGCCATTATTGTAATGAGCAGCCTGAACTTGATTGCAGGCGAAATGGATGGATAAAAGCAATCAGCCCAATATGTGTTCTTAATAAATCCTTTTTATTATTGACGAGATAAATTGACATGAAAAAAGATAGAAGCAATTGGGTAGTGAAAAAGTTTTCAAGTTTTGAAGATGCAGAAGAATCTGATAATAAGTATTATGCCTCATTGTCAGCGGTTGAAAGATTGCAGGTGTTGATTGAATTAAGATCAATGATTATTCCAGAGAGCGATAAAGTAGAAAAAATTGTTTTTAAAAAGACAATTAATGAACTCTAAAGTTAAGTTTGAAAAAGATTTTCTTGAATTTATTAGCCTGTGTAATAAGCATGAAGTGGAGTATTTAGTAATTGGAGGTTACGCTGTTGCGATACATGGGTATCCGCGGTATACAAAAGATATTGATGTAAGTATTCGAATATCCGGGAAGAATTCGGCAGCCATGATAAAAGTGATTAAAGAGTTTGGATTTGCATCCTTGAATTTAACAAGTGAGGATTTTACAAAAGAAGGAGGAATTATACAATTAGGGTATGAACCATTGCGAATTGATATTATTAATGATCTGAATGGGGTGTCTTTCGAAAATGCTTTAAAAAATAAAAAAGTTGTGATTTATGAAGGTATTTCTATCAATTTTATTAGCTGCGAGGACTTGATTCGAAATAAAAAAAGTGCTGGCAGATCGCAGGATATGGTTGACATCGAAAAACTGAAATCAAGAAATAAGAATAAATGATTTTTTCAGACGAAAAATTAAGTAAGGTAAACGAAATTATTGCACGCTATCCTGAAGGGAAAAGCAAGAGTGCATTAATCCCGCTTTTACACATGGCCCAGGAAGAATGGGGTTGGTTAAGTGCTGAAGCAATGGATTACGTAGCAGATTTACTAAATCTCACGCCTATCGAAGTTTACGAGGTCGCTACCTTTTATAGCATGTATAATTTAAACCCTGTAGGAAAACACCTTTTCGAGGTTTGTCAAACGGGCCCATGTATGTTGCGGGGTAGCGATGGGATTATTGATTACATAAAAGAGAAGCTGGATATTAAAGTAGGTGAAACCACGAAAGACGGAATGTTTACTTTAAAGACTGTTGAATGTCTTGGTGCTTGTGGGTATGCGCCTATGATGCAATTAGGAAAGTTTTATAAGGAGCACCTTACTAAAGAAAAAGTGGATCAGATAATTGAAGAATGCAGAAACAATGCAGCCATTAATAACTAACAATAGGATATGAAACACATACTTTTATTATTTTGTTTGTTCTCTGTTTGCCCGAGTTTATTTGCCCAGTCTGCAAAGGAGGATAAAGTGTGGAGCAGGGTGGAAGCACTTACCAAAGCAGTTTTTGAAACCAAAGACAGCATGCTATTAAAAGAGATAGTAAGTGACAATTTAACTTATGGGCATTCGGGTGGCAATCTTGAAGATAAAGCAACTATGGTAACAATGGCAGCAACCAGTTCTACAACGTATAGAAATCCTAAATTTGAAAAAGTTTCCATTGATGTAAACAGAAAAACAGCACTTATCCGGCACATACTCCGCGCAGGAAGTGTAGATGCCACAGGAGCGGAAACGCCTTTAAACCTGAGTATTTTGCAGGTATGGAAGAAAGAGCATGGTAAATGGAAGTTGTGGGCGAGGCAGGCAGTTAAAATTCCAGCAAAAAGCTGATAATATTTAAAAAAGTATCAAATGGCAAGAGTAACAAACTTTCGAACATTGATAATCATACACCTCTTTTTTATTATTCTGTTTAGTGTGTTTTTGATATTTAGTGCAGGGAGCATATTTATGGTTTTTAAAATAGCTGTAGCCGCTCTTACTTTTTCATTATTAGTACAATGTATTATTTGGTTCACAAGGAAAAGTTTGTTTGACGATAAAGTACAGAAGTACCCGCATGAAACTTAGGCTGTTTAAGATTAAAGTGCCTATTCATTAGTAAAAACAATCTTGCATTTGTAGGTTATATGCGTTGGATGTTAAAGAATTTATGGGAAAGCTGATACCATATTTAAAAGAGGCCCGTGCTGAAAAAAGCTATACACTATTTGTATTGTTTGACGATGGTGTAAACGGTATTATTGACCTTAATAAATGGGTTGGGAAAGGGGTTTTTGAATATTGGTCGGATGAAATAAACTTTAGGAATTTTAAGATTACAGCAGAGAAAAAAATAGAATGGAATGATGAGATAGATATGGATCCAGATGCTTTTTACCTTCAGTTAAGTAAGAAAACCTTTTTTGACTATGCCGGTGATCAGCAGCTTTTACGTGATACTTATTAAAATGTATTTTGGAGACCATGCACCTCCGCATTTTCACGCTGAATACGCAGAGTTTTCAGCTATAATTTCAATTGTTGATTTAGCAATCCATGGAAGGTAGCCTTCCTCCGAAAGCGATAGCACCAGCATTCATCGGAATGAGCTTATAGAAAATTGGAAGTCGCTTAGCGAGCCAGGCAGTGGAACTTATAAAAAAATAGAACCTTTAAAATAAAGTTTACGGGTGTAGTATTAAAATGGGTAGAAAATTATTACTGGATAAAGTACATATTGAAGGGATAAGGAACTATGATGTCTATCGCCAAAACGGTGGCTATGCTGCTGTGGAAAAGGCTTTTCAAATGCCTCCGGCCGATATTGTGGAAGAAGTTAAGAAAAGTGGCTTGCGCGGTAGAGGCGGCGCCGGCTTTCCAACCGGGATGAAATGGAGCTTTTTAGCCAAACCCGAAGGTGTTCCCCGTTTCCTGGTATGCAACGCAGATGAATCAGAACCAGGAACGTTTAAAGATCGCTACATGATGGAGTTCCTTCCGCATCTTCTTATTGAAGGATTGATCATTTCTTCATTTGCACTCGGCTCTAACAGAACTTATATTTATATACGTGGCGAGTATGCCTGGATTGTAGATATACTGGAACAAGCCATTGCTGATGCAAACAAGGCCGGCTTTTTAGGAACCAATATTTTAGGGACAGGCTTTGATTGCCAGATATACGTACAACGGGGTGCTGGCGCTTATATTTGTGGCGAAGAAACAGCCTTACTGGAATCATTAGAAGGCAAAAGAGGCAATCCCCGTATTAAGCCGCCCTTTCCTGCAGTTAAAGGTTTGTGGGATTGTCCCACAGTTGTAAATAATGTAGAAACCCTTGCAGCGGTAGTGCCCATCATTAATATGGGCGGAGATGAATATGCTAAAATTGGCATAGGCAAGTCTACTGGTACTAAGCTATTATCTGCATGTGGCAATATAAACAAACCAGGTATTTACGAGATTGATATGACCATCTCTGTTGAAGAATTTATTTTCAGCGAAGAATATTGTGGTGGCATCCCTAACGGAAAGCGGTTAAAGGCTTGTATTCCTGGTGGGTCATCTGTACCAATTTTGCCAGCTAATTTGCTATTAACTACAGCGAAAGGTGAAAAGAGGATGATGACTTATGAAAGTCTTGCAGATGGAGGCTTTCCAACAGGGTCAATGATGGGCTCGGGAGGTTTTATAGTATTAGACGAAGATCAGTGTGTGGTACGTCATACCCTTACGCTTGCCCGGTTTTATAGACACG
>JAYULK010000099.1:0-31483 GCA_043763635.1 Chitinophagaceae bacterium
ACATAGGGCTGGGTATTGACTGGCAAAATACCGGTGGCGTAACAAAGCTTGTTAACAATAAGATGCTTGTTTATTTTGATGCAAATCATGCAAACCTTAGAAGACAAATACGCCAGGGAATTGCCGGTGTGCTGGTGCAAAATATGTTGTTTGGAGATGACCTTGGTGAAATGGCCGCGAACCAAACTTTACTTGATCTTCCGAAATGGCTGATTGACGGTTATATTTCTTATGCTGCTGAAACATGGAGCACAGATTTAGATGACCAGTTAAAAAGTGCATTGCTAAGCGCCCGTTATAAAAACTTTTACCAGTTTGCTTATGAAAAACCTGATCTTGCCGGTCATGCTTTTTGGTATTATGTAGGTAATAAATATGGTAAGAGCAAAACCACTTACATGCTGTACCTGGCACGTATATACCGTAACCTTAATAACGCCGCAAATAAGATTGCCAAGAAAAAATTCAAAGTCATTTTACAGGATTTTATGACCGAGCAATCGGCTCTTTATTATAAAGATATCCGGGGCCGCCGCATTGTTCCTAAAGGGCAGCTTTCAGTAACCGAAGAAGTAGGTAAGAAAGATTATTTCCGGTTCAA
This sequence comes from Chitinophagaceae bacterium, assembly GCA_043763635.1. GTDB lineage: Bacteria > Bacteroidota > Bacteroidia > Chitinophagales > Chitinophagaceae > Flavisolibacter. Next base: position 602 of record JAYULK010000099.1, read on the forward strand.
TGCAAATCCTGCTCCCCGCAGCTTTACTTATGCAGTTGTAGAATTTAAGCAAGGTAAATACAGTGTTGTGCTGAATGAAAACTTTACCAACCGTAAAGTGTTGCTTCATTATGGCACCCGCACAAGAGAAGATGAAATGAATCCTAATTATCCCATTCTTGCATGGGATGGAAAAGGCACAAGACTGGCAGTAATTTATAGTGAAGAAGGAAAAATAAAACTCTTTGTGTATGATGCGTTTAATCGTGTAAAAATATCTAAACAGGAGATGACACAGTTTGACCAGGTGCAGGATGCAAAGTATATGCTGAACTCCAATACGCTTTTATTAAGTGCGGTAAAGAGCGGCCAAACGGACATCTTTGTATATAACATTGAAAAAGGAACAGTAGAACAAGTAACGAATGATGTGTATGATGATCTTGACGCTTCGTTTGTTGCTTTTCCCAATAAAACCGGTATCCTGTTTTCCAGTAACCGTCCTTCTGCCAATGCAAAGGATAGTGATACATCAATGCCTTCACAGCATTACAATGTTTTCCTTGTTGACAACTGGAATAAATCTGACTTCAAACAGGTATCACAGCTAACCAATCTAAAATTTGGAAACGCCCGATTCCCATCTCAATACAATACATACCATTTTACTTTTGTAAGTGATGAGAGTGGAATTAATAATCGGTATGCCGGCTTTTTTGCTACAGAAAGAGCAGGCCTTGATACATTGATATTTATTGGTGATGAAGTGCTGAGAAACCCTCCATTGAAAGAAGTTGATAGCTTATTAAAAGAGTGGAACAAAACAGATATAGATTCCGTAGGCTATGTTTCCATTACAAACGATTCAGCTTATGTATTTCCATTAACTAATTACCAGAGTGGTTTATTGGAAACCCGCACTGCCGGCGATAATTCGCAGGTAAGTGAAGTAACGCGCCAGGGCGATTATAAATTTCTTTACCGGCTACGTGTAGACGAAAACACTTTAAGACGAAGAAATATTACCGCCAAGCCTACTGAATTTATGAAAAAACTGATGGAGCAAGACCGGCTACAGCCGGGGCGTTCAGACATGAATTCGGAAAACCAGGATGACACGGACAGTACAGACAAAAAAGATTTTTTTCAAACAGAGTTTGATGAAAAAGCGGATAGCTCTTCCACTGTTGGAACTGTTGTTGGCACCAATGATGCCACCCCTGAACCTATACTGAAAAAAGCAAAGCTTTTCGAATATCGTCCCAGGAAGTTCTTTAACGATTACGTGGTAGCGGCTTTAAATAATACAGTATACGTAGTAAATAAATACCAGCCATACCAGGGAGGAAACGGCCCAATAGATCCTTCGAATGGCAACCAATTGAATGGTCTTGTACGTATGGGCACCACAGATTTATTTGAAGACATTAAAATATCAGGAGGCTTCCGTATTGCTTCTAATCTCCGGGATAATGATATACTATTTGAATTTTCAAATTTGCGTAAGCGGTTAGACTGGGGCTTTACTTTTTACAGGAGTAATATGGAAACGGCCGTAGCTCCGGATAGGAACAATCGTGATTTTCTTTTGCCTGCAAAACAATTTTCTAACTATTACCTTGGAAGGATAAGCTACCCAATAGACAAGGTTAGAAGCATCAGGGCTACTGTAGGACCGCGGTTTGATAAATATGTATTCGCTGGTGTTAATCCTCTTTCTTTAAAACTAAAAGATTCTTCTAAAACTTATGGACAAGTGTCGTTGGAATATGTTCATGATAATACCATAAATCCTACTACAAATATCTGGAAGGGACTTAGATATAAAGCTTATGTAGATTGGTTTACGCAACTGAATAATGTAAAAAATACAAGTGGCAAATTTTTATTTAATGCAGGTATAGATGCGAGGCATTATCTGCCCATCTATAGAAACATTATCTGGGCTGTACGTGGCGCTGCAGATTTTTCATGGGGTAATCAGAAAGTAGTGTATTACCTGGGTGGTGTTGATGGTTGGTTAAAAACCGGGAATAACACGCTTAAATCAAGTGGATCGTATCGCTATTTTGATAGAGATAACAGACCTGATCCTGATGCTGAGTATGCATACCAGGCTCTGGCTGTTAATTTGCGTGGCTTCGTGCAAAATATTTCGAATGGCAATAATGCGCTTGTTGTTAATAGTGAAATACGGGTACCGGTATTTAGCACTTTTCTAAACCGGCCTATCAACAATGCTTTTTTAAGAAATTTTCAATTAGTGCAATTTGTAGACCTTGGCTCTGCATGGAATGGTAAGTATGATAAAATCGAACGGCCTAGTGTTAGGTATGGCACCAACCCTGTAATTGTAAAACTAAAGGCTGGGGGTATTGGGCCTTTGGCCGGAGGTTATGGCTTTGGTGCACGTAGCACTTTACTAGGGTATTTTATAAGGTTTGATGCAGCATGGCAAATGAATGGCATATTTAAAGGAAAGCCACAGACATACCTTGCATTTGGTGTAGACTTTTAAATGGGTTGATAAACTTTAAAAAAAGAGATGTAGTAGTGCATCTCTTTTTTGTTGAAAAATGTTTTTTCTATTAAACATTCAATAAGGATTATTGAATTCATTATTGAAGGATCATTTTATACTATCGTGGATAGCTTTAGCAGCAATAAAACCACTGGTCCATGCATGTTGAAAATTGAACCCACCGGTAATACCATCTACGTCCATCACTTCTCCTGCAAAAAATAAATTTTTATTTTTTTTACTCATCATTGTATTGGGATCAATTTCGCTAAGATTTATTCCTCCGGCTGTAACAAATTCTTCTTTGAAAGTTGTTTTGCCATTTACATCAATAGTATAGTCCACAATGTTTTTAATAACTGCATTTTCAATTTTTGCAGGCAGGTCTGTCCAACGCATAGCTTCATCTGCCCCGGATAGTTGTAATAAAAATTGCCACAGCCTGTTTGGAATAGTAAGTTTTTGATTGATAATTTTTTGTGCAGCATTCGTTTGACGAAGCTGTTTAAACAACACTTTCAAGCTTTGTTCATTGTATTGAGGCAGCCAATTAATATGAACTTTAAATTCATAATTCATTAACCTTAGCTCCCTTGCTCCCCATGCACTTAAACGTAAAATAGCCGGGCCGCTTAAGCCCCAATGCGTAATTAAAACAGGCCCGCTTTCTACCAACTTTGTTCCTTCTATTTTTACTCTTGCCTGCTCAACACTTATGCCCATAAGAGCCGTAATTGGATGCTTTGGAAGATTAAAAGTAAACAATGATGGGACGGGTTCTGCAATAGAATGGCCTAGCTTAAGCAGCCATTCAAACATGGAGGCTTTTGGATAGCCACCTGTAGCAAGAACAACGTAGTTTGCAATAAGAGGTTGACTGTTGGCAACAGCAATTTTCCATTCTTCATTTTCAAATTTCAATTCTTTTACTTCTGCATTCATCTTAACTTCTACACCATACTTATTAGCCTCCTGTAACAAACAATCTATAATTGTTTGCGAAGAATTAGAAACAGGAAACATCCTGCCATCTTCTTCTTTTTTTATTTTGATTCCTTTTGATTCAAACCATTCAATGGTATGAGTAGTAAAAAATTGATGAAACGTTTTTTTTACAAAGTTTTGGCCGCGGGGATAGCGCCTGCTCATTTCGGGTATATCAAAAATGGCATGGGTTACATTGCAGCGGCCTCCGCCAGATACTCTTACTTTCGATAAAAGCTTATTACTTTTTTCAAGAAGAACAACTTTTAATTGTGGATGAAGCCTGGCTGCATTAACTGCACAAAAAAAACCTGCCGCACCTCCGCCAATAACTATGAGAAAGCCCCCTGTCCCCCGAAGGGGGAACTTAGATAAAATCATCCTTTATTATTTGGTGCCTTTGCTGAAGTGTGACTAATAAAATTGTTTGAAATGATCTATAATCAAAATTGTTTTACCTATCAACAAATCAACCTATTCCGAGAATAAATTTGAATTAGCTTTTTCTGCGGCTTCGATGTTGGTATAGTTGGAGAGTATATCAGCTTTGCCTTTTCTTATGCAGACATCATGTTCAAAATGAACAGAGGGCTTACCATCTGTTGTGCGTACCGTCCAGCCATCTGTTTCTGTATACACTTCTTTCTTTCCTAAATTAATCATGGGTTCAATTGCAAGCACAAGACCTTCTTTAAGTTTAGAGCCAGTTCCCCGTCTTCCATAATTAGGAACCTGTGGATCTTCGTGCATGCTTTTACCAAGACCGTGACCGACGAGCTCTCTTACTACACCATAACCATATTTTTTTTCAGTGTATTCCTGTATGGCAAAAGATATGTCCCCTACTCTGTTTCCGGCTACCGCTTTTTCAATGCCTTTATACAATGATTCTTTAGTAACCCGGACTAATTCTATTATTTCGTCTGATGGCTTGCCGATAAGAAATGTATAAGCATGATCGCCATGAAAGCCATTTTTATACACACCTACATCCACTGAAATTAAATCGCTTTCCTGTAGTTCTTTTTTGTTAGGAAAGCCATGCACGACAACATCGTTAACCGATATGCAAGAATTGAACGGATAGCCATGAAAGTTTAGAAAAGAAGGAGTGCCGCCATGATCTTGTATAAACTCGGCTATCAATATATCAATAGACAAAGTTGTTATCCCTGGCTTTAAAATTTTTGCTACTTCTGTTAAACATTCACTTACCAGCAAGGCGCTGTGTCGCATTAATTCTATTTCCTGTGCATTTTTCAATTGAGCCATATCCCGTCTTTAATAAAAAACCTGGAAAGAAAATTATTCTCACCAGGTTTCTTTAGCTATGTATTTGTTTTTAATAAGCCTGGGTCAACGTCTGCCTGCCCTGTATACGACCGCTCTTCATTAACCCATCATATTGACGCATTAATAATTGTGTTTCTATTTGCTGCAAAGTATCTAAGATTACACCTACCATGATTAACAAAGAAGTGCCGCCAAAAAATGTAGAAAAATTTTGAGTAACACCCAGTAATTGTGCAATGCCGGGAAGAATACCAACCATTGCTAATAAAATAGCACCTGGTAAAGTAATCTTATCCATCACGGCGCCAATGTAATCTACCGTGGGCTGGCCAGGCTTTACGCCTGGTATAAACCCATTGTTCTGCTTTAGGTTATCAGCAATTTGTTTAGGATTAAATATCAAAGCAGTGTAAAGGAATGTAAATCCAATTACAACTACCGTATAGATAACCATGTACCAAACATTAGAATGGTCGGTAAAAATTGCCTGAAGGCCTTGCCCTGTTTCCGACGCAGCTATTGCACTATTAAAATTGAATAGGGTTGGTAAAAACATAATGGCTTGTGCAAATATGATCGGCATAACACCTGCACTGTTTACCTTGATAGGTAGAAACTGCCGGGCCCCACCAAATTGGCGGTTACCCACAATTTGTTTGGCATAGTTCACCGGAATTTTCCTTACCCCTTGAACGAGCAAAATACATCCCATAATGATTGCTATAAGTATAGCAATTTCAATAATAAAGATCAGTAATGAACCGGTACGTACAGACTTCGCTGTAAGCTCTTGTCCAAATGCCTGTGGCAAACGGGCAAGGATGCCGATCATGATGATAAGCGATGTGCCATTGCCTAAACCCTTGTCGGTAATTCTTTCACCAAGCCACATTACAAACATAGTTCCTGCAGTTAACACAATAACTGTTGAAAGCCAAAACAAGCCGCCGTATGCAGGATTGATCATACCCGGATTGCTCCTCGCCATATTCTCCAGGTATTGTACATAAGCAGAAGCCTGAACTGCAGTAACTGCTACTGTAAGATACCTTGTCCACTGATTAATTTTTTTGCGGCCACTTTCCCCTTCTTTCTGCATTTTCTGAAACTGTGGTACCAGCACAGTCATCAATTGCATAAATATAGAAGCAGAAATATATGGCATGATGCCTAAGGCAAGGATAGAAGCCTGAGAAAAAGCACCACCGGCAAATGTATCAATCAGGCCAAGAATACCGTTGTTGCCAGTTCCTTCAGATAAACGATCAGGATCAATACCCGGTAAAACAATATGTGTACCTACACGATAAATGAAAAGCAAAAGGAGGGTATAAAGAATTTTGCTGCGCAATTCTTCGATACTCCAAATGTTTTTTAATGTTTTTATTAGATTCTTCACAGAAGATGAAAGTTTACGGTGCGTAAAATAGAAAAGACGCATTAACTGCGTCTTGCAATATACTCAATTACTTCACTACTTCAACGGAACCGCCTGCAGCTTCAATAGCTTCCTTAGCTTTTCCACTGATAGCGTTTACCTTGAATGTAAACTTATTTTTCAGTTCGCCATTTCCAAGAATTTTGATTCTGTCTGTCTGACCAATCAAGCCATTCATGTATAAAGTTTCCAGAGAAAATTCCTGTAAGCTATACTTTTCAGCTAGTTGATCTATTTGACCAAGATTCAATACTTTGTATTCAATGCGATTAATATTTTTGAATCCACGTTTTGGAACACGGCGCTGAATAGGCATCTGACCACCTTCATGTGCTAATTTACGTTGATAACCGGTACGGGCTTCCTGGCCTTTATTACCTTTTGTAGATGTACCACCTTTACCACTTGCTTCACCACGACCTAAACGCTTCTCTTTATGAACGGAACCTTTGGCTGGTCTTAAATTGTGTAGTTTCATTTTGTTGATTTTTACTTAACGGGGTATCGCCCCTCGCATTTTTATGTGATAATGTCCAATATGCTACTGCCTTTTTGATTGGCAGATTGATTACGCTACTTCTTGCACAGTTATCATGTGCTCTACCTTACGAACCATACCTAAAATTTGAGGAGTACCTATTACTTCCCTGGTAGCATTCATTTTATTTAAACCCAAAGCTTTTAAAGTTTGCTTTTGACGTTCCGGCCTGTCAATCGGGCTTTTAACTAATGTGATCTTTAACTTTTTCATTATAATGAGTTTGTAGTTTTTCTGTTTACGGTAATTGGTTTAGCATTACAACTGCCAACTGTAAACTCCAAACTATTTTCTATCCATTAAATACTTTTTTCAAAGGAATTCTCCTGGTTCTTGATATGGCAAGTGGTTCACGCAACATAGCTAATGCCTTAAATGTTGCTTTTACCACATTATGCGGATTAGCAGATCCAAGAGACTTTGCCAATACATCGGTGATGCCTACACTTTCCAATACAGCACGCATAGAACCCCCGGCAATAACACCAGTACCATGAGCAGCAGGTTTGATGAACACTTTTGCTGCCCCTTCTTTTGCTAACTGGTCGTGAGGAATGGTACCATGCATTACCGGAACTTTTATAAGGTTCTTTTTTGCGTCTTCTATTCCTTTGGTTATTGCTTCCTGCACTTCCTTTGCTTTACCTAAACCATGACCAACAACACCACTTTCATTGCCTACAACCACTAGAGCAGAAAAGCTGAAAGCACGGCCACCCTTGGTAGTTTTTACTACACGATTGATGGATACCACTTTCTCTTTTAATTCAAGATCACCTGGTTTAACTCTGTTTAAAATTGCTTTTGACATAATCGATTTACGATTTCAGATTTTTGATTTCGAATTTTGCTTTAATTACAGCCCAGACTTTAAATAAAATCTGCAATCTGCAATCTTAAAATACTAACCCGCCTTCCCGAGCTCCTTCTGCAACTGATCTTACACGTCCATGATATAAATTACCGCCCCTGTCAAACACCACTGTTTCTATGCCTAAGTCTTTTGCTTTTCTTGCAATAGCCTCGCCTACTAATTTACTCTTTTCGGTTTTAGTAGCCGTTTGGGCTTTAATATCTTTATCTTTTGATGATGCACCTGCAAGTGTAAAGCCGTTTGCATCATCTATTAGCTGAACATATATATCTGTATTACTACGAAAGACTGATAACCTTGGCTTTTGTGCTGTACCAGAAATTTTCCTACGAATGGTATAGCGTATTTTTTGTCTTCTTGCTAATTTTTTACTTGAACTCATTTTTATTCTTTTTACTCCCTGATTCTGCCAGGGAAAAGTTGACTTAGTTAAGTTGCTGATTGATGTTTAACTCAATTACTAATCCACTAATTATTTACTTACCTGCTGCTTTACCAGCTTTCTTACGAACAATTTCCCCAACATAACGTACACCTTTTCCTTTATATGGTTCGGGTTTACGAAGGCCACGAATTTTTGCTGCAACCTGTCCTAATAATTGGCGGTCAATTCCTTCTAAAGTAATTGTCGGGTTTTGTCCTTTTTCCTGAATAGTAGCCAATTTTAATTCTTTCGGAACTTCAAATATTATGTTGTGTGAAAAGCCTAAAGCAAGATCCAATACATTTCCTGTATTTACTGCCTTAAAACCTACACCAATCAATTCCAGCTTTTTTACATACCCATCAGTAACACCTCTTACAAGATTGGCTATTAAAGCCCTCGATAAACCATGCAAGGCACGATGACGAATTTGATCTGTCGGACGAAGAACGTTTACTTCACCATCCTTTATTTCTATTTTGATATCACGGTCAATGGGTTGCTTAAGCTCTCCCTTTGGTCCTTTTACAGTTACTACATTATCGCTACCAACGGTAACGGTAACTCCGCCTGGAACTGTAACTGGTGCTTTTCCTATACGAGACATAATTTTAAATTTGACAATTAGAAAATTTGATAATTCGACAACGTGGCTTGAAAGTGTTCAGTTCCGTATAGAGAACTTAAATTGTCATTCAAACTTTTTGAGATGGAAACCATTGTCAAATTTCCAAATTGCCGAATCGGCTATTATTAATAGATGTAGCAAAGAACTTCGCCACCTATATTCTGCATTTTTGCTTCTTTATCAGTTAATACTCCCTTTGAAGTAGAAACAATGGCAATACCTAAACCATTTTTCACACGCTTAAATTCATTAGGTTTAGAATATTGACGCAAACCCGGACGGCTTACTCTCTCCAAAGAGCGAATAGCAGGTTGTTTGCTTTGAGCATCATATTTCAAGGCGATTTTTATAAGGCCTTGCTTATTATCATCCTCAAATTTGTACTTCAGAATATAACCCTGATTATATAGAATCTCGGTCATGCGCTTCTTAAGGTTAGAAGCCGGAATCTCTACGATTCTATGCCCCGCCATTTGTGCATTACGAATTCTTGTCAAAAAATCTGCAATAGGATCTGTTACCATATTTTGAGCCCTCCTACATTCCGCCGGAGCGGAACAATTGGATTTATTTTTTTGATTTATGTATTATTAACGATCAGTAAATGGTCAATAGTTAATAATTAATGGTGAACTTTCTTAACCAATTCACTATTCCCCACTCACCTTTGCCTACCAGCTCGCTTTCTTCAAGCCTGGTATCATTCCATTTAAAGCCATATCCCTTAGCGCAATCCTGGATATACCGAAATAACGGTAATATCCTCTTGGACGCCCGGTCATCTGGCAACGGTTTTTCAAACGAACCTTAGATGAATTTCTTGGCAATGCATCTAATGCTGCAAAGTCACCTGCTGCCTTTAACTCTGCTCTTTTAACGGCATATTGAGCAACCATTTTCTCTCTTTTCCGCTGCCTGGCTTTTACTGATTCTTTAGCCATAGTTCAATTTTAGATTTTTGATTTACGATTTGAGGTCTTTGATTCCAGATAGACTTAGATCTGAAATCGCCAATCTGCAATTATATTATTTCTTTGCATTCTTAAATGGCATTCCCAACTCTTTCAATAACTCATAGGCTTCTTCATCGTTATCAGCCGTAGTTACAAAAGTGATGTCCATACCAGTGATCTTGTTCACCTTATCAATATCAATTTCAGGAAAGATGATTTGCTCTGTAACACCCATCGTATAATTACCACGACCATCAAAAGCCTTTTCGCTTATTCCTTTAAAGTCACGAACACGTGGAAGCGCTACAGCAATCAAACGATCCAGGAACTCATACATTTTTTCGCCACGTAAAGTAACCCTTGCACCAATGGGCATATTCTTACGAAGTTTAAAGTTTGAAATGTCTTTTTTAGACATAGTAGCAATTGCCTTTTGGCCACTAATCGTGGTAAGTTCATCAAGAGCAATATCTACTAATTTTTTATCAGTAACTGCTCCATTAACACCACGGTTAATAGCAATTTTTTCAAGCTTCGGCACCTGCATAATGGATTTATATCCAAACCGTTTCATCATAGCAGGAATAACATCTGCTTTATACTTGTCCTTTAATCTCGGAGTATATGTTGCTGTTGCCATTATTTAATTTCCTCCCCGGATTTTTTAGATACACGAATAGTTTTGCCTTCTTTCTTTTCCTTCTTCACTTTAGAGCCTTGCTTGCCATCCCATAACATTACATTAGAGATTTGAATAGGCGCTTCTTTTTTTACAATACCACCTTTGGTATTTTGTGCAGAAGGTTTTGTGTGTTTGGTAATGATGTTCACGCCTTCAACTATAAGTTTACCAGCTTCAACCATTACTTCTTTCACCACCCTCGGCTTTGTGATGTCTTTGTCATCACCTGTAATAACAACAACCTGGTCTCCCTTCCTGATGTTATACTTCGGTTTAAATCTTGTCTTCATTGTTATTCCCCTTTTGGGTTTTATCATTCCTGATGCTGCCAGGAAATTTATTTAATCAACTTTTGTACTTCTATTTAGCTTCTGTTGTGTCACTCACTTGTACTCCTGTTCACTATTCACCATTGCCACATTCACTATAAAACTTCTGGCGCTAAAGAAATGATCTTCATATATCCCTTATCACGAAGTTCTCTGGCAACGGGCCCAAAAATACGTGTGCCACGTGGCTCATCAGAAGCGTTCAGTATCACTACTGCATTATCATCAAAGCGAATGTAAGATCCATCTTTACGACGCAGTTTATTTGTAGTTCTTACAATAACTGCTTTGGCAACTGTTCCTTTTTTAATACCACCTGCAGGAATTGCATCTTTTATAGTAACTACTATTTTATCTCCTACTCTTGCATAACGCTGACCACTATTTCCCAACACACGAATACAAAGAACTTCTTTTGCACCACTGTTATCTGCTACGTTTAATCGGGACTCTTGCTGAATCATCTTATTTCAATTTTAGATTTTAGATTTTAGATTTATTCAATCATCAATCCAAACCAGTTATTTATTAGAGTCTGCAATCGGCAATCGCCAATGTGCAATTACTTCACTTTCTCTACGATCTCTACTAATCTCCACCGCTTCGTTTTGCTCAATGGACGTGTTTCCATAATGCGTACTAAGTCCCCAATGCTTGCTTCATTTTTTTCATCATGAGCATGAAACCTGGTAGTCTTTTTTACGAACTTACCATAGATCGGATGCTTTACCTTTCTTTCCACAGCAACAGTAATGGTTTTAGTCATCTTGTTACTTGTAACTACACCAATCCTGGTTTTACGCAGGTTACGGTCAATGGTTTCTGTTGTTGCTGTATCTGTATTTTCAGCCATAATCTAATCTTTGTGCTTTTGGATATTACCCATCAGCAATTAAAATATTTCAAGAGCACTCGCTGTCAACTAATTGCTGAAAGCTGATTGCTTTTTATGCACTTATTTTTTTCCTTGTTAATTCAGTTTTCAATCTTGCCAGCTCTCTACGCAGGTTGCGTATTGTCATTGGATTTTCCAATGGAGAAAGAGCGTGTGCAAATTCAATCTTTTTTAAGCGAAGCTCGTCTTCCTTAATACGTGCTCCCATATCCTGCTCGCTTAAACCTTGAATGCTTTTTTTAAAATCTGCTGTCTTTGACATTGAATTCAATTTGATAATGTGACGATATGCCAATGTGCCAATTTTTAAAATCACTTCTTAACCATTGGCACATTGGCTAATCAGCATATTTGTTTTTGTTATCCCATTAAATCACGACGCTTAACAAACTTTGTAGCAATTGGTAATTTACCTGCTGCTAATTCCAAAGCTCCTTTTGCCACTTCTTCAGTTACACCATCTAATTCAAAAAGAATACGGCCTGGCTTTACCACGGCAGCCCAAAATTCAAGGTTACCTTTACCCTTACCCATACGCACTTCTGCAGGTTTGCGGGTAATTGGCTTATCAGGAAAAATGCGAATCCACACATTACCTTCACGCTTCATGTGACGGGTCATTGTTTGACGGGCAGCTTCAATCTGACGATCAGTGATCCAATGATCCTCCAATGCTTTTAATCCAAAGGAACCAAAGGAAATAACTGCTCCCCTTTTTGCATCGCCCTTCATGCGGCCTTTGTGCATCTTCCTGTGTTTCGTTCTTTTCGGCTGTAACATACTCAGTTTATAGTTTGTAGTTTGTAGTATATAGTTATCCTATACCCAAACCATTCTTTACAATTATTAATTCTGACTATTCCTAATTAGCTAATCATCATATCAGCTAATTATCTTCCACCTCCACCGCCACGCCCTCTGTTGAAATCACCACGGCCCGCACCACCACCTCTGTTCTCTCCACCTCTTCTGTCGTCTCTTCTATCACCACCTGGCCTGTTTTCTCTTCTATCGCCACCCTCATTTTTACCAGCAGTGGCTCCACCAATAATGTTTGGATTCAAATCTCTTTTTGCTAATACTTCACCTTTACAAATCCATACTTTGATACCTATTTTACCATATACAGTTTGCGCAAATACATTGGCATAATCAATATCCATACGGAATGTATGTAGAGGAGTACGACCTTGTTTAAACTCCTCGCTCCGGGCAATTTCCGATCCGTTCAAACGTCCGCTCAATTTTACTTTTATTCCTTCAGCACCCATGCGTAATGTAGATGCAATAGCCATTTTAGTAGCACGCTTGAAATTGATGCGATTTTCTATTTGACGGGCAATTGTATCTCCCACAATTTGCGCATCCAGTTCAGGACGACGAATTTCCAGGATATTAATTTGAACATCTTCCTTACCGGTTAATTTTTTCAATTCTTCCTTTACCCTATCTACCTCGCCGCCACCTTTACCAATAATAATACCTGGCTTAGACGTATGTATTGTGATAATTGTTTTGCCTAATGTTCTTTCAATTACAATTTTGGCAATACCACCTTTGTTTATACGGGCATTCAAATACAACCTGATTTTATGATCTTCAATCAGTTTCTTTGAATAATCTTTTCTGCTAGCATACCAGTTAGAATCCCATCCTCTGATGATACCTAATCTGTTACCAATAGGATTTGCTTTTTGACCCATGTTTATTGGTTATTCGTTGTTACGTTTTGTGATTTTGTGTCTTTGCTTGAATACGTTTTTTTTGCGGCTGTCTTTTTTAACTCCTTGGCTGTTGGTGTATTATCAACCATCAATGTTACGTGATTGCTTCTTTTACGAACACGGTAGCCACGACCCTGAGGTGCCGGACGCATACGCTTTAAAGTTCTTGCTCCATCAACCATTATTGTAGTAACATATAACTGGCCTTCATCACCACCCTCATTTTTTTGTTTCCAGTTAGCAATTGCACTCAACAATAATTTACGCATAGGTACAGCAGGATGTTTTGGATTGAACTCCAATTCTGCCAAAGCCTTGTCCACTTTCAAACCACGTATCAGATCTGCCAATAAGCGCATCTTTCGTGGTGAGGTGGGATAATTTCTCAGTTTTGCTACTGCTTCCATTTTATATAATTTCTAATTTCTTATTGCTGATTTCTGATTCCTTCTAATTAGCAATTAGAGATCAGTAATCAGAAATTAATTGTTATCCTTTTTTACTAGAGTGTCCTTTAAAATTCCTGGTAGGAGAAAACTCTCCAAGTTTATGCCCTACCATAAATTCTGTAACATACACAGGAATAAATTTATTACCGTTGTGTACCGCGAACGTATGCCCCACAAAGTCCGGAGTAATGGTAGAACGACGACTCCAGGTTTTTATCACACCTTTTTTGTTTTTGCCGTCATTAATGGCCATCACCTTTCCTTCAAGATGAGCAGCTACATAAGGACCTTTTTTAATTGAACGAGCCATTTGTTATTTGAGATTTTAGATTTCAACTTTCAGATTGGCTGCTCAAATCCGCAATTGCCAATCTTCATTCTGAAATTTTATTTTGCTAATTTCTTACCGTTCTTACGCTGAATAATCATTTTATCACTTCCCTTACCTTTAGTACGGGTTTTCAAACCTCTTGAGTATTGACCTGTTCTGCTTCGAGGCTGACCACCAGATGCTCTTCCTTCACCACCACCCATGGGGTGATCAACAGGATTCATGGCTACACCACGAACACGAGGCCTGATACCTTTCCAAACATTACGACCTGCTTTACCTTTACTCTCTAAACTATGATCGCTATTAGAGGCAGCTCCTACGGTCGCATAACAATTGATCAATACTTTTCTTAACTCGCCACTTGGCATTTTTAAAACACCATACTTTTCTTCTTTATTAGAAAGCTGTGCAGAAGCACCGGCGCTGCGGGCAATCTTGCCACCTTGTCCAGGCTGCATTTCAATATTATGAACAACAGTACCAAGCGGCATATTTTTCAATAGTAATGCATTGCCTAATTCAGGAGCAACGGCATCACCACTTAAAACAGTAGCGCCGACTTGTAAACCCTGCGGAGCCAGAATGTATCTTTTTTCACCATCTGCATAATGCAACAGGGCAATAAATGTAGTACGGTTTGGATCATACTCAATAGAAGCAACTGTTGCCGGGATATCTTTTTTATTGCGCTTAAAATCAATAACGCGGTAAGCCTTTTTATGACCTCCACCAATATAGCGCATTGCCCTGCGGCCCTGAAAATTACGACCACCTGTGCGATTCTTAACTTCAAGTAATGACTTTTCAGGTTCATTGGTTGTTATCTCTGCATAAGCATTACCAATCCTCCATCGGGTTCCGGCTGTGGTTGGTTTATATTTTCTTAGTGGCATAACTTAATTCTTTAATCAACATTTGCGGCTGTTGAAGCCATTCGTTTATTACTAATTAAATGTTGGAATACAGGTCAATTGTTTCCCCTTCAGCAACAGTTATCAATGCTTTTTTATAAGCTGACTTCTGCCCTTTTACATAACCTTTCTTGGTATAACGGGTTTTGTTCTTTCCTACAACAACCGCTGTATTCACATCTATTACATTCACGCCATAAAATTCTTCAACAGCTTTTTTAATTTCAAGCTTATTGGCCTTACGGGCTACTTTGAAAGCAAAACGGCGCAATGTTTCCTGTTGGCTATTTGCTTTTTCGGTTAAAATCGGCTTTATCAATACTTCAGAAGGATTCATCTGAAAACAATTTGAAAATTTGAAAATCTAACTTCATTTGCTAATTCTGTAAATAGCTAATGAGCTAATTAATTATGCTGCTACTTCTGCTTCATCCGGTGCAAAAATATTTGCAGCACTTTCGGTTAATACCAATACCTCAGAATTCATGATATCATAAGTATTTACATCGCTTAATAAGGTTCCTAATACAGACGGGACGTTACGAAGACTACGATAAACATTCTCATTATACTCTGGTAACACAAACATTATCTTCTTCTCAGCCACCTTAATGCTGCTCAGAATGCTCATAAAATTTTTCGTTTTAGGAACATCAAGATTGATATCCTCAATAACAAAAATGGCATTCTCTTTAGCCTTATGCGAGAGAGCAGATATTTTGGCAAGGTCTTTTACTTTACGATTCAATTTGATATCGTATTTATGAGGCTTTGGCCCGAATACAGTACCACCACCTTTATATAAAGGATTACGTATATTTCCTTTACGAGACCCACCAGTACCTTTTTGCTTATGAAGTTTGCGGCTTGACCCTTTTACTTCAGCACGGGTCTTCACCTTGTGCGTACCCTGGCGTTGTGCACCAAGATATTGCTTCACAGCAAGATAAATGGCGTGGTTATTTGGCTCTATACCAAATATTTCTTCAGGAAGGTCAACAGTTCTGCCTGTTTCTTGTCCTTGTATGTTTAATACTTTTACTTGCATTTCTATACTTTTTGCGTACAGACACCATGCATGGCGTCTCTATTTCTGGATTAAAACGATTGAACCATTGTGGCCAGGAACTGAACCACTTACCAATATGTAGTTTCTTTCAGGAAAGATCTTCACTACCTTTAAACCCTTTGTTTTTACTCTATCTTGCCCCATCCGTCCTGCCATACGCATACCTTTAAACACACGGGCCGGGTAAGATGAACCACCAATAGAACCAGGAGCTCTTTGACGATCGTGCTGTCCATGGGATGCTTCACCAACACCAGAAAAACCATGACGCTTTACAACGCCCTGGAAACCTTTACCTTTTGTAGTACCTACTACTTCAACCTTATCGCCTTCAGCGAAAATGTCAACAGTAATAGTATCACCTATATTTTTTTCGAGGGAAGAGTTGCGGAATTCTTTTACGAATTTTTTTGCCGTAGTATTGGCTTTAGCGAAATGATTTTTTTCAGAATTTAAAGTGCGCTTTTCTTTCTTATCGCCGAAGGCAACTTGTAAGGCACTGTAACCATCTATTTCCTGTGTTTTAACCTGTGTCACAACACATGGGCCAGCTTCTATAATGGTACAAGCTGTTTGCTTGCCACTTGGATCAAAGATGCTGGTCATCCCAATTTTTTTACCAATTATTCCTTTCATGTCTTACGGTTTTTCCCGCAAGGTTATACAAGACAGACTCCAATTGGGTCTTCAATCCTGGTTCATCAACGACCTTTTCCCGATTCGTACTTAAAGTACTGGGGAAGTACCGGTGACAAACAAACCTCGAAGGGCTTGTTTATATGTTAATCGCAGAAGAAATGATTTCATCAGACTTCGCTGATGCTTTCTTTATTTCTGCAGTTTCTTCAGAGCTCTTTTTTCATCCTCCAGCTTTAGCGGGATTAAGATTGAGAGGTGACAATTTAATTATAAGAACTATTGCCTAACCTTTGCAGGCATCGGCATTTATGCCTTAATTTCTACTTCAACACCAGAAGGCAAATCAAGCTTTGAAAGAGCATCCACAGTTCTTGAAGAAGAAGTGTAGATATCCAGTAAGCGTTTGTGTGTTGCTAACTGAAACTGTTCGCGGCTTTTCTTGTTTACGTGTGGTGAACGCAAAACGGTAAAAATCTTTGTACGTGTAGGAAGAGGAATAGGTCCTGTAACAACCGCACCTGTACTACGAACAGTTTTTACTATTTTTTCTGCTGATTTATCAACCAGGTTATGATCGTAAGACTGTAGTTTGATTCTGATTCTTTGTGACATAAGCCAATCCCATTTTTTACAATGGGAGTGCAAAGGTAAAGAGTTGAAGGTATACAGACAAAAGTTTTATAAACGTTTTTGCCAATAAATATTAAAATGCTCTTAATTGCAGCATAAATCCCCAAATAATTACTTGTTAATGAATGAGCCAAGCTCCCCTGCTTCAAAATCAAAAGCAAAAAAGGTCATCAGCTTGCTGCTGAAAATAATTGTTACGCTATTTTGTTTTTGGTATATCTCTACGAAAATCAATTTTGGCAGCTCTGTAAAAGCATTATTTAATGCAAATTGGTGGTTTTTATTTATAGGGGTTCTTTTATACGCTGTGTCAAAACTAGTATCAGCATTTCGTTTAAATATCAATTTCAGAAGTATAAAACTTACACTTAACGAATGGGATAATATCAAGCTCTATTGGCTAGGCATGTTCTATAACCTATTTCTTCCAGGCTCTATTGGTGGAGATGCTTATAAAGTCATTTTATTAAATAAAAAATTGGGGGCACCTTATAAAAAAACTTCCATAGCTGTTTTGCTAGATCGGTTTAGTGGTTTGCTCGGTTTAGGTATTATCCTTGCCATCTATGGGATATTGGTTTTTCACGATCCTTTATTACGTGGGTTACTAATTGCTGGTGCCTTACTGGCAGTTGTAGTTTTGTATTTCGTCATTCGTTTCTTCTTTAAAGATTTTGTGGGAGGTTTTGCAATAACGCTCGTTTTAGGGATCGTTGTACAAGCCATTCAAGTGCTGTGTATTTATTGTATCCTCTTAAGTTTACATGAGCCTTTAAAAAGTGAGTGGATTCTTATATTTCTTATCGCTTCTAGTGTTTCTGTTTTTCCTGTTTCAATGGGTGGCGGTTTAGGCACAAGGGAATTAGTTTTTTCAGAAGGTGCCCGTTATTTTATATTAAGTCAGGAATTAGGGGTTACGATAAGCCTTCTTTTTTTTCTATGTAATCTGCTAAGCTGTATATGGGGAGCATATTTTATTTTTAGAAACCCATTAAGCTCTAACAATTCTCTCAAACCCAATGCATAGCTATAAAAAAAAGCCTCTAGAGTCCAAAGTCTATTTCCTATTGGTGTATTTCACATCTCACGGCCTTCAGATTCTAACGGGAAATAAGACTATGTATAAAGTGCAAACAGAATGCCTAATAAGTTTGAATCTACTTTGTGTCGGGTAAAAGAAATGCTTACAACGGACAAACAAAAAGCCCCACTAAATAATGGGGCTTTTTAAGATATTTTTCAGAAAATTACTTTCTTTTATCCTGCATTTACTTTTCCCTTGCTCTTAGCTATTACTTCTTCAGCAATATTATTTGGAGCCGGAGCATAATGTGAAAATTCCATTGTAGAAGATGCACGACCTGACGACAAAGAACGCAATTGAGTTACATAACCAAACATTTCGCTCAATGGCACTTTTGCTTTGATTACCTGTACACCAGCACGGGTATCCATACCTTCTAACATTCCGCGACGACGGTTCAAATCACCTGTAACATCACCCATGTACTGATCTGGAGTTAACACTTCAATTTTCATTATTGGTTCCAGCAAAACAGGTTTTGCTTTTCTTGCAGCTTCACGGAAACCTTGCTTGGCACAAAGCTCAAACGACATGGCATCAGAGTCAACTGCGTGAAAAGAACCATCATACACACGAACTTTCAAATTGTCAACAGGATAAGAAGCAAGAACACCTGTACCCATTGAATTTTCAAATCCTTTTTGAATAGCAGGAACAAACTCCCGTGGAATTGATCCACCAAACAAATCATTTACAAATTGATAATGCTTATCCGGATTTGCTTCTTTCCACTCTGCATCAATTGGCCCCAGATCAAACATAATGTCAGCAAATTTACCACGACCACCTGATTGCTTTTTAAGCACTTCCCTATGCTGCACTGTAGTATTAAATGCTTCTTTATATGCAACCTGTGGAGCACCCTGGTTTACTTCAACTTTAAATTCACGACGCATACGGTCAACAATAATTTCAAGATGCAGCTCTCCCATTCCTGAAAGAATTGTTTGTCCTGAATCTTCATCTGTTTTTACACGAAGTGTAGGATCTTCTTCTACAAGTTTTGATATAGCCATTCCCATTCTATCAACGTCCACCTGCGTTTTTGGTTCAACAGCTACAGAGATCACCGGTTCCGGAATAAACATGTTTTCCAATGTGATGGGATGATCTTCATGGCATAAGGTATCACCGGTTTTTATTTCTTTAAACCCAACGGCTGCACCAATATCGCCAGCTTCTATGAAGTCAATCGGATTTTGTTTGTTAGCAAACATCTTCATGATACGGGAGATACGTTCTTTTTTCCCGCTTCTTACATTCAACACGTAAGAACCTGCATCAAGTTTACCAGAGTAAACCCTGAAGAAAGCAAGACGACCAACAAAAGGATCAGTCATAATTTTAAATGCCAATGCTGCAAATGGTTCTTTAGCATCAGGCTTACGTATTTCCATTTCACCAGTGTCAGGATTAAGGCCTGATACGGCTGCAATATCCATTGGTGAAGGAAGGTACCGGCAAACAGCATCAAGCGCAGTTTGCACACCTTTATTTTTAAAAGATGATCCGCACATCATTGGTACGATGCTCAGATCAATCGTTGCCTTACGGATGGCTTCATGCAATTCCTCTTCAGTGATAGAATTAGGATCATCAAAGAATTTCTCCATCAGCCTATCATCGTATTCAGCTACCGCTTCTACCAGCGATGCTCTCCATTCATTTGCTTCTTCAAGCATATCAGCAGGAACTTCAATTTCATCAAAAGTCATTCCTTCTGTTTCCATGTGCCAAATGATGCCTTTCATTTTAATAAGGTCAACAACACCTTTAAAATCATCTTCAGCGCCAATTGGCAATTGCAATGGAACGGCTTTAGAACCAAGCATTTCTTTTATCTGCTTAACCACCATTAAAAAGTCAGCGCCCGAGCGGTCCATTTTATTTACAAAACCAATGCGGGGAACATTGTACCGGTTAGCCTGGCGCCAAACGGTTTCTGATTGAGGCTCAACGCCATCAACAGCAGAAAACAAGGCGATCAAACCATCCAATACACGCAGGGAACGTTCCACTTCTACTGTAAAATCTACGTGGCCTGGGGTATCAATAATATTAAAAGCATATTTTTTTGAGTTGGCATCAGCCGTACCCTTATTTGTAGGGAAATTCCACTGGCAGCTTACGGCAGCAGAGGTAATTGTTATACCTCTTTCTTTCTCCTGTTCCATCCAGTCGGTAGTAGCAGCACCATCATGTACTTCACCTATTTTGTGAATCATACCGGTATAGCGTAGTATACGCTCTGTTGTAGTGGTTTTACCAGCATCAATGTGTGCAGCAATACCAAAATTGCGTTGAAATCTCAAGTCTGCCATGATTATTAAATTGATATTTTAAACTAAGTGGATCCTTTCTAATTAAATGAAGAAAAGATTGATAGCCAGCTATTGTACCCTGATCATCACCTCTTGCGTCGCACTCTTGTACACCTTACCGTTTATCAGCAACTAAAGGCTTATAACCAGCCTGAAATTGAGTGCGCAAAGGTAAGTATTAAAAGATAACTACCAACAGGCTTGTAAAGGATCATTATCAGCAAACCTGTTAAAATAGATTTCAATTTGCGTATATGAAAACTGAAAAATTGTTTCTAATTATCGATGCATCGTATGTGAGAATAAATGGTACCATTCTAAACTAAGTGTGATTTATAATTGTGCTACGTTGTTTTTGTAATCAGTACTACGAATTAAATATTGACTTTACTCGGATAGAAGGTTTCAAAGAGATACTAGTTATACACATTATGCTAATAAGTATATCAAACAAGTGGATTGTACAATAAATGATGTAGTACAATTTTTGCAACTCAGTATAACATTGTAATTTTCATAAATAAAATTAACCCTCACTAAAAACCCATTAAAATGGCTAAGTCAACAAAAAAAGCTGCCCCCAAATCAGCCTCTAAAAGCTCGGGTGGCAGAACATCAGCTAAAAAAGCTGCTCCTAAGAAAGTGGCAGCTAAAGCGGCTCCTAAGAAAGGACCTGCAAAAAAAGCAGCTCCTCCAAAAAAAACCGAAACAAAAAAAGTAGCAACAAAGAAAGCGGCTCCGAAAAAATCAACAGCTAAAAAAGCAGCTCCAAAAAAAGTAGCAGCTAAAAAGACCGCTCCAAAAAAAGCAGCAGCTAAAAAGTCTGCCCCGAAGAAAGCAGCACCTAAAAAAGCAGCACCTAAAAAAGCAGCCGCAAAAAAAACAGCTCCAAAGAAGGCAGCCAAGAAAGCAGCTCCGAAAAAGGTTGCAGCTAAGAAAGCGGCTCCGAAAAAAACAGCTCCGAAAGGATCATCTTCGAGCAGGGGGGGAAGTAACGCTTCACGTACCGCGCCTAAAACTGCATCTAAAAGCAGCAGGCTTAGAGGCTTAGCTTCCGCAAGTGAAAGCACAAAAAAAGCAGTGGCAAAAAAGGGCGGATCATCATCAAGCGGTAACAGGAATAGAAGTAAAAAAGCTTCATCTGAAAATAATGGTGCAAATGCAGTTATTTCAAGCGGACAGTACGAAGGGTCTGATATTGCTACAGGGTCTCAAACACCGGAAAGTGTTACAACACCTATTCCCGATGTGATGGATAACGGAGCAGAAGGAACCAATGTGGATACTGAAACTACCGAACGAGATAATACTTAATTTATAAAAGCTTCGTATAAAAAAATATCCCGCATTTGCGGGATATTTTTTTATACGGTAGAGACAATGCAATTAAATTTTGAAATGGGCAAATGCTTTGTTTGCTTCAGCCATGCGGTGTGTATCTTCTTTCTTTTTATAAGCAGCCCCTTCTCCTTTACTTGCAGCTACTATTTCATTAGCCAATTTATCAGCCATACTACGGCCATTTCTTTCGCGGCTATAACGAATTAACCATTTAATACTTAACGAAACTTTCCTGTCTGTTCTAACTTCTGCCGGAATCTGAAAAGTAGCACCTCCAATACGGCGGCTTCGTACTTCAACTGCAGGTGTTACATTAGATAAAGCTCTTTTCCATATTTCATACCCATCTTCGCCTGTTTGTTTTGCAACTCTTTCAAGGGCATTATAAAATATATCAAAGGCAACGCTTTTCTTTCCTTCCCACATGATATTATTTACAAAACGGGTTACCAGTTTGTCATTATAACGTGGGTCTGGAGCTAATGGAAGTTTTTTTGCTTGTGATTTACGCATCGAATCGCTGATTAAATTATTTTGAATGATTTCGCTGATACCAGCTTATCTATAAACTGTGTTTTTAATTTTTATCTGTGAAATCCCGGTTATTAAATCCGGAAAATCTGTGATCATTTTTTCTTACCTGCCGCCGCCGCTGGTTTAGCCGCACCTGCTTTTTCTCTTTTAGTACCATATTTGGAACGGCTTTGCTTACGGTCTTTTACACCCGCTGTATCCAAAGAACCACGAACAATATGGTAACGTACTCCTGGCAAATCCTTTACACGACCACCACGAATAAGTACGATTGAGTGCTCCTGTAGGTTATGGCCTTCACCTGGAATATAAGCAATCACCTCAATTTTATTTGTCAAACGAACTTTCGCCACTTTACGAAGTGCAGAGTTAGGTTTCTTTGGAGTAGTTGTGTATACACGGGTACAAACACCACGGCGTTGCGGGCAACTATCCAAGGCTCTCGACTTGCTCTTTGCTTTTATGATCTCTCTTCCTTTACGTACTAATTGTTGTATAGTAGGCATTATCCTTTTAAATTTGGGACGGCGAAGGTAAAGATTGCCATCATAACGCCAAAATAAAAATTGACAAAAACCTTGGGAATCAAATATGTGCCCTGAAATGACCGTTAAATTTTTACCATCCAGCCATATTTGTCTTCTGTAAGTGCAGCTCTGATATTGTCAAGCCGGGATTTAACGGTAGGCATTATATCCCATTCAGCTATTTCAAACTTCATCACAAAATCTTTATACCTAAGCTCTTTTATAGGAGAAACTGTTGCGGCAGTACCTGTTCCAAATACTTCTTTTAACTGACCCTCTTTATAGGCCTCCATTAATTCATCAATACTGATCGGACGCTCTTCTATTGTTAATCCCATATCTTCTAAAAGCGTAAGCACAGTACTTCTGGTTATTCCATTTAGAATTGTTCCTGCCTCCAAATCCGGCGTTATAGCTTTATTGCCTATGATGAACATGACGTTCATTGTGCCTATTTCCTGCACGTATTTATGTTCATGCGCATCTGTCCATAATACCTGATCGTACCCTTTTTCTTTTGCCACAGTAGTTGCCTTTAAAGCACTGGCATAATTACCAGCCGCTTTTGCAAAACCTATTCCCCCCTTTACTGCTCTTACATAATGCTCTTCAACATAGATACGCATAGGGGCACTATAATAAGGCCCTGTAGGACTTAATAGAATCATGAACTTGTAGGTGTCAGAAGGTTTTACGCCCAGCATTTCATCTGTTGCAAACATAAAAGGACGTATATACAAAGAATGATCGGGCTTTGCCGGTATCCATGCCTTATCAATTCTAATTAACTCCTTCATTCCTTCTATAAAAATCTCCTCGGGAACTGCCGGCATTTCCATACGATCTGCAGAAATATTAAAGCGGGTAAAATTATCTAATGGACGAAATATAAAAGCATTTCCATCACCATCTTTGTAAGCTTTGATGCCTTCAAAAATTGCCTGACCATAATGCAATACTGCAGCAGACGGATCCATTATTAATGGCTGATAAGGTTTGATCTCCACATTCTTCCATTCACCGTTTTCATAATTAGCTTCAAGCATGTGATCGGTAAAAATTCTACCAAACGGAAGATTCTGAATGTCGAGGCCCTGCAATTTACTTTGTGCTGCCCGTGTTATAGTTATATCCATAGTAGCCAACATAATAATTAATTTAGCATAGCAAAGAAACGAAAAAGCTTACTAATAGAAGCAGTCAATCATCATAATGAGTTTAAATAACATTCAGCTTAATCCGCATCTAATATCAGATTTGTATAGGAACAGCCTGGTTGAAGAAAATGAAAATGATTCGATAGACTCCTATAAATTTCTTGGGAAAAATATTAAGAACATCCTCATTATTGTTAATAAACCTAATGTGGCGTTTATTGAAGATGAAGAGCTTCAATTCTTGTCAACGGTTTTATCAGCCTGCACGTTAAGCATAGCAGATATTGCCATTGTAAATGAGACAAGTTTAAAAAAAGGGACTTCTTATACTTCCTTATTGCACTATTTTAATTGCAAGTTTATGCTGCTATTTGATGTTGATTCGCAAAGCATTGATCTTCCTTTTAATTTTCCCCATTTTCAGCTACAGCAATTTGATCAAACCACCTATTTATCTGCTCCTTCACTGAAGGAAATTGAAAAGGAAAAAGTTCTGAAGACCAAACTTTGGAACTGTTTAAAAACACATTTCAATATTTAAACATAATAATGAGATTAATTTTCGCCACAAATAACAAGCATAAAGTTGAAGAAATAAAAGCTGCTTTAACTGGTAGCCTTGAAGTAGTTAGTTTAAATGACGCGGGTATTGAAATTGAGATTCCGGAGCCCCATGAAACATTAGAGGATAATGCAAAAGAAAAAGGGAAAACCATTTTTTCAATCACAAAACAAAACTGCTTTAGCGAAGATACTGGCCTGGAAGCTACGGCACTGAATGGAGGGCCGGGTGTGCACAGTGCACGGTATGCCGGGGAAGAACACTCATCAGAAAAAAACATAGCTAAGCTTCTTTCATCATTGGAAAACCATACAAACAGAAAAGCACAATTTCGTACGGTAATCTTTTTATTACTTAACGGAAAAGAATACTACTTTGAAGGGGTATGTAAGGGACAGATTACATTAGAACCAAAAGGAAATTCAGGGTTTGGTTATGATCCTGTATTTGTTCCCGATGGTTCTGATAAAACCTTTGGACAAATGGATCTAACTGAAAAAAATATCTATAGTCATCGCAAAAAAGCCTTAGATAAACTGGTAACATTTTTGAATCAACATAGCATAAACTCTTAATCTTGAGTAGCCTAAGCAACCAAATGATTAGCGAATCCGACTTAATTGAAGGATGCATGAAGGGCAACCGGCAAATGCAGTATGAATTGTATGAGCGGTTTGCTCCAAAAATGTTTGGTGTATGCTTACGTTATGCAGCAAATACAGAAGAAGCAGAAGATATTTTGCAGGAAGGTTTTATAAAGATCTTTAAAAAAATGGGAAGTTACCGTGGTGACGGATCTTTTGAAGGTTGGATCAGGCGGATATTTGTAAATACAGCAATTGAGCAGTTTAGAAAAAAAACTTATCTGCAACCCATTACAGAGCAAGAAGAAAGTACCATTGAAGGAAAATACATTTCTGTATTAGATCATCTGGCCGAAAAAGACATTGTTCAATTGATACAAAAGCTATCACCTGGCTATAGGACAGTATTTAATATGTATGTTATTGAAGGGTATACTCATAAACAAATAGCAGAAGCGCTTAGAATTAGTGAAGGCACAAGTAAATCGCAATTATCACGAGCCAAACTTATTTTGCAGGACCTTGTAAAAGCATACATTGATAAACGAAAACAGGTACCATAAGATGACGAACATAGATTTAAAAAACAAGCTTTTAAATTTCCAAAGCCAGCCGCCTGAAGGGCTTTGGAATAAAATCATCAATACTCTTGAAGATGATACTGATTATCTTTTTACAGAAAAGATGTATCACTACGAAATGGCCCCTCCTCCTGAAATATGGAGCAAAGTAACCAATGCATTAGACGAAGGATTAACGCCAATTGTTCCATTTACCCAAAGATATTCAAGAGTCTTAAAATACTCTGGTGCCATAGCTGTACTTATGACAGGAATTATATTGGTTGGACTATTTATTAATAAAAGTGCAGTATCTAATGAAATCTCCCTGAAACAAACTCCAACTGGTAACTCAAAGACACCAACAACACCAAATACTTCTTCAGGAATAAATTCAGGGAACGAAAATAATAGTACAGAGAACTCCGGTTATTCTTTTAATAAGAATAGAAATGACATAGCTGCACGTAATTCGCCTATAAGTTTGTTACCTGTTACTAAATCATCTTCGTTATTAAAAATAAGGGGAAGCATGGTGGTTGCACATAATAAACCTGTTGTGCAATCTGAAGTTGTTGACCGTTATATTGTATTCTCAAAAGCTACAGGCGAAGCGGTAAAATTATCAAAGAAATTATTCAGCCTTTTTGCATGCTCTGATGATGACGCGAATTGCAAACAAAACATAGAAAACGTTCAGCAAAAAATGGCTTCTCCTGCAATGATGGCATCTGCTGATTTTACGGGAGTACTTGAAGTTCTTCAATCTATGGATAACCAATGATACATGGCAAGAATTAAGTTGATCCCTCCAAATAATTTTAGTTTTTCTACAAACATTCCCATCCGCATTACTGACATCAACTATGGCGGACATGTTGGTAATGATACATTTCTTTCACTCATTCATGAAGCACGAATTAAGTTTTTAGCACACTATAGCTTAACTGAATTAGACTTTGGTGACGCCTCCTTAATCATGAGTGATATTAGCATAGAATATAAAAAAGAACTTTTTTATAGAGATCGCTTAAAAGTTTATGTACGTATCACAGAATTACATCGTGCAGGCTTTGAGATTTTTTACAAGATGGTTAAAAACGAAGAAGAATTGTTAGTTGCTCATGCCCAGAGTGGCATGGTTTGCTATAATTATGCAATAAAAAAAATTGTTGCTTTGCCTGAAAATATAAGGTTACAATTTGCAGAACAACTTTAGTCGTTCCATATTCTCCAGCTTTCTTCGGCCTGTAAAATCAGCATCTCCTGGCCATTTATAATGGTGGCACCTTGCTCTTCTCCTTTCGTAAGAAAAATTGTTTTCTCAGGATTGTATATCAAATCGAAAAGCAAGTGTTTAGCGGTAATAAATTGATATGGAATAGCTGGCTCTTCATTTACATTGGGATACATTCCTAATGGCGATGTATTAATGATCAACGTATTTGTCTGAAGCACTTCTTCATCTACTGCATCGTAAATAATGGCTTCTTCCTTTAGGAAGCGTGAAACATTTTGATACTTTATACCAAGGTCTTTTAAAACGTACTGCACTGCTTTTGCGGCACCGCCGGTACCAAGTATTAAAGCATGTGTATGATGTGGCTTAAGGCCTTTTTGAAGAGACTGCTTAAAACCAATCACATCTGTATTAAATCCATACAGTTTACTATCAACTATCTTAATGCAATTGCAAGCTTTGATTTCTTTTACTATTTCGTTTTGAAAGTGGAGGTAGGGGATAACATCTTCTTTGTATGGTATAGTAATGTTTAAGCCTTGTATTAAGGAATGTGGTTGTAATAGTGAGGGAAGTTGTTCAATACTTCCCAGTTCAAAGTTTTCATACGAACAATCATTAATATTGAGTTCCTGGAATTTTTCAGTAAAGTATCTTTTAGAAAAAGAATGTTTCAGCGTTTTTCCTAAGAGACCATAAACTTTCATCTATACACTTTCTTTATTGAGAAAAAGATCAAAAGTATCACCACGTAATCCTACACGCATTGTTTCCAATGGCAACACTTCTGAGGGAGCTATGTTTCCCAGGTTTACATTACATCCCAATAACTCAATGAAATATAATTGTTGCTCTTTTTGCGGCGCTTCCCAAAGTATTTTTTCGCCTGGTATTTGAGTCAATATTTCTTGTACAAGACCTTCTCTTACTTCTCCTGAACCCCGGTAAATTCCAACAGTGCCGCCTTCTCTTGCTTCGGCAATTACATAAGTAGCACCTGCACTTAGTTCTGCACGCATAAGCTCAATCCATTTATAAGGAGGAATGATATGCGCAGCGTCTTTGCTCCCTACTTCACTTAATACTATTCCATGCTTTGTTAGCTTTTCAATATACCCGCATTTTTCTGCATGAGGAATTGTTACAGAACCATCACTTACCTCCATGTATTGTATACCATACCTTTTGCAGGTCTCTATATAGTCGTCAAACTGGTTTCTTACTAAAAAGGCTTCAAACAAAGTACCTCCAAAGTAAACGGGTATGTTATACGAACGATAAACTTCAAGTTTATCATCAAGAGTTGGTGTAACGTAAGAAGTTCCAAATCCAAGTTTGATTATGTCAACATGTGGGTGAGCAACACTGCAAAAATTCTTTGCTTCTTCAACACTTAGCCCTTTGTCCATTATCATTGTAATTCCTGAAATACGAGGCTTGGGAGTTCTTTCGGGAATCTGTGTAAGATTGAAATTCATTAAAATGCAGGTTTGTTCTAATAATATTGCTGGCAAAAATAAGGAAGTACAATAACTATTAGAAAGTACCTTACGAAGGTTTGATCTTTTTATACTGTGCGATGATTTCTATAACTGTTTGATTTTGTAGAAGGCGAGGGTTTAAATCAATAAATTTTTTTAAAGCTTTAGGCGTTGTTTCCATGCCTTTTTGAAGATATAATTTTGCTTCTTTTGATTTGCCTAAAGCAAATAAAACAGCGCTTAAATAAAACAAGAAAATGGGTTTGCCTTTAGTAACATCAAGAGCTATAATCGTTTGCTGGCGGGCCTCTCCAAAGAAGTCGCTGCGGTAAAGACAACGTATTAACGCCTCCCAGCCTGCTATATTTTTTGGCCTGATGCGTACAGCATTAGAAAAATATTGTATTGCTTCTTTCAGCTGATTGAGGTGCAACTTGCACTCACCCATTAATAAATTATACTCATATTGATGGCGATTAAATTTTAAGGCTGTCTCCAGTTGTTTGCTTGCGCTGCTCCATTGTCCTTCATTAAAATAAGTACAAGCTATTTTATAAAAAAGCTTGCTTTCTTCAGGATTAAGATGCGAAGCCTTCCGGTAATTGAATCTTGCCTGGGCATAATTTTTTAAACGATCATAACAATGGCCTATGGCTTCGTAAATTACTTCTTCAGGTTTAGATAACTCCAAGACCCTTTCAAGAGATTCTATTGCTTCCTTATACTTTCTTAAACGGATATATGCATCACCAATGTTCCGATAAGCATAATCAAACTTCTCATCAATAACGAGGGCATACTGATACGCATCAATTGCTTTTTCGAACAATTTAAGACCCTGATATGCTGCACCCAAATTAAACCATGCTAATTCACTATAAGGTTGCTGATCTATAATACTCAAATGCAACCGAATGCTTTCTTCATTTCTGCCTGTAAAATCCGTCCAAAAACAAATTTTATACAAAGCTTCTTCTGTGGTGGCATCTTCTTTTAAAATAATAACCAGACAATCAAAAACTTTATCAAACTCCTCATAGTCATCATACACATCCGCCAACTCAAATAAGAGTTCAATTTTCTCATCGCCTTCGAAATGAGCTATAGCTTCTTGTAACAAAGCCACGGCCATTTCCTGCCTATCCAAAGCCAGGTAAGCATCGGTTTTAAGAATGTATAGATTTATGTCATTTGAATCGAAGAGCTCTGCCTTCTCTAAAATTTGAAGCGCTTCATTATACTTTCGGCTGGCTAAAAGAATATCAGCTTTTTTTAAAAGAAGCGACGCTGAAAAAGGGAAATATTCAGTTGCAATTTCTGCAGCCTCCATAGCTTTTGCTATTTCTTCCTGATCATCGAAATAATCAATAATCTTTTCGAAAGCTTCCTCTTCCAAAAAACCACTTTTACCTGTACGAATACTTTCATACAGGTTCAATAATTCGTTAAGACTTTCCTTATCGTAGAATGGATCAGTATTCATCTGTAATTCTCCTGTTGACAATATAGTTTAAAGCTAAAAGGGCACCAACTTTTCTACATGTTTTAAATTTTGCAATAGCCATAAATGGTAACAATTTGAGGAAATGTTAATTTTCTTGACTATTTTCGCTCTTGCAAATGAAATTTCAAACTGCTATAAATCGCCTTGTTAAAAAAAACCTTATTACTGTATTATGCATTACACTTTCATTAGCTGCTTTTGCTACCTTGGGAGATGGAGGTAAGAATAATACGAAGGAAAAAACTCAGAAAAAACTTCTTACTGCTACTACGGCTTATAATTTTAAGTACTTCTCTTTAAAATCCAGCTACAACTACCGTGGCAAAAATATCTTCACTTCAAATTCTAATAAATATATCTTACTTAATACTGTAGTTACTTATCAAAAAGGAAACTCTACTTATATTCTTCCATTAAAGAAAAGAGTATTACTTGATAAAGTTACATTTAACCCTGCTCATTAGGTTATTTTCCTCCTTTGCTTTCTGCATAAGTTAGTACCCTGTATCCCGTTTTCGGCAAATCAAACCTTACAGCCGGCACAGGACTAAAGGAAATTTTTGAAACAGTATAAGTTACTATTAAACTTCCCATAGATGCCTCATATTCCATTGCAAGCCCCGGCAGTGACTTATTTGCATTCTGAAAATCTTTATTTTCCGGCACAAGATCAGGTGTATACCAGACAGAAAA
>JAYULK010000100.1:0-31465 GCA_043763635.1 Chitinophagaceae bacterium
CGGAATTGATTATTCTGTTAATACATTTCTGGATGATGCCGCATGGACTGTTTTATATAAAAAAGGATCATATGTTCAAAAGGCTTTAGCGGTGATAAAAGGTTTTTGTAAACGGCTTATTTATATACTGTCTGTTGCACCAAAATCCGATTTTGTTTTTGTTCACCGGGAAGCTTCTCCACTAGGACCGCCAATTTTTGAATTTATCATTACAAAAATTCTGGGCAAAAGGATGATCTACGATTTTGATGATGCTATCTGGATACCCAAAACAACAAAGGAGAACAAAATAGTAAACTGGGTAAAAGCTTTCTGGAAAATAAAAACTATATGCAAATGGTCGTATAAGGTAGCTGGTGGCAATGATTTTTTATGTGGCCATGCCCGAAATTATGCTGAAAAAGTAATTTTATTGCCTACATCTGTAGATGTATTGAATAAGCATAACACACTTAAAAATCAGGAAACCGAAAAGGTAGTTGTGGGCTGGACAGGCAGTCACTCTACGATGATTTATCTTGATGAGGTAGTGCCGGTTCTTAAAAAGATGGTTGAGCGCTTGGGTATTGAAGTGGTCATTATTTCTAATAAGCAGCCCCGGTTTTTAATTCCGAATCTGCAATACATAACCTGGAAAGAAGAGTCGGAAATTGAAGATTTAAGCATGTTGAATATAGGCGTTATGCCTCTTACAAATGATTTATGGAGCGAAGGAAAATGCGGGTTTAAATTGATTCAATATATGGCGCTTGGCATTCCCGCCGTAGCTAGTCCGGTTGGCGTAAATAAAGAAATTATTGATGAAGAGAACGGTTTTTTATGCACTTCTGAAAATGAATGGTACCATGCATTGGAAAAGCTTGTAAACGATGTGGAGTTGAGAAAAAAAATGGGTGCTAAAGGACGTGAAAAAATTGTAAAAAGCTATAGTGTTCAAGCTAATGCAGATACTTTTTTAGCTTTATTTAATTGAATTCCTTTACGATCAAGATTTGTCTTGTGATAATTTAATACAATCATTAAAAAAGCTGCATAAAAGGGGAGGCAGGGAATTTTGTAACGGGAAAGTGCTCCAAAATTGTAAGTAGATATTCCCACTGCAAATGCAAAAATGACGGAAAAGATGAGGCAAAATAATATGTTAGGATCTTTGGAGATAAGGCCGAATGTTTTAAATACTCCCCTTCTTTTAAAAGCTTTAAAAGTAAAGTATGCAAAGGCCAGTGATTCAAGGGCAGACAACATAACAATGATTTTCCTGGCTTCCCATGGAAAGGGCCGGAAAAGCGTAACAACTACAGCTTGTGGAAATTTTTGAAGCATGCCTGTAATGCTCGGATCAAATTCTCCCAGGTCGTATGAGGAACCTTCATCTCCTGAAGAATAAGCAAGCCAGTCTCTTGTTGAGGATGCAGTGCTTGCGATATTTTCTAAGGAATACCTTTGCAATTCATTAGCAAATAGCTGGGTAAAGAATAAAAAGGCAACACCGGCAAACGCGATAAAAAATATTTGTACTACCAAACGTAGGCCGCTTGATTTAATTTTGGACGAGTAAGTGGTAAGCAGCCAGATAGAAAGGGCCGGAATAAAGGCCAATAAAATATAGATCTTAGTTTTCAGCACTAAATAAAAGCTCAGACACAACAAAAATATATTTTTCCCTGAAAAATCCCGATTGATAAACATTCTGAAAGTGGTATAGGTCAACCACCCCACCCCAAACATACAAATGGTGTCTTTAAAGATTGCAGAGCCCCAAACAAACGTACTGGGTATAAATAAAAAAGCGATAGCAAGCTCTTTATGAAGTGCAGGGTAAATATTTACAATAGTTCGATACATGGCCCATATACCTGTAAATGAAAAATAAGCGAAGAGCATGGCAATAGGCATATAATTAGTGCCGGTTAATAAGCTGAAAACGGAAGCTACAACTGCAACAGTATAGGAGTTTGGATCGGTATACCATTCCATTTGAGCAGCATATTTATACACTTCAGGGTAGTCAGTAACTGAAACACGAATAAGCAGTTTAAACCAAGTGCTAAAAGAATCCCCTAAAGCTGAATTTATAATCCTGGTATGATTAAAATAAGCATAAGTATCTCCACCGCCATAATAATACTCATACAACAAAGCAATAAAAATTGCCCCTCCGAATTTCAGGTATAGGCCCCTCATAAAGTACGGCCTTAAAGGATGCCCAGGCGGATAGCGCTTATTCCTTTGCTTTTTAGCAATAGCCGAAAGAATTAAAATAAAAAAGGGTGTAAGGATAAAATCCCAAATACCCAAATGTTCCTGCATAGTAATAGTTCAAGATCATAGCCGCAGAGGTGGTGCCACAACGAGTTTTACAGCGCAAACTACTGATAATTTAAGAATGAACAGCCAACCAATAGTAGATGCAATCCTTATCTTTGCCAACTTTCTACAACCAACCCGTAAAGCATAAATGCCCCGAGTACTACGAATATTGAATCGTTTAGCTGTTGGAGGCCCTGTATTGAATGCTACCTACCTCAGCAAGTACATGGCACCCGAGTTTGAAACCTTGCTCGTTGTTGGGGAAAAGGAGGGGCATGAAAAAAGCGCTCATTTTCTAACTGACCAATTAGGAATTGAATATACAACCATCGAAGGCATGGGTCGATCTCTTAACCCGGCTTCAGATTATTTGGCTTATCAGAGGCTAAAAAAGTTAATTAAAGATTTTAAGCCCGATGTGGTGCATACACATGCAGCTAAACCTGGAGCTTTAGGGCGACTGGCGGCTTCAGCTATGAAGGTGCCCGCTATCGTGCATACTTTCCATGGCCATGTTTTTCATTCATACTTTAATTCTGCAAAGAGCAATTTATTTATCAATACTGAACGATTCCTGGCCCGTAAATCAAGCGCTATTATAGCTATCAGTGATCAGCAAAAAAAGGAATTGGTAGAAGATTTTAAGATTGCACCGGAACATAAATTTCATTTGATACGACTTGGTTTAGACCTGGAAAAATTTCAATGTAATCAGGAAGAGAAGCGTAAAAAGTTTAGGGAAGAATTTAAATTGGAAGAAGATGAAATTGCCATTGGCATCATTGGCAGGCTTGTCCCCGTTAAAAACCACTATCTTTTTTTAAAAGGCCTTGCTCATGTTCTTCAAAATTCTGATAAAAAAATAAAAGCTTTTATCATTGGCGATGGCGAAACCCGGCAAGACTTGGAAAACATTGCTCATCAAACAGGTATAGGCTTTTCTAATGAAAATGACGTTACTCATTGCCATCCACTTGTTTTTACCTCATGGCGTAGAGACATAGATATTATAAACGCAGGGCTGGACATAATATGTCTTACTTCTTTTAATGAGGGTACGCCGGTCAGTTTAATAGAAGCCCAGGCGGCAAATAAGCCCATTGTTTCTACCCGTGTCGGCGGTATTGCTGATATTGTGAAAGAAGGCGAAACGGCTTTACTTGCCGATATAAATGATGCAGAAACATTTTGCAATCACCTGCTGAAGCTTGTACAAAACGAGGAACTTCGGAAACAGATGGGTAGAAATAGTAGCCAATACGTGCTCAATCGCTTTAGCTATCACCGCCTGGTTGATGATATGGCACACTTATATTATAATCTCCTGGAGAAAAAGACTAAGCTTGTAAATGTTGTTTTTTAAGAAGAAGGATCCTATAGAAGCAGTAAACCTGGGTTGGTTGGGTGCAGACTTACATTCACACCTCCTGCCCGGCATAGATGATGGCGCTCCGGATATGGAAAGCTCATTGAAAATGATTAAAGGATTGGCTGCTCTTGGTTATAAGAAGATCATCACTACCCCCCACATTTTATGGGAGATATATCCGAACACGCCCGATATTATTACACAGAAAGTGGGACAGGTGAATGCAGCTTTGGCCCATGATGGTTTGAACATTGAAATAACGGCGGCAGCTGAATACTTTATGGATGAACATTTTCAGCAGGAGCTGAAAAAAAAGGCGCCACTTTTACGCATAAAAGACAATATTGTGTTGGTAGAATTTTCTATGATTACGGCCCCGCTTGACTTTCAAACAATACTCTTTGAAATGCAGATGCAAGGATACCAACCTCTTTTGGCGCACCCTGAACGATATACTTATATGAACGCGAGACGAAGCCAATTTGAAGACTTAAAATTTGCGGGCTGTCTATTTCAACTAAACCTTCTTTCCCTCACTGGTTATTATGGCAAATCGGTGCAGTCTATTGCTGAATATTTAATTGATAATAATTTTTACGATTATGCCGGCACAGATATGCATCACGCCCGTCATCTTGAAACGCTCCAAAAGCTTAGCGCCTCACCATATTATAAAAAGCTGATGGATGCCGGTTTGAAAAACAGGTTTTTGTAAAAAAATTATCCGCCAACATTATAATCAGAAAGTTTTTTATAATTACTGGAATGCGTTCAGGTAAAAAAAATTGTAGCGTTTATGATAATCCCTCTTCTTCCTCAAGCGTAATTATCTCAGAAAAGATACTTTTTTGGGTTTCATCCCTTCTACTTCTCCTTCCCGCCCAATGTACTTTTCTCTTTAGGTGTATCCTTCCATCGCCATAAATGCATACAGGCATAAGTTCTGTAAGGCGACCATTTCTTTGATATTCTTAGCATATTTTCCCTCAATTCTTTCTTGTTGCTGTCATCCAGCAAGTACAGATTTTTCATGGCTACCTGTATGCCATAATCGTCAACTGCAAAAACATCTGCTCTCCCAAGCGTAAACATCAAAAGCATTTCTACCGTCCATTTCCCAATACCTTTTATCTCGGTTAATAAGGTTATTATTTCTTCATCACTCATTTTTTTAAACTGCTTATCCGTAAGGTTATTATCTAAAGCAAATTGAGCTACATTCTGTACATAATTTGCTTTGGCATTAGACAAACCAATGGCACGCAAACTTTCAAATGGCGTGTCTTTAATTTGTTGCGGCGTTGGTTCTCCACCATATAATTCTAAAAAGCGTTTAAAAATTACCTCCGCTACTTTTGTGGAAAGTTGTTGGCTCATAATAGAAGCACATAAACGAAGGCAGATGTTTTTCCGCTGCCGAAGCGTAAGAGGCTCTTGTTGAGCAATAATTTTTTTTAGCTTTTTGTCTTTTGAAAGATGACCGATATATTCCATAATAACATTTGACAATTGATGTAACCCAGGGTAATAGCCCCTATTATATCAAATCTCTCCCATAATCTGCAATCGTCAATCTGCAATTGCAGTCATACCTCCTACCCCATACCCCATACCTCATACCTCATACCTTGTACCTCGTACCTCTTATTTCGTACTTATCATTTGCTTACATACAATAAATACTTCTCTTTAAATGATTCTTCTTTAAAAAGACTGCTGATCTCAATACTTTTTGGTTTTGTGCCGCTTTCAAAAATCTCCTGTGCAAGATCTCCACCCTTCAAACATATAAGCCCTGGTTTATAAATTATCTTTTGCTCTGAATGGCCCACTGCCAACTGCGAACTTTTCAGCAGCGGCTTGCTCCATTTCCATAATTCTTTTAGAGGCGCTACAGCACGGGATACAGCAAAATCAAAATACCTGTTTTTTATTTCTTCAGCACGAATGTGTTGCGTACTTATATTAGCTAGTCCAATTACATCTGCGATAGCTTCTATAACTTTTAATTTTTTTCCAATGCTATCAACCAAATGAAATTTTACTTGCGGAAAAAAGATGGCTAAAGGAATGCCCGGAAAACCACCACCAGTACCAATATCAATAATGTGTACACCAGCAGGAAAATCAAATGCGGCGGCTATTGCAAGAGAATGAAGCACATGACGTTCATACAAGCTGTCAATGTCTTTCCTGGAAATTATGTTGATCTTGCCATTCCAGTCTTTATACAAATCTTCAAGGGCGGAGAATTGTTTTATTTGTGTTTCGGTAAAATCCGAAAAGTATTGCAGCAAAATATCCATCCGGTAAAAGTAAAGAGGCACACCCAAATCTTCGCAGCTTCAATACTTCACCCAAAATCAGCACACGAAATTTATAGCCCGCCAGGCAATTGTAAGTGCATTCTTAGTATTTAATCTTCAGCTATTGTGAGGTACTATCCTTCCATCGGACGAGTTATAGGAGGCCGCCTTAATTCCAACCTGTTCGTGGTTTCTTCCAAAGTGCAGGCGCAAAAATGATGTAATAAAAAAACATCCAGATGTCGAGTAACCAAAACCAGGGAATAAGATCATCTTCACCTAACTTTCTCATTGATTTTTCCATGATGATAGCCTGAGTTAAAAACCGGACACCAAAAGGAATAAATGCCAGCCACCAGTCAAAGAAAATAATAGAAGAGGCTAACAAGGGATAGAATAGAAAAAAGGAAGCGGTGTAAAATCCTAATAAAAACTTATGAGATGTTTTATAATATTTACCGGTGGTGTAATGCCTGTTTTTTTGCCGCATCCATTCTACCCAGGTTTGCTTCGGTTCTGATAAAGTGAATGCTTCTTTATCTAATACAATTGCAGTATTTTTTTTTGTAGCTACCTTATTAATAAATAAATCATCATCACCACTTGGTATATTATTTATTGATGAAAATCCTTTGTTGTTAAAGAATAAATTCTTTTTATAGGCAAGGTTTCTCCCTACGCCCATATATGTTTTGCCGGCTAATGCATAACTGAAGTATTGTAATGCTGTGTGGTACGTTTCAAAACGAATCAGTTTATTTAGTATTCCTTTGGCCTTATTGTAAGCACCATAACCTAAAGCTATTTCAATGTCTGGTGTGAAAGCTTCCTGCATTTTGTATATCCAATGTTCACTGGCGGGAACACAGTCCGCATCAGTAAGTAAAACAATTTCGTGCCTTGCTTCTTTTATGCCGATGGAAAGCGGGTACTTTTTTCCTTTGATCATTTTTGCTTCCTGCTTCAGGTCTATTACCTGTAATATTTTATGGGTCTTTTGAAGTGCTGCAAGCAGGTATTTTGAGTTATCAAGAGAGTTATCATTCACCACAATAATTTCATGCGTAGATGTATATTTCTGCTCTAATATGCGGGGCAAATTAGATGATAGGTTATCATCTTCATCTCTTGCGCATATTATTACCGATACCGGATGTTCCTGTGATTGTTGTTTGTGAGGTGGCTTGTAATAGGCCAGGCGGCGAAAAAAAAACAGATAATAAAATACCTGGATACAGGTAACAATTATTAAAGCGCAAAATAAAATGGCGCCAACACTCATAAGCATGGCGACGAAGATATACAGAAGTTTGTAGTTGGTGATTGTGGTTTGTAATTTGTTTTTCCCCGGATAAGGAAGTTAAAATTTTCGCATTCTTACAATAACTCAAACTGTAAGCGCTATAGCTTAGGCGGTAACCTATTATTAGCGGTAGTGATGCCCTGAATAATTAAACAATTTGTTTTACCGGCACACTATGTACAGCTGCAGCTATTTCTTTTATGAGCGATGGATCTTTTTCTATAGCATTACCTACAACAATTACATCTGCGCCGGCTTTACAATTCAGGTACGCTTTTTCTGCGTCAAGAATGCCGCCGCCTATAACCAGAGGGATATTTATGCTTGATGAAACTGCTTTGATCATTTCTTCGCTGATGGCTTTTTTGGCGCCGCTGCCGGCATCCATATAGATTATCTTTTTTCCGAGCATTTCACCTGCCATAGCAGTGCATAGCGCAATATCAGCTTTGTCGGCGGGGATAGGCGCTGCATTACTAATATAAGAAACGGTTGTAGGCGCTCCCCCATCAATTACCATATAGCCGGTTGAAATAATTTCTAAGCCGCTCTTTTTTACAAATGGTGCAGATATAACATGCTGGCCTATTAGAAGCTCTGGATTGCGGCCTGATATGAGCGAAAGATAAAGCAAGGCATCTGCATGCCTGCTGATCTGAGATGGGCTGCCGGGAAATAGAATAACAGGTATGAATGAATGCTTTTTAATGAATAAAACGCATTCGTCAAGATGATCGGAAACAACAAGACTGCCGCCCACCAAAAAATAATCAACCTTAGCTTCCATTGAAAGCGCAAGTAATGGTGCTAATGAAGATGTGTTTATCTTATCAGGATCTATTAAGAGCGCAAACAATTTTGTTCCATTCTTTTTCTTTTCCAGTAACGATTGGTATACATTCATCTTCATCCGCTCAGTTAAGTGTCGTGCAAAAATGCAAAAAACTTTTGGAAAAGAAAGGAATACTAAGGATAGACGAAGAATGGCTGCTTACTACCGTCCATAACCTTTGCTCCATAATTTGCAAAGAGCTTCTATCTAAAGGTATGTGGCAGTTTTGCTCTAATCCGCTTTCATCTTTTATTGTCGATAGTTACCTATTCATTAAATAAGCATTTCTAATCTCCTATCCAAAAAAAATTTCTTGAAAAATGGCTTAAAAAAAAGATGGATTTGCTGCTTTAAAGAGCAGGCTTGCATTAGATAAATTATCACGATAGTTATACACAACCTGTGTATATCTATGGCCTTATTTTTTCGCATCATACAGATATTTTCGTCGTCCCACCAGAGATTCTGAACCAGTAAAACCCCATTAAAAAAATCGCTATGACAAGTGAAAAGAAAGAAGCACTAAAGGGATTAAAATTTCCCCGAAAATTTACCAAAGATGGTATATCGGTATTTGATTTATTTGAGTACGACTATCGCACTTCGGTTATACGTAACCCGAGTGGAGAAGTAGTATTTGAAATGAATAATGTAGAAGTGCCGAGAGGATGGAGCCAGATAGCCACAGATATATTGGCTCAGAAATATTTCCGCAAAGCAGGAGTACCGCAGGCAGATGGAAGTTTGGGCCGCGAAAGTTCGGTGAAGCAAGTGGCACACCGTATGGCTAATTGCTGGCGGGTTTGGGGCGAACGTTATAGCTATTTTGCTACAGCAGCAGATGCGCAGGTGTTTTACGAGGAGCTGGTATACAGTATTCTTAATCAAATGTGCGTTCCTAATTCCCCCCAATGGTTTAATACAGGGTTATATGAAAGTTATGGCATACAAGGCAAGCCACAAGGCCATTATTATGTAGATGCACTAGATGGACAGTTGAAAAAATCTACTTCTGCTTATGAACGTCCGCAACCACATGCTTGCTTTATATTAAGCGTGGATGATGACCTGGTAAACGATGGAGGCATTATGGATCTGTGGGTTCGTGAGGCAAGAATTTTTAAATATGGTTCGGGTGTAGGCACCAATTTTTCCAGCATTCGTGGCGAAGGTGAAAAATTAAGTGGTGGTGGTACATCAAGTGGGTTGATGTCTTTTTTGAAAATTGGCGATCGTGCTGCCGGTGCTATCAAAAGCGGAGGAACAACACGCCGTGCTGCAAAAATGGTATGTCTTGATTTGGACCATCCTGAAATTGAAGGTTTCATTAATTGGAAGATGGAAGAGGAAAAGAAAGTGGCTGCTTTAATTGCGGCAGGTTATCCAAGTGATTACGAAGGCGAAGCGTACAAAACAGTTTCTGGTCAGAATTCAAATAATTCTGTTCGTATACCCAACTCGTTTTTTGAAAAACTGGAAAAAGGCGAAGACTGGGAATTAAAAGGACGTTCTGATGGCAGAACAATGAAGAAAGTTCCGGCCCGTGAGTTATGGAACCAGATTTCTTATGCTGCCTGGCGTTGTGCAGACCCTGGTACACAATACAATACAACCATCAATGAATGGCATACCTGCCCGGCCGGTGGAGAGATCAGGGCTTCTAATCCTTGCTCTGAATATATGTTTCTTGATAATACAGCCTGCAATCTTGCATCGGCTAACCTGATGAAGTTCTTCGATACGAACAACAACCAGTTTGATGTAGAGGGCTTTGAATATGTATGTCGTTTATGGACAACTGTTTTAGAAGTTTCTGTTTTAATGGCGCAGTTTCCTTCAAAAGAAGTAGCGCAGTTAAGTTATGAATATAGAACACTTGGCCTGGGATACGCCAACCTAGGCACCATGCTAATGGTGAGTGGCATTGCGTATGATAGTGAAGAAGCCCGTGCAATTGCTGGTGCTTTAACCGCAATCATGACGGGTATCTCTTATAAAACATCGGCAGAAATGGCAAAAGACCTTGGTGCCTTCCCCCGGTATGAAGAGAACAAAGAAAATATGATGCGTGTGATGCGCAATCACAGGCTGGCTGCCTACGATGCTGATGAATATGAAGCACTGAGCGTAAAACCACAAGGTTTAAAAGCAAAATATTGTCCTGATTATTTATTAAAAGCAGCTTGTAAAGCCTGGGATGATGCTGTGGAGATAGGAGAAAAATATGGTTACCGTAATGCACAAACAACGGTAATAGCGCCTACCGGAACTATTGGTTTAGTGATGGACTGTGATACTACAGGCGTAGAGCCGGATTTTGCTTTGGTGAAATTTAAAAAGCTTTCTGGTGGTGGATACTTTAAAATCATTAACCAGTCTGTGCCAGCAGCTTTAAGAAATTTGAAATACAATGCAAAAGAGGTTGATGCCATTATTAAACATGCAGTAGGCTCGGGAAGCTTTGCCGGCGCTCCTTTTATCAACCACCAAACTTTAAGTGAGAAAGGTTTTATTGCAGAAGAAATTAAAAAGCTGGATGGTTCTGTAACATCTGCTTTTGAAATTGGATTTGTATTCAATGTGTATAATCTTGGTGAAGAGTGCTTGCAGCGTCTTGGCTTTAAGCCAGAGCAATATTTCAATTTTGAGTGGAGTTTGCTTGAATCCCTGGGTTTTAGTGATGACGTAATTGAAGCAGCTAATGATTATGTGTGTGGCACCATGACTGTAGAAGGTGCGCCTTATTTGAAAGACGAACATTTATCTGTATTTGATTGTGCTAATAAGTGTGGTCAAAAAGGGCAACGCTATATTCATGCACATGGTCATATACGCATGATGGCAGCAGCACAACCATTTATCAGTGGTGCTATTTCTAAAACAATCAATTTACCCCACGAAGCCAATATTGAAGAAATTTCGGACTCCTACTTATTAAGCTGGCAACTAGGTTTAAAAGCTTGTGCCTTATACCGCGATGGCTCTAAATTATCGCAGCCGTTAAGTAATAAAAGTGATAAGAAGAAGAAGGAGGATAGTTCACAGGTAGCAGTTGACAGTATCGAAACGGTTAACGGTGAGCAGATGACAGTGGAAAGCAACATCGTTGATATGGCTAAATTAACCATTGAGGAATTATTGGAGGAAGTTACAAAACGTGTGCAGGCTTCTCCTGATACAGTGTTGAAACGCCAGTTGGCCTCAATTGTGGAGCGCCGTACACTACCAGCTAAGCGGCGTGGTTTCACCCAAAAAGCAAAGATCAACGGACAAACAATTTTCTTGCGTACGGGGGAATATGCGGATGGTACTGTTGGAGAGATCTTTATTGATATGGCAAAAGAAGGTGCTACCATGCGTAGTATGCTTAACTGTTTTGCCATTGCCATTTCAATTGGTATGCAATACGGCGTGCCTTTAGAAGAATATGTGGAGAAATTTGTATTTACAAGATTTGAACCTGCTGGATTTGTAGATCATCCGAATATTAAATCAACAACGTCTATCGTAGACTTTATCTTCCGTGCATTAGGATATGAATATTTAAACAGAACAGACCTGGTGCATGTGTTGGATAAACCAGAAGTGATGAATACAGGAACGGAACCCTGGGATGAGCCATTAAAAATGCCGGAACTTTCCAGCATACGGGTAGTTGCTACTACACCACAAGCGGCAAAAGCACAAAAGCTTACTGCAAAAACAGAAGGCAACATGGATGCGGTGAGTGCAGCAGCCCGTACGATGCAAAGTGATGCACCATCTTGTAATACCTGCGGACATATTACCATTAGAAGCGGAACATGCTACAAATGCCTGAATTGTGGCAATAGCATGGGATGCAGTTAAATAATATTTGAGGAGAGACGGATAAAAACCAAAACCCCGCTTTTGCGGGGTTTTTCTTAAGTTATACCTTATTAGGTACGATGCATTTCTTTATAAATGTATTGCCTCACCATACGCTACTTCAATCGCATCCTTTATGCTTTCACTGATGGTAGGATGTGGATGAATGCTATTCAATACTTCATGATACGTAGTTTCCAGTTTACGGGCTACAACGGTTTCTGCAATAAGCTCCGTTACATTATAACCAATCATGTGAGTGCCCAGCCATTCGCCGTACTTAGCATCAAAAATAACCTTTACAAATCCTTCAGGATGTCCTGCTGCTACAGCCTTACCGGAAGGGCTTAAAGGAAATTTGCCCACTTTAATTTCATAACCTGCATCCCTGGCCTGTTGTTCAGTTAAACCAACAGAAGCTACCTCGGGAGAGCAGTAAGTACATCCCGGTACGTTGCCATAGTCTAATGCCTCGGGTTGATGGTTATGCTTCTTTTCAGTATAGCCAATATTTTCTGCACAAATAACGGCTTCCTTGGATGCTACGTGGGCAAGGGCCTGGCCCGGGGCGCAATCACCAATAGCATAAATGCCCGGCACATTTGTTTGATAAAACTTGTCTACTAAGATGCGGCCTTTATCAGTTTTTATGCCTAATTCTTCTAACCCAATTCCTTCCAGGTTTGCCTGAATGCCTACTGCACTCAGCAGAATATCAGCTTCCAAAACAGATTCACCGGAAGCAGTCTTGATTGTAGCCTTTACGCCATTGCCCGTTGTATCTACTTTTGTTACCTCGCTGCTTGTAAGTATATTAATTCCTTGTTTTTTTAAATTCTTTTCTAATTCCTTCGAAATATCCTCATCCTCGACTGGCACAATTCTGGGCAAAAATTCAACAATGGTTACCTTGGTGCCCATGCTGTTGTAGAAATATCCAAACTCAATACCAATGGCGCCGCTGCCCACTATTATCATGCTTTTTGGCTGTTCTGGCAGCACCATTGCTTCGCGATATCCAATAATTTTTTTACCGTCAAAGGGCAATGAAGCCAATTGGCGGCTACGTGCCCCGGTCGCCAGGATTATATGTTTTGCCTCAACCGTTTGTTTGGCATTATCCGACCCGGTCACTTCAATTTTGCCTTTGGCAACCACTTTCCCAAAGCCGTTAATAACATCAATTTTATTTTTCTTCATCAAAAACTGAACACCCTTGCTCATTTTATCCGCAACACCCCGGCTCCGTTTTATAACTGCTCCAAAATTTTGTTGGCCTGTAGCTTCTATACCGTAATCCTGCGCATGCTTTATATATTCATAAACCTGCGCACTTTTCAATAAAGCTTTGGTAGGAATACAACCCCAGTTCAAACAAACGCCCCCTAAACTTTCTTTTTCAATAACTGCGGTTTTAAAGCCAAGTTGCGCTGCCCGAATGGCAGCTACGTAACCTCCCGGACCAGTTCCTATAACAACTACATCGTAAGCCATGTTTTGATATTTAGTTTTAAAGTTGGGGTCAATATCTAATTACTATTGCCTGACCCCGTAAAGGCGTGGCGAAACTACTTCAAAATGAATTACCTGCAAAAGAGGAAAAGGCTGGACGAATTTCTAAGCCCCATATCTTAAGGAGCTAAAAAATGTTAGATATCAAATCGAAATTAAAGTTGCCAGTGAATTTAATTCTATACTTTTTTACTTTGACTTTTATCCCTACCTTCGCCGTCCAAAAATTTTAGGAGTCATGGCACGAGTATGTCAGGTTACGGGTAAAATACCAATCGGTGGAAACAAGGTTTCTCACTCGAATATTAAGACCAAGCGTCGTTTTTTGCCCAATTTGCAAACAAAGCGTTTTTTTCTTCAGGAAGAAAACAAATGGATTACGCTTAAATTGTCTGCTAACGGAATTCGGACCATTAATAAAAATGGTTTGTTTAACGTGGTAAAAGAGCTAAGGGCGCAGG
The DNA here is from genome assembly GCA_043763635.1 of Chitinophagaceae bacterium. Lineage (GTDB taxonomy): Bacteria > Bacteroidota > Bacteroidia > Chitinophagales > Chitinophagaceae > Flavisolibacter. Next base: position 13,943 of record JAYULK010000100.1, read on the forward strand.
GGCAACATATTTAAGTTGATAGGTTGGCTGGTGAATTCATACCAGAAAATCAATTAACGAAATGGACTTAATAAACTATACACAATGGCAAAGAAAGGAAGCAGAGTACAGGTAATTTTAGAATGCACTGAGCAAAAGACAACTAGTGTACCTGGTACGAGCCGTTACATTACAACAAAAAATAAAAAGAACAATCCTGAAAGAATGGAGTTGAAAAAATTCAACAAAAATCTTAAGAAGGTTACTGTTCATAAAGAAATAAAATAAATTCGTCAATTCGTCAATGTGATAATATGCCAATGACTGGCACATCGGCACATCGGCACATTATCAAATTAATAAGATGGCAAAAGCTGCAAAAACCGCGATTAAAACTAAAGACCAAAAAGCTGCTTCTGAAGCAAAGAACTGGACTAAAGTAATTAAGGCTGTGCGTAGTCCTAAAACAGGTGCTTATACCTTTAAAGAGGCTATTGTGCACAAGGATAAGGTGAAAGACTTTTTAGCTCATAAATAAGTAACAGTCAATAAAAGAATTTCAAGCTGCTTTAATCATATTGAAGCAGCTTTTGTTTTTTGTGATCATTTTTAGGAAGGAAATTTGTAGCCCCGCAAAAAATCTTCTACACTCATTTTTTTCTTCCCTTCCAACTGCAATTCCTTAATGTGAATGTATCCATCAGAGCAGGCAAATTTGAGAAAGGTTTTATTATCTGTTTTTACATCGTTAGCACTTGCTCTTGCAAACTCTTTTTCTGCGCTATATATCTTTAGTTTTTTTCCATTTAGTTCTGTAAATGCTGCAGGATATGGTGAAAGCCCTCGGATAAGATTATAGATTTCGGTAGTAGATTTTGTCCAATCAACCTTACAGGTTTCGGTAAAAATTTTGGGTGCGTGTTTCAATTCTTTATCAAAGCCGGTTTGAGGTGTTTCCCGGAGTGTTTTATGCGCTAAACGTTTAATCGTTTGAACCAGCAATTCAGCACCGACCATTTTTATTTTATCATGCACTTCTCCGGCAGTATCGTTTTCTCCAATAGAAATTTTATCCTGCAGTAAAATATCACCAGTATCTATTTCATGTTTCAATTTAAAAGTAGTAACACCGGTTTCTTTTTCTCCGTTAATTATAGCCCAGTTTATTGGTGCGGCACCACGGTATTTAGGTAGTAGCGAAGCATGAACATTTATAGTTCCCATTTCAGGCATATTCCATACAACTTCCGGCAGCATGCGAAAGGCTACTACCACTTGTAAATCCGCCTCCAATGCAGCCAACTCTTTTAAAAACTCCGGGTTCTTTAACTTCTCGGGTTGTAGCAATTTTAATCCATTTTCTAAAGCATATTTTTTTACGGCACTTTCCTGTGGATTTAGGCCCCGGCCTGCAGGTTTATCAGGAGCAGTTATAACGCCAACCACATTGAAACCCGCTGTTACCAATGCATTTAACGAAGCCACAGCGAATTCGGGCGTGCCCATAAAGACAATCTTTATTTCTCTAAATTCATCCATCTTTCTTTGATTAACCTATTGTAATTGATTTCAAAAATGATCCACATAACCTTCCCTTCACATATCATTCAAAATCTGGATAGAGTAAATATTTTTTGCGAATATTTTTAAAGTTGTTCAAAAGGGGTTGCCAGTTTTCCCGAATTTCTTTTTCAGTCATCCCCATTTTTATTTGCTTCATGAGTGAAGCATTCCCAGCAAGTTTATTAAAGAAATAATCTGTTTCTACAGGAATGTCTTTTTTAGCAACAAGAAAAAAGTTCTTCTTGTCAGGGAAAAGTTGGTATGCTTGCAATAACCATTTGAGCCGAATCTTTCCCTCTACTTTCTTTAATACATCTTCAACGCTGCCACTCAAATTCCATCCATAAGATAACTGGTTTTTTAATTTAGGCTCTTTAGCACCATCTCTTGATGTAGGTGTAAACGAATAAAGAGTTTGAGGCAGGGAAGGGTGGCCAAAGATTTGAAAAGGCTTGTCGGTGCCGCGGCCTTCGCTCAATACAGTTCCTTCAAAAAAGCATGTAAATGGATACAAATAGATTGATTGGATTTCCGGCAAATTAGGTGATGGTTTTACAGGTAAAATGTATTTGCTTTTATGGGTATATCCAGCACAGGGTATTACTATCAGTTTGAAATATTTGGCGCCTTCTTTATAACGGGATGCCATAATGGTTCTATATCTGTTATTTGCTTCTCTACTTAGCCATTGTTCTTGCAGAATCATGCCTGCATACTCGCCGATGGTCATTCCATATACAATAGGAACGGGTTGCATGCCTACAAATGATTTAAACTTTTCCTCAAGCACCGGGCCGTCTATATAAAAGCCATTTGGGTTGGGCCTGTCTAAAACTATTAATGGAATATTATATTCCAGTGCAGCTTCCATATAATCTTGAAGAGAAGATATGTAGGTATAGAAACGTACGCCTACATCCTGGATGTCAAACAGCATTACATCCACATCTTTAAGATCTTCTTTTGAAGGTTTTCTTTTGCTGCCGTATAAAGAAACTACAGGAATGCCGGTGGCTTTATCAATACCACTTTCAATATGTTCACCTGCATCTGCCTTGCCACGGAAGCCGTGCTCAGGGCCAAAAATGACTTTAATTTTTACGCCTGATTTTTGTAACACATCCACAAGGTGTGTATGTTTTACAACTGAAGTTTGATTTGCAAAAACAGCTACTGTTTTATTTTGTAGTAAGGGCAAGTATTCGTCAAGGCGTTCTGCACCCGGCGTAACAGAAGAAACCTTTTTAGCGTTGCCACTAACATTGTTTACTTCTTTGGAATTTTCGTTTTGTAGATGGCTATTTGTTTTTTGTCCGGAACAACTTGTAATTGAAATAAAAAGTAATAAAACGCCAAAAATATTTTTGCAATCAACCATGCTTATTATTTTACTTGAAGGCTTCAAATTTCGTTTAAAATACCTAACCAAAACGTGAAAGATTAGTAACTTGGCGGCTCGTTTTCCGAACATCTTTTTCTGCTTTTGCTCCACCTGGTTTTTGCAGTTTAAGTATGTCTTGAGGAATGGCATCTCTTATCATGATTCAAGATGGAGAGTTGGGAATTAATTCATTGGTTGAAACAAAAAAATTAAACATGCAGCAAGTAAAGAGCGGCGACAAAGTAAAAGTAAATTACCACGGAAAGTTGCGCAATGGAGAAACTTTTGATAGTTCAGAAGGAAGGGAACCTTTGGAGTTTACTGTAGGCAGTGGCCAGGTAATTAAAGGTTTTGATGATGGTGTTTTACACATGCAGGTGGGTGATAAAAAAACAGTAGAAATTGATGTAAATAATGCCTACGGAGAAAAAGAAGAAGACAGAGTAGTGGAATTTCCAAAGGACCAATTTCCGCCTGAAATGAAACCTGAGATGGGGATGCAATTAATGATGACCGACGGAGAAGGACATTCTATACCCGTAGTAATAACAGAGGTAAAAGAAGATAGCGTGATCTTAGATGCAAATCATCCACTGGCGGGACAGGACCTTATTTTCGATATTGAGCTTGTAGAAATTACTCCGACCTCTAGAATCATTATGCCATAGTAGACTAGTTGCCAGCTATGAGTTTGCAGTTATCAGTTTCAAATAAAAAACTTGCCAACTGCAAACATATAACTGCAAACTTGAACCCTCCATCAATAAGTATTAAGCGTCCCAGCATTACTTACGCCTCTTACTGATTGTTGCTTACGGGTGTTGTTTCTTGTTAACCACCAGGCAAGCCATAAACCACAAAGTCCCCAACTTATTATAGCATCAGCAAAGTGTGCCCATAAGTCAAAGCTTTCAAACCAAATATAATTTGTATAGGGTACGTTAAGGAAAACGATTAAGCCTATAAATAGTGACGCTATTAATATTGTAGCAAAATTCGGCACGTTGATTCTTAATAAAATCCAGCAAAGTAACCATACAGTCAGTATATTAGTCACCAGTCCACGAATCATATTCATTACCATATTATTTTCCATGGCCTTGTGGTATTGAATGGTTGCCCAGGGTTTTCCTTCTGATTCTTTCATCAGTTTTTCATATTCTTCCATACTTGAATTTTGAGGCATACCGGGTAAATAATAACCACCTTCTTCAAGATTGTCATTTAAAACTGAAAGGATAGCTTCTTGTTTGGGGGTGTATTGCTGCGAGGGCTGATGAAGATTAACCATAGTCCAGGAAAGAAATTGCCAGATGAAAATAATTATACCACCGACAAGTGCACCAATAAGAGACTTTTTCATTGTTGTTGGTTTTGGTTATAGTTAAGGTAATAAAAATGACGCTACCAGCAAGGATTATCTCTAAGCCTTCAATCTTGTACTTTTGGCAATGTTTACGAATTATTCATTTACTGCTGCGGAACGGTTTATGCGTTATGTGCAAATTGATACGCAAAGCAACCCGCTATCAGATACTCAACCCTCTACTGAAAAACAAAAAGATTTATCACATTTATTAGTGACTGAATTAAAAGCAATGGGCATTAATGATACAGCAATAGATGAACATGGATATGTGTATGCCACCATTCCTGCTAATTCAAATAAGGTTGTTCCTGTCGTTTGTTTTTGTTCTCATGTAGATACCGCGCCAGACGCAAGTGGAACTGGTGTAAAACCAATCCTGCATAAAAATTATAATGGTAACGATATTGTATTGCCAGATGATGCTTCACAAATAATTACCAGAAGCAAGTTTCCTTATTTAGAAAAGCTGATAGGGCACGATATAATTACCGCCAGTGGAACAACATTGCTTGGTGCTGATGATAAAGCCGGTGTTGCAGAAATAATGGATGCAGCACATTTTTTAATTACTCATCCCGAGATAAAACACGGAGCAATAAAAATTTTATTTACACCAGATGAAGAAATCGGCAGGGGAACATTGAAACTAGATATGCAGAGATTAGGGGCTCAATTTGGGTATACTTTGGATGGAGGCGAAGTCGGCTCCTTAGAAGATGAAACCTTTAGCGCAGATAGTGTTCAAATAATTATTTATGGAGTTATTACACATCCGGGGTATGCAAAAGGCTCTCTTATAAATGCCATAAAAATAGGGGGTGAAATATTAGATGCCTTGCCAAAGTCGGCTCTATCTCCTGAAACCACTGAGAAAAGGGAAGGGTTTATTCATCCGGTTAGAATAGATGGCATCGCCGAAAAATGTACCATTGATTTTATCATTCGTGACTTTGTAACAGAAGGCTTAAAGGTGAAAGAGGATTACTTAAAGGACTTAACTGAAAAAGTTTTATCCAAGTATCCGAACGCCTCCTTTCAATTTATTATAAAAGAACAATACAGGAATATGAAGGAGATTTTGGATCAGCATCCCGAAGTGGTGGATTACGCAAAAGAGGCAATAAGTAGATCTGGGTTAATGGTAAAGATGGAGAGTATACGTGGAGGAACAGATGGAAGTAAGTTATCGTTTATGGGATTGCCAACACCAAATTTATTTGCAGGCATGCAGGCCATTCATTCGAAATTAGAATTTGTCAGTGTTCAGGATATGAACAAGGCCGTTGAAACAATCGTACACCTGGCCGTTATCTGGGAAGAGAAATCTTAACAACAGTAAGTTCTTTTTAGCGTTCTTAAATTATGAGATGCCTTGTTCTTATATTTTACTTGTTGCCAGGCTATGCATTTTCGCAAAACTTGCTGGGTAATGGAAGTTTTGAAGAAGAAAATATTTGTGCCGAATACAAGGTCAATTGTGCTCCCGAAGCATGGATATATACTGTGCCTTCTTTTTTTTATTATCCGAAAGGTGTGGATATGGCACACACGGGCAACAGGTGCCTGGCTTTAATTGCAGGTCATTCTGAAAAGCCGTTTTACAGAACATTTGTGCGAAGCCGGTTAATTTGTGGTTTGCAAAAAGGTAAAAGTTATCAGCTTCAATTGTATGTAAAATCCGTTCACAAAATTTTAGATAGTCTTGGTATCTATTTTACCTCTTACGATTTTTTGTTTGAAAAACAGGTGTATCATAAAATAACACCAACGGTATACTTTACAAATTCAACTTCAAAGCTTAATGTAAGTGACACGGTCTGGCAAAAAGTAGTTTTTAATTATACGGCAACAGGTTCTGAAACTTTTATAACCCTCGGAAATTTTAGCAAGAAAGGTAAAGGAGGGAATACAGGTATCGAAACCGAAAAAAATTTCTTCTTTCTTTTGGATGATATATCATTAACGCCTGCAGATGCAAATGAACGACTGTGCAAAGATTGGCAATCAAGCAAAGTAGAAATTTATGAGCAGGATGAGCGTCATGAATTTTTGGATAGATATATAAAAAATTACAGAAGTAAGCCGCCCATAGTACCAAAGCCTTCACCCACATTAACCGTGCATGTTGATACCCTGCTGATACCAGATGTTTTTTTTGCCACTAATAATTTCATGATCAATCAAAAGACTGCTTCGTTGCTGGATAGCTTTGTAACTGTATTAAGCAAATACACGCCAGATTCTGTAATTGTTCTGGGCCATACAGATATTAATGGATCAGAAACTTATAATAAAGAACTTTCCTGGCGAAGAGCAGGATCAGTTGCTGCTTATCTCGAAAAGAAATTATCTTTTAATATTGATAGTAGGGGCATGGGTAGTGAAAAACCGGTAGCAAGTAATTTAAATGCAGCCGGCAGGCGAAGAAATAGAAGAGTGGAAATATATGTATTTCTAAAGCCCTGAAAGATTTTACAGCTTCTTCTAACTTAATAATTTGTACTTTACCTCCCTAAATAATTAAAACCAACGCACATGGATATTGCTCGTTTTTTAATAAATAATTGGTGGCTCATTCTACTTTTTATTATTTTTTTCGGTTCTTTTTTTACAGTAAACCAGGGATATGTAGGTGTGGTAACTATGTTTGGCAAATACCGCCGTGCTGCACGGCCGGGCCTTAATATGAAGATTCCTATATTGGAGCAGGTTATGAAAAAAATTTCCGTACAGAACCGTTCTGTTGAAATGGAGTTTCAGGCTGTAACCATAGACCAGGCAAACGTTTACTTTAAAAGCATGCTGCTGTATTCAGTACAAAATACAGATGAAGAGACCATTAAAAGAGTGGCCTTTGTATTTATTTCTGACAGAGATTTAATGCAGGCGCTTACCCGAACTATCGAAGGATCTATACGTGCCTTCGTAGCTACTAAAAAACAATCTGAAATTTTAGGACAGCGAAAAGAAATTGTTGATTATGTAAAAGACCAGATAGATCAGACACTTGAGAAATGGGGCTACCATTTACAGGATTTGCAGATCAATGATATAACTTTTGACAAAGCAATCATGGAATCAATGAGTAAAGTAGTGGCTTCAAATAATTTGAAGGCCGCTGCAGAAAATGAAGGCCAGGCCTTGTTAATCACCAAAACAAAAAATGCTGAGGCAGAAGGTAATGCTATAAAGATTGCTGCTGAAGCGGAAAGAGAAGCAGCCCGCTTACGAGGCCAGGGTGTGGCACTTTTCCGCCAGGAAGTTGCAAAAGGTATGACAGAAGCAGCCGAACAAATGAAACAGGCAAATCTTGATACAAACGTGATTTTGTTTAGCATGTGGACAGAAGCAATAAAGAATTTTGCGGAATATGGTAAAGGAAATGTGATATTCTTAGATGGTAGTTCTAATGGGATGGAAAATACAATGAGACAGATACAAGCATTAATGGTAAAGCCTGCGGGAAGAGATATGATTGAGTAACCATGATACTAAATATCATGTAATCAAACAATCATCATTCATTAGATTGGTTCTTGCAGTAAACAATCATAACTCATAGTTAGTAATTCAAATTCCAAATCACGGGTATCTTCATATAATAATTGAGACCTGAAAACGTTATTCAGCCTGTTACCTTACATTTACCCGAAAAGAAGAATACAATATGATGAACCTGCTACAGATTGTTGATACAACTACAAAGGTTGTACAGGCCGCAGCACAGACAGATACAAATGGCGATGGAAAAATAAGTTTAGGTGAGTTGCTTACGATGGGTGGTTTAATAATGGTGCCATTATTAATACTGTTTTTACTAACCATCTTCTTCTTCTTTGAGCGAATAATGGCCCTTCGCAAAGCCTCCAATATTGATAATAATTTCATGAACATTATCCGCGATCATATTACCAATGGTAATGTAAGCGCAGCCAGGAGTTTTGCAAAAAATACCAATAATCCTGTAGCCCGTATCATTGATAAAGGCATTCAGCGTATTGGAAAACCTATTGACAGTATTGAGAAAAGTATGGAAAATGTGGGAAAGCTGGAGCTGTATAATATGGAAAAAAATCTTTCTTTTCTTTCATTGATTGCCGGCATTGCGCCTATGTTTGGATTCCTTGGAACCATCGTTGGTATGTTCCAGTTATTTTATCGCCTTGCTACTACAGGCGATTTTACCATTCAAACAATGGCAAATGGTATTTACACCAAAATGATTACCTCAGCAAGTGGTTTGATCATAGGTTTGCTGGCATTTATTGCGCATAGTTACCTGGTAACACAGGTAGATAAAACAGCCAATAAAATGGAAGCCTCAAGTGCTGAGTTCCTTGATATTTTACAGGAACCAACAAGATGATGTTGAATGATAAAATATAATGGTTGACGACTGGCCGGTACTTATGACTTACACCTTATTACTTACAACTTAGCTATGAACATCAGAAGGAAATTAAAGGCACATACGGAAGTTCATACAGGACCACTAAATGACATTTTGTTCATTTTATTATTATTCTTTTTAATTGCTGCTACCCTTGCCAATCCTAACGTAATAAAATTATCTGCACCAAAAGCAAAAAGCGATACCAAGGCAAAACAAACCGTTGTTGTTTCCATCGAGCCAAGCAAAGCCACAGACGGCGCTTTAAATTATTATGTGGGCACCAGCCTGGTTAGTGGTGATTCTGCAATGAAGCAAGCCCTGATACCTATTTTAGCAAAAGAAGATTCAGCAAACAGAACCATTGTTATTAACGCCGACAAAACAGTGTCTCTGGAATCTGTCGTTGCCGTAATGCGTATAGCCAGAGATCTCGGTGCAAAATCGGTTTTGGCTGTGGATAGAAATGCGCAGTAGAAGTGGAGTTGCCATTCGTTGGTGGTTGACCGTTGTTCGAAATATGATCATCCGTCAACGATCAACGTTCCCTCATCGCTTTCACCATCCTATCCTTCCCCTGCATATCTTTTCTTAATTCAACCTCATATCCATCTTTTTCAAAACAGGCTACTACTTCTTTACCGAAGTCTTCATGTATCTCGACATAAACACTTCCATTTTCATATAAGCGATGTTTTCCAAAGCGGGCTATCGCTTTATAAAAAATCAAAGGGTCTTCATCGGGAACGAACAGTGCCCCGTGTGGTTCATGTTCCAAAACATTACGCTGCATTGTTTCTTTATCCTGTAAAGGAATGTAAGGTGGATTGCTAACAATAATATCTACTGTAGGTAGTTGTCTGCATTGGGCTTCATCAAGAAAGTCAAGGCCAACAAAATCCACACGAATATCTAACTCAGATCCATTGCGCCTGGCTATATTTAAGGCATCATCATTTATATCGCAAGCCCATACTTCTGCTTTGGGCATTTCTTTTTTTAATGCTAAAGCAATGCAACCGCTACCGGTGCCCACGTCTAAAATTTTTAATTTTTTGGTTTCATCAGCTTCTGCATTATCTCTTACAAAAACATCCTTGCCCGAAGCTTTCACATCTTTTACAATCCAGTCAACCAATTCCTCTGTTTCAGGTCTGGGAATCAAAACACCAGGATCAACAAACAATTTCATGCGATAAAAATGCGCTTCTCCAATTGCATATTGCACTGGTTGGTGGTGCAACAACCGGTGATGAACTTCTGTGAGATGATGTAATTGCTGCACCACGAGTACCTCATCCTTCTTTATACTTCTATCTAACCTTGAAAGATTTGTAATATGCTCAAGCACCATAGAACTAATGTTGGCTGCTTCGGCCTCATCATAAACACTTGCCAATTCTTTTCTTAGCCAATTTTCTGCTTCACCAATTTTCATCTTAAAGGTTTTATGTTACATTAATGTGAGCTATTAATTCCTGTCCAAACTTAGGCCATCTTACTTATTTTTGGCGCTCAAGACTTCATTTGAATTTACCCGAAGTATATATGGATCGCTGCCTGGCTCTGGCAAAATTAGGAATGGGAAGCGTGGCTCCCAACCCAATGGTAGGGGCTGTATTAGTGCACCAAAATAAAATTATCGGCGAAGGATATCACCAAAAATATGGCGAAGCACATGCAGAGGTAAACTGTATTCAATCAGTAAAGTCATCAAACCAGGCGTTAATTGCGGCATCTGCTTTATATGTTTCTTTAGAGCCCTGTGCGCATTTTGGTAAAACACCGCCCTGCGCAGATCTAATCATCAAACATAAAATTCCGAAAGTAGTTATTGGGTGCCGGGATTCTTTCGCACAGGTAAATGGTAAGGGAATAGAAAAATTAAAAGAGGCAGGTATAGAAGTAATGACAGGTGTGTTAGAAAAAGAATGTCTTGAATTAAATAAACGGTTTTTTACTTTTTATTCTCTGCACAGGCCTTATATAACATTAAAATGGGCACAAACAGGAGATGGAAAAATTGCGAGCCTGCCCATTAATCCATCCGGAGGAGGAACAGCCAGTATACAAGGTCGGATTGAGCCAAACACTACATTTAATAATGACTTTCCTAAAAGGCAAGGAGTGGCTGCCAACTCCCTTCCCTTCGGGCAGGGCTGGGGAGGGGCCGTTCGTTTATTAATAAGTAACGAGTATACAAACAGGTTGGTGCATAGATGGCGCAGCGAAGAAATGGCTATAGTTGTTGGAACGAACACTGCCCTTTTCGATGATCCCGAACTAACAACCCGTTTATGGCCTGGCGCAAATCCAATTCGTATTGTAATAGATATGCATCTAGGTTTGCCAAAGACTTTGAAGCTGTTTGATGGAAGCACACCAACTATTGTGTTTAACCTTAACCAACACACATTGCCGGATAAAGCGTCATCTATTAATAGGGAACAAGCCGGAATTGGGTATTACCAGCTAACAGAAGGACCTAACCTGATTCGCCAAATGATGCATGCCCTGTATGATTTGAATATACAAAGTGTACTAGTAGAAGGCGGGGCAAATCTTTTACAATCATTTATTGATGAAGGCTTATGGGACGAAGCACGGGTAATTACCAATGAGAAGCTTTTGCCTGGTTCAGGTCTAGCCGCACCAATTTTAAAGAATGAAGTATTGGCAGGAAGTGAACAGATTTTTTCTGATATGCTTCACCTGTATAAACAAAAAGTATAAACCTTATCAACCCCAATGGATGTTTATTATACAATCGAAAAATCATCTGAAGCTGAGTTTAAAGACAGGGGTAGTAAATTTTTGGCATTTGCATTCCCAATTCAAAATGTAGAGGATTTTAAAAAAATTATAAAGGCTATAAAAGAGGAACATTCAAAAGCAGCCCATCATTGTTTTGCTTATCGCCTTGGTACCGGGGGAACTGTGTTTCGTTCCGTTGATGATGGAGAACCTGCCGGTTCTGCAGGTAAGCCAATACTTGGCCAGATTGATAGCAAAAATCTTACAAATATTGCCATTGTAGTGGTTCGTTATTTTGGAGGAACATTGCTAGGTGTGCCAGGACTTATCAATGCTTATAAGATGGTTACTTCACTCGCTTTGCAATTAACACCAATAACCCAAAAGCCGGTATTAGCTCTTTATGATGTTGAATTTGACTACACTTTGCTAAACGATATCATGATGGTTATTAAGCGGTTTGAATGCACTATTTTAAAAAATGAAACACAGTTGTTTTGCCTTATGCAAATTGGTATACCTAAAGCTCAGGAAACTATATGTGTGGCTAAACTTGAAGAAATGTATACGGTTACATTGCGAAAGTTGTGATTTTAAGTTCTGCAGTTGATTAATCAAGGTGGCCGGGTTATCGGTTTGCGTTATGCAAAAAGACTGAAGTTCACTTCCTATCCTATAAAATAAAAGCTTCTCAAATAAAAATCGACAACTGCTAACTGCCAACTGCTTTTGGGCAGTTGTTTACTGGCAACTCCTGTTAAGTATACTCATGTTTAATATTTTATCTACTTAAAAAATATTCATTATTGTAACTTCGCCCCGCATAAATAAACTAAATAATATTAAACATGAGTTCTGTAAAAGTTGCAATTAACGGTTTTGGTAGAATAGGCCGGTTGGTTTACCGCCAGATTTCTAAAATGGAAGGAATAGATATAGTTGCTATTAATGACCTTACGAGTCCAAAAGTATTAGCACATCTTTTAAAATATGATACGGCACAAGGCCGCTTTGATGCAGATGTTACTGCCGGCGAAAATTCAATCAAGGTTAACGGTGATGAAATAAAAATATACGCACAGAAAGATCCTGCACAAATTCCGTGGGGAGCGCATGAAGTAGATGTGGTGTTGGAGTGTACAGGTTTTTTTACGGATAAAGAAAAAGCAGAAGGGCATATTAAAGCCGGTGCTAAAAAAGTGGTTATTTCTGCGCCTGCAACCGGCGATTTAAAAACTATTGTTTTTAATGTAAATCATGAAATACTTGATGGTTCTGAAACTGTTATCAGTTGTGCTTCCTGCACTACCAACTGTTTAGCACCAATGGCGAAAGTGCTTGAAGATAAATTTACTATTGTAGCTGGTTTAATGACAACCATCCATGCTTATACCAACGATCAGAATACTCAGGATGCACCACATCCAAAAGGTGATCTTCGCCGGTCAAGGGCAGCAGCACAAAACATTGTTCCAAATACAACGGGTGCAGCAAAAGCTATTGGATTAGTATTGCCAAGTCTTAAAGGCAAATTAGATGGAACGGCCCAACGTGTGCCAACCCTGACAGGTTCTTTGACTGAACTAACCGTTGTATTAGGTAAAAAAACAACTGTTGAAGAAATTAACGGCGCAATGAAAGCCGCCGCTAATGAAAGTTATGGTTATACTGAAGACGAAATTGTGAGCAGTGATATAATCGGCACTTACTTCGGTTCATTATTTGATGCCACACAAACAAAAGTGCAAACTGTTGGTGATACGCAAATTGTTAGAACAGTAAGTTGGTATGATAATGAAATGAGTTATGTTTCTCAACTGGTTCGCACAGTTCATTACTTTGCCCAGCAGATTCAGAAATAAGAATACCTAAAATGCGAAAGACTTTCATTAGAAAGTCTTTCGCATTTTAATTGATGTTTAAATTTTCTATTTAAATTTGAGACATGAGCGATCGTCAGGATCTACTTAAAAGAATAACAATTAATCCAGGGATTTTTGGTGGCAAACCCATCATCCGGGGAATGCGATTTCGGGTAGTGGATATTCTTGAGATGTTGGCCTCTGGCATGACTCATGAAGATATTCTACAGGATTTTGAGTTTCTGGAAGCTGAAGATATTAAAGCCTGTTTATGGTACGCCGCTCAAAAGTTTAACCATCCTGTTATTCCGGCTCATGCTGCCTGAAAAATTTGTTTTCTGGCTCGATCATAACCTGCCTAAAACTCTTGCGGCATTTATATACAATGAGTACCAACTCAATGCAAAATCATTTCTTGACTTAGGGTTTGAGACACAGGCGGATGAATTTATTTATGCTAAGGCCATTGAATATTCAAACAACATTGTAATTATAACCAAGGATAAAGATTTCGTGCAACTGTTGCAGCATAAAGGTGCACCTCCTAAAATAATTTGGATAACAATTGGTAACTGTACAAACAACCAAATAAAAGAACTTTTTATAAAGCATTTCTCAACTGCTGTTACTCAGCTCCTCACAAATGACTTAGTAGAGATTTCAAATTCTATATAATTTATTATTTACACGTTTATCTTTTAAATATGAGCAACTTTCAACAATACAATTTCGCAGGTAAAAAAGCACTAATCCGTGTTGACTTTAATGTGCCATTAAATGAGCAATTTGAAATAACGGATGATAACCGGATGCGGGCAACTATTCCTACTATTCAAAAAATTTTGAATGATGGAGGCTCTGTTATCTTAATGTCTCATTTTGGCCGGCCTAAAGATGGTCCGACAGAAAAATATTCTTTAAAACATTTAGTAAACCACCTTGCAGAATTATTAGGAGGTAAGCCTGTGTTATTTGCAGGTGATTGTATTGGTGAAGAGGCAAAAAATAAAGCAGCTGATTTAAAACCCGGCGAAGTATTGCTCTTAGAAAATCTTCGTTTTTATAAAGAAGAAGAGAAAGGTGATGAAGGGTTTGCAGAAAAGTTATCAAAACTTGGCGATGTATACGTAAACGATGCTTTTGGCACAGCACACAGGGCGCATGCATCTACTGCAGTTATAGCCAAATATTTTACTCCTGATAACAAATTGTTTGGCCTTGTAATGGAAGGCGAAGTAAAAAGCGCTGAGAAAGTAATGCACAACAATGAAAGGCCTTTCACGGCCATCATTGGTGGGGCCAAGGTTTCAGACAAAATCCTCATAATTGAAAATCTTTTGGATAGAGCTACGGATATTATTATTGGCGGCGGCATGGCTTACACTTTTTTTAAAGCAAGTGATGGCAATATTGGTAAATCGCTTTGCGAAGATGATCGCTTAGATACAGCAAGAGACTTACTAAAAAGAGCTGCAGAAAAAGGGGTGTGTATTCATCTTCCTACTGACTCTATTATAGCAGACGAGTTTTCTGCGGATGCGAATATTTCTTCATCATTGAGCAACACTATTCCCGATGGTTGGATGGGATTGGATATTGGCGCAATGGCCTGCGATATGTTTACCAAAGTAATCCTCAATTCTAAAACTATTTTATGGAATGGTCCCATGGGCGTTTTTGAAATGCAAAAGTTTCAACATGGTACCAAAACTATTGCAGAAGCAATAGTGGAGGCTACAAAGAATGGCGCTTTTTCATTAGTAGGTGGCGGGGATAGCGTAGCTGCTATCAACAAATTTGGCTATGCAGATAAGGTTAGCTATGTGTCTACCGGTGGCGGTGCAATGCTTGAATATTTTGAAGGGAAGGAATTGCCTGGTATAGCTGCCATGAAATAATTTTAAATTGAGATGGGAAATAGCGAACACTGTATTTTCTATTTTCCATTTTAGTTTGCTAAGTGTTGTCAATGTTGGTTATAAATGAAATAGCAAAAAGAGACATTTTGTCTATTATGAAGATAATCTGGCAATGGAATGAAAATTGTGTACAGTAAAAGACTTTTGAAATACTAACTTTAAAACAATAAAATTAAAATCAATGAGACGTTCATTGCCCTTGTTAATAGTTCTTGGATTAGTTGTCATCCTTCTTTTTTGGGGATGCGGTAGCTATAATGGTTTAGTTACACAAGATGAAACTGTAAAGAAAAGCTGGAATGATGTTCAATCTCAGTATCAGCGCCGGGCCGACCTTATTCCTAACCTGGTAAATACGGTTAAAGGTGAAGCTAATTTTGAAAGAGGAACTTTAAATGATGTAATTAATGCAAGAGCAAGAGCAACATCTATGCAGGTAAGTCCTGAAAATCTTACGCCCGAAAATGTGGAGAAGTTTCAGCAGGCTCAGGGTCAGCTTTCGGGAGCACTAAGCAGGTTGTTGGTTACTGTAGAACAATATCCCAATCTTCGGGCAAACGATGCGTTCAGAAATTTACAAACACAATTGGAAGGCACTGAAAATAGAATTACTGTAGCACGGAATGATTTTAATGGAAAGGTGCAGACATATAATACCAAGGTGAGAACTTTTCCAACAAACATATTTGCGGGCATGATGGGCTTTGGCCAACGAACAGGATTCACAGCAGATGCGGGAACTCAAAATGCACCTAATGTTGATTTTGGTGAACAACGCCAGCCAGCAGTAAACTTCGACTCAACTAAATAACACGTGAAGCTTTTCCCCTGGCAAAAACAAAAAGAATTTTTTTCCGCTGAAGAAAAGAAAAGTATTGTAGATGCAATACGTTTAGCAGAACAACGCACTAGCGGTGAAGTACGGATTTTTGTGGAATCTAAATGCCGTTTTGTGGATGCAATTGATCGTGCTAAGGAAATTTTTTTTGAGTTAGGAATGGATAAAACAGAAGAAAGAAACGGTACTGTAGTATATGTTGCAGTTAAGGATAAGCAAGCCGCAGTGTTTGGCGATGAAGGCATTCATCAGAAGGTTGGTCAAAAATATTGGGAAGAAGAAGTAAATAAAATGATGGTTAGTTTTCAACAAGCCCATTTAGCCGATGGCATTGCTCAATGTATTGCTGATATTGGCCAGGCTCTTCATCAACATTTTCCTTACGATCGGGATACAGATAAAAACGAATTACCAGATGAAATAATTTTTGGTAAATAGCTACATGAAGAAATTAGCACTCCTTATATTTTTATTGGTTTCTTTTTTTGCGCAGGCGCAAATTGAAAGCGTTCTGCCAAAGCAGTCAGTACCTCCACGTCTGGTAAATGATTTTGCAAATGTGCTCACTCCTGAACAGGAAGAGGCGTTGGAACAAAAGCTGGTAGCCTATGATGATAGTACTTCTAATCAGATAGCTATTGTAACCTTACGTACCCTAATTGATCCGAAAGGAGTGCAGTATGAGGATGAAGAAGTGGCGCTCAAAATATTACGCGACTGGAAAGTGGGGCAGCAAGGTAAAAACAATGGGATAGTCATCCTTATAGTAAAGAATGCAGATAATACAGAAAGAAAAATAAGGATCGAAGTTGGCTATGGATTAGAAGGAGCTATTCCAGACATTACTTCAAAAAACATAATTGAAAACGACATTGTCCCAAACTTCCGTCAAGACAATTATTATAAAGGACTTGATGTAGCTACGTCTTCAATAATTGCCGCAGCAGCAGGTGAATATAAAGCTCCTGAAGGTTATGCCAACAGGGGTAGCAAGGGGGGAGGCATCAGCATGAGTAAAATTGTTGTGGGCCTAATAATTCTTTGGGTAGTTATGGGCATGTTTGGTGGCGGCAATAATAAAGGTGGTGGCTTTATGTCCCGCCGCGGATATAGAGGTTTTGGCGGTCCGGTTATTTTTCCAGGAGGCTTTGGCGGGGGAGGAGGTGGTGGCTTCGGAGGAGGTGGAGGAGGCTTTGGCGGCTTTGGCGGAGGCGGCGGCGGCGGAGGTGGCGCTAGTGGCAGTTGGTAGTTAGTTGATTAAATGGATTTGTTGGTTAGTTGAATATTTGTCTCCGCATGGGTCAATTGGGTGATTGGTTGTTTAGGTAAAATGTGAGATTATAATTGAATGAAAATTGCCGGTTGGCACTAGGTCAATAAATAAGATTTAAGTAAAAGCCCACCTAATAAGATGGGCTTTTACATTTTAAGCGAATTAAAGAATCAACAAATTAAACAATCTAAAAAG
>JAYULK010000101.1:0-2175 GCA_043763635.1 Chitinophagaceae bacterium
TTTTTCCAAAACAGACAATTGGGAATGTTTATTTTATGGGCTTTTATCTGGTTACCTGTATTGCTTTTTTAGGTTTTGTTTTCTATAGGAAATGAAAAAATAAAAGATGAAAATAAAAGGTAGCAGGTGTAAATTTATTGAATATTGCCGCATTCAATAAGGTTGTTTTAAGAGTGCAGCGATTCAGTTAGTAAATATATTTTCCTTTTACCAAACCCTGTTTTAAATTATAGGCATGGCAATTCCATTCGGCTTTACAATCCGTTTTTTTATCCATAAATGTTTTTGTGAGCTTAAGTGGTTTTTAGTTTTTAATAAATTCCTGTTTTCAGGTGCAGGCTTATCACCCGAAGCTGCTGTAGGCTTCTAATTATTTGTTTAGCCAGAGTATAATCTTACTTGGTGTTTTTTATTGTTGATTTCATCGAGGGTTTTCTGGCAGAGTGGCTGGCATTTCATGGCACATAAAAATTGTTGCCATAGATATTTAATAGTGATTTTATTAAATAGCTTTAGCAGGTCTTGTATTTTACAGCTATGTTCCAGTAATTGATTAAGCAGGTGTGCTATCAGCATGGACTGATAGTAATTTTGCAGCGCATTAAATGAATTTCTGCTGTATAAATGCTCCATTTTATAGCCATTGTTTTTCTCTTCGTTGAACCCTTCGTTTTCGATTTTCCAACGTAGCCTTCCTGCTTTACTCAGGTTTTTTATGGTGGATTTGCTAACTGGTAGATTGGTGATGCGCACAAAGTTGGTGGTGGATGATTGATCGGTTTTTTGATTGCTGATGGTTTCTTTACACCGCAGGTAATGCAGAATATGTTTCTTATGCAGTAAATCTTCTACCCAGTAAAATTCTTGTGTAATGCTTTTGTGCTTTACGGCACACTCCGGCTGATAGGTAAAACTGTTTCTATGGGTAGGCGGATCGTCTTTTAAACAATCCTGCAAAGCAGGCAAGCTGCCGTCCTGTAGGGTAATAATATACTTCCATCCATTGTTTTCACAAATATCCATTACCGGGCTGCTTGCGTACAGCGCATCTGCCAGTATGCAGATGGGAAGCCGGGGAAAATCTTTTTTTAATTTCTTCGACAAGCGTTTAAAAGCATTCTGTTCACAATCCTGTTTATCGTAAACCTTGTTGTTATCATTGATGATCCACTCGGTACACAATGATATACAAAAACCGTTTTCGGTAACCAACTTTGCTTCCAGCACTGGATACAGGTAAGTAATTTTTCCATTTTTAGACTCCTTTTTTAATCCGCATCCAAACCTGTCTTCATCGCAGCTTACTACACCAGTAGCATCAACAGCCACCAGGTAATGTTCAAATATTTTATGCTTGTAAAAGACCTTATTGTCTATCAACCGGCTTATTAAACTTACTTTAATTTTTTCAAGTTCGCCGGGCGGCAGCATTTCAAAAATATCTTGAACAGCATCCATATGTGGTAAAGCTGCACCAAAGAGTTTTTGAAAGTTAGCTGCAAATTCACCGCTGTGTCTTCGGTCATTATTAACTGCATTACGGCTTTGTGCTTTGAAAATGAACAGGGCAAGTGCCGCACTTAGCAGTTCATCACAACCGTACTCTTTTCGTTTACGATGATCCGCTACTTGAGAAAGCATTTTCATTAAATCCGGAAAATAGTTACGCATGATTTTGCGTAGTTCGTATGCGATTTCTGTACCACGAATAGTTTCGTTGTTCGATACATTTTTTTCAATTTCGGAGGCATTTTTACGCTTGTTACCCAATATAAAATGCCTATCTTTACAGCAACAAAAAGCCCACCGAAATACCAATAACAGTGGGCTTTTAAAAAATCAAATATGGGTAACAAATATACTTTAATTTTAAAAGTATCCACAGCCCGAAAGGGCTTTTTATTCCCAAAACTCTCCACCAGTTCAATTAGCCCGAAAAATATTTTTGACTACAGTAATGAAACCCTTTACCAGCATGAAGTTTAATTACTAACTGAATCGCTGATTAATTTATCTGTTAACTCGTTTTCCCCTATTTCAGTAATATTTTTTTGTTGCTTGAAAAGATTTGCCTGGAATATTTTTTGCGATTCCTGCTTTTCAATTCCATTATTTAGTGCCACCAGCATTTGGCGGGAATAGTCAATGGTATTATAGTTGGCTACTAAAATATTT
>JAYULK010000102.1:0-96643 GCA_043763635.1 Chitinophagaceae bacterium
AGTATAGCAGAATCTGTAGTGCTGAGCAGGAGGACATTTGCTCCTGAAATTGGTTTTCCGGTTGAATCCTGTACAATACCAGACACCTGTTGTGATAACAGGGTGAAATTAAAAAAAAGGATAGGCAGTATAAAACAAATTGCCGTTTTCATGAACGATAATGGGATGCTCTTTTAAGGGTAAAAGGTAACAATTAATAATCAGATGAATTGTTACCCCCGATTTGCCCTACTTTTGCACCTCAAAATTAGAACCGGCCCGGTAGCTCAGCTGGATAGAGCAACTGCCTTCTAAGCAGTAGGTCATTGGTTCGAATCCAATCCGGGTCACTCATTGGAAAGCTCCCTATTTCGGGAGCTTTCCTTTTTTTCTCTTCTCCAAAGACATAGTTTTTACACACATTAATTCTATGAATTGTCAGGGTTCTTACGAGTTATCTACGCATGCAAAAAATAAGGCATAAAACTTTACTGCTCACTCCAATAATCTGCCAGCAACTCTGCCTGGATTAATACTTTATTTACAGATGTTGTGTACTCTCCCGTTGCCGGGTCATCAGGTGGGTATTTGTGCTTGCGTAATATGCGTTTTATGAGCGTTCGCATTTTTGCTTGTACACTTTCTTTTAGTTGCCAGTCAATGGATGTATTGCGCCGAACGCTTTCTACAAGTTCATGCGCAATGATTTTTAAGGTAGCATCGCCTAAGATTGTTTCTGCAGTTGGATTTTCTGCAAGTGCATCATAAAAAGCAAGTTCATCTTCCCGCAAATTCATTTTTTCACCACGGTCAGCAGCTTCTCTAATTTCCTGCGCCATTCTGATGAGTTCTTCAATTACCTGGGCAGCTTCAATCAACCCGCTTTGATACCGCTTTACTGCGGCTTCCAGCATGACTGAGAACTTTTTGCTTTGAGAAATATTGCTTCTTGCTTTGCTTTTTACTTCATCTTCAAGCAAACGTTTTAATAATTCAAGCGCCAGGTTTTTTTGAGGTAAGCCTTTTATGTCGGCTAGAAACTTATCGTCAAGGATAGATATGTCTGGCTTCTTTATTCCTGCTGCATCAAAAATATCTACTACCTCACTTGAAATGATTGCATCGTTTACTATTTGTCTTAATGCGGTTTCTATTTCCTGGTTGCTTCGCTTGCGTTTGTTTTCATCAAACTTGGCAATGCGGGCTTTGATGGCCTGGAAGAAAGCAAGATCGTCACGAATCAGCATAGAGTCAGGATGTGTCACAGCCAGGGCAAATGCCTGCGATAAACGGGTGACGGCATCTTTAAAACGCTGCTTACCATTGCGCACTATTTGTCCTTTTTCATCTACTTCTGTTAGACCTAGAATATAATTAGCAGCTTCTAAAATGAAACCCATTTTTTGCCTGGGTGCCTGGTTGAAATATACTTTGTAATCGAAGCCCGCAAACATATCAACCACCAGTTCGTAAAACTCAATCATCTTAGCGGCTGCTTCGTCTATGTCGTGCGTTAACTGGCCTTTGCCTTTGCTTTCAGTATATATGGCCAGGGCTTTTTTCAAGTCTTGTGCTATGCCAATATAATCCACTACCAAACCTCCCTGCTTATCACCAAACACACGGTTAATGCGGGCAATGGCTTGCATCAGGTTGTGGCCGCTCATAGGCTTATCTACGTAGAGTGTATGCAGTACCGGGGCATCAAAACCAGTAAGCCACATATCCCGTACTATAACAATCTGCAATTCATCATTCGGGTTTTTTAAGCGGTCACCAATTTCAGTTCGCTTTTTTTTGTTGCGAATGTGTTCAGCAAAGTGGGGTCCATCCGAACTGCTGCCTGTCATAATCACTTTGATCCTTCCTTTGTCATCATCCTTGCTATACCAATGGGGCCGGAGCTTAATTATTTCATCATGAAGTTCTACTGCAATGCGGCGGCTCATGGCTACAAACATGGCCTTGCCTTTACTGCCTTTAGTACGCTGTTCAAAATGGGCAATGGTGTCTGCTGCTATCTGAACTAACCGTCTATTGCTTCCTACTACGGCTTCTTTGCTTGCCCATTTTGCGAAACGCTTTTGTTTGTCGGTTAGTTCATCATCTTCTGTAATTTCCTCTACCTGCTGATCCATCACATCTTTATCCTGATCACTCAACTGTACTTTTGCCAAACGGCTTTCGTAGTAAATGCGTACGGTTGCACCATCCTTTACTGCCTGTTCTATATCATATACATCAATGTAATCTCCAAACACTGCCTGTGTACTGGCATCCTGCTTTTCTATGGGTGTGCCGGTAAAGCCAATAAAAGAGGCATTAGGCAAAGCATCCCGCATGTGTCGGGCAAAGCCATCTATAAAATCGTATTGGCTGCGGTGAGCTTCATCAGCCACTACAACTATGTTTCTGCGATCGGTAAGTTTTGGGAAGTTGTCGCCCTTTTCTTCTGGTAAAAACTTTTGAATGGTGGTGAACACAATGCCTCCGGAGGCCACCGATAATAGGTCTCTTAATATTTTTCGATCAGTTGCTTGCTTAGGTTCTTGCCTTAGTAACTGGGAACAATTACAGAAGGTATCAAAGAGTTGATCATCAAGGTCATTCCGGTCGGTAAGCACTACAATGGTTGGATTATTCATGGCGTCTTCTACCACCATCTTACCGGTATAGAAAACCATACTCAAACTTTTGCCGCTACCTTGCGTGTGCCAGATAACCCCAGCCCGTTTATCTCCACTATTTGCTGAGGCTTTTACCGTAGTAGCAATGGCTTTGTTAACGGCATAGTATTGATGATACGCTGCAATTTTTTTTATGGTCTTGTCCTTTCCTTTTTCAAATACAATAAAATAGCGAATGATGTCTAGCAGGCTTTGTTTGTTCAACATGCCCTTTAGCATGGGCTCCAGTTCTGCTTCATGTTCGGTGTCTACAATTTGTTCACCATCGGCAGTTTTCCATTCCATAAAACGGCTGTAGTCAGAACTTAAAGTTCCGGCCTTGGCAAACCAGCCATCAGAGGCTATCATAAAACAATTGTACTGAAACAGCGAAGGGATGCTTTGCTTATAAGTTTGCAGTTGCTGGTAAGCAGAATGAATATCGGCATTTTCATCAGTTGCATTCTTTAGTTCAATAACAACCAAGGGCAGACCGTTTACGAAAAGCACCACATCAGGACGTTTGTTATTGCTGTTTTCAATTACCGTGTATTGGTTAACAGCTAAGAAGTTATTATTTGAAACGTTTGCATAATCAATTAGCCAAACCTTATCGCTTCGTGTACCTTCCAAAGTGCGAAACTTTACATCAATACCATCAGTAAGCAGTACATGAAAGGCTTCGTTGCTTTGAAGTAAATCCAGCGAAGCAACCCGCATCACTTTTTTAAATGCTTCTTCTTTTGCATCTGGAGGGATCGTTGGATTGATGCGATTGATGGCCTCTTGCAGACGAGCCATTAAAAATACTTCGGCATGGGTACGTTCCGGATTGTCAGTATCAACAAGGTCAGGGCCAAAGCACGTTTCGTACTGTAGATCATCCTGAAGAACTTCAAGAGTAATTTGTTCTATTTCGTCTTCGGTAAGGAGGTTCATAATTGATATCTATGTATTCATTTATCCTAAAACTTGTCTTGATTGAATTTGCGAGTTTTGGATTAATCCTTCTTCTTTTGTAATTTTTTTAAGGCCCAGCACCTTTTCCAGAAAGCATTCAAACAATTTATAGTATTCAGAAACACTAACGAAATCACTCAACGGTGTGTTGTTTTCAATCACATTACCCATTGTTTCAACAACCCCACCTTCCTTAGAGAATGTTGGAGGCACAATATAAAAGTGCTCCAGTTCTCCAGAAAAAATAAAAATGGATTGATGTAGCATGTTTTGGAAGAACACATTTACTTCATCTTTCAATGCCTGGGTTAATTGACCAATATGTTTGTAGTTTCCAATATTTAGGCCAGCAATGTTAGATTTCAAAGCATTTAAATCATCAGATAACATTTGATCGAAGTTTAAATGTGTAAAATAGTCGCTAAGACCTTGTCTCAAAAAATCGAAGTCTGCAGTAACAATGAAACTAATATTAAGTTCTTTAAGAATTTCAGCGTACTTCCAAAGCTCCTGTTTGCCTCCACAATTGACGATAGATATATTATGTTCATTAAGCCAGTTTTTTGATAACTCTACTAATTCTCCTTCTTTCGTTAAAAACTGCGAGTTAATAGCAAAATCCTTCGCCGCTTCCTCTATAAAATATTTATCTGCACCCTCAGCAAGGATAACAGCATCCGCAAAAAATATTTCAGCATTTTGCTTTTTAATTAAGATTTGCTTTCGCTTGGGAGTATCAAAACGGATATTTCTGGCTTCTGTGGCAGTAGCATTCTTTTTTACA
The DNA here is from genome assembly GCA_043763635.1 of Chitinophagaceae bacterium. GTDB lineage: Bacteria > Bacteroidota > Bacteroidia > Chitinophagales > Chitinophagaceae > Flavisolibacter. The sequence continues at coordinate 4,390 of JAYULK010000102.1, forward strand.
GATATGATGTTTTGAGATTCATGAATGTTTGAAATAAATTCTGGAGTATGCGTCGTCAAAATCACTTGGTTTTGTCCATTGTCGGCAAACTTGGACAACCGATCGGAAATCACACGTCGGCCATGTGGATGTAGGTATAGCTCCGGCTCTTCGACGGCTAATAGAGAACTGCCGGAATGAGCCACATTCGTTATATAGAAGTCATACAAACTAATAGTCACTGCACTTTGAATACCGGCTCCCTTATCTTTCAGTTCGCTATTAAACCCATCGTTGACATAAATCAAAGTACTCTTATGAATGTCTTGTTTTGTGTCAGGATTAAATTGAAATGAAATTGTTGTATTAGGAAATGCAATGTCAATCTCTTTTTCACTTACCTTTTCTCTCAATTCTTTAAACATTGCATCAGAAGCTGTTTTTACTGAATCAAAGGCATCACGTAGCTCGTCATTGTCTGTTTTCACATAGGCCTTCAAAAGCTTTCCAAACCATGAATATGCAGTAATTCGCAATTGATCTTTTGGATCTCGAAAGGCTGGAATTACAGCACTTTGCAGTAGTATGTTTCTTATATTACAATTAATCCCCTGAATCCATTCTTCCTCCTCATTTTCACGGTAAAGAATTACTAAATCCTTTTCCAATTTACCCAATTCATTCCTTCTACATTCAAATGCAATAGCAAACCTAGTTTTATTTGCAAATTCAGATTTGAAATTAGTTTTACAATATCGTTTTCCCCCAATCCACTTTTTTCCTAACTCGTTGCTATCAATTTTCATCTGTCCATCTTCAGAACAATATTCAAAGATTGTGTTCTTTTCCTTTTGACTAAAATCTGATAATGTAATTCTTATTTCATTCAGACAATATTTATCGTGGTAGACACGAAAAAATGCAGTTTTTTCAACTTCGGTAAAATCTATTTCTTTGATTGTACTGTTAGGCAATATGGTTCGGTTAAGTTCACACCAAATGAATATTGGATCTGAAAAATTCCCACAGTGAAAATCGTTTTCAGTAACATTTTCTGTTTTATTATAGGTTGGTGAATATTCACCAAGTACAAGATCAATGGCTTTTAGGATATTGCTTTTGCCGCTGTTGTTGCGACCTACAATAACATTCTTTCCTGGTTCGAATTTTAAATCTATTTTTTGAATGGACCGATAATTTTCTATGTAAAGTCTTGATAAATACATAAGCAGTTAGAATTTAATCTCCCCCCTCATCAAATTTGGCAGTAAGGTATCCCGTAGTTGGGTGAGTATTTGGATTTCATCGTTTTTATTTTGTAAGATTTGGAAAATCGGGAATGCAATTCGATTGTAACTTATGAGAACTTCTATTGATGGCACTATTACAGGAAGGTCCCTCAATGTTTTAAGAGTTACATATTGTTGTGTAGATCCTGAATGGCGTTCTAAAAAATACCTTTTTGAAAATTCTGTCCGAAGGTGTGAGTTAAGAAACATTGCTAGTTCAGGGCTTTGAGAGGTTTTAAAAAGGCCAATGTTTTTTATTGCAAAATCAACAACTTGTTGACCAACTATAAGAATGTTTCCAATTGTACCAATCATGGAATAAACAATATCCAAGTAATCAACTTTACTTCTTTTGTTTATTGCATTGAAATCTTTTTCAGATATATAATTTGCAGATTCAAAATCAATTGTGCCATCCTCCCTTAAATGTTTTGATGTAACTAATCTTTTCCCTGTGTTTGTTGATTTGGGTGAATCATGTGTTCCATCTCTTACATCGATTAAATCGGAAATATTCGAAACTTTCCATCCCTTTGGTATCTCACCCAACTCACTATCCATCATTTCACCAGTAGAACCAGGAAAGTTGAAATCAACAAACCATTCTTTAAATAAAGCTTGGGTAATGGTTTCAAGGGTTTTGTTTGTTTGGCGGTTGAGTTCTATCTTTTCATCTAAAGAAGAAAGAATGGAAGCTATGCGGCGTTGAGTGGGAAGTGGTGGAAGGTTTAACCCAAAATCTTCAATTTGTTTCTGACTTATATGAGGTATTGAGGTACCTGTTTGAACAGCCGAAACGTAATCTTCAAACGGCTTGCTCTTAATAATGTGGGCAAGATAATCTTGATTTGAAAGACCATTATTTCTAACACAAGCAACACGTTGAGCAAGAAGTAAGGGAAGTTCTTCGTTTCGTATTTGCGCTCTGTTCTTTCCTACTCTTGAGCCGTCCATCCCAATTACAATATCGCCTGACTTCAAAGAATATTTTTCTGTTTGTTGAAATGGTTCATTCCAACATTTTATTGTATCCCATCGAAGGTTTCCTATGGTTACATTTTCGCCTCTTAACACTCTAATACCTTTATCAGAATATTTATTTCCTTTAAATGGAAAGCCAGTTAAGATGGTAGCAACGTCCTTCAACTTGTATTCTTTCCGCTCTCCTCTCATTTGCCCTCCTCCTTAAATTTTTCCTTCAATAACAATTTTTCTCTTTCAATCTCTGCTATCAATTCATCTTCCGTTGGCAAATACAAGCGATACTTTGAGGCAAAGAGCTGTCGGTTCTCTTTGGGCATGCTGTACTTTACAATAGTTTCATCTTTTTCAGTGCAAAGGATAACGCCAATTGTGGGGTTATCGCCTTCGCTCAGTTTCAGGTCGTCAAACATGCGGATGTACATATCCATCTGCCCGGTGTCCTGGTGGGTGAGTTCGCCCATTTTTAAATCAATCAGCACAAAACATTTAAGGAGGTAGTTGTAAAACACCAGGTCAATAAAAAAATGTTTCGTTTCTGTGCTAATACGGAACTGCCTGCCCACGAAGGAAAAGCCTTTGCCAAGCTCCAGTAAGAAGTGTTGCAGGTTATCAATCAATGCACTTTCAAGATCAGCCTCGCTAATGCGGTGGCTTTGCTGTATGTTCAGGAACTCGAAGATGTAAGGGTCTTTAATAAAGTCACGTGGGCTGCTCTTGTCCAGTTCTTTACTTTGCGCAAGGGATGTATTTTTATCGGGAGAGGAGAGGAGCCGTTCGTAATACAGCGTATTAATGTTTCGCTCCAGCACCCGTACACTCCACGCCTGTTCCACTGCTTCGGTTAGGTAAAAGGAACGAGCTCCTTCATTCTCTACCCGCATAATTAGCCGGTTGTGGCTCCAGCTCAATTTGCTACACAGTGTGTAGCAAATCTGTTGGTCGGGGTAAGTAAGATAAAACTGCCGGAAGTTGCGCAGGTTAGGAGCAGAGAAACCTTTACCAAATTCTTCTGTAAGGGCAAAGGCCAGCTCCTTTAAAAGACCTTCGCCATAGGCAGCCCGTTTTTCACCTTGTTGTTCTTCTTCTACTATGCGCCGCCCAATTTGCCAGTATGCATCTACCATAGCCGCATTCACAGCCGCATAAGTTTTATACCTGGCCTGTTGCAGTATTTGTTTAATGTCTTGTATATAGGGCTTAAAACTCATAGCCAATACTCTTTAAGTTCTCACGAATCATTGTTGTTTCTTTTTATTTCCCCCACTATGTTGTGTTACAACAGGCTCTGCCCGTTGCAGTGGCCCGGCTCCTTCGCGTAGCATGGCAAAAAGCGGGTTATTCATATAATAATTACTTTTCCCCAACCGAAGTTTTTGCAACATGCCAAAACCCACCAGCGCCTCTAAGTAAGCAGTAGCTGTGGGACGGCTTACTTCCAGTTCAGATATCACAAATTCTATCTTGGTATAAGGGTGGCGAAACAAGTTGTTGAGTAAGTCCTGGCTGTAAATTTTGGGCAGGCCACTTCGCATTCGTTGCTTGTACTCCTGCATCAAACTGCGGATGCCTTCTATAAGGGCTACTGTTTGTTTTGCAGTTTGTTGTACCCCCTTTAGCATGTATAAAATCCAGGGCTCCCAATGCCCGGTATCGCGTACGCTTTGCAGCAGGCGGTAATATTCGGCTTTGGTGGCAATAAGGTGGCGGCTTAAGTAAAGCACAGGCAGGTCAAGCAGACCTTGTTGCACGAGATACAGGATATTAAGTATACGGCCCGTGCGGCCATTACCATCATAAAATGGATGCACCGTTTCGAACTGGTGATGAATAAGCGCCATTTTAATCAGGGGGTCCAGGTCGCTTAATGTATCATCGTTTATGAATGCCACCAGGGCCGTCATGTGCGCTTCAATTTCTTTTTTGCTTTGTGGCGGAGTGTACACGGTCTTGCCGGTTTGTTCATTTACCAGGGCTGTTCCGGGCACTTGGCGGTAGCCGGCTTCGTTGCCTTCCAGCATACGTTGCACCGTTAAGATGGTGCTGTTGGTAATTAGTTTTTGGCGGCGCACAAGGTTAAAGCCTTGCTTTAATGCTTCGGCATAGCGGCTCACTTCTTTAGCAGCAGCATTTGTAAAAAGTTCGCCAAACAATTGGGCTTTATACAATTCGTCGTGAGTAGTGATTATGTTTTCGATAGCAGATGAGTCGCGGGCTTCCTGTAAAGCAAGTGTATTAATGAGGATGCTCTCATTGGGAATGGTAGCAGACCGGCCATTTAACATAGCCAGTTCGCTGCGGGAAAGGGCTAGTTGCCGGAGCACCGGTTTGGTGTCTACTTCGGTTAGAGGCGGCAGATCTTTTATACTGAAGTTCATATTTTGTTTGCCTAAAGATAACCAGCATCATGTAAAAAAAAAGGCATTTTCTTTACATGACAAATTGAATGTGTAAAACATAAGGCGGTTCTTTTAAATGAGTGCGACGCACAAGCGCATTCAAAACTCATAGCCAATGCTTTTCAGGTTCTCACGAATCTCGGCTTCCAAAGTATGGCCTTTGCTTAACTGCTCTGCAAGCTTGGTAGTAAGCGCCGCTATCTTATCACTAAATAAAATGCCATCGTCTTCTTCCGCTTCGGTACCTACGTAGCGACCAGGCATCAGTACATAATTGTTGGTGCGTACTTCCTCCATAGTGGCCGCACGGCAAAAGCCCGGGATGTCGGCGTAAACAGAAGATTGCTTCGTACCCCGCAATGACGAGTCCGAAGGGGGAAGGTTACGCCAACTATGGTAGGTGCTTGTGATTTTCTGGAGGTCAGCATCAGTCAGTTCTTTGTTGCGCCGGTTAATCATCAGGCCCAGCTTACGGGCATCAATAAAGAGTATTTCATTGCTCCTGTTTCTAAGGCCCCCTCCGGCTCCGGCTAAAGGGAGAGAGCCCTGGCGATTCCTTGCAAGGAACCAAAGGCAGGCGGGTATCATGGTGTTGTAAAAAAGTTGGGCAGGCAGGGCTAGCATGCAATCTATAAGGCCTGCTTCAATCATGGCTTTACGTATCTCACCTTCCGAGCCTGTATTGCTGTTCATGCTGCCATTGGCCAGTACAATGCCTGCCGTACCGTTAGGGCTTAGCTTATGTATAAAATGTTGCAGCCAGGCATAGTTGGCATTGCCTACCGGTGGTGTGCCCCATTTCCAACGAATGTCTTCCCTCAACTGTTCGCCACTCCAATCGCTTATATTAAAAGGCGGATTGGCCATAATAAAATCAGCCTTCAGGTCTTTATGCCGGTCATGCAAAAAAGTATCACCCAGCTCAATCTTAGCATCAATACCACGAATGGCTAAATTCATTTTTGCAAGCCGCAAAGTTGTAGGGTTGCTTTCCTGTCCATAGATAGATAGATCGCCAATGCGGCCACCATGGCCTTCAATAAACTTTTCAGATTGTACAAACATGCCACCACTTCCGCAGCAGCCATCGTACACACGGCCTTTGTAAGGCTCCAGCATTTCTACCAACAGCCTTACTATAGATGATGGTGTATAAAATTGTCCGCCACTCTTGCCTTCAGCATCTGCAAATTGTCCAAGGAAGTATTCATATACACGGCCCAGTAAGTCCTTTGCCTTATGCCCAGGCTGATTAAAACCAATGGTGCCAATGAGGTCAATGAGTTCGCCAAGGCGTTGTTTATTTAGATCAGGATCAGCATAAATTTTTGGCAGCACCCCTTTTAATGATGGATTGATTTTTTCAATTTCATCCATTGCATCGTCCACCAGCTTGCCAATTTCAGGAAGCTTAGCCTTCGATTGCAGAAAGCTCCATCGGGCTTTTTCAGGCACATAAAAAATATTATGGCTGCTGTATTCATCTTTGTCGTTAAGGGTGCCATAGCGTGCTGCTTCTTCTTCTACATACCAATCGCCCTTAGGGTCTTCAAGTTCCAGCTTTAATTGATCGTACCTGCCATTAAAGGCATCGGAAATGTATTTAAGAAAGATGAGGCCAAGAACTACGTGTTTGTATTCGGCAGCATCCATATTGCTGCGTAGTTTATCTGCAGTGGCCCATAATGTCTTTTCGAGATTTTTAAAATCACTCATTCTCAAGTCTGCATTTTAGTTTCGGGTGAGTAAAATACAGAAATATAATAATCTATGGTAAACTAATAGTAAAGGCAGGTAAGTGGCTACAGCATTTACAATGGCAACTATCTATTAAATGAGGGGTTGGGCAAGGTCGAGTTCCATCTACTGGGTTTAAAAACTTATCAACAGAAATACAAGCTGGCAAAATTTAAAATTTAGAACACAAAATGGCTGACTTAAAAAGGAGGTCGCTTAAAGGACACTTATATAAAATTCTTTGCGAAACCCAAAGTGTCCAGTTTTTATGGAGACTGAAAACTATCCTTTTGCAGTGAATGGTAAAGGTATTTCCTGATATGCAAGCCATAAACCCTGTTGTTATAAAAAGGAAATCTCAAATTATAAAGCACGGGAGTATGAGAAAGTACAGCTTCCCCTCTCCTTCTTATTATAATTTATAGCTCCCATAAAGTCAAAGTTATTTTAGCTAATTCACTCAATATTTCTCTCCATTTTATTGACTAATTTGAGGCGCAGGCCATACATCTCCAACTTGCCAGTGTTGGACGCTACTATGACGGCTTTCTTATTGCCAATACTTATTTCCTTCATGTCCCTTACATCACCTTTGAAATGAATACCACTTAATGTTTGTTCAACTGGTTGAAAATTACCTTTGCCATCACCTTTCAAAACCAAACCTATAGATGCGTCATACCTGCCGGTCATATAATCGGGGCTATAAAAATTACCACCCACTAAAATATCCAGGTTAGTATCGTTGTTAAAATCACTTATGTAGAAAGATTGAATGGTAGAAAACTGCGCTTGAATGGGAAGTGGGTGTATTGAAAAAATTCCATTGCCTTTATTTTCAAAATAAGAAGAAGAGAAAGTCGTGACTTTCAATTTTAGGGCATCTTTCAACTCACTTCCGGAAAAAACACCATGAAAAGATTGCGATGCAAATTTTGAGTAAGTATCAAACTTTCTTTTGATTGAAGGTAATAACGATGCAACCTGATCTCTGCCGGAAACCGGATATTCCGTGCCATTTAAATAATAAGAAAGAAGGGATTCGGTGGCCCCGTTTCCATCATAATCTTTTGCATATACTGACAATGGTTGCTTTGTATTTGGTTGATACTTATTGTTACGCCCTAAGTTTCCTACTACATAATCCTGATCGCCATCTTTATCAAAGTCGCCTCCTGCAATACTACACCACCAGCCGGTAGCGCTATCAACCTCATTACCCACTTTTATCTTTTCCAACTTTCCCTGGTTATTATGGTAAAAGGAAACCGGCATCCACTCGCCTGTAACAATCAAATCCTGCCATCCATCGTTGTCAAAATCCGACCACAAAGCCGTTGTAACCAAACCAGGCAAAAGCAATTCGGGACAAACGGATTGCGTTACATTCTCAAATTTGCCAACCCCGTTGTTTTTAAGAATAAAACTCTCAACAGGATATGGATAACTCCCCGGTTTTACCCGGCCTCCTACAAATAAATCAATATCCCCATCCTTATCAAAATCACAAGGCACCACACAGGAGCCACTGGTTGTTTCTAAAGGGACTGCTCCTGTCTTGTTAACAAAATTTCCTTTGCCATCGTTGAGATAGAGCCTATCCTGGTATGCCACAGTATTCACCTTATACTCGTTTCCCCCGCTAACCACATACAAGTCCATATCCTTATCTGCATCTGCATCAAAAAAAACACCGCCCATATCCTCATAGCCCTTGTCCGGCATTTCTTTACTTATAAACTTTCCATTTGCCTGTTGCAGAAATAAAGTGCCGCTTATATGCGCAGGGCCACCAATCCAAAAATCTTCATACCCATTTTTATCTACGTCCGCCACTGCAATGAAAGGACCAGTCTTTGAAAAACGATGAGGTAAAAGAGGCTCGAAATCAAAATCTTCAATTTCGTTTTCAATATGATTAAAACTAATGCCCGTTGTTGCCGTTACATTAGTGAATAATGACGGCATGATTGCCTGTTCGTCTTTTTTTGTTTCAAACAAGGTAGCAGAATCAGTATAGGACAAACTAATCACCTGGTTCGCTGGCAACTGTCTCAACATTTGATATTTGCCGTTCAACCAGGTGACTTTAATTGAATCAACTATTTTATTTTTCCCAATCCCAAAATGGACTACTTCTTCCTGAGAAGATTGAAAGCCGCGGGCAGTGCTATTCTCAGCAAATTGCTTGTTTTCATTCTGGTACAATATAATTTTTGCATTAGTTGCATACCTGCCATTTAACTTAATACGCAGGTAATTATTAGGGTTAAATAATTCGCTTTGATTTTGAAATACCGAAGCAGGTCTGTTTATATTATTGGTTACCAGGTCAAGGTCGCCATCATTATCAAGATCAGCATATACAGCACCATTTGAAAAACCTTTACTATAAAATCCCCATGCTTCATTTTTATCAGAGAAGGTCAGATCGCCATTATTGGAAAAGAGAAAATTTGTTTTCTCCACGGGCGGTAGTTTATCGGCTTCAGCAAATACATTCTTTTTTATATCTGCATAATCCTGCGTAGCCTGAACGGCTTGTTCCCTGTAGGCAATAAAATCATTGTTGGTTATATCTTTGGGAATTCCATTTGTTATAAACAGATCTTTCCAGCCATCGTTATCAAGATCAACAAACAAGGCACTCCAGCTCCAGTCGGTTTTGTATATCCCGGCAAGCTGCCCTATTTCAGAAAAAGACGGCTTGCCCTGATGATCCAAACCATTATTTAATTGAAGCATATTTCTTGAATACTGCGGCAAATAACTATTGTAAAGAGAGAGGTTAAACAGATCGTTATTAATGCCGGTGCTCATTAATTTCTGCCGTTCATTTTCATCCGGAAGCATATCCATAGTTATAATATCCGGACGGCCATCGTTATTAAAATCTGCGATATCGCTTCCCATTGAAAAGCGGGATGTATGCTTGACTATATCGTGAATACTTTCCGTAAACGTTCCATCCCGATTATTGATGTACAACAAGTCATCATAAACAAAATCATTGCAAACATAGATGTCAGGCCAGCCGTCATTATTAAGATCGGCTATGGATGCGCTTAAACTGTAGCCTTCATGCTTTATTCCCGCCTCGAATGATATATCTGTAAAGTAGGGCTTGCCGTTTTTTAAATCGTTTCTAAATAATTTATCCGTACTGTTTGCAGTGCCGTCATTTTTTTTAACTGATGGAAAATTTGGATTTGTATTAGACCGGTCATGTGTAACTAAGTATAGATCAAGATCGCCATCCCGGTCATAATCAACAAACAAAGCATTTGAAGAATAACTTGTATCTGCCAACCCATAATCAACAGCAGACTCTTTGAAAACAGGGACGCTGTCCTGATTAGTACCCTGATTGATAAATAATTTATGTGTTCTTTCCGGACCAGTCTTGGCACCGGAAAAACATACATAGATGTCTTTCCACCCATCGTTGTTTATATCCGCGACCGCTACACCGGTAGCCCAGTTTTTAGTTTCAACAGCAGCTTCTTTTGTTATATCCTGAAATGTAAAACTGCCATTATTAATATAAAGCGAACTGCTAACCTGGTTGCCGGTAAAGTATAAATCTGTTAATCCGTCATTATTAAAATCTGCCGCAGCAACCCCTCCACCGTTATAAAAATAATCGTACTCAAAATAAGGCTGTAGATCATTGCTGAAGTGAATGCCAGTTTTTTGTTCTGGTAATTGTATGAATAAAGGATTTATTGCCTCCTTCTTTTTATTACAGCCATTTGCTATGAGCAGAATGAAAAAGGCAGGCATCAGTAATCTCATGGTGGCAGTTTATTAATCAAATAGTAGAATGATCTTCCTGGAAAATCATTTTACGGAGCTTTCATTTTGAAGATGAGGCATTCAGCATAATGATGATGTCTTTCTTCCGGCTTTGTGGTGAAACTTTCAGAGACTTTAGCAAGCCATTTTTTAATTCTCCTTCCACAACCGTGTTTTTCATAGCATGAAGTTTGAACTTTACATCCTTATCCTTTGGCCAGGCAGGAAATAAATATATACGATCGCCCTCCGACTGTATCAACATAGCCTGCAGCATCTTCATAAACACCGATCCATGCTCGGTATCAGGCAAATAATTATACGTGTGATAACCATAAAACCCCGGAAAACGAAAAGCCGGATCTTTAGAAAGCGCTGTGCGTGTCATAATATCCCACGCAGCATCCCTCAACCCTAAATGTGCCGCCTGGATGCCGGTCTGGTTCCAATCAAATATTTGCCGCTTGCCAATACCTGATGGCGTTTTGTAATACTGGCCAATATCATAAGGTACGCCTAACACTGTACCGTAATAACTGGGTGTATTAAATGTATTTATACCTGTTGCTATATTGTTGCTGCCGGTTGAAAATAGCCTGAACGGATATACGCTATAAAGTTCGGGCTGTTCGATATTAGTTCGAATACTGTCAAAACTTTCACCGGGTTTAATAATCATGGTTCCATTCTCATTATACATGGAAAACTGTGGCAGTTCGTCGTAGAACCTTTCATACTCTTTTGCTAATGCATTATTGCTGTTTTCTTCTGCCAGCTTTATCAACCGTGGCAAAACAAAACGTAGCCCTGCAATGTAAACCACCGGATTTTTTACATTGTTATACGTTTCCAATGCCTTGTATCCTTCCATTAGTACCTTTCCGTTTGCGTCGCGGGGATGACCTTTGTCAAAGTAAGTAATTACATCTTTAGCTATTGGAAGCAGGTTTCTCAATACCGATGTATCCTGTGTATATTCATAGTAATCCAGCATATAATTAACCAGTTCCAACCCACAGGTGATATGATTATCTAAATGTGCTGCAGCCAATGAAGCTTCGGAAGCAAAAGCAGCCCCATTCCAGTCTTCTACCCGGTTTAGCCCGTAAATAAATAATGGAATCATTCCCCAGGAATGATACAATTCTTCAAAAGAGACACCCGGCTTACGTTTGAAATTTCGTGTAAATAATAATGCTTTTGGATATACCACTTTAGTGTAGTATTTAAGAAAGGGCTGAATCATTTCATAATCTCCCGACTCAAGCATGGGCCAGTAAGGAAGCCGTGTATTTTGCCATAGGTATGCGTAACCCCAATACCGCACGTCTGCTGATTTTCCCGACACAGTACCGACAGTTGTTTTTATAGGATGCGTATAAGTATCAACTGTATAGGTGGAACCATTGAAATAAATAGGACTAGCGCCCCTTCCGCCAACCGCCAGCAAATAACGTTGAAAGAGGTAATTTCGTGTTACTTCAAACAATGAATCCTGTTCCTCTTTTTTATTTGCCTTTATTTCTATATAAGACCTATTCCAAAAATTAGCCCACCACGCAGTATGTGCCCTCAGTAACTGAGCTGATGAAATTTGTTGAATAGAATCATGCAATGCCTGTAAATCGCTTACCCAATTTGCTGTATTTTCTGCCTGCTTAGTTAACAAAATAGTTCTTATCTCAAGCTTGTTACCCGGTTGTTTGGATTTGATTGTAGAGTCATTCGCGGACTGCATTTCTGTACCACAAACCATAGCACCAAAGGTGAGGTTCTTATACGGATTCGGATAAGCTTCCTGAGACAAGCGAAACATTTTCAATTCAACATCATATAAAGCGGATCGCAGGTTCCGGTGATAAAAAATAAGGTCGCTGGTTCTGCCGCCAACAGTTGAATCTGCTTCAACAATTTCTTTATAATTTTTTTTGAATGCCTGGTCGCCAATTTGAACTTCATTGTTAGGAGGCATTTCGTGTTCTTCTTTGCGCCATATTTGCGTGATAACCGTTGCTGTAACTGGTATTGATGTATTTGCCTGCAAAACAATTACGGGATTGTTCGCATCTACCCATAACATAATCGTTCCCTTAGAAGTTTTGATGGTAAGGAGTGCCTTATCCAGGTGGAATTCCTGTTTGTACGATACCTCATCCTCCAAAATATTTGGGCTAAACTGAACCTTAAGCTTTCCAACTTTCAACAGGCGGTCCAGGTAATCGCGACTGTCAGTTTTACCTATATAAAAATAAAGGTTGTGATCTCTTTTATCAACCCACGCATTTGCAGAAATGTCGCCATTGCCTAAGACCATAGAAGACTCAGAACCTACAGCGGGGCTGTTAAACAGTAAGTTGTATTTCTTTACATGCTGTGCATTTAATATACCCACGAGTGCTATGCATGTAATACAGCAGGCACACAAACGCAAGAATAATTTTCTTTTACTCATACTTTTTCTATTTATGATATTACCAATCTTATCAAATATGAATTGTGCAAATTGCCGGGCCTATTGCTGTAATAGTTTTTCCAGCTGTATGCCGCCTCCCTCACTTGATTCATAAGCCGCTTCTACACATGCCATTGTAAAAAGGCAATCTTCCACATTGTTATCCGGCACCCGGACTACACCATTTGCCGCTTTCATCACTTCATTCATGGAGCCAATAAATGCATGTGGAAACCATGATCCGGAAAGAGGTAAAGTTTTCCACTCATTTTCGTTCTTTTCACTCTTAATATAATATTCAAATACATCAGGTTCGCCTTCAGGATAATTCATTAAGATGCCCATTTTAATTTTTATTGCCCCGGATGTACCTTCAAGTTTAATGTAAGATTGCTGGTTATGCTGTCCATAATGATGACAATGGTTTGTAAGTATATTAGCCCGCATAGAGTTGCCAAAATCCATAATGATATTACTACGCACCGATGCAAGCTTTTCCATTCCCGGATACCTAACCGTCTTTGCATATATGCCTATTGGGTTCCCTGCAAGGGAGCGTATGAGATCAATGTAATGAATGCTATGGTATAGAATTTCCAGCCTTGGAACCGTGGATAGAAAATCCCACATTTCCCACGGCGTGTGAACATTTACATTGATCTCTATATCGCAAAGCGTCCCGATCAAGCCCTGCGCTATCATCTCCCGGGCCTTTATTATAAATGGTGCATAGCGAAGTTGAAAGTTGATACCCGCAATTAATTTTTTATCTCTGCATAGCTGTACAATTGCTTTAGCGTTTTGCAGATCTTCTCCCATTGGCTTTTGAATCAGCACAGCGGACCGGTCAGGAAGGCTTGATAATAATGCGATGATTTCAGCGGGAGGAACAGCAATATCAAAAATTACTTCCTCCGGTCGTTGTTTAACAGCATCATGAAGTGTAGTATAAACTATCGGGATGGAAAACTGTTGTGCAGCTTCTTTTGCTTTAGCCAGATCAAGATCATAAATACCGGCAACTTTAAAACCTGCCAGCTGGTAAGCTGGCAAATGCGCATACTTCACAATGCTACCTGCACCAATAAGTACAATTTGTTTTACTTTTTCTGTCACGTTGTTATCTAATAATAGTAATATTTGATCCCCTTATGAGTTCAATCTTTGCCTAAATAGTTGCCATACGAAATCATCAACACTGCAATGAACAGTACAATGATAGCCTTCCCCATGGTAATTCTTGTTCGCTTGCTACATCCTGTCCATTCTTTAAGCAACACGCCGGCAACAAGGCTAAACATTACAAGCATAATCATGTGAATACCCCAACTTGAAAATTTATAACTACCCATACGTACGTGTCCTAAACCATAAAAAAAAAATTGTGCATACCAAAGCGAGCCGGTAATTGCCGCCATTAGAAAATTGATCCTCAAAAAGGAAGGCAATTGGTTCTTTACTAACGAAGTATATTCTTTAAATGTTTTTTGTGTGATGTGCAGGTACGAACAATAAATAAGCGTAGTAGAAAAAGCGCCTGCATTTGCAAATACATACACAATATTGCCTTGATAATTTCCCGCTCCGTACGCCGCAGCTATATCGGCAATAGGTTGTCCCTGATCAAGAGCGAAACCGTAGAAAGCGGAGAGTACACCAGCAAGAATGCAAACAGGCAGCCCTTTTGCATAATCAAAAGTTAGTATGTTTTTATTTAGATCTAAATCCTTGTCTTTATACCACCCACTCTGACCGCATAAAACGATTCCAATCAAGCCCACCCCAATTCCGCCCAACACCCAGCCCGCGCCCAGTTTGCCAAAAACTTCCTCTAATTGTTGGTGTACCAGCGGGGGCAGTAATGTGCCTAATACACATGAAATACCAATAGCTATGGCATATGTTAAAGAAAATCCGATATAGCGGATTGATATACCAAAAGCAGTACCGCCAATACCATAAGCAGCACCCAAAAAAAATGCTTTTACTACTGCACTAACTGGCGCCAAACTTAATACAGTCATTAAGTGGGGAATGGTAAGAATAGCAACCAGTATTGGAAGTAACACCCAGCATACGCAAGCCTGAGCCAGCCAATATGTTTGCCAGGCCCATGCTCTTGTTTTCTTTTGAGGAACAAAACAAAGAGATGCGCAAGCTGCACCCGCTGCATGAAATAAAACTCCGGATAGTACGCTCATTTCATGACATTTTATTTTGGATACAGATTGTAAAATATTTCCGCATTCTTATTAAATAGTTTTTCCTGTTTTTGTTCATCAAGTATAGCGGCAACAATTTCTTTATATGCCTCCCAGATGGCTGTGTATTTACCAGCCAGCAAGCACACTGGCCAATCGCCTCCAAAAAAACACCTGTCCTCACCAAAGTTCTCAATTGCAAATTCTATATAAGGCTGCAAATCTTTGGTAGTCCATCCCAATGGGTTACCTGATGCAGTGCCTAAGCCCGATATTTTTGCATAAAAACTTTTGTGTGCAGCGGCTTCTTTCATCAGATCATGCCATTCACTTGATCTTTCCTTTGAAGCTATGGGCGGTTGGTTTAGATGATCAAAAACCATTTTCAAATCAGGTATTGTTTCAGCCACTTTAAGGGCAGTTGCAATATGCATAGAATTCACGCCTACCAGATCATACGGTATATGTAGAGAGGCTAGTATTTTCAAGCTTTCTATTACGGCGGGCTGTATTAACCAGCCCGGATCTGCTTCTGTATGTATCAAATGCCGGCAACCTTTAAAATATGGATTGGCTAAATATTTATTTTGCAAAAGATTTGCTGTGGCTTCAGGATCTGTTAATGGCAACCACCCTACTACCCCTGCTATCCAGTCAGTGGTACTGCAGGTTTGCAGCATCAAATCCGTGTCATCTAAATGATTTGCCGCTTGTACTAATATTCCTTTTGAAATACCTGCCTGCTTTCTCGGAATCTCCAAATCATCAATCTCAAAGGTGTTATTCAAGAGCGACGTATCGCCTTCCAGCCACGAATAATGGCATTTGGTAAGGTTCCAGATATGAATATGTGTATCAATAATTCGTTGCATAAAACCTTTGAGAAATGGACAGTTTAGTAATACAATGAGGTAGGTGGGTGGGGTTTTACTAATCCTTTAAGAACTGCTTTTCAACTTACTTAAACCAGATTAAATTCTTCCTCTATCGCTGCCGTGTGTTGCCCAAGCTTTGGGGCCATAACGGACGAAAAAAGTATGGTTCCATCAACCCTTATGGGACACCTCGTTGTTTTCAATTTACGATCACCCAATACGACTTCCTGCTCCATTTCAATTGCTTTATACCCCTCATGATGAATCAGTTCATCATAATGAAATACTTCAGAGCACCAAACATCAGCAGGCTCCAAAACCTCAAGCCATTCTTTTGTTGTTTTTAGCAATAGGTGATTTTTCAGTATGATTTTGATCTCATCTCTTCGGTTGTACCATTCTTTCGGATCGGTAAAATGTAACAGATTATCACAATTGAGCAAAGAACCGAGTTGATCTATTTTGCACATAGCAAGCGCAAGCAAGCCATCTAATGTGCGGTAAATACCATAAGGCGCTGCAATATAAGCATGCGCATTGTTGACTTCACTCCGCTGAGGAAGCTGCTTACCATCATTATAATAGCTGGTTAAGGCTTCAAACTGAAAGTCAAGCAAACTTTCAAGCATACTGACCTGAACTAATGCACCTTCGCCGGTAGTAAAATAACTAAGATAAGCGGCTAAAATGCCCTGAACCAGGTGAGTGCTTGAAAGTATATCTGCGACCGCTACACCCATTGGCATAGGACCATCTTGCCGGTTGCCGCTAAGCCAGACAAGTCCTGAAACGGATTGCAATAAGAGGTCCTGGCCCGGTTTGTCCTTCCATTCACCTTCGTGACCATACCCGCAAATTTCGCCATAGATTATTCCCGGCTTGATCGTCTTAACCTGCTCATAAGAAAGACCGATACGGTTCATAACTCCAGGACGAAAATTGTGGATCAGGACATCCGCTTTCGCAATTAACTGCCGAACCTTATCCAGACCTTTTTCTGTTTTAAGATCAGCGACAAAACTTTCCTTGTTCCTGTTAATTGCATGAAAGATTGTTGATTCACCATCTACTTCCGTGTCCGAAACATATAAGGTTCTGCAGATATCTCCTATCTCAGGCCTTTCAATTTTGATTACACGAGCGCCCATATCGGCCAGTCGCAAACTGGCCGACGGGCCAGATAAAAACTGACTAAAGTCCAATACAAGAACATCTTTTAATAATTTCATAAACTACCTTTTGACAATGCTAATTTGATGTCCGCTGTATGCTCTCCGACCTTAGGCGCTGCAACCGGTGAAAATAGTATCTGGTTGTTTAAACGAATGGGACACCGAGTTGTTATCATTGGTTTGTTGTTAAGGCTTATTGCAAGTTCCTGTTCTATGTTGCTAGCATTATATGTTTCAGTTCCAGCTAATTTATTCCAGTCCAGCACCGGCATTACCCACAAGTCGTGGGCTCTCATCTTCTTCAGCCAATTTTCGGTAGTGTCTGTCAAAAAATGCTGTGAAAGAACTTCTTTTATCGCATCTCTTTTGCAAAACACTTCTTCATCAGAAAACACCGAAGCTTCATCACACGCAATAGCCGAAGCAAGTGTGCTCAAAGACATCATAGCAATACTAATGTACCCATCATTAGTGCGATAAATACCATAAGGAGCCCCAAGAAGAGCATGTGCATTTCCCATAGCAGAGCGCTTAGGAAGTTTTCCGGTTTGATAGTACGTCGTAAAAAATTCAAATTGAAAATCTATAATGCTTTCTAACATGCTCAATTCTAGGTATGCTCCTATATCGTACTTTTTCAGCCGTATCAGTGCAGCCAGTATTCCTTGTACTGCATGATTACCACACAAGTAATCTGATATGGCAAGACCAAAAGGCACTGGGTCGTCGGATGCATTCCCGGTGAGATAAGTCAGTCCCGAAACAGATTGTAAAAGCAAATCTTGTCCTGGCTTATTGCGCCAAGGCCCTTTAGTGCCGTAGCCTGTTATTTCAGTATAAACAATCTTAGGGTTTATTTTTTTTACTGATTCATAATCCAGCCCGTTTTTCATCATGATTCCAGGACGAAAATTATGTATTAATACATCTGCCTTGGCAATTAACTGTTTTATTAATACACGATCACTAGCATCTTTTATATCTGCACAAAAGCTTTCCTTATTTCGGTTGATGGTGTGAAATACCAGGGAACTTTCATCAATCCATAAATCTTTTATGGCTAGCTGACGGCACGCATCGCCGCTTATGGGGCGTTCAATCTTTATTACCCTTGCGCCCAGGTCTGCAAGCCGCAAGCCTGCAGAAGGTCCTGAGAGATATTGTGCTAATTCTAATACAACAATGCCTTGTAATGGTAACTTCATAAGGCTTGGTTATCTTTCCAATGATTTACTTTTCCGATAGATATCATTCATTGCATTTAAGGCATTTATATTGTTATGAAGGCCTTTTAAACACTGCTGCAAAATGTCTCCTGCTCTATCCTGAAAATACAGATATCCATAATAGCGTGGGCGTGTATATGCCTCTTGCAAAGAAACCAATGTATTGATAAAAAAATTATTGCAATTTCTGTTAACAGATTCATCCACCCACGCAGCGTAATGTGCTGGTTGTCCACCGTTCTCCGCAAACATTGTTGACTGTATAATTCCTGACGAAACCCATTGAGCAAACTGTAAAGCATATTTCTTATTTGTTGAAAAGGCTGAAACTGCTAAACCTGTCCCTCCTAACGTGCTTTGAAATGGTTTTTCTCTAAAGATGGGAAGAGTGGAATAATGAAGGATATTCGATGCAAATCCTTTTCTTGAATAATTGGAATAGCCATAAGCAAAAGGGCAATAAAAATAGTCATCCGTCCCGGTCATTAATTCAGCAATGCTTATAGGATTGTAATTAAACATACGCGAATCAACGACAGACCATAATGTTTTCATTGTATCTATAACCTGCAATCCTGTTTCAAGGCTTACCACGTATTCTTCATTTACGAATGGATGCTCTCCATGTGCTATACAAAACATATAGAAGTACATCAACAGATCAACAGGCACGCCAGGAACAGCAACCTTGCCCATTTTAGCAAGTGCAATAACTTCCTCCCAGGAATGTGGGAGTGCATGGCTATGCCTATCTAATAAGTCTTTACGAAAACTACTTACAGGAGTAGCAGCATCTATTGGTAAAGCCCATTGTTTACCCTCATAAGAATAGCTCTGAAAAGAATTCCCAACTGAATTCTTGGCCAGGTCATCCATGCAGGTAGCGGAAAGGTATTCGTTCAAAGGCAATACACAACCTTTTACAGCTGCACAGCCAACCCAGGGATGATCAATTACAAGCAGATCATAATTCTTTGTAAGATCTTCAATGGGAAAGTCAGCAAATTCCTGCAAAGTTCTTTTCTTCCACGTAATTTCTATTTCCGGATGAAGTTCTGAAAATCGTTGCGCAGCGGCAAATAGCGGAGTAATGCCTCGCGTATGATCCCAGGTAATACCGCTTAAAGTGCTTTTCTTCATTAGCCTACTAATCGCTTTTTTACTAATAGCATATGATCACATATCATCACAAGATCCAAACGCTGATTGAAAACCTGGATGAATTCGGTTATCATCCCAAAGCCAGGATCTTTGTATTCGGCCTTTTCTTTCATATTCACTTTCACTTTGATTGTATCACCAATAAAAACTGGTTTAATAAACCGCAATTTTTCGTAGCCATACGTCATTGCCGCTGGATTTATTACTCCTGAAGTCATCCCGATGGCTATGCTAAAGATGAGTGTTCCATGGGCGATGCGTTGTTGAAATGGCTGGGTTTTACACCATTCAACATCCATGTGATGGGGGTAAAAATCGCCCGTTTGTCCAGCATGAATTACAATATCGGTTTCTGTAATTGTACGCCCGCCAGTTTCTCTTACAGCTATCAAATCGTGATCTTCAAAAAAGAGTTCTTCAATCATAGAAAATTCCCCTAAGTGTTTATTTTAACGGGTCAAAATCGCCGTTTTCCCAACCTACATTTTGTTTAAGCTTAGGATTATTTTGCAATTCTTTCCTTGGAATAGGGAAAAAATAATAATTATCGGGTAACAACATTGCCTGCTCTAAATCAGCATCTTTTACCTGATAAGTAAAGCCTGCTGATAAGTTAGCTGGATTGATAGGGGTGGAGGCAAGTCCATGGCGTCTCTTACCATTTAGCACATCAAGGCGGCGCATCCGGCGAAGATCCCAAAACCTTTTTTTCTCAAGGGCGAACTCAATAAAACGCTCGTCCATGATAGCTTTTCGCATGGCTTCCTTTGTCATACCTGCTTGTAATCCATACAGGTTACCAGCACCTGAGGTGATGCCAGCACGACTGCGAATTGCCTTCAAAACATCATAGGCTTCTGCAATTTGTCCTGTTTCATTAGCTGCTTCAGCCATATTCATCAGTACTTCGGCATACCGGATCTCTATCCAATCTACGCCATCATTAAAAACTTCGGGTTGTTTAAGTGAGACATCCACTGCCTTCCGCGAATAATAACCTGTGCCAGTGCCCCATGCGCTAGGGAACCCGTCATAAGGAGGCATTCCTACATACGTATATTGTATGCGATCAGCTTTGCCGCTTAGTGGATAATTAGCTCCATTATATACTATTACATCATAAAAGCGTGGATCGCGATTTTGCCAAAAAGTGTTGAGAGCATAGCCCGATGAAGGGTCAGTGATTGGCAAGCCATTTTTCATAGGAAAGGCTTCTGATAGTTCATGTGTAGGCTGATTTGTGCCTACACAATTGAAGGTTTCGGACAAAGGTCTTGTGCAAGCACAATGATCACTGGTTCTTTCAGGAAATTTATACCTAATGGAAAAGATTACTTCTTTGTTCATTTCATTAAACCAAAGCTGCCCATAATTATCAAATAAGCCTTTCCCTTTACTTTGCAGGTAAGTAAGTGCCTGTTTATTGGCCGTATAAGCTTGCGACCATAAAGCAGCATCTCCATTTGGTTTGAACTGCGGACTTGCTTTATAAAGTTTTACCCTGCCCAAAAAGGACATGCCGGCTCCTTTGGCAATTCGGCCGCTGTTTTCTCCAGATAAACTACCTTCTTCTGGTAATAGCGCCATAGCTTTAGTTAAATCATCTTCTATAAAGGTGAAACACTCGGCTGTAGTGTTTCTTGCTACAAAAAGATCTTCGGTTAGGTCTTGTGGTTTTGTTATAATCGGCACACCACCATATCTTTTCACCATTTCAAAATAGGTAAATGCCCTAATAAAATACGCCTGGCCTTTAAGCGTGTTTTTTACCGGCTCTGAGAGTGTTCCTTTGTCAATATTCTCCATGAAAATATTGATATTACGTACATTGGTGTATGCCCATAAGTTTAACGGATTGAGGTCTGGTGTTACCCGGCCGTACACTACAGTTTTACCATAACTAAGACTGTTACCCCAACCTGCTTCATCGCTATAACTCGAAAAACTGATATCCCATCCAGATGGCATATTGAGATATAATGTATTCACGTACGCAGTAGCAAGCTTTGCATCGTTCCAAACATTATCAGAAGATATAGCGCTCAAATCTTCTTTTTCAAAAACTTTTTTACACGAAGTTGCAATTTGGCAAACAACAATAACTGTCAACAATTTGGTTATATAACTTGATTTCATGTTACACTGAATTATAGAGTGATGTTTAATCCTAACGTAAGGGTTTTCATATTCGGGTAGGCACTTATTGAATTAGTTTCAGGGTCCATTAATTTAAGTTTATCTACCGTAAACAAATTAGTACCCGAGAAAAATACTGAAGCATCTTTAAATCCACCCTTTTGAATAAGTGAGCCAGGTAAGGAATAAGAAAGGTTTAAATTTTTTAGTCGCATAAAGGAGGCATCTCTCACCCAGAAGGTCGAGGCCTGTGTTACATTCGGATCACCATATCCATGCACACGGGGAAAGGCTGCATTTGGGTTATTTGGCGTCCAGTGGTCTTTCCAAAAACTGTAATTATTGCCTAATACAAGGTTATGCCTCCAGTTTATCATTTTATCTACACCTAACAAGCCTTGAAAGAAAAGGTCAAGAGAAATGTTTTTCCATTTTGTTCCAAGCGAAAACCCATAATTGACCCGGGGATCCACCCGGTCAGAAATGAAGGTAATGTCATTGCCATTCACAATGCCGTCTGGCGGTCCTCCAGCGGGGCCATACAGATCAGCATAATTAAGCATGCCTGGAACCGGTGTCATTCCAAATAATTTGTATCCGGCAGGAAGTTTACTAATGTCTTCAGGTGTTCTTAAAATACCAGTTGAAGTATAACCCGACATTAAATTAATAGGTCTTCCAATTGGGTTCAAATAATCCGGGGTATTGGGCGCTACATCTATTTTCCGCACTTTGTTATTTGCATAACCCATGTTTGCTCTTGCATAAAAATCAAAATTCCCAAACCTGTTGTTATAACCGAGAGCAACTTCAAATCCTTTGGTATCAACCACAGCATAATTCTCATCGGGCAACTGCGCACCAAAGGTTCCTGGAATTGTTCTTATCCTTGACCTAAGAATATCATAAGTATGCCGGAAAAAGTAGTCTACCTCTAAGGTTAAACGGTTCCTTAGTGCACCTAATTCTGCACCAATGTTGAAATTATCCGATTTTTCCCAGGTGATGGTTGTGTTAGGATAAACGCCAGGTTGCAATCCTGGTGTTCCATTTCCAAACACAGCACCATTGGCGTTTGCATAATTTTGCTGATATTGAAAAGCCCTGATGCCTCCATCGTTACCAACCTTGCCATAAGAGGCTCTTATTTTCATATTGTCTATTGCACGAATGTTATTTTTAAAAAACGCTTCTTCCGAAATACGCCAGCCCGCAGAAATGCCAGGGAAGAAGCCCCACCGCGTATCCTTCGGAAACAGCAACGAACCATCATATCGGAAGGAACCTTCCACCAGATATTTATTTTTGAAATTATAATTTGCCCTTACCAGATAGGAACTGCGACCTATTTCACTAGCACTTCCATCAGATGATCTGTCGCCGGCTGCATTGCTAGAAATAAAAACCTGGTCTATAGAGTTGGTTAACAAGTTCTGGCCCTGTCCAAAAAAGTTATTTTGTGCTGTTTCTGACTGCTCATAAACAAATAAAGCACCTACTTCATGGTTGCCTACTTTTTTATCATAAGTAAGATAAGCATCCATCTGATAGCTGTTTAATTGGTTCATGTTCTCTTTCACAAAATCATAAGCTGTTTGCGCTACCAGTTGTTCAGAAGCCACTTCCTCTGTAATGATGTGATTTCCATTGCCTCTGGTTTTGAACTGGTACATGGTATAAGGCTTATAGAAAGTTTTAGTATAATCGAAAATGGTATTAGTAGAAAAAGCATACTTGAATTTCAATCCATCTATACCGGGAATGGCATAAGTTAAAATGGCCTGGGCATTATACGAATTCCATTTCTGATCTGTATACCCTCCGTTCCTTGATACTTCAATAGGATGATAGGGAGTGAAATTTCCTACTGCCTTGCCATCAATATAAGGGGGCACATTAGGGCTCATATACAAAAGTGTTTGATACCAGTTTTGCATACTGCCTCCTTCCCCATACCAATAAAACTTATTGTCTTTCCGCACATTTCCGTCAACATTCAAAGTAAGAGAAAGTCTTTTGGTGATTGTCGCATCTATGTTAGTACGAAAATTATAACGCTTATATGATATATTATCAAATGACCCTTTTGCGTCATAGTATCCGAGTGAAGCAAAATACTTTATATTTTCAGACCCTCCGTTGACAGATAGGTTATGCTGTGCGCTTACAGGGGTTTTCCAAGCATAATCTAACCAGTTATAATTGATGGTTTTGAAATACTCCAATTCATCAGGCGAATAAAATAAAGCGCTTCCGGGGGCATTTCCTTGCGTTATATATGCGTTGTTTTGCAAAATTGCATTATCATAAGCATTCAGTTGTTCTGGCAAGTTAACCGGCTTCTGAATGCCCGCCATTGTTTTAAAATTGATGACAGGCTTTCCGGATTTACCACGTTTGGTAGTTATTAATACTACTCCATTTGAAGCACGGGCCCCATAGACAGCAGTAGACGCTGCATCTTTTAAAACACTTATAGTTTCTATTTCATTAGGATCCAGGCCATCCATAGCAAACTGATCACGAATGATCCCGTCAATTACATAAGTAGCACCTACATTATTCCAGGTTCCTCTTCCGCGTATTAAAATAGAGGAACTAACTCCTGGCATTCCTGTAGGACTTGTAACCGAAACACCAGGCAAACGTCCACCAAGCATATCTGATATATTTGCTGTAGGTATGTTATTAAATTCTGCGGCAGAAACAGTGGAAACAGCGCCAGTTAAACTTTGCTTTCGCCTTGACCCGTATCCCACCACTACTACTTCTCCCAGATTACTGCCGGTAGGCTTTAATGAAGTGCGAATATCAACTTCAGAACCCGGACTGTATTCCAAAGGTTCAAAACCTACGTGAGACAACGTTAATATTATATTATCCGAAGCGGGAGCCGACAACGAAAAAAAACCTTTAGTGTTAGTTACTGTAGAAACATTAGTTCCCTTCACTGTAATGGTTGCTCCTTCAATTGGAGTGTTTGCCTGATCCGTTATCGTTCCGGAAATTGTTTTGTTTTGAGCAAAACAGGTATTTCCTAATAAGAGAATAATACTTCCAATAAGAAATAATCGTATGGAGTTCATAAGCTGTTTGTTTTGCTGAAATTAGATTTTATATCTTTCTTGATTATTCCCATTATTCATTAAAAATTCAACTTTTTTAACATTTGCTGGTTTTTAAAAAACAGCATATTTTTTTTGCCTCATCTACTTTTATAAATTAAGTTTACAATGAAACCCAACAATGCAAATACTATCAGCAAAGGGATATGCGGATATTATCTGGCACTGTAGAAAATGAAATTGCTATATGAAAGCAGAATTAATAATAGATGCCCCCATCACAGGAAAAAGAGAGATATGGGTTAAAAAAATTAATAAAAAATGCTTTGACCATCCTTTACATTTTCACAATTATTATGAGCTGGTCTGGATTGAAAAAAGCAGTGGCAAAATGATTATTGGCGATTTTGTTGGTGCTTTTGCCGAGGATGAGCTAATCATTACCGCTCCAAACGTGCCGCATCTCTGGCGGAACGATGAAACACTTTATGCTAGCACTAGCAGAGGCAGTAACCTTCAAGCAATTGGGATATACTTCCCTGAAAATTTTATTCTTGGCTTATCAGAGAATAGTGACATAGTAATAGATTGTAAAAAATTTTTAGCCAAGGTCCAGCGGGGTTTACGCATCGCAGGAAGCAACCGTAACGAAATAATTGAATTAGTAAAAAAAGTCTCAGAAACAAAAAATCTTGAACAGCTCATCTATTTTCTTAAGGTTATACATCTTATCAGCATCTCAAAAGACAACGACAAGATAACCAGTTTAGGATACAATACTTTTCAAAGCGAAGAGGATATGGAGCGCTACAATAATGTATATAATTATCTTTTGAAAAATTTTCAGCAAGAAATAACACTTGCAAATGTTGCTTCTATTTGCAACATGGTACCCAATGCTTTTTGCAGATATTTTAAAAGCAAAACCCAAAAAACATTCACTCAGTTTTTAAACGAGATTAGAATAGGCCATGCAAAAAAATTACTGCTAAATCATAATTTATCTGTCCAGGAAGTGTGCTATGAATGTGGATATAATAACCCTACTAATTTTTATAAATTTTTTAGAAAGCTTTCCGGTCAAACACCTTTAGAATACAGAAGAAGGTATAATTTAATTTAGCCGTCTATTGGATAAAGTTTGTAATTTTTTAATTTAAACTATTAAGAAAATAATGATTGACGAAACAATTGCTGACCGGTTACAAGCATGCTATTCAGGTGCAGTGTATGACGTGTTACGTGCAAAAGGATACAAAAATCAAACGTTACCCAATTCCATACAACCACTGAATAAGGAGCACATCTTAGCTGGCCGAATATTTACCATTCAGGGAGAAAAAAACGAAATGCTGAATGATAATGAAACATTGCTAAGGTGGTGCGAGCTGCTGTCAAAAATCCCAGCCGATGTGGTAGTTATTTGCCAGCCAAATGATAACACGGTGGCTCACATGGGAGAGCTATCTGCGGAAACACTAACGCTTAAAAAAGTACGGGGATATATTGTAGATGGAGGTTGCCGGGATAGCGCATTTATACAGGAGCTAGGTTTCCCTGTATTTTGTAAATATTATACCCCTGTAGACATTGTAGGTAAATGGGTAGCATCTGCCTTTGAAGAAGAAATTATAATTGGTGATGTAAGCATAAAGAGCGGCGATTATATCATAGCCGACAGAGATGGCAGTGTTATCATACCCCAAGATATGGTTGAAGAAGTAGTGGCAGCAACTGAAAAAGTACTAGCTACAGAGAACCTAGTGCGGACGGCGATTTTAAAAGGAATTGACCCTGTTGATGCCTTTTTAATGTACGGTAAATTTTAAAAGGCAGGCAGCGGTTAAGCGCTCTTATTCCATTTCTATTTTCAATACCCATGATATAGTGGAAGGCAGTTCATTTATGGTACAATCAGGAAGTTGAACTACCAGGCTGCCTTTGTCCACTTTCCATTTTACTTCCCTATCAATTCCCAGCAGGCTCACCTTTGAAACTTTTCTGTCTATTGAAATTTTAAAGGGCTGTTTTGTCCATTGGCTAAATAGTGCATAAGTGTTGTTTCCTTTTTTGGTATAGTATACTTTCTGGCCCTGCACTACCTCCGACGGTATTTTGCTTTGTCTTGTTTGATAAATAGCTTCGCCATTTACCTGTAGCCATTTGCCAATATCGCTTAATCGTTCCTGCATAATTACCGGGATGGTTCCATCTGCAGCAGGCCCAATGTTTAATAAAAGGTTGCCTCCACGGCTTACTATGTCAATCAGTTCTATAATCAATTGTTTTGAAGTACTGTAGTTTTCCAGGTTCTCTGCCCGGTTAAACCCGTATGAACCACCAATGCCCCTGCTTTCCTCCCAGGGGTGATGCTTTGCAAATTTGGCATCACTGTATTCGCTTGAATAATAATCGCCATGGTGCCCAGGCATTCCCTTGGCAAACCGGTCATTTACCACTACATCTTTTTTCACCGGCGATTCATTATACAGCCAGGAAAGAAACTGCTTTGTTTTCAGCGAATCTTCAGAGAAGTCCCATTCGCCACCATCAGAAAAAATAAGAGAAGGTTTGTATGTGTTTACCAGTTCTTTCAATTGCGGTATAAGATGCTTATCTACATATTCATTTTCAGGTATCTTATATTTTTCAACAAGAGCAAGAGGCACATAATATCCTGTTTCCGACCGGTGGGTTTTTGAGCTTTCCCATTCTATGATAGAATAATACAAACCCATTTTCAACCCTTGCTTTCGAACAGCATTACTAAGCTCGCCAACTAAGTCTCTTTTAGGCCCAACGTCCATGGCGTTCCATCCTTTTTTATAAGGACTTTTAGTAGGCCAAAGGCAGTATCCATCATGATGTTTTGAGGTTAGGACAACATATTGTGCCCCCGCATCCTTGAACATTTTGGCCCACCTTTCGGGTTGCCATAATTCTGCTTTAAAGAGGGGTGCAAAATCGCGGTATTCAAAATCTTTCCCATAATTTTTGTGGTGAAAAGCCTTTCCACCATTTTTTTCATTACCGTAAACTTTAGCATAATACCACTCGGAGTAAGAAGCGTATAACCCATTTTCCAGAGGCCGGTAGGCAGGCACAGAATAAACACCCCAATGTATAAATATGCCGAACTTGGCATCTTCAAACCATCCGGGGATAGGGCGTGTATCTAAGGACTTCCATTCGGGTTTATAAGTTTGTGACCTTGCAGTAGCGATAAATAATAATCCGAGGATTAAAAATGCCGTTATATTTTTCATGCTTTTTAAATAATAAGATATAGAGAAGCGCTATGAAGTAAGTATCCCACTGTTGTTATAATATTATTACATTTTTCCCAGATTTTAATGGGATCGTTTTATTCTCCCATATAAGTGTTCCTGGCGTATGTTGGGGTAGTTCAATGTTTATGTTCCACCTTCCTTTTTCATTGCTGTAATGCGCTTTTATCTTTCCTTTAGGATGAGGCATCTCTCCCCCGATACTTTTTAAATCACCCAGATGTGGCTGAATCTTTATGGCTGCAAAGCCTGGTGCATCTGTATCAATCCCTAGTACGGTTCTGAAAAACTCTATATTAGGGCTTGACCCCCAGGCGTGGCAATCAGACCTTGAATTAGGAATGTCACTTACCTCAGCCCATGTAGTAAGGCCTTGGTTTAAATTCTCTTTCCAGATTTGCAACTGATCCAGATAGGTACTTCCAAGGCCTGCCTTTCGTAATGCCCAGTTTACATAATATTGAAAATAAATCGTTGCTTTTACCAAAGCTTGTTGGTCTAAAATTTTCTTCGCTAAAGCAGTAGCTTCTTTACCTGAAATTACTTCCGCAAGTATGGCAAGTGCATTGGCATGTTGCGAATAAAGATCATGTTCTTTTGTGTCAGCAAATAATCCTTTATTTTTATTCCAATAGCTGGCAACAATAGACTTTTTTAAATTTGCAGCCTTGGCAGCGTATTCATTTGCTATCCATTTTTTTCCAAGTTTTCTCTCCAGTGCTATCGCATTTTGATAAGCAATCAACAATTGTAAATCCAGTATGGCAGAACAGCCATCTTTGCCTTCCGGTGCTATTCCTATATGCCATCCCGGTGCATCGGCCCAATCGGTAAACTCCCAGTAAGGTGCATTTTTCAAGCGCCCATCTTTTTGCTCATACTTTGAAAAAAAGGATAATACCTGCCGTGTACCAGGAAGGAAACTTTTTACAAATACGGTATCATCACGGTACATCCGGTAATCATTTAACATAGATATCCACCATAAAGAAAAAGTAGGAATTTGTTGGGGCATTGATGTTGGGAAACGACTTCCTGTAATGCCTTCAGCCAGTCTTGATTGATCGAATTGACGGATTGCATTTTTCAGCAATCGGTCATCTCCGCTATTATACAACGAAACCATGCCTTGTATCCGTGTATCACCCACGTACTGTAGCTGTTCATAGTAAGGACAATCCATGTAAGTTTCAATGGCACACAACCTTGCAGTATGCCACCCTGTTTTCATGATTCTTTGCAGGGTATCATTATTTGTATGTAGCACAGCATTCATAATAAAAGGAAAGCCGGTAAATACACCATATACATCATCAATGGTCAATGCTTCATTACTGGTTTCAACAGAAACTCTTACATAACGAAAGGTTCGCCAAAGCAATGATGTAAATAATTGCCCGACAGATCCATCAGAGATCAAATTATCCATTATGCCCAAAAACACTTTTCCATCTACGTCATTTCTGTTTGATTTACTGTATTTTAATTTGCCGCTGCTCCTATCGGCAGTAAACAAAGTTTCTGCATATCCAATTTCAATAGTTGACCCTTTCCCTTTGCTAAATGCAACGGAGAAATAGGCATTAGTAAGCTCGGCCTGATCGAGTAAAAAACTTGCCTTTGTATATGCCGGGATTATAAAAGATGCTTTACTTTTTGGAAATGATGTTGGAATGGTTACTCCCGTAGCACTGCGCAAAGAAGAAAGTCGTTGCTCTTTCATTTCCATTTGGGGTAGCGGGCTTTGTACAAGCATCCATCCGTCTGTCCATGCAAAAGCACCTTTAAGAAGCCCTTTCCATAGTTCGGTGGCCATAGGCCAGTTTGTATCAATAAATTCCTTGGTATCCCATCCTTTCGCAAATTGATTAAAATCAATATGCTCCCCGGGGCCGGTAAAGGTGTTTTCATGATTCGTATTTTTAAGAGATGGGCTGTAAGCCTTGCTTTCAATACATTTCCAGGTACTGTTTGTATTTAATATTTTTTCTTTATCCGAGTTGCCTTGCAGTATAAATGCAGTGCGGTATGATGCCTGGGCCCAGGGTTTTAGCGGGCCAAAGTTCCAAACAATTGCTGCTACCACATTATTACCGGCTATTAGTAATGATGCAATATCAACGGTCTCAAAATTCCAATTATTCAATTCACTACGTGCAGGACCAAGCGAAGCCAATTTGCCGTTTACGAAGAGCTTATACCGATTGTCGCCAGATACATGTATTACAAATGATGAAGGCTTTTTGGCCAGCGATATTTGCTTTCGAAATTGATATACACCATAATCTTGTTGGAAGTTTTGCGACGATGCTATCCAAAACGCATCCCATGGCTGAGTCAATAGACCCTGGGCAACCTGCTGGGCACTTGTGCAAGTTGCCATTAGCACACTAGTTAAGATGACAATAATTTTTTTCATACTTAATAATTAAAGGCTGAATCATGGAAGATTATCTTTCAACCGCATATCTCCAAACGATGAGGTTTCTAAATTTTTACCCCTTGCTATACTGAAATAAACAATCGGGCATTTTACCTCTTTTAAGTGGTGCATCTGGCAATCAATGAAATCAATAAATGATTCTTTAACGAAAGTTGAGGATTCAAGATTGGCAAACAGTCGATAATACCCGCTGTGTATGTTTCTATAAACTAACAATAGCTTTTGCTATGGATATCCATATCTAAGAACAGGTTTCATTAAGGTGGATTAAAAATCTCTTATAGTTTTTGTCCGCTACATTCTTTTCTTACAGTACAAAAATATTGTACAAACAATTATGCATAAGTGATACAGTAATTATTCGATAAACTTTCTTATCCTCTATTTCACTTTTCTTCACTGTATACCTTTCTGGAAATGCAGCTAATAAATTTATGTTTTAAGTCAGGGCGCAGGGAATAGAGCATCAAACGTTTAATTTGTTGCTTTTGACTAATTAAATTCAGAAATACATCGTCACTTATCGTCTCCAAGGCAAAGCAAAAACGCACGTTATTATTTTATAGATTTGAATAGGAAAGTAGAACCAGTACAGATTATTTTTTATAGTGCAGCTAATAAATCAAAAAGGAATTTGCGATTTAAGGAACAAAGAGAAGTCGTTTTTGTCTATCTAGACGGTGTTCAGCTTGACACAATTATTGAAATTATTGTTACGATAAAATCACTACTGTGAAGTAAAAAAATCCTGCGAACCAGCAAACAACATTAAGAATAATTGAAGAACTATACAATATCATGAAACGTACGTATATCCTTATAGCTTCCCTCCTGCTTTTTTCAATTTCCAAAACTTGTTTTTCGCAACTCATTCCCACACCAGTTCACATCACATTGCAACAAGGCAATTTTCAACTGAACGAGAAGACAATAATTCTTACGGATAATAGCAGTGAAAGTGATAGGATTGCCCAATGGTTGAAACGGTTTATAAGCGCTGCTACCGGATTTAATCTGCCGGTATCTAATAAAACTTCAGGCAATAACAACATAGCCATTAAGCTTCTTAAAACAAAGGATAAAGCAATCGGGCAAGAAGGGTACAAATTAAAGGTTGCCGCCAATGGTATTGATATAGCAGCCAACGGGGAAGCCGGATTATTTTACGCTATACAAACAATGATTCAGCTTCTGCCTAAAGAAATAGAATCAAAAACAAGGCAGGGTGAAACGGAATGGAAAATTTCGGCAACTGAAATCCTTGACTATCCAAGGTTTTCATGGAGAGGTTTGATGCTGGATGTAACGAGGCATTTTTTTACTGCTGACGAAATAAAGCAGTTTATTGATGAAATGGTCCGTTTTAAATTCAACATCCTGCATCTTCATTTAAGTGATGACCAGGGGTGGCGCATAGAAATTAAAAGTTTACCGGAACTTACCCAGAAAGGTGCCTGGCGGGTGCAAAGAGCCGGTTCCTGGAGAGACCGGACGGCACCGGAAGAAGGAGAACCTGCAACCTATGGGGGTTTCTATACCCAGCAGCAAATGAAAGACATCATCCGGTACGCGATGGAAAGAAACGTACAGATTTTGCCAGAAATTGATGTGCCCGGGCATAGCCTTGCAGCAATAGCATCTTATAACAATTTGTCATGCACCAAGCTTTTGTACAACGTAAATGCAATTAACCCGTTAACTACCGAAAACAATGCCCTTTGTGCCGGACAAGAAGCCACTTATGAATTTCTGGAAAAAGTATTTGCAGAGATAGCAGCGCTATTTCCCTTTAAATACATTCACATTGGCGGCGATGAGTGTAATAGAAGCTTCTGGGCTAAATGCGCAGCATGCCGTAAAACGATGAAAGACAAACATCTTAAAACTGGCGCTGAGTTACAAAGTTATTTTACACGGCGGCTTGAAAAAATACTACAGCGCAATGGCAAAGATTTATTAGGCTGGGATGAGATACTGGAAGGTGGTTTGGCACCTGGCGCTACAGTAATGTCATGGCGTGGAATGACAGGCGGAATTGCTGCAGCTAAATTGAATCATAAAGTAGTGATGGCGCCTGTAAATTACACCTACCTCAATTTGCCACAAGACGATCCTTTATATGAAGGCAATACAGACGACAAACTAAAGTTGAAAACCTGTTATGAATTTGAGCCGGTTCCGGCTGGAGTTGATGCAAGGTTTATACTTGGCGGGCAAGGCAACCTTTGGTCTGAAGTAATACCCCATTTAAGGGAAGTACAATATTTAACTTGGCCCAGGGCACTTGCTTTGGCAGAGGTGTTTTGGTCGCCAAAGAATAAAAGAAATTGGAAAGATTTCATCAGGCGCACCGAGAGGTACTCAAAAAGATTGGATGTATCCGGCATCAAATATTCTCCTGCTTTTTATGACGCCACCATTATGCCATCGTTAAGCGATAGTGGTATACTAACACTTAAGCTAAATACTGATCTGGATGGTCTTGAAGTTTATTATACTTTCGATAATACTGCTCCGGATCTATACTCAGATAAATACGTTCCAGGGCAAACGCTGCTAGTTCCCAGAGATGCCGATGCTTTTAAAATGATTAGCTATAAAAATGAAAAACCCCTTGGCAGACTGCTTACTGTTAGCCTGGATGAATTGAAAGAAAAACTTGTAAAAGGGAAGGTGAAGTTTAATTAATGGTAAACGCAAAGCGATATTCTGGTTGGGTTAATAGTCAAACATTTTTACTTAGTTATGGTTGTTCCTGGAAAGACGGTAACTGCGTTTGCTCCAATACTAGGTTAAAGACCTCATTCACGATTTGAGAAGTGTTAACTATAGGATTCACTAAGAAGAAATATCAAATTTTAAAGCACTATATCCCAGTTAATATCAGAAAGAAATATTAGTAACTAGTGGAAATGAAATAAGCAACTTAAAAATTCTGGATCATTACTTCACTTCTGGAATTAAATGCCGCAAGAAGTCAATTTAATATCCTGGCTGACCAAGGAAAGATAAGATGGAAGAATATTTAATTAGCAAAAAAAATCAAAGCCGTTTCAACTAATAAACACGCTTTTGTAACCTTGAAAACAATGCTTTAGTCTGTATAAAAGTTGCAATTCCTCCTTATGTTGGTTGGATATTTCTCCAATCCGGGTCACAGATTCACACCAAACCCTTGCCAGACAAGGGTTTTATTTTTCTACTGCACGTTTATTGTATTTTTACTGCACATAGTTAAATACTCAAACGGCTTTCATTGTCTTAATTCAGTGCTTAAAAATTTCAGGCATGGTTACCTTGGTCCAACCGCCTGCCCCGGTGCGCCTACAACCTTTAATCTTTTTTCTCCTGCTCAATCCTGGCGGCTTCTTTTTCATGCATTACTTCAATGTAAGCGCTTCCAGTAGAATCAATTTTCTGCCTGAGCGCTTCGAAAGTTGTCACCTTACCCATAATGCGGCCAAGGTTTGCATTGTAACGATTGATAAGCTCTGATTTATCAATTTGTCCACTATCTGCCAGTTCTATAAAGCTTTTCATTTGATTGATTTCACCAGTGGCTTTTACGAGGGCTGGTTTTGCCAGCCTCTTAGCATCTACATCACTCTTTCCCTCAAATGGACCGGACTCGTCGGCGCCTGGGTTGGTAGAAGCATCATCATTGGGAGTGTTACAACTAATTGCTAATAAGATCAGGCAAAGAAAATAGTTGTTCATTATAAATCTTGATCAAACTAAAAATGCAAATGTCTATGAGGCAATATAAGTTTTAAATTAATTAAAGAAATGTACTCTATTGTATAATTCTTTCATGCAGTAAGGACACGAACCATGAATTGGGCTATAGGGTCAGCACATCGTACAGTAATACAAGAGAGAATGTAATTATCCTGTCAAAGATGGAGCATAAAAGGAGCACAGAAGATTCTGAATTTGGGAATAATAAATAAAAATCACCAATGGAGCAAAATTATGGAAATATCCAAAAAAGGGATTAAAGCGGCTGCTTAAGGGTACGACAATTTAGAATGTACCCGTTCAAACCGTGCGACATTCCGTATATTAGCTAAGTGTGAAAAGATGAACAAAAGCACTTGATTTTGAGGTTGACAGCCTTACAAACTCCATTCGCAATATTGTTTCTGGTGACAGCTTTCCCCTCCGGATAAACCTATAAGGTTTCCAAAACCTTATAGGTTTATCCGAGCGACAGGTTTTGTGGAGATAGGTTTACTATAAAGATTTAAAAAAATGTCACAATATCACCAGCCACTTTTTCCCAGCCAAACTTATCATTTGTTTTCAAGAGCAGTTGGCAGCGAAAAATTATTTTTATCTGACGAAAATTATCTGTTTTTCCTTCAAAAATTAAAACAACATACCTCGGCTGTTTGCAAATTGTACTGCTATGCTCTCCTACCGAACCATTTTCATTTATTAGCAAAAATGAATGATGATGAAAGTATCATTCAAAATTTTGAAGAAGTAAAGAAGATAACTTATCAACCCCTCCAACATAATATATCTGATTTTATGATGGAGCGATTCAGTAATTTTTTAAATAGTTACACAAAATCATTTAACAAAACTTACAAACGCAAAGGAGCATTATTTATAGATTACATGAAGCGTAGTAAGGTCAACGAAGCCGGCGATTTCACGGCCTATGTTTGGTACATTCATAAAAATGCTGTTCATCATCAATTTTCCAAAGCTATTGGCGAATGGCAGTTCGACAGCTATTCATCCATACTGAGTGATGCACCAACATCTTTACTAAGAGATGAAGTGATAGAATGGTTTGGCAATAGAAAAGAGTTTATAAAATTTCATCAACAGCCAGTTCATCTTAAAATAAATCTCGACCTGTAAGGTTTTCCAAGACCTATAAGGTTTTCAAAACCTTATAGGTCTTGTTTAATGCCTCACCCCCTCCCGCTATACTCCACCAACTCTTTCAAATGTTTATTGAAATCCTTTTCTTTTATCAAGTCTTCCAAGGTTATATGCATCCTGTATCGCCAGTAGTGTTCGGCAACAGCAGGAATATTAATTCTTTCTTCCTGCGGATTGTTACGCCGCAGTTCCGCGTTCATTCCCGTTAAATCCTGAATTTGAAAAATACTCCACATAGCAGGAGAATAAAGATGCTGCATCACTATGGCGGTATTGATCCAAGGTTCGCAAAAGAAAGGAGCATCTCCTGATTCTTCAAGTATTGAATTATAAAATTGCTGCGTTTTTTGTTTGTCTTCTTCCCACCATGCCCTAACCGTACTCATATCATGCGTTGAGGGTGTAACAACAGATAAATAGGGTGCATTTTTAGGATTAAAAAAAACTGTTGCAGGGTTCTTAGGCATCCGTTGAATTTCTAAACTAAGTATGCCAAGTTGTTGCATTACTTCCGGCACGCAATGAGGAACCATGCCTAAATCTTCGCCACAGATAAGCATATCAGTTGCTTCTTTTAATGCAGGCAGTTTTTTCAGTGCTTCGTTTTTCCAAACATCATCTTGCAGTTTATAGAAGTAATAGATATAGAGTTCTTTAAGCGCATGTTTAAATGCATCGTCAAGATATTGAAAAGAAGAAGTTGTATCGATATTTATCCTGAAGTGGAAAGCATCGGTGGAAACTTCATCTTCCAGCAGTATCACATTTGAAACCAGATCAAATAAGCCTCGCATCACAAACTTATTTTCCTCTGATGATTCCTGATTATTAAAATATGCAGCAAGTTTTTGCTGTGTTGAAAATTCTTCTTTTAAATCATAACGGCCCTCATCATTAGTTTGAAGAAAAAAAACTTTGACAAAATCGGCATGGTCTCCAAATGTTTGATGTACTAGTTTTTCAGTAATAAATGGCTTGCATAAGCGGTTATGATCAATCGTTATTCCCCTTTCAGAAAAATCATTGGCAGTAAGCGGAATGGCAGGTACAAAGCGGCCCAGTATGCCTTCCACTGCATGCATAGGTATACTCCAAATGCGAAAGAAGCCAAGTATATGATCAATGCGAAACGCATCGAAATAGTAGCTCATCTGATCGAAGCGTGACCGCCACCAGGCAAAATCATCTTCCTTCATTTTTAGCCAGTTGTACGTGGGGAAACCCCAGTTCTGTCCTTTTATTGCGAAATCATCTGGCGGAGCACCTGCTTGCTTATCTATAAAAAAAAGCTCAGGATTCATCCATGCATCACAGCCATAACGGTAAATACCAATCGGAATGTCGCCCTTTAAAACAACACCTTTTTTATGGGCATGCTTTACGGCATCTTTTAGTTGAAGATGCAAATGATATTGTACAAAATACCAGAAGGCAATATCCTTAAATTGTTTCGATTTTAATGCGCACAGACGTGCTACTTCTTCTTCATTATAAACTGAGAAAGTCTTCCAGTTACTAAATTCCGAGGTTCCATATTTATCTCTTAAAAAACAAAAAGCGCTGTAAGGCAATAACCAATGTTTGTTTGAGTCAAAAAAAGAAATAAATTCTTCATCTTTCAAAAAACTGTCAGGGTGCAAGTCGTACAACTCACGAAGTGTATTGATCTTAAAATTTAGAATCGTTTCATAATCGATTTCAGGAAGTGCATTAAGCTGTTTTTTTTTACGGTTAAGCGCCTTAATGATTGCATTATTTTTTTTACCAGCTACTTTTTGCAGGCTAATATAAATAGGATGCAATGCAAAAGCGGAAATAGCAGCGTAAGGATAAGAATCTTTCCATGAATAAGTGGCAGTGGTATCATTTACAGGTAGTAATTGTATCAGTTTTAATCTTGTTTTTTCTGCCCAGTCTGCAAGCAACTTAATATCATTAAACTCACCTATTCCAAAGCTTTCTGCTGAACGTAAACTAAACACAGGCACTGACACGCCAGCTCCTTTCCAATGATGATACGGAAGCCTCACAAAGCCATCATGAATGGTTATTTGTTGGTCTTCTCCAAACTCAAAATTTATATTACGATTATCACCATCTTCAAATCTTACAAGCTCCTTATGTTTTGTATTATAAATGCCGTACTTGTATATAACAGGCATTTTTACATTTGAAAGATCTAAATAAGCTGTCCACCAATCTCCTTCTTTCTCTAGCTGAATGGCATTCTTACCAACCCAATTTCCTAATTGTTCTGTATTCCCTAAAAGGCAAACACTTTCATCCACTTTTATTAATGGCGCCTTTACTTTAAACACATGCGTAAAATCCTGCTTTTTGATCTTACCCTTTTTATGTTCTTTAAAGAAAACTTTTTTAAAAGGAGCTGTATAAAATGAATGGGCTATATCTCCTCTATAGTTCCATGTATCAATTGTAATAATGTTTGAAGCGCCGGTATTAATTATGCGGAGTTCTTCCGCATCCTCATTGAGGCCACCATTTATATCTTTAAAAATATAATGGTATTGCACAGGCTCCGTATGTCCTGGTTCAATCTTTATAGACACGTGCCAAAAATCATCATTGAAAAAATTCATGGGCAGAGCTTCCACAACATTGTTATTGCCTAATGCTTCTAAATTGCCGGTTATATATAAAGCCTCACCAAACTGAGTTTTAAAACGTAAATAGAAATCAATATTCATTGCCACAATTCGTAATTTTTTACCATTAAAACGCGAAGTAAGATAAAAATGACCTGCAACGCCGCAACAATTAATATTCTTAGGAGTTAAGTGGGCATTAATTGGATTTAATTGACCCAACTTCCTATTTTTGCGCAAATTTTTCCAATGGAAGTAAAGAAGAACAACAAAGGATTATACTGGCTATTGTTTGTGGTTTCAACTGCTGTTTTTATTTTGGCAATTGCCACGCATTGGCCCTGGCTTACTTTAATCATTCCTTTTGTTGCTACATTTTTTGTAAAAGCGATGGATATAATGTAGTGGGTGACCAACTGTTTCCATTAAAATAAAATTTTTGTATCATATTCCTCCAGGAGCTTAAGGTGCTGGCCTGACTTCCTCAAAAATTTCCATCCTTTTAAAAAGGGCCAGTAACCAACTTTATGTTTTGCATTGTACCTGGAGATGCGAAACAAAACTTTCCAGTGCATTAAAAATTCTTTTTGCGCCTGCCATAAAGTATAACCGGCATTATATACATGGTTAGGCTCTGCACCACTTCCATTAAATTCAAGAACAATAAAATTTCCATTTATTAACCCTTCGAGGCTTTTACACTTTAAATCGTAGCGGCCATAATAGAATTGACTCTCGTGACTTATTCTATCAAACTGTTCCAGCATTCTATCGCTGATGAGATGCCTGAGGTTAATGAATTTTGCACCCCTGTTTAAATTTGCAGCATGGGTTAAAAAATATTTTTGTTTATCAGCAATCACTTTGTCAAGGTTGTCCGCATGCTTCAATTTCATCTCATCAATTTTATACCTGGCTTTAGGGTGAGTGAGTATTAACTGAAGCAAACTATCTTTTCCATTGCCCACAACTTCCATAAGCTCCTTTTGTATAAAGCCGGTAATAACCCCTTTTTGTTCATTCGGATAACGATAATAAAAAACGCTGGCCTCTATCGGGTATTGAATTAATTCCTGCACCAGGTATTCAACCGGAACAGTATTATGGTATAGTTTTAATTGCTCTTCATTATCTACTTTTCTAAAAAGCAACCCTTTCATGCCAACGTCAGGCTTTACGCAAAATGGATACGTAAAATTTTCTTCACTTATTTTTCGCTGCACGTCTTTATACAAATCTAAAGGCGATATATAAATCGTTTTAGGATAGGAGCCTATTTGCAACAGGTTATACATTTCTCTTTTATCCTCTCCTTCAAAACCACCAAAGGTTAATGTAGGATTGGAAGGTGTAAAAAACCAGAAGGACCCCGAACGAATACAATACCACAACCAGGCTGGCAGTATGGTAAAGTAACGCATCCAAAACGGCCACAACTCCCAATTAGCCCACCTTTCGTTAAACAATTTCCATTTCATAAATACCGAGCAAAATTAGAGTTATGAATCGGAAAAATGATTTGCTTAAAACTAAGGCCTCAAATCTTACTTTTGATTTTCTATAAATAACACATTTACATGCAGGTGAAGACGATGGCGGATTTTTTTGCAGCCGGAGAAGTTCCCGAAATTTTGTTTTGGGTTGGATGTGCCGGCAGCTTTGATCAAAGAGCACAGAAAATAACAAAGGCTTTTGCTACCATCTTAAATAAAGTAGCCATTAGCTATGCGGTATTAGGCAAAGAAGAAATGTGCACTGGCGACCCGGCAAGAAGAGCAGGAAATGAATTTCTTTTTCAAATGATGGCTTATCAAAATATTCAGTTGCTCAATAAATATGAGGTAAAAAAAATTGTAACTACCTGTCCTCATTGCTTCAACATTTTTAAAAACGAATACCCTGAACTTGGAGGTGGTTATGAGGTTATGCATCATACAACTTTCCTACAGCAATTAATTGATGAAGGAAAGATAAAATTGAAAGATGCCACAACCTTTAAAGGCAAGCGTATTACTTATCACGATAGTTGTTATTTAGGAAGAGGTAATGATATTTATGAAGCGCCACGTAAAATATTAGAGGCACTGGATGCCGAATTGGTAGAGATGAAACGATGCCGCAAAAATGGTTTTTGTTGCGGCGCAGGAGGCGCCCAAATGTTTAAAGAAGAAGAACCGGGGAAAACAAGAATAAACGAGGAACGGGCTAACGAAGCTATTCTTACAGGTTCCCATATTGTTGCTGCGGCTTGCCCGTTTTGCAATACAATGTTGACAGATGGCGTGAAGGCTGCCGAAAAAGAAAGTCAAGTCCAGGTGTTGGATGTTGCGGAATTAATAGCAGCAAGCCTTGCTTGAAGGCTTCAACTTTTTGATACATCCTTATGGATTAGAGGCGTAATTTAGCAGTATGAATCTGGAATATAATCACCTCTTACCTGCTGGTTTTTCAGCCCAAAGCAAGGTCTGGATATATCAGTGCAACAGGTTGCTTAGCCTTTCTGAGGCCCTTGAAGCAGAAGAAGATATAAATGCATTTTGCAAAGAGTGGCATTCGCACGGTACAAAAGTAGAAGCCTGGGGTAATTTGTTTTTTGGACAATTCCTGATCTTAATGGCTGATGAATCTTCAGCAGGTGTTAGCGGGTGCTCCACCGACAGTTCTGTTCGTTTTGTAAAAGAGTTGGGACAAAATTTTTCGGTTGATTTTTTTGATCGCACCAACCTAGCATTTGTAGTGAAGGATAAAATAGAATTATTGCCCTTTAGCCAGTTATCTTATGCAGTTACTAATAATTTTATTAATGAAACCACGCTTTATTTCAATAATACTATTCTAAATAAACAACAATTAGAAAGTAGTTGGATTATCCCGGTAAAAGATTCGTGGTTGAATAAAAAGCTGGGTTCAAATATATTGACTTCTAAAAACCTTTCTTAGGCGACCGACATTAATGAATAAGCAGACACTTTTCATTCCAGATATAATTCATATTTAAGTTGTCATGTAACAGATTGGAAAGCAGGAACATGATATAGTTTTAACTAGAGGCTTTTGAATAAGCTGACAATTGGAAATTATGAAGTTTATCTTTCTCCCGGCATCACTAAGTCCTGATGCGCTTGTTCTAAATCCTTCTTAAAGTCTGTCATGCTGTCACAACCAGCTTTTAATTATCTATCTTCGCAGCCAATTTT
This sequence comes from Chitinophagaceae bacterium, assembly GCA_043763635.1. GTDB lineage: Bacteria > Bacteroidota > Bacteroidia > Chitinophagales > Chitinophagaceae > Flavisolibacter. The sequence goes on from JAYULK010000102.1 coordinate 45,287, forward strand.
TCTCTATGCTAGATGTAGCTTCTAAGGTTCATAATGAGGCCCGCCAGGGAGAAGCATTTTCGTCTTTTGCGCCGGATTTAAAAAGGTATACCCGCCTGTTTTATATAGAAAGCTACGGTTGCTCCATGAATTTTAGTGATAGTGAAATTGTGGCCTCTATTTTAAATACTGAAGGTTTTGGCGCTACCCGTATTGTGGAAGACGCTGATCTTATTTTTTTGAACACTTGTTCTATCCGTGAAAAGGCCGAACAAACAGTACGCAAGCGTTTAACAGAGTTTAAAAAGCTTAAGAAGGCCCGTCCGGGCTTACTTATCGGCATGCTAGGCTGTATGGCCGAACGGCTGAAGCATAAACTTTTAGAGGAAGAGAAATTGGTTGATATGATTGTTGGTCCCGATGCTTACCGCACGTTGCCACAACTTATCACAGAGGCAGATGGTGGACAGAAAGCAGTAAATGTTTTATTAAGCCGCGAAGAAACCTATGCCGACATTTCTCCGGTGCGGTTGAACAGCAATGGCATTACTGCATTTGTGAGTATCATGCGGGGCTGTAATAACATGTGTTCGTTTTGCGTGGTGCCTTTTACACGAGGAAGAGAACGGAGCCGTGAAGCACAAAGTATTATTAATGAATGTAAAGATTTGTTTGATAGAGGATATAGAGAAGTAACCTTGCTCGGGCAGAATGTAGACAGCTATTACTATTGCCCCGAGGCAGATGGAAAGCCTATCACCTTTGCCATGCTGTTGGAAATGGTAGCGCTGGTTTCACCGCAACTTCGTGTACGCTTTTCTACTTCTCACCCAAAAGATATAACCGACGAGGTGCTTTATACAATAGCCCGTTACGATAATATTTGCAAATATATTCATCTGCCGGTTCAAAGTGGCTCAACAAGAATGTTGCAGCTAATGAACAGAAGCTATACACGCGAATGGTACATGTCTAAAATAAACAGGATAAGAGAGATCATACCCGGTTGCGGTATTACTTCTGATGTGATTGCAGGCTTTTGCACGGAAACTGAAGAAGACCACAAGGATACTTTGAGCATCATGGAATATGCCCGGTACGATATGAGCTATATGTATTTCTATAGCGAACGGCCCGGAACATTAGCACATCGCCGATACGCAGATGATATACCGGAAGAAATTAAGAAACGACGCTTGTATGAAATAGTAGCTATGCAAAACAGGCTTTCTTTAAAAAGCAATGAAAAAGATGTAGGCAAAACATTTATTGTTTTGATAGAAGCCACATCTAAAAAAAGTGAGGAACATTGGATGGGTAGAACAAGCCAAAATAAGGTGATTGTATTCCCTAAAGGAAATTCTCATTATGCTCCTGGCTCGTATGCAACTGTAAAAGTGAATAGTTGCACACAGGCTACGTTGTTAGGTGAAATAGTGTAGGCCTATTTAAAGCGGAATTTATTAAACAACAAGCAGAAAGCATGGATTTAGTTAGCATAAAAAACAGGTTTGGTATTATTGGCAACTCCCCTTCGTTGATGTATGCCCTCCAGGTAGCGTCTCAGGTTGCTAATACAGATCTAACAGTACTTATAGCCGGGGAAAGTGGTGTAGGTAAAGAAGCATTCTCTCATATCATTCACTCTCTTTCCGCACGAAAGCATAATCCCTTTATTGCGGTGAACTGCGGCGCTATACCGGAAGGAACCATTGATTCAGAATTATTTGGTCACGAAAAAGGTTCGTTCACAGGCGCTGTCGATAGCAGAAAAGGCTATTTTGAAACAGTTAATGGCGGAACTATTTTTTTGGATGAAATTGGTGAAATGCCTCTTGGTACGCAGGCCCGTTTGCTTCGTGTATTAGAAAGCGGTGAGTTCATTAGAGTTGGTTCTTCCAAAGTTCAGAAAACGGATGTACGTGTGATTGCTGCTACAAATAAGGATCTTCTTGACCTCGTGCAGCAAAATAAATTCAGAGAAGATTTATATTATCGTTTAAGCACTGTACCTATCCGGGTGCCGGCTTTAAAAGAACGAAAAGAAGACATTCCTCTTTTATTTAGAAAATTTGCGGTTGACTTTGCTGAAAAGTACCGTACAACACCGGTGCAGTTAGATGAAGAATCAAGGAATCGATTAGTTGCTTACCCCTGGCCAGGTAACATAAGAGAGCTTAAAAATATTGCCGAACAAATGTCTGTACTAGCAACAGACCGTACCATCACTTCAAAAGAAATTACACGCTTTCTACCGGAGACAAACAATCCTAACCGCCTGCCTGTCCTCGCTTCCAGCAATGGAAACAGCCATGAGTTTGCTAACGAAAGAGAAATTTTATACAAGCTGTTTTTTGATATGAAAAAAGATGTGACGGAATTGAAACGTCTTTTTTTTGAAGTGCTTCAAAATCCTTCTGTGCTGCATCAGAACCCAAATATTATGAATGAGCTGAAGGAGCTGCAACCCCAGCAACACGATTACCCCTCACAGGTAATGGTGCACCAACCTTTGCAGCAGCCGGCCCAGCCTGTAATTATGAGCAATGATATTCATGATCATGTAGAAGTAGAAGAAAGTCTGAATATAATGGATAAAGAAAAAGAGCTCATCATAAAAGCGCTGAAAAAACATAAAGGGAAGAGAAAAGATGCATCAATGGATTTAGGTATAAGTGAACGAACATTATACAGAAAGTTAAAAGAATATAGTATCGATGATTAATGAAGGGAAAAATGTAAAATTGAAAATGAATAAGAAACACATCTTATCACTCTCCTGTTTTTTATCTTTTACATTTTTAATTTTTAATTTGATGGCTACCACGGGTTGTGGCGTATATCGCTTTAACGATGTAAGTATACCCGATAGCATTAAAACGGTGCGTATAAATTTTATTGAGAACAGGGCACGTTATGTAAATCCGCAAATCAGTCCACAGCTTACCGATAGGGTAAAACAAAAGATCAATAACCAAACAAAGATGTCGCAAACTAATAGCGACAATGTGCATTTGGAAATTAGTGGCACCATCACTGATTATACCGTAAGTACTTCGGGTATATCCAACCAGCAAACACAAACAAACCGTTTAACAGTAGGCGTGCACATTACAGTTAACAACCACCTTGGAAATAAAGTGGATGAATATGATGTAAGCCGCAGCTTTGAATTTCCTGCCACCTCATCGCTACAGGCAGCAGAGGCGGGTTTGCTCGATGAAATGGTGCGTAGTTTGACAGACGATATTTTCAACCGCATCTTTTCGAATTGGTAAGTTTGTTAACTTGCCGACATGAGTAGCAGGTTCAACTTATTGACACAACAATTGTTTCAAAAAACAATAAGTGAATGTTCTATTGAAGATTTACAAAAACTTGTTGATGATTACCCTTATTTCGCCCCTGCTCATTTTGCATTGGTAAAAAAACTTCAACAAGAAAATAGCCCCCATCACCTGGCAGAACTTCAAAAAGCCGTTTTATATTATCATACTCCTCCTCTTTTTGAACCGTTTTTGAATGAAGAAAACTATGTTATGGATGTTGGTTTTCTTGCCGTTCCGGAATTGCCCAAAGTTGATGAAACTAAAGAAGAGGAAATCACGGCTGATTTACCCGGTGTTGCATATATACCTCCGGTGGTAGCAGACCGGGTAGAAACGATGCCGGAATTTCCATCGCCGGAAGAGAATAGAGCACCTTCTGAGGAGCAGTTAGTTGCAAAACAAGTTGCCCCTATAATTATTGAACACCAGGCTGAAATAACAAACGATAGCGGTTCTACCCAAGCATTAAGTGAAATGCCCGGTAGCGTTTCTGAAGAAAAGCCTTATGCTGAGCCTTTGGCTTTTGAACCTTATCATACAGTTGATTATTTCGCATCCCAGGGCATTAAGCTGTCGCAGGAAGAAGCAACAAAAGATGCGCTTGGCAAGCAATTGAAAAGCTTTACCGAATGGTTAAAGACCATGAAGCGTTTACCTGTTAAGGAACAAACAAGGCTTATCGACCCGGTGCAGGAACAAAAAGTAGATACACTTGCTGCTCATTCTGTTGACCGTGCAGAGGTGCATACAGAAACAATGGCAGAAGTATGGATAGCACAGGGAAATACGGAAAAAGCTATTGAAACATATCAGAAATTAAGTTTGATTAATCCCTCTAAAAGGGCTTATTTTGCAGCCAAAGTTGACTTTTTAAAGAAAGAAATTTAATATGACTACCCTGTTCTTTATACTCATTTTATTAGCTTCAATTGTTTTAGCACTTATCGTATTGGTTCAAAACCCTAAAGGCGGCGGACTTGCAGGAAATGTGGCTGGCTTTAGCAATCAGTTCATGGGAGTGAAGCAAACAACCGATGTACTGGAAAAAGGCACATGGATATTTGCCGGGCTTATTGCGATACTATGCCTGACGTCGGCATTTTTTATTTCAGACAATAAAGGTGGGGGTGATGACAGGTTGGAGAATGTGAACCCTGCAGGTGTTGGCGGTCAGAGAAATGCTGCTCCAAACACAGCTCCCTTCAGTGCGCCTCCGGTAAGAACTGACACAAATAAAAAATAAGATTTAATATAGTTACCAAAACCCTGTCTTAGTACAGGGTTTTTTATTTTTACGAAACGATATGAAAAAGATTTTCATTTTACTATTGGTGCTGCTAGTGCTATGTGCCGCCGTTTTTGCCTGGCTTTTTCTTGCCCCCGCCACTGATTTTAAAGACGCTAAAAAAGCCTTGTACATAAGCTCAAAAGCAGCTAACAAGAATGCCGTATTAGATTCTATTCAAAAAAATGAGATTATCAAAAACGTAGGTAGCTTTTCTTTTTTGGCCAACCGGATGAATTACTGGAAACAAATAAAACCTGGCAGGTACAACATAAAAAAAGGAGCCAGTCTTTTTACAATTATCAGGATGTTGCGCAATGGACAGCAAACGCCCGTAAATCTTGTAATAACCAAGTTGCGCACTAAGAATGATTTTGCCAGGCTGGTAGGTAATAAGTTTGAATGTGATTCAATAGACGTGATTAGCTTTTTAAATAATAAGGATTCATTAAAGCAGTTTGAAAAAACGCCAGAGCTTGCAATGAGCGCTGTATTGCCCGACACATATACTTTCTTTTGGAATGTTGGGCCTTCAAGGATCTATAAGAAGCTTGCAGAAGAATCTAAGAACTTTTGGACAACAGACAGGAAGCAAAGGGCAGAAAAACTACAGCTTACCCCATCAGAGGTTTATATATTAGCTTCTATTGTTGATGAAGAATCAAATGCGTTGCCCGAGAAAGGAAATATTGCCAGTGTGTACTTAAACCGCGTTCATAAAGGTATGCCTATGCAGGCTGACCCTACCATACGTTTTGCATTAAATGACTTTACCATTAAGCGGGTTTATGGAGATCATTTAAAAGTACCGTCTCCTTATAACACCTATCAAAATAAAGGCTTACCGCCGGGACCAATTTGTACACCCTCAAAGAAAACAATCGACGCTGTTTTAAATTCCCCTGCTACTAACTATCTATATTTCGTGGCTGATAGTAGTTTCAATGGGCGTCACCTTTTTAGTGCAACCTACGCTGAGCATCTACAAAAAGCAAAATGGTATCAACAGGCTTTTAAAAGAAGATTTTCATCGCCCCAATAAAAGTCATGCCTTTTAAAAGAATACAAAAGCATATCGGCAATTCTTCCCCGGTAAGGTCGGTAAACCAATGGAGCCGCACTGTTTATCTGCCGGGCTTTTATGGTTTCTCTCTTTTTGAAACGGGTAGCGCTTTTATAAAGCAGCTAAAAAGAACAAGCCTTATGGAAAGGGCCGCAGCAATTTCTTTCAACATGGTAATGGCTATCCCTCCTACTCTTATTTTTTTGTTCACTTTAATACCTTATCTCCCCATTTCGACTCAATTTATACAGGAGTTATATACTGTTATCAGAGATGTAGTACCAGGTCGGGAAAACAATACCGTAATCATTCAATTTCTTGATGATTTTTTAAAGAACCCCAGAGATGGCTTGTTATCCTTTGGTCTTTTCCTGGCCCTTTTTTTTTCGAGCAATGCTATGATGGGTATTTTGAGATCTTTCGACAATAATTATGAAGGTTTTGAAAAAAGAAACGGATTAAACAAACGTAGAACGGCGCTTCAACTGACGATTATCTCATTTGTACTTTTTTTTATTTTCTTATTCCTCTTAGTAGCTCAGGGTGTTGTTCTTCATTGGATAGGTATCAGAAGCCAGGCTTTAAGAATACTGATAGTAAACATTCGATGGGTTATTATTTTCTTACTTATTTTTTATACCATTGCTTTCATCTATCGCCATGGACCATCGGTTACAAAGAAATGGCCTTTTCTTACCCCGGGTTCTGTTTTTGCCACAACGCTTATGTTGGTAGCCACTTTTCTTTTTTCTTTCTGGGTGGAAAATTTTAGTAGCTATAACAAACTGTATGGTTCTATTGGTACCATCTTTATATTAATGACCCTGGTGTATGTAAATGCACTTGTGGTTCTTATGGGCTTCGAGCTTAATGTGGCCATTGCAGATTTGAAGAGAGAGAAAGAGCGTGTGGCTAATGCAGTTGAAGTAACGGCCATTTAAATGCGAAGCCTCACCCCCGGCCCCTCTCCAGCAAGCTGGAGAGGGGGGAAGCGGCCTACAGGACTTAGTTTCCTTAACTATGCAGCAGAGGACCGGTACCCAAAATATAATGGGCTGAACTTTTGCAATCATACCGGGTAAGGCTGACTGCACAAGCATGTTCCTATAACAAAGAACCAAAAAGCATATACCAAAAGAAGCTGCCAGACCTGTAATGGGGGATTATTGCTACATGAATTATAGCACAACAATATAAACCTGATTACAAACTATAAACACTTTTGCGGTCCTACCGGCCTTGAGCCGGTATCTTTTTCTTAAATAAAATTATTGAGTAAATAAAATTATACTGGGTGAAGCCAGCATGACGGTACGAGTGGCTTTTTATTGAAAGACTATCTTCTCAAAGTAGGAAGAGTGTATCTGCACTTCTGTAAAGGAAAACCTCTTTGACGATTACCGACACCCTTGTGATGATTATAAAGAATGAATCAATCTTAATTATCTCCTGTTTCTCTTTTCATGCGAAACCCGTATTCACTGCAGAACTTTTAGCCTGCTACTCTGGCAATCTTCGCTTCCATATATAAAAGATCTGCCAGTACTATCGCAGTTATAGCTTCAAGCACAGGCGGCACTCTTAAGGCTATGCATAAATCATGTCTGCCTTTTACAGAAAACGTATCTACTTCACCTGTTTCCCAATTTAATGTTTCCTGTTCTTTTGGAGTAGATGAAGTGGGCTTTATGGCAATGCGGAAATGGAGGTCGTTACCATTCGATATACCGCCTACAACCCCACCTGCATGATTGGTTTCAGTTCGCCCTTCCATATTCTTAATGCTGTCATTATGTTCAACACCAAACATTTTTGAAGCAAGGAAGCCGGCACCAAACTCTATGCCTTTTACTGCCGGTATAGAAAAGGCAGCATGTGCAATTAATGATTCAACAGAATCAAAAAAGGGTTCTCCCAAACCTAGAGGCAAACCTTTCACCGTACATGCTACAATACCACCAACCGAGTCTTTGGCATCAATAGCTTTTTGTAATCCCTTCTCTAAGTCCTGCTCTCCTCCTATCTCCAGAATGGTAGAAACAACAGAAATATTTTGGAGGATTTTTTTTGCAACAACACCTGCGGCTACAAGGCATACCGTAAGCCTTCCACTAAAATGGCCACCCCCACGAAAATCTTCAAATCCGCCAAACTTTTTATTGGCAACAAAATCTGCGTGGCCCGGCCGTGGAAAGGGACGATGCTTTTCATAATCTCCGGAACGGGTATTATTATTTTCAAACATGATCATAAGCGGAGCACCAGTCGTTTTGTTTTTGAAAACACCACTTTTAAAAATCGGCGCATCTGTTTCCTGTCGTGGCGTTGTGCCTTTCTGTGTGCCACCTTTCCGCCGGTCCATGTCTGCTTTGAAATCTTCTTCGGTTAGATTAATGCCAGCAGGGCAGCCGTCAATTACAATGCCTACACCTTCGCCATGCGATTCACCAAATATGCTAACACGAAAGAAACGTCCGAATGAATTCATGCGTATTAATTATCGTCTGTTAAATAAAACTGGTCCCTATCTATTTCAAATAGAAACCATTCTTTGAGGTTTACTCTTTCTATGAATGGCAAGGCATCTGAAAAAAGTTGAATTAATTCAGTGGTTGAAAGATTACCTAGGTTGATCTTTACTAACTTTTTCGGTGATTCTCTTACATGATACAGATCAATGAAATCACTATCCTTTGTAATTAGGATTAAATTGTTTTTATCAGAATAAGCGCAAATATATATCTCGCTTGTTGCTGAACCATTCAGCACCTCATTTATATGAGTAGCCTTATGTTCGATTTGAATTAAAAAGTTTCTGAGCTTGTACGAAATGTGGGCTTCGCAAATAAAATCCATCAAGCCACATTTTTTAAAGGAGTCCTTGACAGATTCAACACCGCAAAATTAATGGCTGCATAAATATCTTCTATCTCTAACTCAGGATGATCTTCAAAAATATCCTGGTATATCATCCTGGAGCCTAAAAGATCAAGCAAAACAACCACAGGCCACCGCATTCTTCTTATGCAAGGTTTACCATGACAAATTTCAGGATCAATTGTTATCCGCTCCAGGTAATTCATACATCAAATTTAATCTAAAGTTTGCACGATAGCACCCAGCTCCTGCAAGTGCTGCCAGAACTCGGGATATGATTTGTTTACTGATTCTGCACCGCTAATTTCTATTGCTCCCTCCGCCTTTAAACCAGCAACCGCTGCAGCCATTGCAATACGGTGATCATTATGCGAAGACACTTGTGTTCCTTTAATATTTCCAGTTCCTTCAACAAACATCAGGTCATCCTGCAAGGTGATAGTTACGCCCATTTTGCCAAATTCCTCCTGTAAGGTTAATGCACGGTTGCTTTCTTTATGGGTTAACCTCTTTGCTCCTTCAATAACTGTTGTACCCTCGCAATAAGCAGCCAATGCCACTAAAGGCGGAAACAAATCAGGACAATCTGTTGCGTTGAAATGAAATGCCTTAAGCTTGCTTTCTCTTAGCTCTATTTCTTCTTCTTTCACACTCATGCTTGCACCTGCTAAAGACAATGCCTGAATAATTGCCTTATCTGCCTGAGAAGAATAATTATCTAAACCTTTGACAACAATATTCCCAGCTATGGCGCCGGCGACAAGAAGAAATGCTCCCCCACTCCAGTCGCCCTCAACGGTATAGTTAATTGTTGTTTGTTGATTGTTGCTCGCTTCTGAGGAAAAATAAAACTCCTCATAGTTGCTGTTTCCCGGCACCTTAAAGCCAAACGATTTTAATACCTGTAAGCTGAGATCAATGTAAGGACGGCTATTTAAATTTGTTACTTTAATACTTACATCTTTTGCATCTGCGGCTGCATAAGCAAACAATAAACCTGTTAAGTATTGAGAAGATAAAGAGCCGTCAACAGTAATATTATTTGGTTGTAACGGACCTCTTATCTGCAAAGGCAAGTGCCCGTTATTACTTTTTATTTCAACACCTAATTGAGGCAGCACATCATCAAAAAAATTCATAGGGCGTTTGGCCAAACTTCCTGAGCCATTTATTATAATCGGCCCTTTGCTTAATGCTGCAATGGAAGTAAACATGCGGATAGATAGGCCGCTCTCATGACAATCTATCCCATTTCCAATTGGATTGATACCATTACTGCGGATAAATATTTTATCATCCTGCAATTCATAGGTTGCGCCTAATTGCTTGATGATGTCGAGCGCTGCTTTATCATCGTTTGATACGCCAGGGTTCGATAATACTGTTTCTCCCCTCCTAATTAAAGCTGCTGCACAAGCTCTTTGCATGGCACTTTTAGAAGCTGCAGCTGTAACAACACCATTCAATTTTGACGGACTTACGATTGCCTTCATTATAAATAATTATGTAAACTTTCCAAAGGAATTTTTTCGATTACCGCCTTGCCAATCCTTTCCAGCAAAACAAAATTCATAAAGTCAGCTTCCTTCTTTTTATCGCTTTTTAAAACCTCAAACACTTTGTCTTTATCAAAATGAATATTGGTTGGCAATGAATATTGCTCTATTAGTTTTAATAGCCGGCCATGATGCCGGAAACCTAAATGAATTTCTGAAAGATGAGAAGCAAATACCATCCCTATGGCTACCGCTTCGCCGTGCATTAAACCATATTGCGTTTCAATTGCATGAGCCAGTGTATGACCAAAGTTTAAAAACTTTCGTTCTCCTTTTTCATATACATCACCCTGAACTACTTTGGTTTTTATCAATACATTTCGCGTAATCAACTCTTGCAACAGGGGCTTCTCCTTTTGATATAATTCTATTGAGGATGCTTCCAGTTGTTTAAAAAGAATAGCATCTTTAATGGCAGCATGTTTGATTATTTCTGCAAAGCCATTGCGCCATTCTTTTTCCGGGAGCGTTTCTAAAAAGCTTGCATCATATAATAAAAATTGAGGCTGGCTAATAGTGCCGACCATATTTTTGTACAATCCTACATCAATACCATTTTTCCCCCCGATAGCCGCATCTACCATTGAAAGCAAAGTAGTCGGCACAAAACCAAAAGATATACCTCTTAAAAAAATGGAAGCAACGTACCCTGTAAGGTCTGTAATGACGCCACCGCCTACACCAATAAGTGTTGTTTGCCTGTCGGCGCCAATATGTATTAGCTGAAGAATAATGGAGTCAATAGTTGACTGAACCTTATACTGTTCGCCAGCGTCAAGCACGATGGTGTCCCAGCCTTTAAACTTCTCCTGATGCAGATCAAAAATGTTTTGATCGGTGACTATAACTGTCTTCCCTTGCGGAACAATTGCTTTAAGTTCTTCAAAGCCTGCATCAAAATGATAGTTTACCGTTTGGCGGCTAAAGGCGAATTGTTGTGTCTGCATTTTAAGAATTCAAAACTTTAGTTTGATGATTAATGCTCTCTAAATGCACTGCATCAAAATACCTTGTGATGAACTCTTTGCTCAATCCCAGCTTATCACCTTTCTGTGCAGCTCTTTCTAAAATTTCATTCCACCGGTTTGTTTGCAATACAGTAATGTTATTTTCTTTTTTGTATTGGCCTATTTTTTCAGCCACTTTCATGCGTTCACTTAAAATCTGCATCAGTTCATCATCAAGATGATTAATTTGATTGCGCAATTTATCTAAAGCAGCATGGTATTCTTCTGAGGCTATGTCTTCTCTTCTCCAGATCATATTGCCCAGCATTTCTGCTAAACGTTCAGGAGTAATTTGTTGCTTTGCATCACTCCACGCCTTATCAGGATCTATATGGCTTTCAATGATCAATCCATCATAATCAAGATCAATGGCTTTTTGTGCCACCTCTTGTAAAATATCCCTTCTTCCGCAAATATGAGAAGGGTCATTAATGATCAGCAACTCAGGGTTGCGGCGTTTCATTTCGATAGCCAAATGCCACATGGGAGCATTACGATATTCAGCGTTACCATAAGAAGAAAAACCACGATGTATTAAACCGATGTCGTTAATACCCGCTTTTGCAACACGTTCAACAGCACCAATCCAAAGCTCAAGATCAGGGTTGATAGGATTTTTAATAAGAACCGGAACCTTTACTCCACGAAGTGCATCTGCTACTTCCTGAACACTAAAAGGATTTACTGTGGTACGGGCTCCAATCCAAAGTACATCCACATCAAAATGCAAAGCATCTTCTACTTGTTTGGCAGTTGCTACTTCTATCGTTATTGGTAAACCTGTTGCTTTTTTTGCAGCCTGCATCCATGGCAATCCTTTCGTACCAATACCTTCGAAACTTCCTGGCCGTGTACGAGGTTTCCATATTCCAGCTCTAAGCATATCTACTTTGCCTGTTGCTTTTAAACGTATAGCCGTTTCCATTACCTGCTCCTCTGTTTCAGCACTGCATGGACCAGAAATTATTAGCGGTCTTTTTTTCCATACCTGTTGTACTGCGGTTTTCATAGTTGTTGTTTCTGCTTGCATTGTTATTTTATTTATTAATGATGGTCAATTTTGTGAATGGTCAATGGTGAATAGACAATAGTGAACGTTCTGCATAAAAAACACTTACTTATTTTTCACTTTGTTATTTGTTGCCGATTTACCTCATCCTCGTTCCTTCTCCAGCAGAGCTAAAGAAGGAGGCCGGACAATAGAACATTTTCATCTTTAGCACTAACCAATCAACACTAAATCTTCATTTATCATGTGCATTGCTATAGTGCTATCATTGCAACTATTTCAATAAAACATCACGCTTCTTCGACAAAGTCTAACAGCCTATTTAAAACAATGGTTGTTCTTCTGGCTTTGTGCGTTGTTCCCTCTCCAGCTTTGCTGGAGAGGGCCAGGGTGAGGTTTACTCCCTATCCAACACTTTCTTTATCTTATTAGCATTCACCATCAACTCTTCCAGGTACTCATAATTTTCTTTTTCCAGACAAGCTTTGAATTTTCTTAGCTGGCTAATATGTTCATTCAACACATCCAACACGTTCTCCCTGTTTTGCATAAAAATAGAAGCCCATGTAAGCGGATTGCTTTTTGCCAAACGAACAGTACTTTCGAAACCTGCACTCGCCAGTTCAAAGATCGTATCTTCTTCCCTTTCCTTTTCTAAAACTGTATTAGCCAAAGCAAAAGAAGTAATATGCGAAATATGACTTACGTATGCTACATGTACATCATGTTCTCTTCCATTCATATAAACGAGATGCATACCCAGTTTTCGATAAATATTTTCTACTATATCAACTGCATCTTTATCACTTTCCCCTTTATCACAAATTACAGTGGCCTTGTTTACAAAAGCATTTTTTACTGCCGCCTCCGGTCCGCTAAATTCAGTGCCCCACATTGGATGCGTAGCAACGAAACGTTTTCTTTTCGGATGATATTTAACTGCTTCTAAAATTCCATCTTTTGTAGAACCTACATCAATCACTACTTGCTGATCTATTTTATCTAAAACATCAGGCAGTAGTTGCATGACAGCATTCACCGGCGTTGCAAGTATAATCAGCGAAGCTTCGTTTATAGCTTCCTCCAACTCTTTTATTTCATCAACCAATCCTAATTCTAAAGCTTTTTGTTGGTGTATAATGTTGGCTTCCACGCCAATTATCTTTTGGGCAATGCCTTTTTCTTTCATGGCCAATGCCAATGAGCCACCGATTAATCCAACACCAACAATAGCTACTGTCATATTTAATTCAAATTGCTTTTGATCCTCTGAATAGACTCCTCCAATCTCTCTTCACTACTGCATAAGCTTACCCTAACATATTCATCTCCTGAAGAACCAAATATTCCACCCGGTGTAATAAACACCCTGGCATTATACAATATATTGTCGCTCATCTCAAACCCATTCTTATACTTGCCTGGAATTTTTGCCCATACAAATAATCCCACCTGCTTGTTAGAATATTGACACTCTAAAAGATCTAATAATTCATACACTTTATTCCTTCTTTGCCGGTATATGGAGTTTACATCATCATACCATTGTTTGCCAAGCGACAAAGCTTTTGCAGCCGCTAACTGCACCGGTAAAAACATACCGCTATCCATGTTGCTTTTGAAAATCAATACTTCACTTACTCTTTCTTTATTCCCACATAGCATACCCACTCTCCACCCAGCCATGTTCTGCGATTTGCTAAGTGAATTTAATTCAAGCACTACATCCTTTGCTCCCTCTATACTAAGCAAGCTCATTGGCTCTTCATTCAGAATAAAGCTGTAAGGGTTATCATGACAAATTAAAATACCATGCTTTTTACCAAAGGCTACAAGCGCTTGAAAAAAAGCTTGTGTCGGCAACTGTCCTGTAGGCATTTGGGGATAGTTTACCCACATCAATTTTACTTTTCTTAAATCCGTTTTTTCAAGGGCATCGAAATTGATCAACCAATCATTTTCCTCAATAAGATCATAAGTAATGGGTATGCCACCAGCTAATTTAACGGCGCTGCTATAAGTTGGATATCCAGGATTTGGAATCAAGGCAACATCGTCGTCACTCAAGTATGTCATGCATATATGCATGATACCTTCTTTTGAACCAAGTAATGGAAGGATTTCTGTCGCCGGATTTAATGTAACACCATACCATGTTTGGTACCATGCTGCTACTGCATTACGAAAAGCTTCAACCCCCTTGTAGCCCTGGTATCCATGCACATTAGGCCTTGCCGCTTCAGACTGTAATACTTTTATGACTTCAGGGTGCGGGGGGAGATCAGGACTACCTATACCAAGATTAAGGACCGGAACGCCATGCTTGTTCATCTCCGCTATTTCAGCGAGCTTTTGCGAGAAATAATATTCTCCAATTCCTTCTAATCTTTTAGATACCTTAATCATTTTAAAATTGAACTTATATCTACTTCCAGTTTTGATGGCCTCTAAACCGTTTTACCTTTTTTATAAATACCATACACTCTTAAATGTTCTGTTAGTGGCTTTATCTTTTTTATCGCTTTCTCAAACTGTTCTCTTGAATCAAATTCCATATCCGCATGAAAGCTATATTTCCAGTCACTACCCGGGATAGGAAAACTTTGAAGCTTACTTAAATTAATACCACTATCCGCAATTTTAGTTAGCACCTTAGCCAGGCTGCCACGCGAATGATCGGTATGAAAATTTAGGGAAGCTTTATTTGCATCTTCTATATCTGCCGCACTATCCTCTCTTTGTAAAACAAGAAAGCGGGTATAGTTATTTTTTAAAGTATGAATGTTAGGACTGATCATTTCAAGATCATATAAATCTGCTGCAAGCTTACTGGCAACAGCCGCAATATGTTTGCTACGTGTTTGGTGAACGTGCTTTGCACTCAAAGCCGTATCATCTGTTTCTACCAGTTTCCAACTATGCTTGTCCAAAAATTCCAGGCATTGCTGCAACGCCATGTGATGAGAATGCACTTCACGGATATCTTCTAATTTAACACCCTTGTTTACCAAAAGATTTTGCCGGATTTGTAAATAAATTTCTCCGGCAATTTTAAGATTGCTTTTTTGAAGCAGGTTATAGTTTGGAAGGATACTTCCGGCAATAGAATTTTCAATAGCCATTACACCACCATCACTTTCTTTTTTGCCAGAAGCAATTTTGATTACTTCCCGAAAAGTAGCACAAGTAATAACCTCTACAAGGTTGCCGAAAAACTGTTGTGCAGCTACCTGGTGAAAACTGCCTTCGAAACCTTGTATTGATATCCGTACAGCCATATTATTTAAACACATGTTATTACGAGCATTGCTTGTAGGTCGTTAAAACAGAAATCCCGGCCTCTGGCCGGGATTCTTTATGTTGATTTCTTTTTATCTGTTCAATTTCAACAAAAGCATCCCGGCTTCTTGCTAAAGAAGTAAAAATAAAAATAGAAGTATGCTTTTGCTTTTATCATGACGCCGGCAAAAATAGCCATTCACTTCAGAAAAAAAAATAATTACCAATCTTTTTTCTTGTAGCCTCCTGTGTCAGCTAAATTCATCCGGATTTTTCTTCCCTGGAAATTTTTTCCGTCTATGGCTTGTATCATTTTGTTTGCCATACCACTTTCAATCTCTATCCAGCTATTCATTTCTTTCATGTCTATACGTCCCAGCACCTCTTTTTTCAAGTCGCTTAAATCAAGTATAAACTGTAGAAAGCTGGCTTTATAAAACCCGTCTTTTGTTCCAAGGTTTACAAATAAACGGGTACTGTTTCCATTTCCGCTAAATTCTCTTCCTTTCGTATCTCTCCTTCTGTCGCCATCTCCAGCACTTGTACGTCTTGTTTCAATACGTTCTCTTGGGTCGCGGCTGCGTTCCCGTACATTCAGGTCTTCGGAGTTTTCATAATATTTTAAGAAGCGGTCAAATTCCAGGGCAGCTACACGTTTCAAAATATCCTCTTTGCTCATTTCCTGAAATTTTTCCTGCAACATGGGAACGTAAGATTCATAGTCTCCATGACTTATATCGGCCTGCAGCATTCTATCAATAAAAGCATAGAATTGTTTGCGACATACATCTTTGCCCGTAGGTATATCCAGTTTATGAAAAGGCGCCTGAACCATGCGCTCAATTTGTTTTATTTTAAACATCTCTCGTGCATGAACAATTGACATGCACACACCAGTTTTTCCAGCACGGCCTGTTCGTCCGCTGCGGTGCGTATACACTTCCAGATCATCGGGTAACTCGTAGTTTATAACATGTGTTATGCCTACAACATCAATTCCCCTGGCTGCTACATCTGTTGCAATAAGAAGCTGCAATGTTTTTTCGCGGAAAGCACCCATAACTTTATCGCGTTGTATTTGGGTAAGATCGCCATGCAATGCTTCAATATCATATCCTTCACGAGTTAATTTTTCGGCAATGTCCTGTGCATCTATTTTTGTTCTTGTGAAGATGATGCCATACATGCCAGGATTAAAATCAATAAGACGCTTAAGGGTTTCGTAACGGTGTTGTGCTGTAGTTATGTATATCTGGTGATCGATACTCTTATTACCGGTATTTACTTTACCCACTGTTATTTCAACCGGCTTCTGCATGTAGCGTTTACTAACATTTCGAATTTCAACCGGCATTGTAGCACTAAACAGCCAGGTGCTATCGCGTTTTGGGGTGTTTTGAAGAATGAACTCAATATCTTCTTTAAACCCCATGTTCAGCATTTCATCTGCTTCATCAAGCACGAGGTACTTTATCTGATCCAGGTTAATAGCCTTTCTTTCGATAAGATCAATTAACCTGCCTGGCGTTGCCACTACAATCTGCACACCTCTTTTTATATCTCTCATCTGCGTCACAATAGAAGCGCCACCGTAAACGGCTACTACATTAATTACAGACGAAAACTTTTTGAAAAGCGTGATCTCATTTACAATCTGCATGCAAAGCTCACGGGTAGGGCAAACCACTAATGCCTGTGGGTATCTTTCTTTTTCATTAATTAATTGCAATAAAGGCAACCCAAATGCTGCGGTTTTTCCGGTGCCTGTTTGTGCTAATCCAATAAGATCTTTGGTACCAGATAATAAAACGGGAATAGCCTGCTCCTGGATGGCAGTGGGTTGTGTGTATCCGAGTTCTTCAATGGCCTTGAGCAGACCTTCGTTCAAACCAAGCTCAGCAAATGTGCTCATAGTAAAATTTGTGCAAAAATAACACTGTAAGCGTTATATATAGATGATAGA
This sequence comes from Chitinophagaceae bacterium, assembly GCA_043763635.1. GTDB lineage: Bacteria > Bacteroidota > Bacteroidia > Chitinophagales > Chitinophagaceae > Flavisolibacter. The sequence continues at coordinate 62,634 of JAYULK010000102.1, forward strand.
AATAAAAAAGCCTGCTGTAGAAACAGCAGGCGGTTAACGATTGCTTGCCATACGAATTTTTTGACTGAATGTTTTAATAGCTGGCAACTACTACTTTAATTATTTCACCGTTGTATCTATGCGAACAGTAGAATCTGTTGTAACAGTGGTACTCATAGTATCCATAGTAGACGGAGCCATCATAGTAGTTGAATCTGTGGTAACAGTTGTTGAAGAATCTGTTGAAGTTGTAGAATCTGCATCGTTGTTACATGCTGTAAAAATTGCAGCAATAGCTAAAATTGAAAATAACTTTTTCATTGTTGTTTAATTATAATTAGTGATTATTACGAGACCAAATTATTTAACCTAATCCTTCTTATTTAAAGAATCCAGCCTGTCAAGAGCGTCTTTTTTCATTTCTGCTGTAGAGTCAACTATATCTTTCTTTGCTTCTGCAGTAGAATCAATAGCATCTTTCTTTTCAGAAGTTATAGAATCTATTGAATCCTGAGCATTGGCACTGGAATCAGCAGCATTATCGCAAGAAACTAATGCACCGGCGATCAATAAACTAAGGAATAACTTTTTCATGTTTTATGAGATTTAATATTAAAATGCTTAACCTTTTGATGAGTCTTTTTTCTTATCGAACGTTGAATCAATATCTTTTTTAAATTCTTTTGCTTTTGCCTTGGTCGAATCCCATGCAGCATCTGCCCTATCTTCAATTTTTTCAAAAGCAGAATCAAGTTTTGTAACCGTAGAATCTATTTTAGCTTTTGTTGAGCCCGAACTTTCATCACAGCCTGTAAGACTTATTATAATTAGCAATATGATCAACAATGACTTCATCTTTGTATTCTAAATTTTAAGAATAATACCTTATATGTAGTGATTAATACTTATACCTTTAAAAGGTAACCCACTTTATAAAAATATTTTTTTAACACCCACATTGGGTTACTACTTTTAGTTTTTTGTATTAAATAATGATCTGTTGAAAGCTGATAACGAAACATTACTCCTTAAGGGTTTGGCAATGAACGACAGAAAGGCTATTGAGACTATTTATAAGGAGAATTATAACATGGTACAAGCGCTGGTTTTAAAAAATAATGGCACAACAGATGATGCTAAAGACATCTTTCAGGAAGCGATGATCGTCTTGTTTGAGAAGGTAAGGTCAGAATCTTTGGAACTAAATTGCCAGATTAAAACTTATATCTATTCTGTTTGCAGAAGATTATGGCTAAAAAAGCTGATGCACCAAAATAGATTTTTGATTGCAGATGAAGCCGAAGTGAATGTAGTGAGTGTGGACGAAGACATGGAAGAACATGAGCGCCAGAATACTGATTTTCTTATGATGGAACGTGCTATTGGAAATCTTGGCGAGCCTTGCAAAAGTTTATTGGAAGCTTTTTATATGCAGAAGAGATCAATGCAGGAGATTGCCTCAAGTTTTGGATATACAAACGCTGACAACGCAAAGAACCAGAAATACAAATGCCTGATACGTTTAAAGAAACTTTTTTTTACCCAGCATAAAGTGGCAGATAATGGATGACATTAATATTTTAGAGGCTGTAGAAAAATATATTGGCGGTTTAATGACCCCCAGTGAACGTGTTTATTTTGAAAGCTTGCGCAAAAGCAGCCCCGAAATAGATCAATTAGTTGTGGAGCATACTTTTTTTCTTCAGCAAATGAATCGCTTTGACGAGACAAAAAAGCTGAAGTCCGTACTTAATGATGTGCATATTAACCTTGCTGAAAAAGGAGCGATTGAGTTTCCGAAATTACAAGGCAAGGCAAAGGTTATTTACCTTATTAATAAATATAAAAGGGTTGCAGCCATCGCCGCTTGCATTGCCGGTCTTACGGCACTTACGATGAGCGCCTTTCTGTGGTCTATATCGCCTGTTAAACCAGCAGCAGAAATATCGCAATTAAAAAATGACATCAGTGCCTTAAAAAATCAAAACAAGCAACAGAATAAAGAGATTGATAAAATTAAAAATGGCATCATTACTGCGCCTGTAATTTACAAAACAGGCGGCACCGGGTTTCTTATTAATACAAAGGGATTAATGATAACCAATGCACACGTTGTTAGTAATGCAAACAATATTGCAGTGCAAAACATTAATGGAGATGATTTTAAAGCCAGGGTAGTGTATACAGATAGTGACCGGGATATTGCTATTTTAAAAATTGATGATACTGCTTTTAAATCTCCGGCTTCTATTCCTTACAATATAAAGAGCGGAAAAGGAGAAATTGCGGAATCTGTCTACACTTTAGGTTATCCAAGAAACGATATTGTTTATGGTGAAGGTTACTTATCAGCAAAAACCGGTTTTAATGGTGATACGCTTTCTTATCAGATTGCCATAGATGCAAACCCGGGTAATAGTGGCGGACCAATCTTAAATAAGAATGGAGAGGTAATTGGCATTTTGAGTGCAAAACAAATTAGCGCCGAAGGAGTTGTATTTGCTACACAATCGAAATATATATTTAAAGCATTAAATGAATTAGGTAAGGACTCTTCTTTTTCAATCAGTAAATCTACAGCAGTGTCCAGCCTAAAAGGATTGACACGCCAACAACAAGTAAAAAGAGTTTCAGCTTTTGTGTATTTAGTTAAAGTAAACTAGAAGAATCTTTAAGTCTTTTATCCCTTACAAATGATACTAATAAAAAAGCACCAGCATTACTGCCGGTGCTTTTTTAGGACAAGCCAGGATATTATCCCTTTATAAAATCCTACCACAAGCTTTTAGGATAAAGGCCTTCGCTTACCAAAGTATCTAACTTCCTTTTAACCACCGGTGCATCTTCTTTATAAGTAACGCCGAACCATTGTGCAGCGGTAGGAATAACTTTTATTACCCCTTGCCCGCTATTAATAAATTTATCTGCAGAAATTGGTATCAAAAATTCGGCTTTTGGACTATTAATATTAGCCGCTAAAAATTCTTTAAACTCTTTTTCAAGAAAGGAAAATAAGGAAGGAGCGAAACACCAAAAATTCATTGATGCTTTGGAACGTTCAGAAACATCATGCTTAATACCATCAGTTTCTTCATAGACAATTTTACCGCCTTCCTCAAAAACTTTTAGGCGCTCATTAATATCTACCAGGTTGTTATTGTCATCAACTTCGCAAACGCCACGACTTACAGACCCATTTTCCGATAAAGTGTTGGAAAGATCATATCCTATTAAAGCAAATGTTTTATCGTCGCATTGGTTTATTAAAAACCCAGCCGCCTTTACAAAACCATCTTTACCATAATAATCATCTGCATTAATAACAGCAAATGGCTCATTTACTGCACTTTTTGCACAAAGTATGGCGTGAGATGTACCCCATGGTTTTGTTCTTCCTTCAGGTATAGAGTGCTCTCCAATAAAGGCATCCATCTGCTGGTATACATATTCAGTTTCTATTTTTCCTTTCAGCTTGGGTTCAAAAATGTTTTTAAAATCATCTGCAAAATCTTTGCGTATGATAAACACTACTTTACCAAAGCCAGCCTCTATTGCATCAAAAATAGAATAGTCCATTATTGTTTCGCCGCTGGGCCCGAATGCTTGTATCTGCTTCATGCTTCCGTACCTTGATGCCATTCCGGCCGCCATGATCAATAGTGTAGGTTTCATATTGTTATTTTAAATTGGGTGCGAAAATAAATAATTCGAGGCAAGTATAGACAGATGTTGAATTTAGAATTAAGCAGAATAAAAAATAGCTTATCACAAGATGTGCTTAATGGTCAAACCATTACTGCCGATGTGTTGCGTCTTGATCTGATTCATCCCCTTATTTCAGGAAATAAATATTTTAAATTAAAAGAGTATCTAAAAGAAGCAGTAGCAAGTAACTCAAAAACTGTCATCACTTTCGGAGGCGCTTTCTCTAATCATATAGTAGCAACCGCCGCCGCTTGTAACGTTATAGGATTACAATCTGTTGGCATTATCCGGGGAGAAGAACCATCCGTATTATCTACTACACTACTAAAGGCAAAGGAGTTAGAAATGGACCTGGTCTATATTTCAAGAGAAGCATATAAATCAAAAGAAATTCCTAATAAAGTTTGGCAACAATACCCTGGTTCATACATAATTCCTGAAGGTGGATATGGAATAAAGGGCGTGGAAGGTGCAAAAGAAATTTTAGGTAACGATACGTTATCCTACACTCATATAATAGCTGCTACAGGAACCGGAACAACACTGGCAGGATTAATTGAAGCTTCGCAAAAAGAGCAACAAATCATTGGGATCAGCGTTTTAAAAAATAATTTTTCCTTATCAGGCGAAATCAATAAGCTGTTGCCTGATCCAAAAAAAGATTGTTTTAAGTTGATGCATGAGTATCATTTTGGTGGCTATGCTAAATTTAATACAGACCTTATTCAATTCATGAACTTGTGGTATATGCATACAGCTATCCCTTCAGATTTTGTGTATACAGCAAAAGTTTTTTATGCCTTTGCAGAGCTATGCAAACAAGGTTTTTTTCCTGATAAGTCAAAGATATTATTAATACATAGCGGTGGGTTACAAGGAAATCTTTCGCTGCCGAAGAGAACGTTAATCTTTTGAGCATTATAATTATCCAACTTTATATTTGCACCAACTTGAAGGAGCGTATGCTATGAATTGTTTAAAATACCTGGTAACTGTTTTACTATATGTGGGTTTTGGTTCGAATGTTTTAGCACAGTCGCAAGACACGCTCCCAAAATTTTCTTTGCGCAATGCAGGCAGCAACCGCAATATTATCGGATGGGTAAACAACTATGCAAGAATTAGCCAGATAAGCATACAACGGGGGTTTGATAGCATTGGCATTTATAAAACCATATTAACCGTTGCCGATCCAAAAGCGATACAAAATGGATTTGCAGATACAAAGGCTCCAAATGACCGTATGTTTTACCGCATATTTATTTCTTTTGAAGGAGGCTCATATTTTTTTACTGCATCTAAGCGAGCCTCAATAGACACATCAAGAACCATAGTAGAAACAAATCAACCTTTTCAACAACAAACTAATTCTGAAATTAGAAGCACCGGCTGGATACCGTCATCATTTATTTATACCAATAAAGAAGGCTATGTTTTTATAAACCTTCTTGATGCAAAGCAAAGAAAATACCGGATTAAATTTTTAGAGGAAGATGGCAGTGTGCTTTTCGAATTAAAAAATGTTAAGGAAACAGCCTTGACCTTAGATAAAGCCAATTTTTATCATGCAGGCTGGTTTAATTTCGAATTATATAATGATGAAAAACTGCTTGAAAAAAATAAATTTTACCTATCGAAACTTTTTTAATCTTCCTTCAGTATCACATTAAATACTTGTTCAAAATTTTTTTTAAGTTTCCTCTTCACTTGGTCAACAGAAACTTCATATCCAAGCTCTTCTTTCATTGAGGTTACTTTCTTATCCTGAATGCCACAAGGGATGATGTGGTTGAAATAATTGAGGTTGGTATTGACATTAAGTGCAAAACCATGCATTGTTATCCAACGGCTGCACCTAACTCCCATTGCACAAATTTTCCGTTCCTTTCCTTTAATTAAAGTATCAATCCACACACCGGTTTCTCCTGCTGTTCTTCCTGACTCAATGCCATAATCCGACAGGGTTAAAATAATTACTTCTTCAAGTTCACGCAGGTACCGGCCAATATCTGTGTAGAATTTTTCAAGGTCTAAAACAGGATAGCCTACAATTTGATGAGGCCCATGAAAAGTAATATCTCCTCCCCTGTTCGTATGAAAAAACTGGATTCCTTTTTCCTGCAGTTGCGCTTTATCTATTAATACATTTTCAATTTTGCCACTTTTGCCTAAAGTGTATACCGGCGGATGTTCTACAAAGAGTAAATGGTGGCCCGTTTGAGTTTTAGAATAATCTTTGGAATGATCCATTGTTACTTCCTGATGCTCAAAAACAGAGGATTTGATCTTTACATTTTCTTGTAACAGTTGCTCCTGGTATTCCCATGCAATTTTATAATCCATTTGCCCAAGGTCCTGAAAGAGAACAATTTGCTTTTCCATTAAATACAAATTTACAGCTTTCGTAGGCTTAATTTTGTTGCATGGCAATTGGAGATGATATTGAAATTTTAAATGACCCAGGTGAAAGCAGTGATGATCTATATCAACGTTTTCAATTTACAGTTGATAAAGGGCAAGAGCCATACCGCATTGATAAATTTTTAATGGACCGCTTATCGGGTGCTACCCGTAATAAACTACAACAGGCCATTAATGCAGGTTTAGTATTGGTAAATAATAAACCCACAAAGCAAAACTATAAGATCAGGCCTCTGGATCATATTGTTATTTACTCAGACTTATCGCCCGAAAGCATGGAGGTGCTTCCGGAGAAAATGGATTTGAATATTGTGTATGAAGATGAGGACTTGATGGTTATAAACAAACCTGCCGGATTAGTGGTACACCCGGGAAGCGGAAACTATTCAGGCACTTTATTAAATGGCGTTGCCTTTTACCTGCAACAAAAAAACCCATCCCTCAACGAAGAAAGCTTACCAAGGTTTGGACTGGTTCACCGCATTGATAAAAATACCAGTGGGTTATTGGTATTGGCAAAAAATGATAAAGCCATGAGCCACCTTGCCAAACAGTTTTTTTATCATACGGTAAAAAGGCAATACGTAGCGCTGGCCTGGGGAGATATGGAACAAGACAAAGGAACCATTAATGCTCATATTGGGCGCCACCAGCGGTTGAGGAAATTATTTGCGGCATACCCTGAAGGAGAGCATGGAAAAGAAGCTATTACCCACTACACAGTTATAGAGCGTTTAAACTACGTAACACTTGTAGAATGCAGGTTGGAAACCGGCCGTACACACCAGATACGGGTACACATGAAACAGATAGGTCACCCGCTTTTTAATGATGATTTTTATGGAGGCGATAAGATTGTAAAAGGAACCATTTATGCTAAGTATAAACAGTTTGTGGACAATTGCTTTAGCATTTGTACCCGTCAGGCGCTACATGCCAAAACCCTTGGTTTTATTCATCCTGCTACAGGAGAGCATTTAAGCTTTGATACAGATTTACCAAAAGATATTAGTGAACTAATTGAGAAGTGGAGAAGGTATAGCAGTAACAGAAATTTAAATGAGTTAAGCTCCTGACTTCACGAACAGAAATTAATTCGTTTTAAAATCATACAAAGTGGCTGTAAAAATTCCTCTTTCTCTTTTCTTGAAAGCCACATCCCAATCACCTTTATACCTTAAAGTTTGAGGAACAAGGTAGTTACCAACTTTTGTCATTTGCACATCTATATGAACATCAAAATCATAAACACTTGCATTGTAACTTAAGTCGTATGTACGACCAATAATTTCCATTGATTTTGTATTAAACCAGGTGGTAATATTATCAAACACAATTTTCCCTTTATCGGAAGAGGATAAACCCTCTTTCATTTTGATGGAAAAAACATAACAAGACTGTTTGTTGTAGTCTTCAATGTCAATATTATAATCATAATACTGCGCTACCCTCTCATCAAATACATCCAACTTATTACCGATAAATGGTATGCCGGGTATTTTTTTTCCAGGATTAAAGAAGAGCATTTTCAATTGCTCTTTATGTTTTTCAATGCTGCTCTTATTTTGAACGTTACGGTTTACACCGCTTACGATATTATTTTCGCCGCACACCTTTCCCTCTGTAAAAAATAATCCGGCATATAATTGTGCTGTATAGTAATTCCATTGATGGTTTTTATCGTAAATATCTCCTGTTATTTTTTCTTCCAACACATCCATAGTACGGCAACCAGTTATATGGTTTTGCCTTGTTTTACTTTGCAGGCTTGCTGTAAGCTTTCCTTTCTTATCAGTCATCCTGATGTCGTTCAGCGATGAAAAAGAAAGTATGCGCAGGTTTTTAAACGCCTTATAAAAACTGGTATCGTATTTAATTCGTTGCAAAAACTTTGGAACATTCAGATCAGTGCGTATCACCACTTCGCTAAGGTTTACAATCCGGCGAACGGCTTCCACATCAGAGGAATCGTCCTGCGAAAACCCAATAAAAAAAACCAGTAAAGTGAAGAGGATGCAACAGGCTTTTTTCATTTCTTTGGAAAAAGCATTTTGTAATCTACTTTGATGTTTCCCCTGGAAATATCATCAAGCTTTCTCTTAATGAGTTTACGTTTTAGCAGGGAGATGTGATCAATAAATAATTTACCATCTATATGATCATACTCATGCAATATGATACGGGCCGTGATGCCGTTAAATGTATTGGTATGCTTTTGAAAATTTTCGTCGCAATATTCAAGGGTTACTTCCTCGGCACGGTCAACATCTTCTCTTATTTTGGGTATTGATAAACAGCCCTCGTTGTATGCCCAGTCGTCGCCGTGTTCATCAATTATATGAGCGTTAATAAAAGTTTGTTTTATGCCGGGCCCGTCAGGATAATTATTATCCTTTTTATCTTCTTCATCCATATTTGTAAAAATCTGTGCACTGTCCATAACAAACAGCCGTATATCCTTATTAATCTGCGGCGCCGCAAGACCCACTCCATTACTTGCATACATGGTTTCCCACATATCTTCAATCAGTTTTTTAAGGTTAGGGTAATCCTCACCTATATCGCTTGCTGCCTTTCTTAAAATCGGGTGCCCGTATGCTACAATTGGTAAAATCATTCTATATCTGAATTGTCATTTTTAGGTGGCACAAGGTACAAAATTGAACAAGCAATGGTCCTAAAGGAATTAAAATCTATTAAGAAATTCCTGGAGCATAATGGTAGCTGCAATCTTGTCAACCATAGCCTTATCTCTTCGTTGTTTTTTTTTAAGTCCCATTTGTAGCATAGCATCAGTTGCCATTTTAGAAGTATAACGTTCATCAACTGTTTGTATTGGTATGGCAGGAAAGTTCTTTTGAAAATCTTTTAAAAACCTTTCTACGAGTGGCGTTGCATGTGTAGCCGAATCATCCCAGTTTGATGGCATTCCTACAATTACCTGTTCTACAGCCTCTTTGGAAAAGTAATCTTTTAAGAACTGAATAAGCTTTGGCGTTTCAACAGTACACAAGCCTGTGGCAATCATTTTAAAAGGATCGGTTACAGCAATACCTGTTCGCTTTCCGCCATAATCTATTGAGAGAATCCTGGCCATGTTGTTAATTAAGAATTGATGATTAATAATAGGGAATAAAAAGATCAGCAATTACGAAGGCTGCAAAAACTACGCTGGCAATTCCATTTGAGGTCATGAAGGCAATATTTACGCGACGCAGATCATGAGGCTTTACAATAGAGTGCTGGTAAACGAGCATGCTTACAAATAGTAACACCCCTATCCAGTAAAGCAAATGAAATCCACCTAACCTACCAGCAGCAACCACACAAGCCGCACTTAGCAAATGTAAAATTTCAGACACCCTCAGGGCTTTCCCCTTTCCTAACCAGGCTGGCATTGAATATAGTTGTTGCGACTTATCAAACTCCTCGTCCTGCAAGGAATAAATAATGTCGAACCCGCTTACCCAAAAAATAACAGCCAACGAAAACAATAGGGGCAACCAATGGAATTTTCCCGTTACTGCTAAATAAGCGCCAATTGGTGCCAGTGATAACCCAAGTCCTAAAATAAAATGACAGAAAGGTGTAAACCTTTTGGTGTAGCTATAGCCAAGTACCACCGCCAATGCAACAGGCGAAAGAAAAAAACAAATGCGATTGATGAAGAAAGTGCAAATAATAAACAAAAGACAATTGGCAATGGTAAATGCCAATGCATTTTTTGGTGTAATAATGCCTTTTGGAACTTCACGTATGGCGGTGCGTGGGTTCAGTGCATCTATGTTTCTATCAAGATAGCGGTTGAACGCCATGGCTGCGCTACGGGCAAAGACCATACAAAGTATAACGAGTAGAAATCTGGCCAATAATTCATTTGCATCTTTTGGGAAATTACTGAAATAAATAAGATCAATGCCATCAATACAATAATAGTCCACCTGAGATGGAAAATAATACCATGGCCATAAAGGAGCAATAGCTAAAAAAAATCCAATCAACGCAAATGGCATAGCAAAAATAGTATGCGAAAACTTGATAAGAGATAGATAATTCCGAACTGAAGACATTTATAAATATTTCTTTAATCGCTCCTTTATTTCCTGGTTGGTAATGTTTCCTTTTTCTGATTTATCAAAGATGCTGATAAGAACAACTTCTTCCTTAACTACGAGTACATAACTTATCACCCGGGCACCCCCGCTTTTACCTTTTGCTTTACTACTAATAGCCAATCGAATCTTATAACAATTGTTTCCTAACGAAACTCCTTGGGTTGGATGATCTTCAAGCTCTTTTATAAATTGTGCAAAGTCAGAACGTAGAGAAGGATATTTCGCAGATAATCGTTTTAGTTCTTTTTCAAATTCCTGAGTAAGAAGAATTTTAAAGCTCATTTAAAAATTCTTTTGCACTTTTTAATTCACGTTGCCCCTTAACATACGAGGCAGCCGACTTTGCACCTTTTTCAATTGAAGAAAGAACTTCATCTTTTGTCCTGTCTTTAAACAATTCTGCTTTAATTTTCATACTACGTAACAATCGTAGAACTTCTTTCAGCTCTCCTTCAGTTTGAGGCTTTACAATAATTGTTTCCATACAATAAAATTATTCAATTTACTTCATCGGGCGGCATCAGATGTTTGTTAGTCTATAACTTGTACCGTACTTAATTTCCCTCTCACAATCTCCCACAACACAATACCTGCCGCCACGGAAATATTTAAGGAATGTTTCATGCCTAATTGTGGTATTTCAATACACCCATCCGCCAACTCAATTGTTGCTTGCTCTACCCCGCTTACTTCGTTGCCAAAAATTACTGCTATTTTATCTTCACCACATTCAAACTCCTGTAATAAAACGCTGCCCGCAGCCTGCTCAATGGCATAAATCTTATAGCCTTCAGTTCGCAGTTCGTCAAGGGCATCTTTTATACCTTTGAAATGCTTCCATTGAACAGTATCTTCTGCACCTAAGGCTGTTTTCTTAATCTCTTTGTGCGGAGGGTGTGCTGTGTAGCCACAGAGATAAATGCCTTGAAGCAAAAAAGCATCTGCAGTACGAAACACTGATCCTACGTTATACGCACTGCGTACGTTTTCCAGAATAGCAACAATAGGCAGTTTATCAGATTGCCTGAATTCGGCTACAGATTTCCGGCCTAGCTCATTCATCGAAAGTTTGCGTATGCTATTTTCTTCTTTTTCCATCCGATGCAAAAGTAAGGGTAGGAAATAGTGGATAAAAAACTTCTGCCTTCAACGGTGAGTTTAACCCATGCCGTATTTTTGCCGGAACACCATGAATAGTAAGGAAAAGATAGCAGATACTCCATTAATGCAGCAACATAAAGCCATCAAGGCAAAATATCCTGATGCGATTTTGCTCTTCAGGGTGGGAGATTTTTATGAAACTTTTGGACAGGATGCCATCATCGCCGCACAGGTATTAGGTATTACTTTAACCAAAAGAAACAACGGTGCTCCTGCCTCATCTGAACTTGCAGGCTTTCCTTATCATGCCCTTGACACGTATTTGCACAAGTTGGTGAAAGCTGGTTACAGGGTAGCTATTTGCGATCAGTTAGAAGATCCCAAGACCGTAAAAGGCATTGTAAAACGAGGCGTTACCGAAATGGTTACACCGGGTACCGCAACAAGCGACAGGCTATTAGATCTGGCCACAAATAATTTTTTAAGCGCTGTTCATTTCAATGGCGAAAAATACGGTTTAGCTTTTCTTGATATTTCGACCGGTGAATTTTTTATTGCCGAAGGCGATCGTGAGTATGCTGATAAATTATTAATGGGCTTTAAGCCAGCCGAAGTAATATTTCAACGGCATCATCAGAAAAAATTTAAAGAAGAATTTGGAAGCAAGTTTTATACCTATACACTGGACGAATGGATCTTTCAAGATCAATATGCACATGATGTATTACTAAAACATTTTGATACACATTCCTTAAAAGGTTTTGGTGCAGAAACTATGGCAGAAGCCCTTGTAGCTGCCGGAGCTATTCTTCATTATCTAAAGGAAACAGAGCATCCGAACCTTCAACATATTACTGCTCTTCAACGTATTGACCAGGAAGATTATTTATGGATGGATCGCTTTACCATCCGTAACCTTGAACTGTTAAGCAGCCCTGTTGAAAATGGAATTACACTGCTTAAAGTTTTAGACAATACCTGCACGCCTATGGGTGCACGATTGCTGAAACGCTGGATTGTATTTCCATTGAAGGACATTCAAAAAATTAATGAGCGTCTTGATGTGGTATCTTATCTCATTTTGCAGACCGACCTGCGCAATAAGCTAATGCATGCGATGCAACAATGTGGTGATATGGAAAGGCTGGTTTCAAAAATTCCATTAAAAAAAATATCACCTAGAGAATTGCTGCAACTAGGGAAGTCGTTGAAGCAAATAAATACCATCAAACAATTATGCAGCAATAGCGATAGCGCTTATTTAAAACGTTTGGCAGATGCCCTTAATCCTTGTTTTTATATAACAGAAAAAATCTTTACACAGATTATTGATAACCCTCCTGCCCTGGCTTCGAAAGGCGGATTTATTAATAAGGAAGTTGATGGGCAACTTGATGAACTGCGGAACACAGCACATAATGGCAAAGAATATTTACTAAAGCTGCAACAAAAAGAGTCTGAAGCAACCGGCATATCATCTTTAAAAATCGGGTTTAATAATGTGTTCGGCTACTACCTGGAGGTAACGAATTTGCATAAGAACAAAGTACCTGCACAATGGATGCGCAAACAAACCCTGGCCAATGCAGAAAGATATATTACTGCAGAATTAAAGGATTACGAAGAAAAGATAATGGGTGCAGAAGAAAAAATGCTCACCATCGAACTCCAGTTATTTGATGGTTTATTGAATGAGCTTCATGATTTTCTTTCCTGCATTCAAACTAATGCACAAATTGTTGCCTCTTTAGATTGCCTGAATTGTTTTGCACAAAATGCCTTGCAATACAACTATAAAAGGCCGGGCCTGCATGAGGGCGATGAATTGATGATAAAGAATGGCCGCCACCCGGTTATTGAAAGAAATTTACCGCCGTCAGAAACTTATGTAGGCAATGATATCATACTGAACAAATCAGAACAGCAAATCATTATTCTTACGGGCCCTAACATGAGCGGTAAATCTGCACTTTTAAGGCAGACCGCCCTTATAACATTAATGGCGCATATAGGCAGCTTTGTGCCCGCAGATGAAGCCCATATCTCTTTAACAGATAAAATCTTCACCCGTGTCGGCGCATCGGATAACCTGAGTGCAGGTGAATCTACATTTATGGTGGAGATGAACGAAACTGCTTCTATCATTAATAATATAAGCGAACGTTGTTTGATTTTATTAGATGAAATCGGCAGGGGCACTTCCACTTATGATGGTATATCCATTGCGTGGAGCATTGCGGAATACCTGCACCATTCTCCTTACAAACCAAAAACATTTTTTGCCACGCATTACCACGAGTTAAATGAATTGGAAGCGAAATTAACAGGCGTAAAAAACTATCATGTTACCAACAAGGAAATTGGCAACAAGATAATTTTTCTTAGAAAGCTGGCACCGGGTGGCAGTACGCATAGCTTTGGAATACATGTGGCCCGCATGGCAGGGATGCCTCCCGAATTGATTAACAGGGCAAAGGACATTTTAAAACAACTGGAAACAAAACATGTAGATGAAAATTTTTCAGAGAATGTAAAAGCACTTTCCTCCCCTAAATTACAACTCAGCATTTTTGATGCGCACAGTCAAACCTTTGATGAAATAAGGTTGTTGCTATCTACTGTTGATATTAACCGTCTTACTCCGGTAGAAGCATTATTAAAATTGAATGAGGTAAAAAACTTACTTAAGTAATCGCTCAGACTTTCAAATAAACAGTTCTATTATTTTCATTCACCCCAACTTTGCTTTGTTATAAATTGTAAGAATGGCTAAGAATGAAAGAATAGGATTTTTAAGAACAAATACTTCCCTCGCTCCCCTGCTGGAACCAGAGTACAGGCTATATGTATTTGCCCGCTTCTTTTATGTGATGGGGTTGAGGATGGTGGCAACTGTTGTTGCCTATAAATTGTTTCAACTAACAAAAAGTTCTTTCGCCATTGGCCTTGTAGGTCTTTCTGAATTTATTCCTGTTTTTGCTTTGGCACTATATGCCGGTCATGTAATTGATAAATCTGACAAACGAAGCTTATTATTTAAAGCGATTTTTTCTTATTCAATTTGTGTGGTTGCATTGCTCTTGCTTACATCATCTTATGCAGAAAATAATTTGAGTAGTAAGGCTATGGAGTTTTCTATGTATGGAGTTATTTTTTTAACAGGCATTATTCGTGCTTTTGCCGGGCCAACTTCTACAGCTATGGTTGCACAGTTAGTACCACGGCATGTGCTCCAGTATGCATCAAACATTAGTTCCTCTATTTGGCTGGCTGCTTCTATTTTAGGGCATGCTTCCGCAGGTTTTTTTATAGCCTGGTTTGGTGTACACACAACCTTTTACATTATCCTTCTTTATATTCTTTTAGCTACTTATTTTATATCACGCATCTCAAAAAAACCTATTGTTCACACAAATACTATAAGAGCCTGGGAAAGTGTAAAAGAAGGTTTGCGTTATGTATTCCATCATAAAATTATGTTAGGTGCCATTTCGCTTGATTTGTTTGCCGTATTGTTTGGCGGGGCTGTAGCACTCATCCCCGAATTTGCCGCAACCATTTTAAAAGTCGGGCCCATTGGCTTTGGGTGGCTGAATGCTGCGATAGATATTGGCGCAGTCATTATGATTATAACTATGACCATAAAACCCTTACAGAAAAACCAGGGGCTTATATTACTATATGCGGTAGCAGGCTTTGGTTTGTGCATTGTAGTATTTGGCTTATCAGATGTTTTCTGGATTTCATTCGCAGTGCTTATTATTGGAGGCATGTTAGATGGCATTAGCGTAATGATCCGGGCAAATATATTTCAACTAACAACCCCCGATGAAATGCGGGGGCGTGTAAGTTCGGTTAACTCAATGTTTGTAAACTCCAGCAATGAGTTGGGCCAATTTGAAAGTGGATTTACAGCCCGCATTTTTGGCGGGGCTGCACCCGCTGTAGTTTTTGGTGGTTGCATGACTTTGCTGGTCGTTATCATTGCATGGATAAAAGCACCGGAATTACGCAAGTTTGAGTATTAGCCAGTTAATGTATTGTGCCATCCCTGATTAGACTGGCCCTTGGTAAAACACTAAAAATCGCAATCCTAATAATACTGGATTATCTGCATGTACGGTTCCTTACAACGGCGCTTCATCATTGGCATTCCGTGCCCGACGAAGCCTTATTTGTTATATGCAGGCTTTATAAATCGTCTTCTATTCTATCTAATTTATTAACTCGGATAGTTCGCTCAAACTCTTCTAATTCTTCCATATCTAGCTTACCGTCAGCACTCTTGAGCTTTTCAAAAAAATTACGAATATGTATATCATTTTTTGGTCTTAATGCACAATGGAAACGAGTTGCAATTATTAGATAACCTTCGTCTTTTTGTCTTTCGACAAATTCCACTTTATGGCCCCTTAAATCGACGATCTCGTTTTCGATTTCAGCATGACCATTTTCATATTCGCTGTAAGTTATCTGGTATTTATCGTCAACGAAAATCGTATAGAACTGCTTTTTGCCTTCAAATTCAAAAGGCGCTCCTTTGTCATAGTACACTATGACAAAATCATTGAATAAACTTAAATCGTAGTGTATCCAAATCTCAATAATATTGATTTCTTTGTTATTTAACTTCCAAACACCTATGCCTTTCTGGATTAATTTAAAATTAATGTTTGCTGTTCCATTCTGCCACCAGAGATAATTTTCAAAGAAATTCTCCTTTTCTTTTAATAGCGTAAATAGTCTATCAATTCTGTTTGGGTTATTTGAATGAACTATTCCAAATTCATTTTTTGGAAAAGCTTTTATTAATATGTCGCCAAATTCTTCTAAATATTTCCATGGGTCTATATCTGGAGAATTGATCTTTCTTAAGTGGTCTCTAATTTCTGAAATGGATTGATATCTTTCCTCAGGGGCATTGCTTAAACATTTATCTATGATTGCGTCGTACTTACTTAGGTCAGAGTGTTTGCCTGAAACCTTCTTCCGATTTGTTCCTCTATGACTTTCCGAAAAAATCAACCAATGTAGGACTTGTCCAATTGCATATATATCCATTGTTTTACTAGCCTCTACATTGCTAATTTCTTGTTCTGGAGCAGAGAAGAGCCTATTACCCAATCTTTCCCCCTTTTTAGTTATAGCTCTAAGCTTAAATATCCCCGGGTTGAAATTTGCAATACCAAAGTCCGCTAACGCATATTCACCATCTTCTTCCAGGATGTTTTCTGGCTTTATATCTCTGTGTATTATTCCTTGTGAATGTATGTTTTCAACTGTATCTAGCAGGAAGTTTAAAATGCCTTCAAACTTTTCTACAATATTGGGTCCATCAAGAACCTTTAACGAATGGCTATATTTTTTCATGACAATTACAGGAATTAAATAAGAGTTACCTGCCTCTGTAATCATTATCGAATCATAATCTATGTATTTTACAATACCGCTTTTATTATTCAACAATGCAACATTGAAGTATTCTGACACAAACCTTTTAGTCTTGTTAATGTAAGAATTGCCTGTTGCATCTGACAAGAGAAATTTAAAAGCAAAAGTGTAGCCCTCTACCTCTCCAACATATACTAACCCGTTTCCTCCTTCACCAATCTTTTTGGTGAGAGTGGCTTCACCTATACCTAGAGAAACCTTGTTTTTATTTTCCTTTAAATACTTAGTAAATTTACTTTTCATGAGAGTGGGCCTTGGCTTGCAAATAACGTTAAAGCATTGGCGATGTGGCGGTATTTATAGAACGTCCAGCCCGCAACCAATGCTGATTAAATATACAAAAGCTAATTGTTTATTCTTTTGCTCGGAGCTATTCGTCTGCCGAAACCGAAGCTGAATAGTGAACAAAAAGCTGAGATTATATGCTTCGGCCCGCCATATTGCCAATGCAATGTTGGCAGTAGTTTTAGTCAGATAAAAATAGTTTGTCAACAATTTCTATGTCCCCAATATCATGAACATGCTCTTCTAAAAATTTTCCTAGGTGTTCTTTAAGAAATCTCCATCATTTTTACTGCCTTCGTTGGTGTTCTTCCCAGCCTCAGTGCCGTAGCTGCACCAACGAATCACTTCACGCTCTTTGTTTGTGTTCTTACAGCCATTATGCATAGCTGCACCACAATGTAATTTAAAGAACTTCCTTAAATGTAATGGCTTAAAAAACGATGCTCCCTTTTTCATTGCCTTTCCCCGGCAGCATGTTTAAAAGTAAATGTCAAACAATTTTAATTTTTTTTTAATGCTGCTAACTATCAATTATTATAAATGAACTGTTATTTGAGGAACGAAGGATCTAAGGCTTGCATTAAAAGAATGCTGCAATGTAGCTGGCACTTGTATATTTTAAGAATCAAATCCTTCGTACCTCAGGATGACGGGGAAGAGGGTTTATACAAGTCTGCAGTGTAATACCTCTTGTTTACGCCGCATTTGATCGTTAAAAAATCAAGCAACTTTTAGTTTTCGTTTTGGGAGTTCAACCTTAAAGTTCACTTTTGCATGAAGTGCATTGAATACCTTTATCACCGTATCAAATCTTGGGTTAGTAAAATTATTTTCAAGCTTTGAAATCTGGGCTTTTTGTACGCCTACTAATTTTCCAAGTTGTTCTTGTGCCAGGTTATTATATAGCCTCGCATCTTTTATACCGTACCCCAACAGTTCAAGGTTAAGCTCCCGTTCAAAAGCATCTCTGTCGTAAGTGCCAACTTTTCCAATGTGCTTATCAAGCATTGTATCAAGTGAAACAGTTTTAAGCTTTTTGTTTGTAGGCATATCAGGCATTTTTTTTATTTTAAATATTGTTGTCTAATGCGTTCTACTTTGTCAAGGTCTGTTTGTGGTTTCTTACCCGTCTTTTCAACTAGCCCATGCGTCGCTAATACAAGCGCCTCTGATAAATAATTGAGTATTGATACTTTACTTCAGCTACTTTATATATAAATTAGTCACTCAACTTACTTAACTTAATAATCTCAGTAAACATAAAGAAACTCACCATGCAACGCAGACAATTTTTACGCAATACAGGCATCATTACGGGATTAGGTATTCTTGCACAGCAGCAGGCAATAGCACAGCTATTTGGCGTACCCCTGATAAAATAAGAATGCTTCGGAAAAACGTTGGCATTTATACAGAGAGGGGCGGTACAATTGGTTTCCTTCTATCGCCGGAGGGAATTGTTGTAATTGATTCGCAGTTTGCCGATACTGCTACCAATTTTATCAATGAGATTAAAAAAACAACCAGTACACCGTTTAAGTTTTTATTAAACACCCACCATCACGGCGATCATACTTCTGGCAATATTTCTTTTAAGGGACTTGTAAGCAATGTGATTGCACACCAAAACTCTTTAGCCAATCAAAAGCGTACTGCTGAAGCGCAGAACTCTTTAGATAAACAATTGTTGCCGGATTTAATCTTTAAAGAAGAAGAGTTTAAATTGAAAACCGATAAAGAAAAAATTAAAGGTTATTATTTTGGCGCCGGGCATACCAATGGAGATGCTATTTATCACATGGAGGATGCAAACATTGCCCATGTTGGCGATCTTATGTTCAACCGCAGGCATCCCTTTATAGACAGAAGTTCTGGTGCCAACATAAGCAGTTGGATTAAAGTGCTGGATAAGATTATTAAAAAAGGAGATAAAGAAACCATTTATATTTTCGGGCATTCAAGAGTACCTGGTGCAGAAACCGGTTCTGCGGAAGATTTAAAATTATTTCAGGATTACTTATCCAAATTATTAGCATTCACAGATGCAGAAATAAAAATAGGTAAAACAAAAGAGGAATTCATTAAAAATACTGCTATACCGGGTGTTACAGAGTGGACAGGCGATGGTGTCGCAAGGCCTTTAACGGCAGCTTATGAAGAACTAACAGAAGGGAAAAAGGCATAATTCATTTTGATGGGGCAACCAATCTATCAAGCACATAATAAACAATCGGACAAAAGCTGGCATTTTTCAAAGTGAGCTTTTGCCGCTTTATTAATACATCTTCATTAGTATAAGGAAAGCGGGCACAATCGGAAGGTCTTACATCATAAATAGTGCAATAATTATCTTCTCCCAGGAAGGGACAGGGCCTGCTTTTAGCCACAAAATCACCTTCTTCATCAACGAGCAAATAAGCCTGAATAAAATCACTTTCTTTCATTCCCAAATGCTTGCTAATACGTTTCACATCGGGTGTTTTAAAACGGGGAGAATAACTTTTGCAGCAAGCGGCACATTGAAGGCAATCTATTTTTTTGAACGCTTCATCATGTAATTGAGGTAACCTTTTAAGGACTTTATTTTTATCTGCCCTCTGCAAAAATTGCTGAAAGCTTTTTTGCTGCTCCTTAGATAGTATAGGTTTTGCCTCAGGCATGGTGCAAAGAAAATGTACCTGCAGCATTTAACGGCAGATGC
Organism: Chitinophagaceae bacterium; assembly: GCA_043763635.1. Taxonomy (GTDB): domain Bacteria; phylum Bacteroidota; class Bacteroidia; order Chitinophagales; family Chitinophagaceae; genus Flavisolibacter. Next base: position 82,392 of record JAYULK010000102.1, read on the forward strand.
CTTACACTTTAATAAAACAATATTGTTTTTTACTTTAACCCTCACAAAAATAAATTAAGAGTAGCTTGTTCAAGAGGTTTCAATAAAGAATAGTAAAACATCGCTCAATTAAGAAGGCAGCCACCAGGGCTGGTCATTGCGAGGCACGAAGCAATCTCACTCTATCCTTATCATTGTTTGTATGTGATACTCTTTGTAAGTAGGAGATTGCTTCGTGCCTCGCAATGACGAAAACACAAACAGATTACTTCGTGCCTCGCAATGACGAAAACACAAACAGATTACTTCGTGCCTCAAAATGACGAAAGTGCTAAGGAACAATAGCCGTCCCTAAACGACTGTCATTGGATGGGAAGCATGCTTCCTGAATATTCAATTTTATGTAGTAAGCAATGTACTGAAGTACGTCATTGCGAGGCACGAAGCAATCTCTTAAATTTACGTATGCAAAAAGGAGGCTGGGTGTATATTATTACCAACAAGCATCATACAGTTTTATATACGGGTGTAAGCTCAAACCTTGTTGCACGAATACAGGAGCATAAAAGCAAAGTTTATCCTTCTTCTTTTACTTCCCGTTACAATGTTGACAAACTTATTTATTATTGTCTTTACGACACTATATGAAGCAATTGCTGAGGAGAAAAGGATTAAAGGTGGTAGTAGGGCCTCTAAGATTAAACTCATAAAATCACTTAATCCATCATTAACTGATTTATGGTTTAGCGATGTTTGCACTTGGTAGGAGATTGCTTCGTGCCTCGCAATGACGAAAACACAAACAGATTACTTCGTGCCTCAAAATGACGAAAGCCCAATGAGATTACTTCGTGCCTTATAATAACGAAAGCACTATTCTAAAACATATTATTACTACAAAGAAGAAAGGCTTTCTTGTATGGCCTTAATCTTTTGTTCCGCATCGCTTTTTTTATTCCGTTCTATCTCTACTACTTCAGGCTTCGCATTAGCAACAAAGCGTTCATTACCCAATTTTTTTTCAACTGCAACTAAAAATCCTTTCAGGTATTCTAAGTCTTTTAATAACTGCATTGTTTGCCCTGTTGTGTCAACCAGTGTTTCTGCTTGTATGTAAAGCTTGTATTTATCTACCACGATACTCAGGCAATTATCCATTGGTTCTGAAACAAAATATATCCCATCTGCATTCACCTGTTTTTGCAGGATGGATTTTACAGAATTAAATTGTTCCTGTTTATCAGTCTCTATAAACAGAGAGATTATTTCTTTTGGCTTGATTCCATTTTTTACCCGTACATCACGCAGAGCAGTTATCATTTCTTTTAATATTGCTGCCTGCCTTAATACTGTTTCATCTTTTAAAAGAGGAGCTGCGAATTGTTTTATGCAAAGATCATCGCCTTCACTTCTTTCTCTTAACCTGTGATAAATTTCTTCTGTAACAAATGGCATAAAGGGATGCAATAGCTGCACTAATTCTTCAAAGAAGCCAATTGTCTTATCATACTCTTCTGCATCAATAGTTCCTTCAAAAGGAGGCTTCATCCATTCCAAATACCAACTGCAGAAATCATCCCATATAAGTGAATAGATAATCTTTAATGCTTCGCTAAGCCGGAACTGCTTATATAATTCCTCTACCTGTGCTTTTACTTCATTCAACCTGTTCTCAAACCATTGTACAGCAAAACTTGCGGATTGCTGATTGCCGGAAGCTGCTTGCCTTTCCTCCCACATTTTTATAAGCTTCAGGGCATTCCAAAGCTTGTTATTAAAGCTTCTTCCCTGGTCGCAACTACTTTCATCAAACAACAAATCATTGCCTGCAGGTGCAGAAATCAATATTCCAAAACGAACTGCATCTGCACCAAATTTTTCTATTAATTCCAGAAGGTCTGGTGAATTGCCCAACTGCTTACTCATCTTCCTACCCTGCTTATCCCGCACCATACCGGTGAAATAAACATGATCGAATGGCTTCTCATTTTTATATTCCATTCCCGCCATTATCATACGTGCCACCCAAAAGAAAATAATGTCTTGCCCCGTTACTAAAACGGAAGTCGGGTAATAATAATTGATCTCGGGATTGCCCGGCTCGCTAACACCCTTAAAAACTTCCATGGGCCAAAGCCATGATGAAAACCAGGTGTCGAGTACGTCTTCATCCTGATGGAGGTTGTCAATGGTGAATGGTGAATGGTTAATTGCCCATTGCTTCTTGATTAAATCAAAAGCTTCTTCTTTAGTTTCTGCAACTACAAATCTGCCTTCAGTGTCATGCCAGGCTGGTATGCGCTGTCCCCACCATAACTGGCGGCTAATGCACCAGTCTTTTACATTTTCTAACCAATGCTTATACGTATTTAGAAAACGTTCCTCGGGGTAAATTTTTACACGGCCACTTACCACTTCGTCCAACGCTTTGCCTGCAAGATCACGCATCTTTACAAACCATTGTGTTGAAATGCGTGGCTCTACAACTGCATTGGTTCGTTGCGAAAAGCCAAGGCGGGTTTGATACTCTTCTTCTTTTACCAAAAGGCCTTCCTGCTGCAACTGCTCCACTACTTTTTTACGGGCCTCAAACCGGTCAAGGCCTGCATAAACTTCTGCTGCTCCAGTAAGCGTTCCATCTTCGTTTTGAGTTTCTATGATGCGGAGGTTATGTTTCAAACCAAGATTATAATCATTAATATCATGTGCCGGAGTTACTTTAAGTGCACCAGTACCAAATGCAGGGTCAACATATTCATCAAAAATTATTGGCACTTCTCTATTTACTATAGGAATTATGATTTTTTTTCCTTTTAAGTGTTGGTAGCGTTCATCAGCAGGGTTTACACATACTGCTGTATCTCCCATGATGGTTTCGGGACGTTGCGTCGCGATAGTAATGTAGTTGGCAGTTGACGGTTGACCACTAGCATCTGTCATTTGTGCTCCATCATCTTTTATTAAATACTTCACGTAATACAACTTCCCCTGCACATCCCTATACTCCACTTCTTCATCGCTCAAAGCTGTTTTTGCAGAAGGGTCCCAATTGATCATTCGTGCACCACGGTAAATAAGCCCTTTATTATACAGATCAATAAATACTTTTATTACTGCTTTGTAATAATGATCATCCATCGTAAAGGTTACACGATCCCAATCAACACTACATCCTAATTTTTTTATCTGATGGTAAATGATACCGCCATATTTATCTTTCCATTCAAAGGCATGTTTCAGAAATTCTTCCCTCGAAATATCTTGTTTTTTTATACCTTTTTCTTTTTCTAAAAGCTGTACAACCTTAGCTTCTGTAGCAATAGAAGCATGATCGCTGCCAGGAACCCAACATGCGTTAAAACCACTCATTCTTGCCTTACGTACCAATACATCCTGCACGGTTTCATTTAAAGTATGGCCCATGTGCAGCAGTCCGGTAACGTTTGGAGGTGGTATCACCACAGTGAAAGATTTACGGCCGTCTGGCTTACTGGCAAAATATTTCTTCTCTAACCAATGCTGATACCATTTTTCTTCCAGTTGCTGTGGCTCAAAATTTTTAGAAAGTGTGCTCATTCTTTTAAATAAAATTGGTGTACAAATTTATGAATCTGCACACCAACTATTATAATAAGAATAACGCTTGCTACTCTGTACCCATCTTTTCCTCTATTTCTTTGCAGATATATTTTTTGCCTTTACTTACCTCAAGGATGGCTTCAATTAATTCATCCTGGTGTGCATTTTTTGTTACGTACCCTTTTGCTCCCAATTGCAGCATATTACGTGCATATCCTGTTTGATTATGTATAGAAACTCCAATGATGTTTACGTCGGGGCAAAGGCGTGTGATTTTCCGGGTAGCTTCAAAACCATTAACCGGAGACATGCTAATATCCATAAGCATAACCTGTGGGTTTAGTTTGCAGGCTGCTTCTATAGCTTCTGCACCCGAAGCACATTCAGCTATTACTTTAAACCTGTCATCAAGGTTTAAAATTAATTTCCATGTATCCCTTACCATTTTAAGATCATCAACTATGATGATGCAATCAACCGCCATTGCAAGGAAAAAAACATACGATAAACTGCCCTTAAAGATGCTTGTAAGACATCTGTATCACCTTAAGTCAATTAATGGCACCCAAGAAAAATTTATGCTAACTAATTATCAAAATCTAACTGGCTATTATTGATAAAGTTTACAAGTGCGGCAGCATTCTTTAAATTCAGTTTTTTCAAAATATTATAACGGTGTACCTCAACTGTTTTTACTGATATACTTAAAGAATCTGCAATCTCTTTAGAAGAGAAACCTTTTTTAATGTACGATATAATTTCTATCTCCCTTTGAGACAGGGAGTTTAAACCTGTTTGCGGGTCATCACCACTAATTACCTGGTCAGATAAAATATTCTTGATCTCATCACAAATATATTTTTTTCCGCTTTGAATTTCCATGATTGCCTTAAACATTTCCTCTCTTGAAGAATTTTTTGTTACATATCCCATAGCTCCCTTTTGCATCATCTTGCGTGCATAAGTTGGTTGGGTATGAAGAGATACGCCAAGAATGCGGGTACCAGGAGAAAACTTCCGGATTTGCTGCGTTGCTTCAATACCGTTAATACCTGGAAGATTAATGTCCATGATGACAATATTGGGACGAATGTTTTTTGCTCTTTCAACCGCATCTTCACCGCTACCACATTCGGCAACGACATGAAATCGTGGATCGGCATTTAAGATAAAGCTCCATGTTTCTCTAACTAATGTATGATCGTCTGCAATGAGGATGGTGATCTTTTCCATAATTTATTTGGATTTTTGTTTTTTATTGATTGGAAAATGAATTACGATTTTGCATCCTTTACCTGCGGAACTTTCAATTGATAATTTTCCACCCGTAAGGTAAACCCGGTTTTGAATGTTTTTAAGACCTGCCCCTTTTTTTACAGTTTGAGGATTAAAGCCTATACCATCATCTATAATTACAAGCTCTACCTGTCCTTTTTTATGTTTTATATTTAATTGAACAGATGTAGCCTGTGCATATTTAATTGTGTTGTTCATTGCCTCCTGGAGAATCCTGAATATCATAAGCTTCTGGCTTTCGTCTACATGTTTCTCTAATTCGGGATCGGCGCTAAGGCTAACGTGCAGCTTTCTCGTTATGTTTATATTCTCTACTAAATCATTTATGGAATCAATCAATCCTAAGTCGCCGATACTCGGGTCCATCAATGACCTTGACAACTGACGTATCTCGTTAATTACATAAATAACATTTTTAGATGATTTTTTTATGAGGTCATCTTTTAACTCAGGACTGCTTAAAGAAAGATCAAGGTATAACTTAGTGGTAGTAAGCACCTGGTTTACGTTATCATGGAGTTCTTTGCCAATTTCTCTTCTTTCCTGTTCCTGCGTATCAATGGTTGCCTGGCTTATTGATTTTTGCAGGTCCAACTCGTTTTCTAATAATTCTTGTTCAAGTTTTTTTCTATCAGTTACATTTTGTGCAGCGCCTATCATGCGCAAAGGTTTTCCTTCTGCATTTCTAACAATAATTCCCCGGTCATATATAAAGGAGTATTCGCCATCATCTTTTTTAAACCGATATTCCACATCAAATGTATCCTGGTCTGTAGCATGTAAAATGTCATTTATTACCTGCTGCACTTCCGCATGGTCTTCGGGGTGAATGCGCTCCATCCAACTATACACATTTTGAATTGCTTCGTGACTGGACACACCATACACTTTTTTTAATCCTTCAATATTCCGGTAAAAGCTGCCTGTTTCAAGGTTCCAGTCCCATACGAGGTCGTGGGTTGCTTTTAGCACATTATCATAGCGCTCATTCGATAGCCGTATTTGATCTAAAGACAAGTGGTTAGCCAGCAATATGCGTAAAAGATTACGTAATCTTTCCAGGGTATTAATATCTCTTTTTGAAGGAGATACCGCCTTATCTGCAAAAATGGTAATAAATGCCAGGAGGTCGCCATTATGGTGTTGTACAGGAAGCGTCCATGAAATTTTCCAATCAAAATTATTCGCTGTGTCTGTATTATACTTCCAATCATCACTATCAGCTTCAGAAGTAATTATATTTTTTTCTACAGCCGGCTGCACAAGCAATTTATCTTTTTGTTTTTCAATAAAATATTTTAAACGACGGCCATTTTCTTTTGTAAGTTTTGGGGCGAGTATTTCTATTTCATCATTAATATTTAATAAGCTTATAGAACAGCGCAGACCGCTATGTAAACTTTCATATCCATTAATCAGGGTTTTTAGTGCAGCATGAAAATGAATGCCGGGAATAGCGCTTACTTCAAATACCCGAAGTTCTAATGATTGAAGATCTTCTGAATATTTACGGTCGGAGATATCCTGGGTTGCTCGTATAATACGTGTAGCTACACCTTTTTCATCCCTGATGATAATGCCTCTGTCAACTATAAATGCAAAAGAACCATCCGACCTGAGGTATCGGAATTCAGCCTCCCATATTTTTTTCTCAGTAGATGTCACTAATGTTTCGATAAGTTTTGCAGCCTTTTGCTTATCAGCAGGAAAAAATCTATCAAAAGCAATTTTAGAGGAAATAACTCTATCTAACGGAAGCTCCCATCCAAACACTTTAGAATAATTTTCTGATAAGGAAATTTCATCGGTTGCTAAGTTCCAATCCCATATTACATCTGATGTAGATTGTGAAACAAAACTCAAAAGTTCATTTGAAGTGGCTAATTCTTTTTCCTTTTGTTTTATCTGTGTGATGTCCTGCATGGAACCAATCATTCTAACAGGCTTTCCTTCATTACATCTTAATAAAAATCCACGATCCAGTATGTACTTATATTCTCCGCTGGCAGATTTGAAATGATATTCTTTACGCCAATGATTTTGTGCAGTATTTTCTACAAAATCTAGTAAGCTTTTTAATACATCCTCTCTTTCATTTTCATGAATTAATTCCTGCCACATTTCTATCGTTATTTCTTCTTTTTCCCACCCTAATATTGAAAAAACGTTTTCGTTCCATTCAAGCTCATTGGTTATAAGATTCCAATCATAAACTATATCAGCAGTTGCTTTGGTCGCCAGCAAAAAACGTTCATTTGATATGGCAAGTTCCTGTTCTTTTTCTTTGATCTCGGTAATGTCCTGCATGGCACCGATAATTCTTAAAGCTTTCTTACCATTATCGCGAACGATAATGCCGCGGTCAAGAACAATTCGGTAAGTGCCGTCAGATTTTTCGAAAAGATATTCTTCCTTCCAGTTATTGATGTCTTCTACCTCAACGCAACCACTAAAACTATTTATTACTCTTTCCCTATCATTTTCATGTATCAATTCTTTCCACCTTGCAAAGGTTACGTCTTCTTTTTGCCAACCAAATACATGCTGAATATTATCATTCCATTCTAATTCACATGTAACCAAATCATAATCCCACACTACGTCAAAGGTTGCCTGAGTGGTTAGCAAGTAGCGTTCATTTATTTCTAATAATTCTTCTTCTTTTTCCTTGATACCAGTTATGTCCTGCATGGCTCCTATAACTCTTACTGCCACTCCTTCATCATCTCTTACTATAAAGCCCCTGTCCTTAACGTGGCTATATAAACCATCTGCTTTTAAATAACGAAATTCATCCTGCCATATAATTTGCGTTGGATCATTTAATACGGCCATGAGTTTTTCATGCACTCTCTCTTTGTCATTGGGATGAAATTTTTGAAGGCAGGAGTCAAGGCCAAGACATTTATTTGCCGGCAAAATCCAGCCGGTTGACTTCTGGTAATTATCAGACCATAATATTTTCCCTGTTTCCACATCCCAATCCCATATTATATCAGAAGTTGCTTTAGTAGCAAAATTGTAGCGTTCGTTTGATTCTTTCAACTGTCTTTCAATCGTTACCTTTTCAGTTACATCTTTAATTATAACAAGCCGTGCAGGCAAATTATGATATTCCATTGCGTTGCGAATTACCTCCACAATCATCTTTTCGCCGTTCTTTTTAAGATGTGTCCAATGGGTAACAACAGGACTGTTTAATTCATCCTTTCCTTTTACAGTTGCCTGCAATAATTTGTGATCACTCTTTGGAATAAAGTCAAATAACTTCATGGAAAGAAGTTCTTCTTTACTATAGCCATAACTATTTACCATTACATCGTTTACTTCAAGAACACAGAAGTCTAATGGGCTATAGATCAAGCAGGGAAGTGGGTTATTTTGAAAAAGAGATCGGTACTGCTGTTCGGATTGCTCCAAAAGTTTTTTTGCACCAACCTGTTCGGTGATGTCTTTTATTACAACAAGCCTTGCAGGAATAAAATGATACTGCAATTCGGTTCTGCTTACTTCTACTGTTACTAATTTACCATCCTTTCTTTTTTGAACCCATGTGTTTACAACGATCTCACCCAAAGGATTTTCTTTTGATATAACAGACCTGATACTTTTTAACTCCTCGGGTAAATAAAGGTCAAACAGCTTTAAACTAAAAAACTCTTCTTTTGTATAACCATAAAAATTCAGAGCTGCAGTATTTACTTCCAAAAAATCTAAAGTCGCCGGATCGTAAATACAAAAAGGCAGTGGGTTATTTTCGAAAAGCAATTTGTATTGTGCTTCAGATTCTTTTAATTTTTGTTCTGCCAGCAGTTTATCTGTTACATCTTCAGCAAGAATCAGGTTTATTTTTTTACCATGGCTGGTAAATACATTACCCCGGATAGCTGCAAAAATTAATTCTCCGTTTTTCTTTTTATGCTGCCATATTCGTTTGCCTATTTTATCATAATCAGTGTCATTGTTTATAAGTTGTTCCAATTCTTGCTTGCCCTCTTCCATTCTAATATCAAAAATGGTCATGCCTGCAAACTCTTCCCTGGTATAGCCGTAATGTTCTATGGCTGCATCATTAACCTCCAGAAATTTATTTGTATTCCTATCCACGGTCCACATGGGAAGGGGATTATTATAGAAAAGAAGCTTATAATTTTCCTCAATACTCTTTATTTCTGTAATATCTGTATTGGTGCCAATCATTCTTACAGGTGCCCCGGTTTCAGACCACTCAATAATCATCCCGCGGGACAGAAGTGATTTGTAGGATCCACTTTTAGCTTTTAATTTTAGCTCTGTTTCATAAAATGCAACTTTTGAAGCCAGGTGTGTGGCAATATCGTTAAGCATCTTTTCCCGATTGTCAGGATGAAGAAGCGGCTCCCATTCACTAAAATTTACTATCTCGTCTTTTTCATACCCCAGCATTTTTTTCCATGATGGGGAAAAATATATTTCCCCTGTTTCTATATTCCAATCCCAAACACCTTGGTTTGCGCTTTCTAAAGCAAAACGCCAACGCTGTTCGGAGAGTAATAAACCATCCTGCTGTTTTCTTTTTTCTGTTATATCTATTATAGTTCTTAATACCAGATGAATATTTCCCTCCTTATTTTTTATTGGTTTAAAAGAACAATAATAAACATGAGGCTTACCATAAAGCGCTATCTCAATTTCAAATGTTGATGATTCTCCGGCAAAGGCTTTATCGTAATAAGATTTTATCAGGTCTCTTTCTTTTTCAGGGCATATTTCTAACACACTTAAACCTTCTTTTGCCTTAATACCCATTCTTTCTAATAAATGCTGCGCAAATGATTTGTTGAATAACCTGATCTGATAATTAGTATCAACAATCATTATAAGCTCTTCCGAATTTTCAAGGAAAAGATGAAGGTTGGTTTCATGTTCCTTAGCCTGAAGCGCTATTTCTATTTTAGATGAAACATCAAAAAAGCTGATATTTATTTTTTGCAGCCCATCCTCAAAATATTTATTGCTATAAACCTCAACATGAACAATGCGCCCCTCACTATTTTGCACCTGCAAATTCAAAGGCTGGCATTTTTGCTCCATTAGATCCTGGAAACTATTGGGCTTATTTTCTTTAAAAAAAACTTCTCTTATATTTTGTTGATATAAATGAAAACTATCATAACCAAAAAGAATTTGTGCCGCTTCATTGGCAAAATTGATAGAGCCGTCTAATAAGCATATAAGGTTGGGAACAGGGTTCGTAGAAAGTATCTGTTCAAAAAAAGATTGCCTTGTTTGCGAAGGTTTTTTTTGGGATGTGCCGTTGATATTGGTATTTACCTTCACTAAATAAGGTTTTTTGCTACTGTAAGTTAGGAGATATACGAGTATTCACTAAAAACATAAGGTTTTATTTAAACGTGTCTCTATTGTTTTTAAGATTCCTAAGTGTTTTTACCTGTTATTGATGAGCCTCTATACTTAATTAGTTCCCTTTTATTATTCGGATACCAGGATTTAGGAGTAGTGTTTTGTAAGTAATTTCATTAATGATGGAGCAGATTATCACATCATGGTATAGTAAAAGAGTAGAAAAGGAAATGCCTGTTGCTGTTTACGGGCATTCAGGATTTGCTTTATTGTTACTACCAACAGCAGCAGCAGACTATCTGGAATATGAACGTTTTTTATTAATTCAATCTATCGTGTCATTTATAGATGAAGGGAAAATTAAAGTGTTTTCTATTGACAGCAGTAATAATGAAAGCTGGATGAATGATTTCATAGAGCCAAGACAGAAAGCGGTGAAGCACCGGCAGTATAACAGTTATGTATTTGAAGAAGTCATTCCTTTTATTAAAACGCACGCAGGTTACAATACAGATATTTTTACTTGTGGAGCTTCATTTGGAGCACTACATAGCATGAACCTTTTTTTAAACCGCCCCGATTTAATTAATGGCGTTATTGCTATGAGCGGCGTATATGATCTTACAGAATATACCAAAGGTTATTTTGATGATGATGTATATTTTAATAGTCCGCAACATTTTATTCCAAACCTTAATGATCATAATATTTTGGAGCAAATACGAAAGAGCCAACATATTCATTTAATTACAGGCAGTGGTGCTCATGAAGACCCTAATGCAAGCCGCAGCTTTGCTTCTATTTTATATAGCAAAGCAATTAATTATGAATTAGATATTTGGGGGAGTGAGTGGCCGCACGATTGGCAAACCTGGCGTACTGTATTGCCCCACTATTTATCTACAAGATTTTATTAAACAAGAATACTTTCTACTGTGGCGCCTATGCCTCTTTCGGTAATGGCATCGCACATAGGTTTCAGCTTATCATAGGCACCATGTTTCACAGGATATTTGCCTTTGTAATGAATAAGGTAGGCGCATTGCTCGGCTTGCTCTTGCGAATGTTTGCACACCGCTATAAGTGTTTCAATTACCCATTCGAAAGTATTAATATCATCATTCCAGATAATTAATTGAAAAGGACTATCTGAGTCCTCTAAAATATCTATTACACCACTGGGATCTGTCTGCTCTTTATAATGGTCAAAAATTTTCATGCAAATACAAAGTTAGGTTTTGTCGAGAAATGGAATAAAGAGAATTTTATATGAGGTGGTTCGGAGTTTACGCGGTGAATGGTCAATGGTGAATATTTACCTATTGACGATTCACAATTCACCATTGACCATTCACTTATTTCCACGGACAAGGTATTGCAGCTGTTGGCTCCTTACGTCCACGAATAATTAATGAAAGTTCCCATGTTGTTGGCTTACGTCTCGCCTCTCTTAATTTTGAAATAGTTGCATCATAAGAGAAGCCAAACTGCATATCGTTATACAAAAAACCGATGTACGGTATTATTGCATTATTCGACCAGTACCATAATCCTGCGTTAAGCATTGTACCTTGTTGCTCGCCAACGTATAAGCCAAGAGCACCTCCGACTGAAAAATATTTGGCTCTATCCTGATTTTGATAAATAGCGTTGGTTGTTAACACCATCCTGTCGTTCAAATAGGTTTCAAAATTTCCATGCACTACCTGCCGCATAGCGAGGCGTTGGTTTTCATCTTTCAAAAATGTTTGTTTTGGTTTATTTAGATGAAAGCCTGCTATTCCAAAATCTATATTGCTTCGTTCAGTGGTAATGCTATAAGTGATGCCGCTGCTTACAGAAAAATAAGGTTTCATATTTGTCAATGCGCTTTCGCCCGTTGGCAGGTTTGTATTGAAGCCATAACCTGTGAACTGTTCTTCAAAATCGAGCCTGCTATAATCTACAAATTTATTGCCATAGATAGCCCCGAAACCAACAGCCAATTTATTGCTCACAGGCTCTTCGCTAAGTTTTAAACTGTACGCCAGGTTCAAAGATGCATAAGTGCTTTTTGCCACACCGCTCATGGCATAATCCTGCATCAACATCGCTCCTACTCCTAACACATTTTTCTCTGTAACCCCAGGCATTTTATTCTGTAAAATCTTTCTGTCAAAAGACATGGTTCCGGTAACATAAGGGCTTGCGGGGCCAATCCATTGATCGCGAAAATTGCCAATGATACGCCAGTCACCATTTATATTTCCTGTAAGCGCAGGGTTAATATTTAATGGTGAAGAGAAGAATTGAGAAAAGCTCGGATCTTGTGCATAGCAGAAGTTGCTTACGCAAAAGAAACAAAACATCCAGATAGCACATTTCACTCTTTTCATAATTCAAATATTAGCGTAACAGAATTGAATTGCCACTTCGTTTAAATTTACGTCCATCTTCGCCTACGGCATCAACCGTCCATGTATATACATCCGACACCTGGGGTTTCCCGTTGAATATGCCATCCCATCCCTTACCAATCTGGTTCGTTTCAAACATCAACTGGCCCCACCGGTCAAATATTCTGAAGTAATATATTTGTTTGATGTGCACAGTTAATGGGAACAATCTGTCGTTATGCCCATCCCCATTAGGAGTCCACGCTTTGGGAACAAAAAGGTCTGAAATAATATCACCTGGTATTTCTTCATTCATTCTTACCATCAGGGTATCTACTGTAATACACCCATTGTTCGATTTTATTTCAATAGTGTACTCTGTTGGCTTGTCATGCTTAAAGACAGGATCTTGCTTTGTATTGCTGTTCAATCCAACTGGTGGCGTCCAGTTATAGGTATAATTTGTTCCAAAATATCGTGCGTTCAATTGTACTGATTGATTTAATCTAACTAAAATAGACGGATAACGGAGTGACCTGGAAGCCTCTGTTACATTTACCCTTGCAGAAGCATTCGGCGAATTGTTGGTACAGTTTGCATCTGTTATATTTAGGATAGTATACGTTGTACTAGCCACAGGTGATGCCTCGAATGTATATGGCGAGGTAATGTTAGATAGAGTTTTGGTGACAGTTCCATCGGTGTACGTTAATGTAAACGGAGGCTGACCATTTAGTTGAATAGTTAATGCTGTATTGTCGCCAAGACAAATATCCCTTCCTTTTATGGTAGCATTTGGTGTAGTACTAATGCTTACTACAACAGACTTTATTGTATAGCATCCTTCAGGCGATGTTGCCTTAATGTAATAGCTACCTGCAGGTACTTTGGTTGGATCAGCCACTACTTTTGTAGCATCGAAGTCATGCCAATATGTATATGTTAATCCTTGTCCGGAACCCTGGATAATAGCCGGAGAGGCAATGTCTGCAGAACCAACACCACATACAGGTTCAGGATTCTTGATATTCAGTAACACTCCTTGTGTAAATGCTAGGTTAGTCACAATCGTGCTATCGCAGCCGTTGGCAGTTTTAATAACGGAAGTATACTGACCGTTTGTAGTTACCGTCGTGCCATTTGGTAAAAGGTAAGAGGTAGCGCATGTGGTAATGGTTTCAGTGGTCGTTACAGAAGTCGAGATCGTCACCTTCGCTGTTACCACAGAATCGCAACCACCTGCCGTGGTATAGGTATGAAGATAGTTGCCGCTTTGTAGTACCGTGCTGTCCCATGTTAGCTTGTAGCTCTTACAGGCTGTTACACTAAACTCGGAAGCAACAGAGGCTGCAATGGTCACCTTCGCTGTCACCACAGAATCGCAACCACCTGCCGTGGTATAGGTATGAAGATAGCTGCCGCTCTGTAGTACCGTGCTGTCCCATGGTAGCTTGTAGCTCTTACAAGCCGTTACACTAAACTCTGATTTCTTCACTCCGTTAACAGCCACCTTCAGGGTAATGGTGGAGTCACAACCGGCAACACTCTTTGTCTTGTAGCTAAAATCACCTGCCTTGTCTACGGTGATACCATTCCAGGTAAATGGAACCTGGTTGGCACATACGGTGCTATCCTTCGAAGCAGTCACGTTGTTGACAACAGCCACCTTCAGGGTAATGG
>JAYULK010000103.1:0-31196 GCA_043763635.1 Chitinophagaceae bacterium
TAGGTTTGTAAACTTTCAAACAAAGCTCTCTTAGTTTACGGATTATATGAAGAAAATAGAATTGGAAATAGTGGCTTTATCGCATAGTATAACGCAAACTCATTCTTATGCAGTTGTACTGGGAGAAATAAATGGTCTTCGGCGGTTGCCCATAGTTATTGGTGGTTTTGAAGCACAAGCAATTGCAGTAGCCCTGGAAAAAATGCAACCTAGCCGGCCTCTTACACACGACCTGATGAAAAACTTCATGAATGCTTTTAATGTGGACCTTGTTGAAGTAGTGATTACTGATCTGCAGGAAGGCATTTTTTATTCAAAACTGGTATGCACTTCTGAAAATGATACGGTAGAAATTGATTCCCGTACTTCTGACGCCCTTGCTTTAGCTGTTCGTTTTGGTTGCTCTGTTTATACTTATGAGCATATTCTTGATAGTGCCGGTATTTTAATGGAAGACACAGCAGCCACTAAAAAAAGAAAACCTTCAGGCACAGCAGGTGCGGACGAAGAAGAAGAATTGGTTACTTCCGACAGGGATGATTTAAAGTCATTATCTCTGGATGAACTAAATAAATTGCTAAATGAGGTATTAGATTCCGAAGACTACATTAAGGCCATTGCTATTCGGGATGAAATAAATATCCGTAAAAGAAATCGCAGCTAACTTAGTTTAATTTCAATACCGCGAAATTGACTATTGCCTGTTGAGAATTCCACTTTCTTTCAAACGCATCACCTCATTTGTTATAATTTTCTTCTGTGATCCTTTTCCCCAATTGCAAAATTAACCTGGGACTTTACATCACTCATAAAAGAGCCGATGGGTTTCATAACCTCCAAACAATTTTCTACCCTGTTCTTTTGCAGGATGCATTAGAAATAGTTGAAAGCAGTGACGAAGAACAGCCGGCATCTATTACGATAACCGGGTTGCCAATTGATACAACCAGTGATAATATCTGCACCAAAGCTTACCAGCTTTTGAAAAAAGATTTTGACTTGCCGCCCATTAAAATTCATTTACATAAAACAATACCAATAGGCGCAGGTTTGGGAGGAGGAAGTGCTGACGCAGCTTTTACCTTACTTCTATTAAATAAAAAGTTCAACCTACAAATTCCGGAAAATTCATTGCTGGATTACGCTTTACAATTGGGTAGCGATTGCCCATTTTTTATAAAGAATAAACCTTGCCTTGCAACTGGTAGGGGAGAAAAAATGAAAGAAATAAAACTCGATCTTTCTTCTTATAAAATGGTTCTGGTAAATCCCGGCATTCATATCAACACTGGCTGGGCTTTTTCGCAAATTGAACCAAAAGAAAATCGTATTTCGCTTATGGAGATTATTAATCAGCCTGTGCCGCATTGGAAAGATCAACTCCGAAACGATTTTGAAAATGCCATTTTTTTTCATCATCCTTCAATTGCTGCTATAAAGAATGATTTATATAATACCGGTGCCGCTTATGCTTCTATGACAGGAACTGGTTCCACTGTTTTTGCTTTATTTCAAAAAGAAAATAATCCGGTTTTCAATTTTCCTGATAATTATTTTGTTCGATGGATTAATTAGCAAGTTGTAATAAACTTTCCAGGTCTAGCGGATCAGTAACCATAATAAGGTTTCCGTCTTCATCAATAGGCCATACTTCTTTCGGCCTGTCCCAATAAAGTTCCACTCCATTGCTGTCAGGATCATTCATATAAATAGCTTCAGATACGCCATGATCTGATGCGCCACTCAAAGGATATTTTGCATCAATCAATCGCTTAAGCGCTATTGCTAAATCTTTTCTTGTTGGATATAAAATGGCAATATGATACAAGCCTGCTGATTTCACAAGCGCCGGTTCTGCCCCTTTGCTATGCCAGGTATTCAAACCAATATGATGATGATAACCTCCTGCTGAAAGAAACACGGCATTAGCACCATATCGTTGCATAACATCAAAACCAAGGAGGTCTTGATAAAACAACAAAGCCCGGTCTATATCACTTACTTTTAAATGTACATGGCCGATTGCTGTTCCACCTGGAATTTTATAATCCATTTTTCATTAATTTTGACAAAGTTCAAAACATTTAATGGAATTAGTCAACCCATACTTTCTTTCTCTTAATCTTGATTTTCTTAATCATCGAAGATGAAATTATTTATGCCGCTTTGTAAGTGGCTAGCCTCCTATTGACTTTATTTTATAATCAAAACGTTTTTATGTCCTCAATATATAGCACCACAGCAAGTGCCACACAATACTTTTTAGAACTGGAAGAAAAATTCGGAGCCCATAACTATCATCCTTTGCCCGTAGTGCTTACTAAAGGTGAGGGAGTATTTGTGTGGGATGTAGAAGGTAAGCGGTATTATGATTTTTTAAGTGGCTATTCAGCAGTCAACCAGGGGCATTGCCATCCAAAAATTATTGAGGCATTGATAGAGCAGGCGCAACGACTTACACTTACAAGCCGCGCTTTTCATAATGAAGTTTTGGGTGAGTACTCGAAATATATAACCGCTTATTTTGGCTATGACAAAGTGCTACCGATGAACACAGGAGTAGAGGCTGTAGAAACTGCCTTGAAGCTATGCCGCAAGTGGGGCTATGAAGTAAAAGGCATTAAAGAAAATGAGGCTAAGATTATTGTATGTGATAATAATTTTCATGGCCGCACTTCTACAGTTATTTCTTTTAGTTCAGATGCTTCTGCACATAAAAACTTCGGCCCTTATATGCCAGGTTTTATCAATATTCCTTATAACAATATTAAAGCATTAAGAACAGCACTAAACGATGAAAATGTTGCAGGGTTTTTAGTGGAACCAATACAGGGAGAAGCTGGTGTGGTAGTACCAGACGATGGATACCTATCGAAAGCTTACCAGCTTTGTGCAGGGGCAAATGTGTTATTTATTGCTGATGAAATACAAACAGGCTTATGCCGCACTGGTAAAATGCTTGCCTGTGATCATGAGCATGTACGCCCTGATATATTAATACTTGGGAAAGCTTTAAGTGGCGGGACTGTACCTGTAAGCGCCGTACTTGCTGATGATGAAATAATGCTTACAATTAAGCCGGGCGAACATGGCTCTACTTATGGCGGTAATCCATTGGCTTGTAAAGTAGCCATCGCATCGTTGCAGGTTTTGAAAGACGAAGAGTTAGCAGAAAAGGCTGATTTTTTGGGTAAATATTTCAGAGAGAAATTGAAGGCTTTAGCATCACCTTGTATTAAGGAAGTTCGGGGAAAGGGTTTACTCAATGCCATAGTTATAAATCACCATAATAAGGAGGCGGCATGGAACCTTTGCATGGAGCTTAAGGAGAATGGTTTGCTGGCGAAGCCAACACATGGAGATAAAATACGCTTTGCCCCACCATTGGTTATTACCAAAGAACAAATTGACGAATGCGTAAGCATCATAGACAAATGCCTACAAGTTTTGTAGTGAGATACATAATTAAATAACGATGAATTTTGGATAAACAGCTTCATCCTGAAGAACAACATTTAAAAAACAGCGAGGTCATAACTGATATTGTAATTGGTATAAGTGATGGCCTAATGGTTCCATTCGCTTTGGTTGCAGGCTTAAGTGGCGTTGTAGATTCTAATAATATTATTGTGTTTGCGGGGGTCACTGCAATTGGTGCCGGCTCTATTGCAATGGGCCTTGGAGGCTACCTCACAGGCAAAACAGAAATGGATCATTACCAAAGCGAACTCCGCAGTGAATATGATGAAGCAGAAGAACTGCCTCAGCGGGAAAAGGAAAAAGCAAAAGATTTTTTTGCAAACCTCGGGTTATCCGACGCCATGCAGCAAGAAGCTACAGAAGAAGTAATTAAGGATAAAGAAAAATGGGTTGAGTTTAAGATGAAACACGAATTAGGGCTTCAAAAGACCGATCCTAAAAGAGCCATCAAATCTGGTTTAAATATCGGATCGTCATATATAGTGGGTGGACTTGTACCAATATCTCCCTATTTTTTTATAGATGAACCAATAGAAGCGCTTAAATATTCAGCCATTATTACACTTGTTTGTCTTTTTGTTTTTGGCTGGCTGAAAAGCAAATTCACGGGGCTTAATCCATGGAAGGGGGCATTAAGAGTCGCAATTATTGGAGCACTTGCAGCAGGTGCTGCATTTTTTGTGGCTAGATTATTTGAAGTCTGATTAAATGGAGTGGCCAGTTAACAATCAGTAAGAACAGTTTGCGGTTAGCAGTTGAAAACTTCTCAAGAAAGTGAATTTCAGCTTTGCAAACTGCAAACTCATAACTGCAAACTTCCGTTAACTATGCTCCTTTCCCGTATCAGTAACTAAAGCGCCAACAAGCATCAGGACAGATACTATGATATACACGTAAAAGGCATTTTCTACTACAGGGCAATCGCCCATTTCGCAACGTGTCAAAATTAAATAATTGCGAAACGTCCATGCAAGGTTTATAGCTGCAACGCCCATGTTACAACGCTTTGCCCAAAGCCTCTGAATGAATGTAAACGCAATAAATAAAACAGACATTAATAAGTTTAGATACCCTGGCCTGCCGTAGTTAGTGTCGGAAGCATCTACACCACTTATAATAATATTTTTTTCGGGAACAATCACCCAGGGCAAAAAGCAACTTGCAATTAATATTGTTGCTGCTAAAAAGCTAAACCATTTCATCACCCGCATGCAACGAAGGTAAATAAGCAACCGGTAAAACGGGTTCTGATATAGAATAAAATGTCAACCTGTTATTAAAAAATAATAAATAAACCTTTGCTTTATAATATCACTACATTATTTATGGCTAATCCATATTTTCAATTTAAGAAGTTTATAGTTTACCACGACCGGTGTGCCATGAAAGTAACCACAGATGCTTGCTTGTTTGGTGCCTGGTGTGCAGAGAAGATAAAAGAAATAAAGGAAGCGCAAACTGCGCTTGACATCGGCACAGGCAGTGGCTTACTTTCTTTATTAATAGCACAGAAAAATGATTTGGTAATTGATGCTCTTGAAATTGATGCGGAAGCGGCACAACAAGCGAAAAAAAATATTACTTCATCACCATGGGAAAATCGTATAAACGTTATTAACTGTAATGCAACAGAATTTTTTTTCCCTAAAGAGTATGATATTATTTTTAGCAATCCACCTTTTTATGAAAACGAAATTGAATCATCAACAGGGGCAAAAAATACGGCACATCATGGTCATGGTTTAAAAATGGAAGTCCTTGTAGCTATTACCAAAAAGCACTTGAAATTTTCTGGATATTTTTTCTTTTTACTTCCCCATAAAAGATTCAATGAAATTGACAGGCTTATTAATAAACATGAATTATTCATAAATGAAAAATGGATAGTTTCTCCTTCCCTATCTCATCTTCCATTCAGGGTAATGATAAGAGGTTGCCACCGGCCTTCTGAAATAATGGTAAAATCAATGGCTATTAAAAACGATAGTAATGTTTATAGTAATGAATTTATTTCCTTGCTTACGGATTATTATTTACATCTATAATTACAAACCAGCATACTTTTTAGTACAATAATTGCCTTCCAGAATAAGTCTTAGTTTACCTTTACAAGCTTAATTAAAATAATGGCGCCAATTTTTAAATATATTTTGAACCTGTTAAAACGGGTTCTCCTTCCAAAAAAATCTTGCTGTAAGTAAATTATTTTTTTCAGAAACCTTGATTGTGTTAGCTCACACCATACTATAAAAATATTCGACACAGGTAATTGATATGAAGTATTTAATATGGATAGGTCTTTTTTTGGGATGTAGCGCTAAAGAAACAGTTCAGCAAAAAGCAGCGTCTGCAGTTAAAAAATATATTCTGCAAAATGCAAATCATTCATCAAGTTATAAACCGATAACTTTTGGAAAGACAGACTCTACTTATATTACAGACAGCGCCCGGTATTATGAATTAGCTTATACAAGAAAAAATATTGTTAGCCAATACAATGCCGCTAATAATTTGCATTTAGCACGTAAAACAGATAGCTTGAAAACTGAATTACTTAAGATCAATAATGAAATTGATGCCGGTAAAACTTTTACCGGTTTAAAAATATATCACTTGTATGAAGGCAAAAATACACTTGGCGAAATGGTGATGAATAAAGGATGTTTTTATCTTGATTCCGGGTTTGTAGTGAGAGAATTTGTTTTAGCTGCAGATTCTGTCGAAAGAGAAAAAAATAGTGACATTATTTTTTAAGCATAAGCCTTATTCTAACGCTTTTCTTTTAAAGATGGCCCTTTCTGGCTTCTTTGCAATGTGGTCTTAAAAATCATTTACACTGATATCCAAACCAACTAACAAAACTTACTATTCAAATCTTTTTAAATATGCCCCAAATTTAAATTGCCCCAGCTACAGTGCCTTTATGAAGGAATTTATGGAGTGAAAATAGACAAGCGCAATTTTAGCCGCAAGATTATTTCCACAGAATTGCTCCTTAAACAAAAGGACAAGGAAAAACAAACCTCAAAAAAGAAGCATTTTATTATATACTTGATAAGAAAAGGTATAATAATAAGCTAGGAGCATTTTTATATATTATACCAGGTGCACACCAACATAATAAACAGTAATGGTGTTTACTATGGTGAAATTTGAATTGAAAATAAGTGTTACTTTGACAACCTGTTTTGTAAGCCAGCAAATAACAAAGTATATAAAACCAAATAACTTGTCCCCCATTAAAACAGCTTAATAAAATATATTTCGGATAACAACTTATGTATTTATAATTCATTAAAACTAACTAACCCAAAATTGCAATATGAATAACAGCCTTGCCTTTTATGACTACCTCGTCTGCATTATTTATTTTGTTATTGTAGCCTCTTATGGTATTTGGATTTATAACAGAAAAAAGAACACCGCCACAGATACAAAAGACTTTTTTTTAGCCGAGGGTTCCCTTACATGGTGGGCCATTGGCGCTTCTTTAATAGCATCAAACATTTCTGCAGAGCAATTTATAGGTATGAGTGGTGAAGGTTTTTTTGTAGGCACTGCTGTGGCGGCTTATGAATGGATAGCTGCACTTGCTCTTATTATTATAGCTGTTTGGTTTATGCCTATCTATCTTAAGAACAAGATATATACCATGCCACAGTTTTTAAAAACAAGGTATAATGAAACCGTGGCATTAATCATGGCCATATTCTGGTTGTTTCTGTATGTTTTTGTAAACCTTACCTCCATCCTTTATTTAGGAGCCATTGCTATTAATGGTTTAACAGGTGGCGACTCATTGCATATTATTATTATTGCGCTTGCCGTGTTTGCACTTTTAATTACACTTGGAGGTATGAAAGTTATAGGCTATACAGACGTAATACAGGTAGCAGTACTAATAATTGGAGGTTTGGCCACTACTTATCTTGCACTAACTGTAGTTAGCGACAGAGTGGGCGCTGGTACAGGAGCCTGGGATGGATTTAATACATTATTAAATAAGGCTCCTGACCATTTTAAAATGATATTGGAAAAGCCATCAGTCACAACTTCTACTCTTAATGATCCAATGAATTTACAGATACAGAAATACGTGGTATTGCCTGGCATTGTAATGTATTTTGCAGGTCAGTGGATTGTGAACCTGAATTACTGGGGATGTAACCAATATATTACACAAAGAGCATTGGGTGCCGATCTGCAAACTGCCCGTAACGGTATTTTGTTTGCAGCGCTAATCAAAATAATGATGCCTGTTATTGTAATGTTGCCAGGTATTGCTGCCTATGTGCTTCATAGTAACCAACAGCTTGAAAATTTTAACGGTATAAAAGATGGAGCTTATTCTGCTATCCTTGCTTTTTTGCCTACAGGTTTAAAAGGACTTTCAGTTGCTGCATTAACTGCTGCAATTGTTGCTTCGCTTGCGGGCAAGCTTAACAGCATTTCCACCATTTTTACGCTTGACATATATAAAAAATATATGAACAGGGAGGCTGATGAAAAGAAAATGGTTTGGATTGGAAGGGCAACTGTATTGGCTTCTATCATACTATCTATCATATTTACCTGGGAAGATCTTTTAGGCATTGGCGGAGAAGGCGGTTTTACATTTATTCAAAAATATACCGGCTTTATAAGTCCTGGTGTTTTTGCCATGTTTATACTAGGTATGTTTTGGAAACGTACAACCGGTGCTGCTGCTATTGCAGGAGTAATAACCGGGTTCGCTCTTTCTATATTTTTCAACAATTTTGCTGTAGGCATATTTGGCAAAGAAACCTTGCTTTACACTGCTTTTGAATACCAAAAATTAGAAAGCGGCGTGGTAAACACAATTGTTGAAATTCCATTTTTAGTAAATATGGGATGGTCGTTTTTCTTTACTGTACTGGTAATGGTTGGGATGAGTCTTGCGGGGCCTAAGATCAATCCAAAAGCGTTTGAACTGGACAAGCAAATGTTCAAAATATCACCTTCCACTATGGTGCTTATTATCACAATTCTTTTATTATTATCTGCTCTTTATATTAAGTTCTGGTAGATCGAATAATTATAAACTTCTTAAAAAAAGCAGGCCTGGTGTGCCTGCTTTTTTTTATATCCCTGTTTGATCTATTGATTATTACCAATTCATTTATTGTATTCAGTTGTGTATAATAAACAGATTGGGAAGATATATAAACGGAGTAGGAAACCAACGTCCATCAATACAATTCAAAAATATACAGGCAAAAATGAGGCATATCCTCTTGCAAAAACAATTAATTACCTTCCTCTAAATTTCATCATGATAGCGGCTTTGCGTGAGCAATTTAATAAGGACTTTAATGAGGAAAAATACAAGGCTTACACTAAGGAGCTTAACGATATTTATCCGGGTCATTTAGAATTTCGTATAGCAGAAACGCCATTGTTTATACCTAAAGACTTTGAAAAAAAAATACTCCTTACGTGCGAGCATATTATTGATACCATAAAAAAGCCCGATTTTAAACAACAATCTGAAAGAGCCATACCACCTGAATTACATGTACCGGGTGAAGATGATTTCCCGCATTTTATTGCTTTTGATTTTGGGATATGTAAGAATGAAAGTGGAGAAATAGAACCTCAACTTATAGAAATGCAAGGTTTTCCTTCTTTGTTTGCATGGCATACCATTATGCCTGAAGTAAGCAGGCGTCATTTTGAATGGCCGGTTAACCTGACCTCGTATAGTAGCGGTTTTGATAAACAAACCTACCTTAAGCTTTTGCAGAAAATAATCGTTGCTGATGCACAAAAAGAAAATGTTGTGCTGCTAGAAATTTTTCCGCACCGTCAAAAAACAAGAATAGATTTTTATGCGACGGAAGATTTGATTGGAATTAAAACTGTTTGCCTGACTGAAGTAGAACAAGAAGGCAAAAACCTTTTTTATAGGCACGATGGAAAGAGGGTTAGGATAGACCGAATTTATAACCGTGTCATATTTGATGAACTCTTACAGCAATCACCGGAAGTACAGCAAAAAGAAAAAATATTCAAGGAAAATCTGAATGTAACCTGGGTGCCCCACCCCAATTGGTTCTACCGGGTTAGCAAGTTTACGCTTCCGTTTATTCATCATCAATATGTTCCGCAAACACATTTTTTGCATGAGGTAAAAAGCATTCCTTCCGACCTTCAAAACTATGTGATTAAACCACTGTTTTCTTTTGCAGGACAAGGAGTAATAATTGATGTTACAAAAGAAGACGTGGAAAAAATAAAAGATCCCCAAAACTGGATTCTTCAAAGAAAAGTTGATTATGCTCAAATCATAAAAACGCCAGATGAACCTGCAAAGGCTGAGATCAGGATGTTTTATTTTTTACCGCCAGGTGCCGATCGGCCTATTGCAGTTAACAACCTTGCCCGGCTAAGCAAAGGCAAAATGATTGGGGTAAGATATAACCAGGATAAAACATGGGTAGGCGGAACATTTTGCTTGTTTGAGGCTTAGAATAAAATCAATTTCTAAAAAGGAATAATGATTTTAAAACTTATATTCCTTCCCATATTATAAATGCCCATCCGGCCTGTTGGAGAGGCCTGGTAATACTCAAAATACTTCAGGCGATTTAGGTGTGATTGATAGGCCTTATCAAATATGTTTGTTACCTGGAAAAATAACTGCGCTGCAGTTCTTCCAGACTTCTGTTTAATATTGCCTCCCAACCCGGTATTAAACAATGTATAACCTGCGGTGGGTGTTTCTGTATTATCTACCGCATAAATTTTATCCTGCCGGGAATAAGCATCTAGTTCGATTCTCGCATAAAGTCCAGAAAAGCAACCAATAGGTTTGCGAAGGGTTCCTTTTAGTTCTGACCGGAAGTGCAAAGGCAATATAAAAGGCAAATATTTTGCTGCATCTCCATACAGCGCTAATAATTCTTTATTCTTATTTAAACCTTTCACATACGCAATACTGTTATTTACATTCAGCCATTTAATAGCCTCAGGATGAAAATTAAACGTTACTTCACCACCATAAAGTTGTGCTTTTGATTGCTGGTACCTGTATGTCATGTTTCCCTGGTCATCTAATACCGGGTTCCCATTTTGGTCGCTCAGGCGGGATTGATAGATATAATTGGAAATCCTGTTATCAAATATCTCCAAACTAATATCCATATTTTTTAGGTAGGCAAGAAAGCTGATATCCTTCTGCCAATTAAATTCAGGAATAAATTCACGGTTTCCTTGATAACGAATATGAGCTCCAGGGTCAAGACCATTAGCACCTACTTCGTTGATGTTTGGCGAACGGTAGCCACGTGCTACATTGGCCTTTATCAAAATGCGCTCCGTGAGGGCATAAGTAGCTCCTAAGCTTCCAGAAACCCCGCGATAGGTAGTGCTAAATGATGGGTATTGCAAAGAGTCTCCCAAAGCACCATACGCCCGTTTACCAAATGAAGTAGAATCTTTACTGGTATAAAAATTATCCCATTTTAAATTTCTGGAATCATACCTTATACCGCCAGAGATATCCAATTTGCCAAAAGACTTTTTGGTAAATGCGAAAGCACCAATATCAAACAGGTTATAATCCGGGATAGGAAAACTTGTTGCATCCTGACTTCGATTTAATTGGTACATGCCATTTATACCAAACGATGTTTCAAGTCTCTTCCATGTAGGCAAATTATACCGCAGTTCGTAATTAATGGTACTTAGAACTAAAAACAATGCAGCCTGTGATGTATTCACAGGAGATAAAAATTCACGACGGCGGCTTTGTTGAAAGTTGAGTGTAGCGTTGATATTACCGTCGCCAATTTTATACTGATTGTGCGTATAAACTCTATAATGCTGTACCCTTTGATGTAGATTATCTGTTGTGTATGCCTTTAACCGGCTTTTCGAAACCAAGGGTCTGTTTTTAACATCATCGCGACTGTCATCAAAAATAGGGTAAGAAAATTTTCGGGTTAAAGAATCGCGGCTACCGTCTGGTATCTCTTGTTTATTATCGTAAAGAGTTGCCGATAGCTGCGTAAAACCCCAGGTTTTATCTAACCTGGCTGTGGCCGAAAGATTGAATTCTCTAAAACCTGTGGCGAACACATATTGATCTACCCGGTTCCGGTAATCGTGTGCTCTTTTTTGTGTACCGCGTAAATAAAACCGCCAACCAGTTTCTGAGTAAGAGATGCCCAAAGAATTAGCCAACATCCCGTTATTAGTATGGTAGTCGGTTAAAAAATCTCCCTTTGGCACACCATTTACTCCCTTGGGCACTGCAGGAATCATATTAATTACACCAGCAATCGCGTCGGAGCCGTAAGTCAAACTAGCAGGACCCTTCACTACTTCTGCCCTCTCAATACCATATTGGTCTATTTCTGTACCATGTTCATCGCCCCATTGCTGTCCCTCCTGCCGGATGCCGTCATACATATTAAGTACCCTGTTATAGCCAAGCCCTCGTATGAAAGCTTTCGAAATATTTGGCCCGGTGCTGGTAGCGCTTACTCCGGGCACTCCTTTCACGATCGCATCAATAATGTTAGAACTCACATTCATGTCTAAATCTTTTTTAGAAATGGTAGCTATAGGGATGGGGCTTCGTTTTATTTTAGTAGCCCTGGAAACACCCGTAACCACTACATCTTCGAGTTTAGACGTTATTTCCTGAAGCACCATAGTTATTGTGGCAATTGATCCGGGATTAACTGTAACTAAGCTCGTTTGTGGCTCAAAGCCTATACTTGAAGCAATTAATTCGTAATTACCCGCCTTTAGATTTTTAATTTCAAACACTCCAATATCGTTAGAAGTAGCACCTACCCTACTTCCTGAAACAACGATAGAAGCATAAGCAAGTGGTTCACTATTGGCAGATACTTTGCCTTTTATAAGACCAGTCTGAGCTAATAAAACAGGTGAACAAATAACAAAAAAAAGGATAAGCAGAAAATCGTGCAACCGGTATTTAGCCATAAGGGAACGCTTTTAAACTCTTTATGCCTTCACATGAAAGTAATAAAGGTTTATTGGTGCTAAGTTATGCAATTGGCATACGTTGGGGAAAACTGCTTAAAATAATTAGTACATAAGAGGTTTGAAGAACTACCACAATATCATAAAGTGCGTTATGATAGACTGCATTGCACCAAATCTTCCTAACAGATAATCAGACTCTTAACAGTTCGTTCTTAAACCTTCTCTCCTTTGGCACATCTTTATCTGTACTTATTAATCAAATAACGTAAACCATGAAAAAGTTACTTACCCTGCTTATTGCATTTGCTTCTATTAGTTCTGTTTTTGCTCAATCCAGAAAGATTGAAGAAGCACGAAGAGTGATTAATGGCCAGTCAGATGACCGCCGTGTGGAAGACGAAAGAAGTTCGCGTTATCCTAACAGCACATCAGGAACTACCCGCCATGAAGAGATAGACCAGGTTAACCGGGAATATGACAGGAAAATAAACGCCGTAAGAATGAATCCTACGCTTTCTGCTGCGGAAAAAGACAGGCGAATCCGTGAGCTAGAAGCCCAAAGAGATCGAAGGATAAGATCAATAAATAATGGTAATTATAATAATAACACCGCCAGCAATAAGAAAAATAAAAATGGTAAAGGAAACAATGGAAAGCATTTAGGTTGGGAAAAAGGCGTAGGCAATCCCCATAGAACAGGCAATAGAGATAGGGACTATGATCGCAGAGATGATCGTGATAACAGAGATTATGATAACGACAACCGTGGTGGCAGTGAAAACGATCATGGTAATGGCAAATCAAAAAATAAAGGCAAAAAGAAGTAACTCATTTTCTAAAAAACAAAACCCCGAAATTTCGGGGTTTGTTTTTATTTCAATGTAAAGCCTTCAAGAAACTTAGTATTAAAATCCCCCGACCTGAACCGGTCATCCTGCATTAACTGAAGATGAAAAGGAATAGTAGTCTTCACGCCCTCGATAACATATTCGCTAAGTGCCCTGTACATAGTGTCTATGGCTTCTCCTCTTGTTTGCGCTACAGTAATTAGCTTACCAATCATCGAATCATAATAAGGTGGTATTACATATCCTGCATATACATGGCTATCCACACGAACGCCATGGCCACCTGGTTGGTGCAACACAGTAATCTTACCGGGTGAAGGACGAAAATCATTGTATGGATCTTCGGCATTTATACGGCATTCTATAGCATGCATCTGCGGCTCGTAATCGGCACCGGAAATCTTTTCGCCCATGGCAATTTTAATTTGCTCTTTAATCAAATCAAAATTGATCACTTCTTCCGTAACGCAATGTTCAACCTGTATCCGCGTATTCATTTCCATAAAATAGAAATTGCGGTTTTTATCTACTAAAAATTCTATGGTACCTACGCTTTCATAATTGATGGCCTGCGCAGCTTTCTTTGCGGCCTCTCCCATTTTAAAACGCAACTCAGGGGTCATAAAAGGCGATGGAGATTCTTCAACGAGTTTTTGATGACGACGCTGAATAGAGCAATCCCTTTCGCTCATGTGACATACGGTTCCATAACGGTCGCCTGCAACCTGTATTTCTATATGACGTGGCTCTTCCACAAACTTTTCCATATAGATGCCATCATTCTTAAAAGAAGCTGCTGCTTCAGCTTTCGCAGCATTATAAGCCCGCTCCATTTCGCTAACCTCCCACACAATGCGCATTCCCTTTCCACCACCGCCGGCCGTTGCCTTAAGTATAATAGGGAACCCCATGTCCTTACCCACTTGTATTGCATCTTCAAGACTTTTCAACAACCCTTCGCTTCCGGGAATAACGGGTACTCCCGCAGCAATCATGGTTTCTTTTGCGGTAACCTTATCACCCATTTTATTAATCATATCGGGCGTTGGGCCTATAAACTTGATACCGTGATCAGCACATATCTGAGAAAATTTTGCATTCTCGGCTAAGAAACCATACCCCGGATGTATGGCATCTGCATTGGTTATTTCAACCGCTGCCATTAAATGAGGAATGTTTAAATAAGAGTCACCGCTTTGGGGCTTGCCAATACATACTGCTTCATCGGCAAATTTCACATGCAGGCTATCCCTGTCGGCTGTAGAATAAACGGCCACTGTTTTAATTCCCATCTCGCGGCAAGTGCGTATGATACGTAACGCTATCTCACCACGATTGGCTATAAGAACTTTCTTGAACATGGATTTAGTTTCAGAATCTGAAGATGTGATCATTAGATAGTTGTAATAATTGAGTAGCGATTTGAAACGTTGCGTTAAATAAAATTTCAAATCCTAATTTATAAAAATTAGTTAGGCTCTACCAAATATAAAGGTTGGTCGTATTCAACCGGGGATGCGTCATCAATTAATATCTTAACAATCCTGCCACTTACCTCGCTTTCTATTTCATTAAAAAGTTTCATCGCTTCAATAATACATACCACTTTACCTGGAAGTACTTCATCTCCCACTTCTAAAAAATAAGGTTTATCAGGAGAAGGCCTGCGATAAAAAGTTCCAATCATGGGGCTTTTTATCGTTATCGTGTTAGAAGGCGTAGTTAAAGCTGGCTCACCTAGAGAAGAAGGGTTTGGTGCGGAAAGAGCCTGCGGAGCAGATTGTACAGGAAAATTTTGCATGGGAACTTGTTGCATAGACGATACAACCTGTGTTATATGCTCTTCCTTCTGCTTGATGGTGATCTTGAAGTCTTTTTGCTCCAACGATACTTCACCAATATTAGAATCATTGACCAATTTGATCAACTCCTGTATTTGCTTAAAATCCATTTGTTTCAATTTATTTGATTTTTGGTTTAAACAGGGTGGCTAAGATAGGAATTAGTTTTAAGTGTTAAGTTGTAGGTTATAAGACAAGAGCGCTTTACTTATTACTTATTATTTACCAGTTCAAATCCTACTCCTTCACACGCTCTACATACTCCCCTGTCTTCGTGTTTACTCTAATCAATTCTCCTTCATTTACAAAAAGTGGAACCATTACTGTGGCACCTGTTTCCACAGTGGCTGGCTTTAGTGTACGCGTAGCAGTATCACCCTTCATTCCAGGTTCGCTATACGTCACCATCACTACAATTTTATCGGGCAACTCCACACTCATGGGAGCATCTATTTCTGTATTTATCAAAATAGAAACCGTATGACCTTCTTTTAAAAAGCCCGGAGCATCTACTAAGTTTTCTGCAACAGTTATTTGCTCAAAGGTTTCGATATCCATAAAGCTATAACCGGTATCATCTTTATATAAGTACTGGTATTCTTTACGCTCTACCCTCACCGGGTGTATGCCATCGCCACTATTCCATGTTTTTTCAATGGTACGATTGTTATCAACTCCTGTTAACTTGGCCCAAACTTTAGCAGCAGCACGTGCTGTTTTGTTTTCACCAAATTCTACTACTTTGTACAGGCTGCCATCTAGTTTTATAATTAAACCCCGGCTAATGTCTGAAGTAGATGCCATAAATAATTTGAGATTTATTGTTTAAAAATCAGGGTGGCAAAAGTACAGGAAAAACGGCTAAGGCAATGATGCAGATTTTAAAGCCGGCTTTGGTACTACTATGAAGCGATATTGGCGACGCTCCGTTCATCTTCCTGTTCTGAATTCAGCAATGGGCTCCGGTATTCATTAAAAAACGGTCAAAGGATAATTCTTTTTTATAGAACTATATCAAATGCTTTTTATTTTCTTTGCTTATGAAGTACTGGATAGCACACTGCCTCAGTTTTATAAGCCTTGTTTCTTTTAGCCAGCAGGCAGATATAAGTATACCACCCTTTAAACGGTTTCCAACGCTCCCGCCATTGCAGCTTCTATTAGGCGATAGTACCACCAAATACACCAAAGCAAACATTCCAAAAAAGCCAGTGCTTTTAATGGTGTTTAGCCCTGAGTGTACACACTGCCAACATACTGCAGAAGAGATGGTCGAGAATAAGAAAGATTTAAAAGATATACATATCATTATGGCTACTATTCATCCCATATTCGAATTAAACAAATTCATGAAAAAGTATGGGCTTGATAAAATGCCGAATGTCGTTGCCGGCAAAGATATTTATTTCCTGCTCCCTCCTTTCTACGGGCTCAAAAATTTTCCTTACATGGCCCTCTATGATAAGAAAGGAAATTTAATACTTGGGTTTGAAGGATCTTTGTCCATGCCGAAACTGCTGCAAACTTTTAAAAATACCGCTAAGCATAAAAACTAATCTTTTTGCCATACTAACTTTGATCCAAGTGCCACGTGTTGCAGCGGGCAACTATTATTAATTATTGTACAGCTGGCATAATAGCAAACCTTTCCCTTTTTAATTTTTCATTCCCTACCATTTACCTACACTCCTATCTTTGCCCCGCAAAATTATTTTTCCTTTCACTCAAAAACCCACAAATGAAAGTAACCGTTGTAGGCGCCGGCGCAGTAGGCGCCACCGTAGCTGATAACATTGCCAGAAAAGAATTGTGCGAAGAATTAGTATTGCTTGATATTAAAGAAGGCGTTGCTGAAGGCAAAGCATTGGATATGATGCAAACTGCTGCCTTGCTAAACTTTGATACAAAAATTGTAGGCAGCACTAATGATTATGCAAAAACTGCAAATTCTGATGTGGTGGTTATTACTTCAGGTCTTCCACGTAAACCAGGAATGACCCGTGAGGAATTGATTGGTGTAAATGCAAACATCGTAAAGGGTGTGGCACAAAGTATTTTACAACATTCGCCAGATGCCATATTTGTTATTATTAGCAACCCTATGGATACGATGACCTACCTCACTTTGCAAGCAACAGGCTTGCCAAAGAACCGTATTATAGGTATGGGTGGTGCATTAGACAGTGCCCGTTTCAGGTGCTATTTAAGCATGGCTTTAAAATGCTCTCCTGCTGATTTAAATGCAATGGTTATTGGTGGTCATGGCGATACGACAATGATTCCATTGATTAGATATGCCACCTGGAATAGTGTTCCGGTTACAGAGTTCCTTAATGGCGAACAACAAACACAAATTGTTGCCGATACGATGGTTGGCGGTGCAACGCTTACCAAACTAATTGGCACGTCTGCATGGTATGCACCAGGCGCAGCCGGAGCAGCAATGGTAGAAGCTATTGTACGAGATGAAAAGAAATTGATCGCCTGCTCTGTACCTCTTGAAGGAGAGTATGGCCAACAAGATATTTGTATGGGCGTTCCGGTCATATTGGGCAAGAACGGTTGGGAACAAATCCTTGATTTTAAATTAAACGACGAAGAACAAGGTTTGTTTAGCAAAAGCGCCGATGCTGTAAGGGCAATGAATGATGTATTGAAGACAATTGCTTAAGCTAAATAAAACGGACACAAAATAAAAAGAGACTCATGGGTCTCTTTTTATTTTACGTAGTTGAAAAGTTTCTGGAAGGTGCCACATCTACATCTAATCTTCCTGGGGTAACCCTTTATCATTTAATGGGCAGTAGGCACCACACTGGAAAATATTGCTTTTCTAATTTTTTATGTTATGCTTTCCTGTATACACGTTAAATAAAATTTGTCATCATAAAACTTATGATGAATGAAAGGAAAACTCCGGCAAATCATAATCATACTATAATAACTTTCCGCTTGCCCGCGAAGCCTGTTTTTTAAATGCGCAAATACATTTGCACAAAATTAAAACTTCAAATATTTACTGAAAGCTTGCTGTATTTGCTAAAAAACTTAGACCTTTGGAATCTTTCCCAATTCCTCAATGTACTGACTGTGATGTATGCAATTGTAGATATAGAAACGACGGGCGGATATGCGGCGGCAAATGGAATCATCGAAATATCTGTACAGGTATTTGATGGAACAGATGTAATTGAACAATTTGAAACCCTTATTAATCCGGGACAGGTAATACCAAAATATATACAGGCATTTACAGGTATCACCAATGAAATGGTGCAGGATGCGCCACGGTTTAAAGATGTTGCTGAAAAGATTTACACCGTTTTGCAAGGAAATATTTTTGTAGCTCATAATGTAAACTTTGATTATTCTTTTATAAAAAATCATCTCCATTTTTACGGCTATACATTGAATGTAAAAAAACTTTGTACGGTACGGTTATCAAGACAAATATTTCCAGGACTCCCCTCATACAGTTTGGGAAAACTTTGCCATAGCTTAGAAATAAAATTAACTAACCGGCACCGGGCAGGAGGAGATGCAATTGCTACAGTTGGTTTGTTTAAAAAACTTCTTCAAAATGATGCGAAGGCTTGCATAAACACCAGCCTTCATCGTAATTCTAAAGAGCAGGTGCTTCCGCCAAATGTACCGAGGGAACATTTTGCAAAACTTCCCTCTACACCTGGCGCTTATTATTTTCATGATCAGAAGGGAAAAGTAATTTATGTAGGCAAAGCAAAAGATTTAAAAAAAAGAGTCAACAGCCATTTTAGCAATAACTCCGATACAAGACAACGGCAAAATTTTTTGCGCCATACGTTTTCCATTTCATTTCAGCAGTGCGCAACAGAGTTGATGGCCTCTATTTTAGAAGCTGCTGAAATCAAGCGTTTATGGCCCCTGTTTAACCAGGCTCAAAAAAAAGCCGAAGAGGTGTTCGGTATTTATGTGTATGAAGATCAGAATGGCTATCAGCGATTGGTAATTGATAAGAAAAGAAGACATAGCATTCCCATTTGTAGTTTTCATTACAAGGTAGATATACATAATTATTTAAAAAAGATCATTACAAGGTTCCAGTTATGCCCACGACTTTCTTACATCCAGATAGATGCTCAGAAATGTGTAGGATTGGAAGAGCAATATTGCCTTGGTGCTTGTGAACAATTGGAAGATGCTGCATCCTACAATAAAAGGGTAAGGCAAGCTTTGGAGTCATTAAAAGAACGGCCTTCTTATATTCTTTTTGATAAAGGTCTTCAGGAAAAACAGCTATCCTGCATTATGGTTGAAGAAGGTAGCCTTATTGGTATGGGCTATATAGGAGAAGATTTGAAAGAGGAGATTGGAAAGGTAAAGGAATGCCTTCATCCGGTAAAAGAAAATGCGGTTATCAGGCAGCTGCTTACCCGCTATACTGAACAATTTTCACATAAGGTATCGTTCCTGATTAAGAAAGAATGATGACCCCGGTATTTTAGTCAATCCATCCAAGATAGAAGGTGTGATTTTTGGGCGTAGGCAGCCTAATGATCATTGAGTATTCTTTAGTTTCCGACAACACTTTGAGATACAGAAAACCCAGTTTGTTCTTTTGAAATAATTTATAAAAAATATTTTAACCTTGCTTAACCCATAGTATTTGTAGCTTAAAACTTCAAATTTTAAAAAAGCACAACCATGAAAAAATTAGTTCTTTTGGTTACCTTATTTACAGCATTGTTCATTATTAATGCAAACGCTCAGGGAGGCGGTGATCCGGCAGCAAGAGAAGCCCGGATGAAGGAGATGAAAAGCCACTTAATAGAAAAAGCAAAACTTAGTGAAGCTGAGGCCGACAAAGTAATGGAGATTAATACTGCATCACGGGAGCAAATGAGAGGTTTAAGAGATTTAAGCCACGAAGACAGAACAAAGAAAATGGATGAAATTCAGGCTGATCTAAGCAAAAAATTTAAAGCAATTCCTTTATCTGATGACAAGCTTAAGGCTGTAAATGAATACATGGTTGAAAGAAGAAAAAATATGCAACAACGCCAGGGTGGCTAAGGCAATTTATTGATTAAATTAGCATGTAAAGAAAGCCACTTCCGTAAAGATGCGGCTTTTTTTCTTAGTCTTTTATCCGTTAGGGTGTAAGCCATTTTACCTTGAATAAATATGTCGGAAGAGATAAATATTATAGAAGGAAATAAACAAGATCAATACGAATCACTGCTTCCGCAACTCATAGGATTGCTGGAAGGTGAGGATGATGTTATAGCTAACCTTTCTAATGTTGCCGCTGCTTTAAAGCAACAGTTTAATTGGTTGTGGGTGGGCTTTTACATGGTTAAAAAAAATGATCTTGTTCTTGGCCCTTTTCAAGGGCCTGTTGCTTGTACCCGCATAAAAAAGGGCCATGGTGTTTGTGGCAGCAGTTGGGCCAATGCTCAAACATTAATAGTTCCTGAAGTAGAAAAATTTCCCGGTCATATAGCATGTAGCAGTGCATCCAAATCTGAGATTGTTGTTCCGATAATTATTAATGGAGAAGTGTTTGGAGTTTTGGATGCTGATAGCGAATTTCTCAATCATTTTGATGAAACAGACCAACATTACCTTGAAGAAATCATCCGGTTTTTAAAGATCGGATTGTAGAGATTAAATTCATCACCACGCAGGGCTGTTTCAATTATTAGGTAATACTGCCATACACAAAAGGCAGCCTCACGGCTGCCCTTTAAAGAATACCTACAACTCACTTACACCCCAGGGCTATCATTGTCTTTATTTCTATTAAAGTATTCATTTTGGTTTTTTCGATTTTCATCATCAGTTAAAGAGCTGCTATTGGCCGGATATCTTTCTGTATCTTTTTTTAATGATGCGGCTTCAGCTTCATTTATATGGTTTTCATTTTCCCTCTTATGACCGGCAATAGTGGCTGCAGAATTATTTCTGCGGCTATACATATTTTTTTCGTCAAACATATCATTGTTATAAAAACTTTCATCAGTATCCTCTTCGCCAGAGGATGTTGCCGGTAATTTAGTATCAGTACGGCCAAACACAGTGCTAATGGCATGTTCAGCTCTTGTTCCAAGGTCGTCCTTATGATACTTTGGCAAAGCCCTTAGCTGAAAGGGTGTTACGTTGGGTAGCAATACATCATCATTTTGATGTTCCAATACAGCCAGGCCTATGGGTACCATTACCGTACGTTGCTCTAATTGAAGTTCTTTGCTGTCATTTATATTTATAATCATGTACCGCACTTTGCTGGCTCGTACATCAAAAATAAGTTCGTGCACTTTACCCATAAGGTGCCCATGTGTATCACGTACTTCCCACCCCCTTATGTCGGGTTGTCCTTTCGCTACCTCATATCCTGAACCTCTAAGTTCCTGTAGCCTTTTTACTTTATTACTCATGATTTATGTATTTAAGAAAGCAATGCTTTCGTTTTAAAAATTATTGTCTTGTGGTATCTGTTCTAATGGTAGTATCTGATCGGGTAATTGTTGTATCTGTAGTGGTAGCGGCTGTGCCAGCAGGATTGTTCATATTACGCCAGATAAAATAGCCCGCTATTGCGGCAATCAAAAGCAATAAGAGAATCCAGGGAAGCGGGTTTGATTTTTTCTTTTGTACGTCTATGTTTGCCATAATCCTTTTTGTTTAGTTTATGGGTATACTGTAAAATTTATGCCAGCTTGCTTTATACAGCTGGGCCAGGTCTTATTTGAGGAGACAGAGCGTTTATGGAAAGACTGGGTCATAGCCATAAGTGCAACAGCCCGTAAGCTTGCAGTAATCATTTAAAGTTGATCATTAAACGGCAGCCATAATAATGAACATTGCTATGAGTTTCCTGACCAAAACGAAAAAGAAAAGGACAACAAATGCAAAAGCTTATTCATAAGTTTGACATAATGAATTAGGGCGGCAACCCAACGGGTAATAAAACGTTTATCAAAACCTTATTAAAGGCAGCTTTCAATTCAAAACTGACAAGAATTGACACACGAACAGAAACAACCAGAACTGGAGCGACACAGAGCCGTCTTATTAGCTACATTGGATTATCTGGAGCAGCATTTAGGTGGAAGTTTCGTTTATGACCAATACAACCCTATTACCGAATACTATCAGCAACAGAAAATACAAATCGAAAAATATTTCAAACAACGCAGAATAGACAGGTTGCAACAGCG
Source organism: Chitinophagaceae bacterium (assembly GCA_043763635.1). GTDB lineage: Bacteria > Bacteroidota > Bacteroidia > Chitinophagales > Chitinophagaceae > Flavisolibacter. The sequence continues at coordinate 22,348 of JAYULK010000103.1, forward strand.
ACTTGTAAGTCTAACCAAAAGACTACAAAACAGTGCTAACCTGGCTTTTGCGCCATACATCAAAGAACAGACTGGGTATGATATTGATATCTTTGAAGATTTAAGTAAGCGTGTTGCAGCTATTGTTGCACAAAATGAAATTCGCAGCCAAAAAGAGTTCAATCACATTGGTACGATGTTTCACTACTTGCATGAAACATCAGTTAACAGAGAGGAAGTTGAAAAGCTCAAGGTGCTGCTTACTAACTATTCTAAACAGACAAATGAAATTTCCGGTAAAAGGAAAGGCGAATACCTGGAGGTTATCAGCAGAGTTGAGCAAGACGCCATTGAGGAAATTACGATAAAAATTTTCAGCGGCCCAAAACCCAAATACTTTGAGGAACTGGAAGCGACTTCACCTGACGGCAAACGCAAGTTGCGTGTAGCGCAGTGGAGCGATGGAAAACATGCTTCAACTTACGTAGCAGTTGAATTTCCTACTGCCGGTGGCGCTGTTTACGGGACAAGCGGAATCTGCCCAGACATTAAGGCCCGGTGGAAAGACAATTCTACGATTGTTATTGAAACGAAAAAGGAATATCAGGCAAATACACAACATAAAGAGGTGCGGAGTTTTGACGATGTTATTACCATTGAATACATTGAACACTAACAAAACAAGACAGCGGTAATCAAGCAGATGGCCTCACCAGTTATAGGTGATGAGGTACGCCTTTAACACCGGATACATACAGGTCTGGTATACAGCAGCGGTTCATTAAGCTCTTGTCACGTTAAAATAATAACCGCTAATAAGTTCATCTGCTAACTACTTTAGGTTAACGAAACTTTGGTTAAATCCTGCATTCTATCATGCAAAACTATTATGAAGTCTATCCTTAATATCTCAAACCCTTTGTGCTTTTTTCAGATTATAGTCGTTAATTTAAGTTATTAGAAAAAACCAGTGAACAAATACAAAAGTTATGAAGGATAATCGCAGAGACTTTATAAAAAAAACTGCCTCGCTGGCTGCAGCCGGCTCTTTGGCAAGTCTTGGGTCGTTGGTTGCAAAAGCAGAAGCTGCCGATGCTACAATCGTTGGTGAGTATGTGAAAGACGCAGGAATGCAATTGAGTGAAGCTTACTTTAGGGGACTTGAAGAAAAAAGAATAGCGTATACAAAACAACTGGATGTGTTTGGCGCTGTAACAGGTGTAAGAAAACTGGGCGATCTGAAGCCCTGGGATCCTAAAGCAATTTCGGCTAACAAAGAAGCCTGGGAAAAAGCCGGCCTTAAGTGGAATGTTGTGGAAGGGCCGCCCTCGCTTGGCGACAAAATAAAATTGGGTCTGGAGGGAAGAGATGAAGAGATAGCCAATTTTATCACCTTTATGAAGAACTTAAAGCAATACGGTGGCGTAGATGTGATATGCTATAACTGGATGCCTGTGATTGGATGGTACAGAACCAACAAAGCAAAGCCCGGCCGGGGCGGCGCTTTAATGACGGCCTTTGATTATGAAGATGTAAAGAACGAGCCTCTTACACAATATGGTGAAGTATCGAAAGAAGCGCTTTGGAAAAATTTAGAATATTTTTTAAAAGCAGTAGTGCCGGAAGCGGAAAAGATAGGAATGAAGTTGGCTATGCACCCTGATGATCCGCAGGTTGACAGTCTTAAGGGCATTGGCCGTATTATGAATACGGTTGATAATTTTAAAAGGATGTTGAAAATACAGCCCAGCCCTTATAACGGCATTACTATGTGCCAGGGAAATTTCTCACTCATGGGGGCCGATATACCGAAACTGGTAAAAGACTTTGGCAAGGAAAAAATACACTTCGTTCATTTTCGCAATGTACGGGGCGGTAAATTTAAGTTTGAAGAAACCTTTCATGATGAAGGGCAAATTGATATGTATGCAGCCATGAAGTCGTATTACGATATTGGTTTTAAAGGGCCTATTCGGCCAGATCATGTGCCTACTATGGCTGGTGATACCAACGAATTTGCAGGCTATAGCAATGTAGGAATTTTATTTGCGCTGGGTTATATAAGAGGTTTGATGGAATCTGTTAGTAAAGAAAGAATGAAAAAATAATAGTTACCGTACATTATTACAAACCATACTGGTTGATACCTTTGCTCCACTCATGTCACATCCCGCAAGCATCACTTAAAATTTGTTATGAAAAAACGCGGCATCATCATTTTCCCCTTTTGTGTGCTTTTATTAAGCGCAAAACCCTTTGATCAATTTCCGCAAACTCAAATTTCAAATGGATTAATTCATGCCCGTATTTACCTTCCTGATAATAAAGAGGGCTATTATCGCGGGTCAAGATTTGATTGGTCGGGTGTAATGCCACACCTCGAATATAAAGGGCATACTTACTTTGGAAAATGGCTGGAAAAATACGATCCCTTCCTTCATGATGCCATCATGGGGCCGGTTGAGGATTTTTTTCCAGTTGGCTATGATGAAGTAAAACCTGGTGGCAACTTTCTTAAAATCGGGATAGGTATGATGGCCAAACCTGCTGACACTAAATATTCTTTTACATCTTATTACCAACTTATAAACCCCGGTATATGGAAGGTGAAAAAGAAAAAAGACCAGGTGGAATTTAATCACAAGCTTAGCGACGAAAAGTATGCTTATGAATACAAAAAAGTGATACAATTAATAAAAGGTAAACCTGAGATGGTTATATCACACACCTTAAAAAATACAGGAAAACAAACCATTAAAACCAATGTATACAACCATAATTTTTTTGTACTGGATAATCAGCTCACAGGAAAAGATCACGTGATAGAATTTCCTTTTCCACTAAGTAATGCGGTGCCAGTAAAAGAGGACCTTGGAAAAATTGATGGCAACAGAATTATATTTCTAAAAGAATTTACAAAAAACGATCATCTTTATTATGGTTCTTTACAGGGGTTTGGTAGTGGCGCAAAAGATTATGATATAAAAGTTGAAAACCATAAAACAGGCGCCGCAGTAAGAATCACAAGCGACCGGCCCTTATTGAAATTAATATTCTGGTCGGCTCAAAAAACAGTATGCCCCGAGCCTTATACCCATATAGAAATCAAACCTGGCGATACGTTTAGCTGGAAGATATTTTACCAATTCTATATTTGCGACATTATAAACTAATATTTAAATGAAGATTGCGCCAAAGCTTTTATTTTTTATTTTATTACTATCGGTTGGCTGTAAAAATGCAGGCGATAAAGACCGTACTGTGCAGGCAGGAAAAAACTGGCCGGCTTATGGAGGCAATAAGGCGGGTAATCGTTACTCACCTTTAAGCCAGATAAACATTGACAATGTAAAAAACCTGCAGGTAGCGTGGATGTATGATGCAAGGGAACCGGTAGATTCAGCTAATCCATCTTCAAGAGCCAAAGAAATACAGTGCCAGCCTATTGTAGTAAATGGCATTATGTATGGCACCACCCCTAAGCTAAAGCTTTTTGCTATTGATGCTGCTACAGGCAAACAGGTTTGGAAGTTTACACCAGATAAACAGGTACAAAAATTCAATTCAAACCGGGGTGTAATGTATTGGGAGGATGGCGATGATAAACGCATTTTATATACAGCGTATGCTACATTGTATGCTATAAATGCAGGTACAGGCCAGGTAATAAAAGACTTTGGTAATAATGGTAGAGTAGATTTACACCAGGGCCTTAGCTCAAAATTAAATCATGATGTAAGTGAGCTTTCTGTTACTGCTACTTCCCCGGGTGTTATCTATAAAAATACTGTGGTGTTAGGCTCAAGCGTATCAGAAGGTGGCGATGCAGCACCTGGCCATATACGGGCCTTTGATGTAGTAACAGGCAAATTAAAATGGGTGTTCCATACCATTCCCCAACCGGGAGAATTAGGTTATGACACCTGGCCAAAAGATGCTTATAAAAAGATTGGTGCAGCCAACAACTGGAGCGGTATGGCATTGGATGAAAAAAGAGGTTTGGTATATCTTGGTACCGGTTCTCCTTCGGCTGATTTTTATGGAGGCGACCGCCAGGGAGCCAACCTTTTTGCTAATTGCATTTTAGCATTAGATGCGGAAACGGGTAAATTGAAATGGTATTTTCAAACCATCCACCATGATCTTTGGGATCGCGACATACCATGCCCTCCCAACCTTGCAACTGTAACTCATAATGGTAAAAAAGTTGATGTAGTAGTGCAGGCAACAAAAGATGGATTGGTATATGTGCTTGACCGTGATAAAGGCACGTCACTGTTTCCTGTGGAAGAACGCCCTGTTCCCACAACAGGAGGACTGCCCGGTGAGCATCCTTACCCGACGCAGAAATTTCCATTAAAGCCACTGCCTTTTGCACGCCAGATTTTTACAGAGGATGATATCACCAACATTTCGCCGGAGGCACACGATTATGTAAAAAAGCGCTGGCAGGAGTTTGGCCTGATGCAAAGTAAATTTCAGCCGCCAACGGTAAAAGGCACGTTATTGCAAGGTTATAGCGGCGGTGCAGAATGGGGAGGAAACTCAGTTGATCCAGATGGTATTCTTTATCAAAATGCCAACCATGATTTTTGGGAGCTAATGATGGAAGATGTGAAGGCCCGTAATAAGGAACTTCAAAAGCTTTCACCCGGCAAAAGCTTATACAGTAAAAATTGTGCAGTCTGTCATGGTGCCGATAGAAAAGGAAGCGGTTCCATATTTCCATCCTTGTTAGGCATTGGTAAAAAACGTACGCCCGATGCAATAATGGCCATTATAAAAAATGGTAGTGGCCGCATGCCGGCATTTCAACATTTAGCCGATAAAGAACGAAGTACCATAACCGATTTTTTATTAAACAGGGAGAAAGCCGAAAAATCTTTGGGTAAACATAGTACACCCGATACGGCTGTAGCAAAGAAGGCAGACTTTCCTTACGAGCCGGCGTACGTAGCCAGCAACTGGCGAAGGTTTGTAGACCAGGATGGCTACAATGCCATAAAGCCGCCATGGGGTACATTAAATGCTATTGATTTAAATACCGGTGAATATTTATGGAAAGTCCCATTAGGCGAGTTTCCGGAGCTAACAAAAAAAGGTGTTCCAATAACAGGCACAGAAACTTACGGCGGGCCTATTGTAACAGCAAGCGGATTAATATTCATTGCTTCCACAAAGGATGAACGCATTAGGGCTTTCGATAAAAAAACAGGAAAAATTGTTTGGGAATATCAACTGCCCGCCGGTGGCTTTGCAGCACCTGTTACCTACGAAGTAAATGGAAAACAATATGTGGCCCTTGCAGTTGGAGGAGCAAGAGGTAACAAGCCTGGTGGATGGTATATGGCCTTTGCTTTAAAATAGTTCAGCGAATGGTGTAGCGGATTTATGTGCTACTACTATTAGCTCTCTAGTATTAAAAATGAGGAGTGTTACAGAAACTGCAAGGATATAGATTTGACTAGGCAATGGTGATTGTTCTTTTTACACGCTCAGTCATTTTATATAATCGAAGGCCGTAAAAAGTTCGGCGGATATAAAAGCGCTTTAAACCAATGAACGGAAATTATCTGTTTGCCTTAGCATAATTACCATTTGTATCACAGGTTGCAAATCTATAAAGAATGGGAAATTGGAAAGATGTCATTAACAAATCAATGATAATAATCATTGTAAGCAACGATATTCAGAAGCATAACGCCCAATTAAAATGAGGTTAGGACATTTGATTTTATGGCTCTCACCTATTGGGCTTTTTTTCTATTGTACATCAAACAGTATAGTAACAAGCAATGCCATTGCATTAGGTAGTGACACGATAATATTAAGGCAGGATTTTAAAAAATATTTTTACAACTGTAATGTAGAGGGTTCAGTATCAATTTTTGACAATAATAAACGACAATGGATTTTGTCTGACACTATTGAAACAAGGAAAGAAACATTACCTGCATCAACTTTCAAAATAATTAATCTGCTGATTGCATTGGAAACAAAGGCAATTACAGACGAAAATGAAATAGTGAAATGGGTAAAAAGTACAGACACTTTAAAATATGGTTACAGACCTGAAATTTATCATGACATGACAGTTAAAGAAGCCTTCGAGGTTTCAGCTGGTTGGGTTTTTGTGGAATTAGCAAAAAAAATAGGGAAAGAGAATTATAAAAAGTATTTGAGGCTTTGCCATTATGGAAATCTTGACCTTTCTCAAAAGGACACGGATTTTTGGAACTTTGGCGCCTTTGCTATTTCGCCTGTAAGCCAGGTAGCGTTTATTAAAAACTTTTACGAGGAGAACCTGCCTTTTTCAAAACGAAACATTGAAATAGTAAAGAGAGTAATGATAACTGAACAGAACGAAGGATATACTATTCATTCCAAAACCGGCTGGTCAAGAGAAAATGGAATAAATATGGGTTGGTGGGTTGGCTATCTAAAAAAGGAAAATGCAGTCTATTTTTTTGCGACACGGCTTTTGCAAAACCGAAAACATAGCAATTCAAATTTCGGAAGTTGTAGGAAAGAAATTACAAAGTCTGTATTTAAGGACTTAAACATACTTGAATAAGAAGGCCTAGGTAATATGTTATTCAAAAAGCGGGGACTTAACAATATCTATTAGGCTGAAAGAAATAATTAAAATTTTATAAACCGATTCAATGGAAGGCAGGAATTCTCCTCCTCCGGCTATACTTGCAATGAGGTTTACACAGAACGTTACACAGGGGATATATAAAATAATTCATCATGACAAAGAGCAGGAAGCATACGCTATCACCAAACCAACATGAAGAACTGCTTAACACATTGAAAGTACGTTTTGAGAAAAACATGAACCGCCATAAGAATATACAATGGGCTAATGTACAAGCAAGGCTTGAAGCCAATTATGAAAAACTGTGGTCGCTCAATGAAATGGAATGCACCGGAGGTGAACCCGATGTGGTTAGTCAGGATACAAAAGCAGGCGGGTATATGTTTTATGATTGTTCACCTGAAAGTCCCATGGGTCGCAGAAGCATTTGTTATGATGGTGAAGCATTGAGGTTAAGGAAAGAGCATAAGCCGGGAAACAACGCTTTAGATATGGCCGCTGACATGGGCATTCAACTATTAAACGAAGAACAATACCGGGAGCTGCAAAAACTTGGAAATTTTGATACAAAAACATCAAGCTGGATAAAAACGCCTGATGACATAAGAATTCTTAGTGGTGCCCTTTTTGCTGATAGGCGCTATGGCTATGTCTTCGTGTATCATAACAGTGCCGAATCATATTATGGCGCAAGGGGATTTCGGGGATCGCTACATATCTAAATGTTACCCGGAACAAAACAATTGAACCTATATTTATAACAACCGGTTATACAAGTTTCTTATGGGCAAAATAGCAGAAATTAAAACGAAAGAAACACCTGCAAGCGTGGAAGATTTTATCAACAATGTGAAGGATGAGCAAAAGCGCAAAGACAGTTTTGTGATTTTGAAAATGATGAAAAAAGCAACAGGCGAAGAACCGAAAATATGGGGCAGCTCTATCATTGGTTTTGGAAATGTCAGATACAAAAGCCCCGCTACCGGCAGAGAAGTTGACTGGTTCCGGGTAGGATTCTCTCCACGTAAAGCTAGTCTGTCGTTATACTTTAACGTGGATTTTAAGGATCATGCGACGGCTCTTGTAAAGCTTGGCAAACATAAGACCGGGGTAGGTTGCCTCTATATAAATAAGCTGGAAGAGATTGATTTGAAAGTTCTGAAAGAATTAATAGATACATCTGTAATCCCAAAATAAAATACTTGTTCCAAATGTAATTGCTATCGAAGCCAGGGCATTGAAAACATAATGATTCAAGCTTCAGTATCAAATATTAAATGAAGAACCCCTGATTTGAAATAAAAAAACAAAATCAAAATATCACAGGCATTCCATGATAAAAGCTAATCAGATACTAATGAATCCTAAAGTTGATTTTTATTTTAAAAAAACGCAGTGGCAGCAGGAAAAAGAAAAACTAAGAACAATTGTTATTAGCTGTGGGCTTACTGAAGAATTAAAGTGGGGTGTTCCTTGTTACATGTTTGCAAAAAGCAACATTGTTTTAATACACGTGTTTAAAGAATACTGTGCGCTTTTGTTTTTCAAGGGTGTTTTGTTAAATGATACTAATGGTATTTTAATTCAACAAACAAAGAATGTACAGGCGGCACGCCAGATACGTTTTACCGCTGTTCAGGAAATAGCTGAGAAAGAAGCCATCCTGAAAGCCTATATTTTTGAAGCCATTGAAGTTGAGAAAGCCGGTTTGAAAGTGGATTTAAAAAAAACTACAGAATTTAAAATTGCTAAAGAATTTCAGAAGAAATTAGATGAAAGCCCTACCTTAAAAAACGCTTTTAATGCATTAACGCCTGGGCGGCAAAGAGGATATATGCTACATTTTTCTGCTCCTAAAAACTCCAAAACCCGGGAGTCGAGAGTGAAAAAATGCATAGAGCAAATTTTAAATGGAAAGGGGTTAAACGACTAGCAAGCAGTATAATCTTCTTGTTAGCAGTAACTTTTTCTTTGCCCGCTTGCTTAATATGTAAGCGTTACAAAGTATCCCTCCGACCAACTACATATTGTCATCAACGATGAGCCGATTTAGTTTTGCAAATAAAACTAATGATGCGCAATAATGAGCAGGTAAGAAACAACATGTTTGATCACATTGATCAGTGGAGAAATAGCGGCCAATCACAAAAGTCATATTGCAGTGAGCACGGGCAACATTTCTTTAAGAACTTCATTACTTTTTTCATAGCTGTCTAACTGCCCGCAATAGGTCATTAATTGTTGCATCCGGGGGCTTATTTGAAAGCCA
>JAYULK010000104.1:0-31071 GCA_043763635.1 Chitinophagaceae bacterium
TATGCCAACAAGATAAAAATATCGCATGTGCATAAATGTTGGCTCACTACTTTTTTTTCTAAAACCAACAGCACCCCACGCCAATACTCAGTTGTAGAAGAATTTAGAAAATTAAGTGTCAAACTCAAGAGTCAAGCCCAGCCTAAGTTTGCTGGGATCTCCTCTGAAAAGCTTCACTGGCAAGGCTTTCAGCTTGCAGTAACAAATAAATTGATTAACCATTTCTTTTATCATTCCTTCAAAACCTTGCCAGATAAGGATTATAGGCCATTGAAGAAAATAAAAAATTCATTAATAATTTTGTTGCACCGAAAAACCGGTTAAATTTGTCGTACTCATAAAACTTTAATAAACCAACATGAACAAAGCAGAACTAATCGCCAAACTTTCTGATGATGCAGGCATTACAAAAACACAAGCTAATGCTACATTAGATTCTTTTGTTGAAGCAGTAACTAAAACGCTGAAAGGTAACGGTAAAGTTACTTTAGTAGGCTTTGGTACATTCTCTGTTTCTAAACGTGCTGCCCGCAATGGCCGCAATCCACAAACCGGTGAAGTAATTAAAATTAAAGCAAGAAAAGTTGCCCGTTTTAAGGCTGGCAAAGAGCTTGCTTCTAAAATGTAATTGCCGCTTTCAACTAATTTAAGCCCTGTTCAAACAACAGGGCTTTTTTTTAAATCTATTTTCGGAGATTTGCACTTAAATAAAATAGTATAATAATGGGTAGAGGAGATAAAAAAACAAAAAAAGGAAAGATTTTTAAAGGATCTTTTGGAAAAACAAGACCAGCTAGCGACAAAAAAACTTCTGCAACTGCTAACCAGGCAAATGCTAAAAAACTTGTTGTAGAATAATCAGTTTGAATGATAATTTTAAATGTTGAGTGAAGTACAGAGTTTGAATTCTCTTCATTCAACATTTATTATTTGAAATATATCTTTCTTACGGAGCAAGTCGCTCTATTTTCCAGTTGCCATTTTCTTCCAGTGTATACTGTATGCGGTCGTGTAAACGTCCGGGCCGCCCTTGCCAAAATTCCATTATAACAGGTTTTACAATGTAGCCGCCCCAATGCTTTGGACGTTCAGGATCGTTTTCTTTATATGCTTCAAAAAGTTGTATATAGTTTTCATCTATCCAGTTCCTACTATCTATAACCTGGCTTTGAGGCGATGCCAAAGCACCTATCCGGCTGCTTTTAGGACGTGACCTGAAATATTCGTCACTTTCTTCTTCTGCTACTTTCTTAACTAACCCTGTAATGCGAACCTGCCTTTCCAGTTCTTTCCAAAAAAAAAGGAGGCAGGCTTTAGGATTTTCTTCCAATTGAATACCCTTAAAACTTTTGTAATTGGTGTAAAACGAAAACCCCTCGTTCGAGAACCCTTTTAGTAATACAATACGTGCAGATGGCATGCCATCGCATGAAGCTGTAGCAAGTGTCATTGCATTGGCTTCATCAATGGCACTGGCAATGGCCTCTTGCCACCATTTATTAAATTGGTCAATTGGATGCGATGCAACATCAGCTTCCAATAAAGTTTGTGAAGAATAATCTCTGCGCAGATCGGCAATTTTTATTTCCATAATAAAACAAAAAGCAAAGGTAGCAAGGCAGATATAATTAACCCCAGTTTGCAGTTAAGAGCTGGCAGTTTGCAAAAGATGCTAAAGCTCACTTCGTCTCCCGTTGAATAAAACCGGGTTTGACAACTGCTAACTGCAAACTGTTCTCAATATTGGTAACAGCACTCTTGAGCTAATTAATGTCCCTTGGTTAATAGACGGTCCCTTTCATCAGAGATCATACTGAGCATGCTTTCAAGCTCACCAATTCTTCGCAATTCGGTTTGAAGTTTTTGATTGGATTCAGACATTCCCTGCATATCATTATTCATGTCTTGCAGAAATTGAACCTTCTTAGCTAGTTGTTGCCTTTGCAGGTTTGCTTCAGACAGCTTATCTTCTGTAATGCCAAGGGCTGCATGAAGCCGCTGATTTTCTGCAATAGCCTCTTCTAATTTTTCCTGTTTTCTAACAATGTCTTTATGCAGTTGGTCGTAAGATTGTTTTATATCTTCTAACTCCAGTGTTAACGCATTAGCACGTGCTGCACCTTTTTCAAGCGAAACAATTTTATGCTGCAGCAAGTCAAACTCTTTATATACTTCATCTATCCTCAAAGCCATTTGTTGGGCCACTGCCTCCTGTTGCTTAAGCCTTTTTATGTCACTTTCCTTCGATTCAAGTTCTAGCTCAAGATTTTCTATTTTCTCCTGCAGCTCTTCATTTTCGTACCTCAATTCTTTTTTATGGTTGGCCTCATCTTCAATTCCTTCAATTTTAGTTAACAACGTACTTAAAGTAAGCTGCTGGCGCAATACAGTATCTTTTAAAGATCCAATAGAGTTAAGATCTAATCCCTCATGCTGTGGTAAATTAGAGGGGTTGGAAGGCGCGGTCTTAGTTTTATTTATTTTAAAATCACTGATATGCTGCTGCAGTTCCTCAAGCTTGTCTGGCTTTAGCGTCATGCGTTCCCAAACTTTTTTCTTTGGAACAATTCGCAATTGACTTTTACTATGCCTCAACGTTGCTGACAATGATTTGTTACTTACCCAAAAAAAATAAATAGTAATGCCTAAAATTACAGCACCAATTTGAAGGATAATTATTTCAACAAGGGTAAGATTGAAGGCTACAAGAATCATGCAGTTAGCTTAAGAATTTCAGAAAACAAACTACCATTTTTTTTTTAAATCTGGTAAGTCTGCGGCCTCCCCGGAAACATTATTAAGCAGTAACCAGTGTGCCTACTTTATCGCCAGTTACTACTTTGCGTAAATTGCCCGGACTATTCATATCAAAAACAACAATAGGAAGTTCGTTCTCCATGCATAAAGTAAAAGCTGTCATATCCATTACATTTAGCTTTTGGGAGATGCATTCAGAAAATGTTATAGTGCCGTATTTGGTGGCTGTAGGGTCCTTTTCAGGGTCTGCAGTATAAATACCATCTACCCTTGTACCTTTCATAATCACCTCAGCCTTTATTTCAATAGCTCTTAACGAGCCGGCAGTATCGGTAGTAAAATATGGATTACCCGTACCTGCTCCAAAAATAACTACCCGTCCTTTTTCGAGATGGCGGATGGCCCTGCGACGGATATAGGGTTCTGCAATCTGCTCCATTTTAATAGCACTTTGCAAGCGGGTATAAACGCCTGCTTTTTCCAAAGCTGCCTGCAGTGCCATTCCATTAATTACAGTAGCCAGCATACCCATATAATCTCCATGCGCTCTTTCAATGCCGGTTTCTGCCTCGTTCATACCGCGGTAAATATTTCCACCACCTATTACTACTGCCACTTGTACACCCAACTCCGTTATCGATTTTATATCCCTGGCATATTGCCCTAAAACAGCCGTATCAAAGCCAAAACTCTTATCACCCATTAAAGATTCACCGGAAAGCTTTAGCAAAATGCGTTTGAATTTAGGCAGCATACACAATTTTTATTTGATACTTTGCGAAGATAATAGAATGATAATTATGGTAACCAACTTAGGTAATTCTGCTCAACTTCTATTGCGTCGCACACTTTTACGTTCGGTAATACTATGAGGCTAAGCGACGAGGTACAAAGTACGCCCCTTCTTATTGCAGATTGCAGATTAAGGTTCTCTCAATGCCAGCTATTATCTATCAACCCAGAATTTCATAATTTCCCCACGTGTTTTACAGTTTAATTAAAATTTATGCAAGGCTGGCCATCAAGATTTACTGCAAACAAATTGTTGTTAATAAGCCGGAGGTATTGAAACTTAAAGGGCCGGTTCTCTTTGCGGCTAATCACCCCAATTCGTTTTTAGATGGTATTATATTAACTACGCTGTTTGATGGTGCATTATATTCCCTTGCCCGCGGAGATGCATTCCCCAACAAACCTATTAGTTTCATTTTAAAGAACCTGAAACTGCTGCCTGTATACCGCACCAGCGAGGGGGTACATAACCTTGGCAGCAATTATAAAACATTTGCCGCCTGCCATGATGTTTTTAAAAAAGGAGGTAGCGTACTTATTTTTAGCGAAGCTGCCTGCATAAATGAGTGGCACCTCAGGCCACTACGCAAGGGCACTGCACGCCTGGCTGAAAGTAGTTGGGAGCAAAACATTGATTTAAAAGTGATTCCACTTGGCTTTAATTATGATAGCTTTAAAAGTTTCGGAAAGATTATTCACCTGAATTTTGGCGAACCTTTATTGCAATCATCGCTGTTGGAAAATGATAGCAGTGGAAAACGTTTTAATGACTTTAATGAACAACTTCAATTGCAACTGCATCCTTTGGTTTACGAAGCTAATAGCCCTGACGAAGCCCAAAAATTTTTCCCCATTATTGCAGATGCTATAAAAACAGCTTTACTATTTATCCCTGGTATTATTGGCTGGCTATTGCATGCTCCTTTGTTTTTCTTATTCCAGCTTGTAACCAAAATATTTTTCAAAAAAAGCGATCATTATGATTCCGTACTAACAGGCCTTCTATTAATATCCTATCCCATCTATCTTTTTCTTTTTATACTTACTTTATGGAATTGGTTGGGATATCTATCCCTTTTTACCGTTATTATTATGCCATTCACCGCCTGGTGTTGGTTACAGGTAAAACATTTATTCAATCGTTACGGTTCTTAACTACATTCATTCAAATTTAAGTGCTATGATGTTGATTATTCTGGGTATAATTATACTGGTTGCTTCCTTTGCTATTCGTCCTTTACCTAATCTTTCAGGTGTTGGTAGTATAGGACGATACATTGCTATTGGCTTTGTAATTCTTGGTGTCATCACCAGTTCTTTTGTACAGATTGATGCAGGCCAGGTTGGCGTGAAAAAGCTTTTTGGCAAAGTGCAGCCCCAGGTATTGAGCAGTGGCTTAAATTTTATAAACCCTCTTTATGAAATTGAAAGGCTGGATGTACGCACATTAAACTACACAATGAGTGGTATAAATGATGAAGGGCATAAAGCGGGTGATGACGCAATAAAGGTACTTACCTCCGATGGTCTTGAAGTAACTATAGACCTTACTGTTTTATACCGTGTTATTCCAACAGAAGCACCAAGGCTAATCAGGGAAACAGGAAATGATTACGAGGATAAAATTGTTCGTCCCATATCCAGAACCCGCATTCGGGATAATGCCGTTTATTATGAAGCTATTTCCTTATACTCTACTAAAAGAGATGAATTTCAAAGCCGTATTTTTAAAGGCATAGAAGCAGATTTTAAAAGCCGTGGGCTGCTGCTGGAAAATTTGCTGGTAAGAAATATTACGCTTCCTGCTGCCGTAAAAGGAACGATTGAGCAAAAGATACAGGCCGAACAGGAATCACAAAAAATGCAGTTTGTATTAGCCAAAGAAAGACAGGAAGCAGATAGAAAAAGAGTAGAAGCGCAAGGTATTGCCGATTACCAGCGCATCATTAGCGAAAGCCTAACCGATAAGCAGTTGCAATATGAACAAATAAAAGCAACCATGGAGATTGCCAAATCTCAAAATGCAAAAATTATCATGACAGGAGGGAGGAATGCACCGGTTATATTGGATGCAAAGTAAGTTTGCAGTTAATAGTTTGCAGTTTGTAATTGCATGTCTGCTCACAATTGGCATTGCCTATTCACCCTTCACTATTGCCCATTTCCTATCACTATTGCCATTCCTGCTTGCCTTTAAAGAATACACCATTGGTATTTTATCTTCCATTCCCCTGACACGCCAATTGCCATCAACGTCTTGCACTACATTATTAAAACAAGGGTATGGCGAGTAAGAATATTCATTGAAAAAATGAAGTTGAAGCTTTTAATTAAGCAAGACATTTAAACTTCACTAATACTGTGGTTCCAAGAATATTCCTTTCCTGCAACAGCGGCATTAGGATCGGAATAAGTACCATCCGAATCCATTTGGATTAACTCCTGGTTATGGTAATAATATTTTACTTTTTCAAAATTTTCATCAAGCATCCAAACCACCGGATGAAATTCGGCCATGTAAAAAAAGCCACCGGGCTTTAAAAAATGGTTTATAATCTCTGCCCATTTTGATAAGTCAGGTAGCCAGCCAATCACGCCATAGGATGTGAATACAATATCAAATTCTTCGTTTAATAAAGTTGGTAGCTCATACACATTGCAGTAAATGAACTTTGCATTCAATCCTAATTGTTCATTCAACTTTCTTGCTTCTTCAATGGCTTTATCAGATATATCTATACCGGTTACTTCAGCGCCCATCCTGGCAAGAGAAAGTGTATCCATTCCAAAATGACATTGCAGGTGAAGTATCTTTTTCCCATTTATATCTACGAGTTTCTTTGACTCAATATTTTTTAAAGAAGTGGCACCATCCAAAAAAGATGGAAGATCATAAATAGCAGAAACTTTATGAACCATGGCGCGTTGGTTCCAGAGCTCTTTATTAGCTTCAAAATAGCCGTTGTATTGTTCCATAATCTAGTCCTTTTTTAAAATGCAAGTTCTGCAAGGGAGTGTAAAAATATTTCATTAAAGGAGATTAGTAATTCTTGCAAATGAATGCATTCGCCTCGGATAATTCAATTAGCAAAGCCTTGTGAGGCCTTTTAGCTTTACGATATCAGAAAACTACAACGAAGAAAACGGCAGCTCTTCTTTTGGAAACAAATGATCATAAAAACAAACAGCCAAAATGAAACACATTTTTACCATAATTGTTTTTTCTTTTACCGCATTATTAGCCAGGACCCAAATGGATACATTAACTAAAACAAGAATTGTAATTGGCTTGTCGGTCCCTGAATTAGCACATGCAGGAATTTCATTTGATTTAGGAAAGCATAATCAGTTGGGAATGTCGGCTGGCATAGGGCCAACCTTGGGTGGCGTATGGCCTTCGTTTAATGCCGAACATAGGTTGTACTTCGGTAATCTTATTGAAAAAACCAATCGCAGAATTTGGTTTTTCAGGCAAGGGATCAATTATTTTCCGGCAGGAGATGATGTAGGCGTAACCCTTTCGGCAGGGTTAGATTTAAGATCGAAACGCCGAAACAATGGATGGACGATTGATGCAGGCATAACTTATTTACTTCCCGGTGAATGGGATAGATATAGAAACTCATTCCCTTCTTTACGTTTTCAGTACTACAATTATTTTAAGAAAAAGCAGTAGTTAACGGGTCTTCATTTATCAATCATTTAAACTAATGGTATGCGAAATACAATGCTCTTGTCTTTATTCATTACCCTTGCACTTTCATCTCTGGCCCAAGACTCACTATCAAATAAAATACTGTCAAAAGCCGGCTATTTGAAAAGAAGTAAAGCTCAAAAGACCGGTGCCTGGGTCCTGACTGCATGGGGAACTGCCGGGCTACTAATTACTTTGGTAGCAGATGCAACGCAAACGGTTGGTGGGGGTTTCCTTTATCTTATATCAGCCGGTACATACGAGCAAGAACACAAACCTTACACAGGCGCATACCTGCTTAGTGGGGCATGCGTTGTTGGCGGCATTTATCTATTCACAGCTTCTTCAAAAAATAAGAGAAAAGCAAAAGCAATGAGTATAACTATGGGCATGGAAAAAACAGAAGTATTAAAGTATAATTCGGTATACAAACGTTCGTTCCCCACGGTAGGTTTAAGAATCAGGATTTAAGCTTGCTTAATCATAACCCGCTTATAAAGGCAAGCAGTAAGCACAAAAAAAGCCAGGACATAAATCCTGGCTTATATATTTTAAAGCTGATAACTTAACCTAAAGCGACACGCTTAAATTCAATTACTTTCAACTCACTATCTACACTCTTTAAATGATCACCTACTGATTTGTTGCTGTCTTTTACAAAAGCCTGAGCAGTTAATGTGCTTTCTTTAAAGAAAGAATTTAATTTCCCCTGCGTAATTTTTTCAAGCATTTCCTGTGGCTTTCCAGCCATTTTAGGATCTTGTTTGATGACATCAAGGATAATATCTTTTTCTCTTGCCACCACATCTGCTGGTACAGAGGCTTCATCAACTGCTACAGGATTCATAGCTGCAATTTGCATAGCCACGTCCCTGCCAGCTTCACCAGCATCTTTATTGAAGCCTACTAACACACCCATACGATTAGCGCCATGAATATAGGAGGCAACATAAGGAGCTTCGATTTTTACGAATCTTGCAACTTCTATCTTTTCACCAATAGACGCTAATTTATCATTGATCAGATCAGATACCTTAGCTCCATTTACCATTACTTCATTAAGTTCTTCAACGCTGTTTACGTTGTTTGCCACAGCAGCATCAGCAATGCTTTGAGCAAAGGTTACGAAGTCTGCATTTTTAGAAACAAAATCTGTTTCGGAAGAAATAGTAATAATAAAACCTGTCTTATTATCTGCCGTGGTTTTAGCAATTACTACACCTTCTTTTGCTTCACGATCGCTGCGTTTGGCAGCTACTTTTTGGCCTTGCTTGCGCAACCAATCAATGGCTGCTTCAAAATCGCCACTTGTTTCTGTTAATGCTTTCCGGCAATCCATCATGCCCGCACCAGTTGCCTGACGAAGCTTGTTTATATCCTGCGCTGTAATTGTTACAGTAGACATGTGTAATAGTTTATAGTTTGTAGTTTATGGTTTGTAGTTCTTTAATGACAAGCCACACTATGTTCAATATATTACTGTAGTTGAAGGGTGCGACGCAACAGACGATGCCATAAGCACTACTGCTGGTAACATTATTCCAACTCTATATTTAAAGATCTTTTCAAAACTTAAGGGAAGCATCTGTATTACATCAGCTAATTGACACATTGGCTAATTAGCAGATCGTCACATTATCTTCCACCACCTGGTCTGCGGAATCCACCGCCGCCGCCTGGTCCGCTTCCACGGCTTACACCACTACGGCCACGACCGCCGCCTTGTTGTGCACCACCTCCCTGGTTGCCACCACCACCGGCACCACGATTTTGACCACCGCCTTGTGCACCGCCGGCACCACCACGACCAGCGCCTACACCACCACGGCCTCCACGTCCACGACCGCCTTCGGCTTGTGCTTCGGCTTCAAGACGGGATGCTTTCTTTTCTTTATCGTCATCCCCGCTTCCATCATCACCTTCTTCATCTTTAGCAGCCTGGCGTTCAGCCAAACCTTCTGCAATAGCAGCTACAATGTAGTTAGTAATGATTGCGATAGACTTAGTAGCATCATCATTGGCAGGAATAGAAAAGTCAACCTTGTTAGGATCGCAATTGGTATCAACAATACCAAAAGTTTGAATACCCAGGCGTTTGGCTTCTGCTAATGCAATATGTTCATGCCCGATATCAATCAGGAACAAAGCAGCAGGTACACGGCCCAATTGAGCAATACCACCTAAAACCTTTTCCATCTTTTCTTTATCACGGCTAAGCGTTAAGCGTTCTTTTTTTGTAATAGAATCCAATGTTCCATCTCCCAACATCTTTTCAATGCTTTGCATTTTCTTTACGCTCTTACGAACCGTATTGAAATTTGTAAGCATACCACCCAACCAACGTTCGGTTACATAAGGCATGTTTACACGCTGCGCACATTCTGTAACGATATCTTTCGCCTGTTTTTTAGTACCGACAAAAAGGATCTTTTTACCGCTGCGGGCAATTTGTTTTAAAGCCGCTGCATTTTCCTGCAAGGCTTCAGTAGTTTTATTAAGATCAATGATGTGAATCCCTTTCTTTTCAGCAAAGATGTAGGGCAACATCTTGGGATTCCACTTCTTCTTCAGGTGACCAAAATGTACACCTGCATCGAGTAGTTGCTGTTGAAGGGAAGTATTTTGTTCCATGAATTATGATTGAATGATTTGAATGAATGTTTTTTAGCAGTCAGACCTCAGCTTTCAGCAATCAGGTGCTAAAACTGATAGCTTATTCTGACGGCTGATAGCTATGCTTATCTCTTAGAGAACTGGTAGCTCTTACGGGCTTTTTTATGACCGAATTTCTTACGCTCTACAGAACGAGGGTCACGCTTTAATAAACCTGCTGCCTTAAGTAAAGGACGAACCTCAGGGTTCAGCTCAATCATTACCCTTGCAATACCGAGCATAGCTGCTTCTGCCTGTCCCTTAACGCCACCACCGGTTGCATTAATCTTGATATCAAATTTGTCCGCAGCACCAATTGTTTTTAATGGTCTTTCTACCTGGTTTTGTAAATAAACAAGCGGGAAGTATGTCTTATAATCTTTATCATTAACTATAATGCTGCCCGATCCTTTGCTAACGAACACTCTCGTTACAGCTTCTTTACGTCGGCCAACACCATTTGTTTGCTTTTCCATTATGAAAATTTTGAATTTTGAAATTTGAAATTTTAGAATTTCAATTCTTTAGGTGATTGTGCAATATGGGGATGCTGATCGCCTACATACACGAATAATTTTTTGTACATCTGGCGGCCTAAACGGTTTTTAGGTAACATGCCTTTTACAGCTCTTTCAATGATTACTTCTGGTCTGCGTTTCAAAAGATCTTTAGCCACTTCTTCTTTACGACCACCAGGATAACCCGTGTAATGATCATAAAGCTTTTCATCAAGTTTGTTGCCGGTAAAAGTTACTTTATCACAGTTGATAACGATGACATAATCGCCACAGTCAACGTGAGGGGTGTAGTATGCCTTGTTTTTGCCGCGTAATATTGCTGCAATTCTGGCACACATACGTCCCACGGTTTGATTGGTACCGTCCACAACATGCCAATTATGTTGTACGGTAGCCGCATTCGCATGCTTTGTTGTAAAATGTAATTTGCTCATGAATTTTGTTTTGCGTTACGACCATCCTCGTAACTTTTAAAAATTGAGGCGCGAAGATGGAGTTTTGAAACTTATCAGCCAAAATATTACATGGTTATTTTTTATAGCACCTTTGTAAGTGATTGGTTTACAATAAAATTTTTGACTTAAATTTTAAACGGTAACAACAAACTTATGAAAATATCTGACAATTTAAATGGTCGTTAAGCCTAAGGTTTAGGGTAAGGAAATTTTTTGGCATACAATATTCCACTGTATGATTATAATGGCTGATGATTTTGGAAACGCTATCACAAGATGAATATCGTTTTATGCTTTTTTAGACTTTTGTTTATCAGATGAGATTACAATGTAAAAACACTGGATAAGTGATTAAATAATAAAGTGTTACAAAACTTCTCTTGGAAATCTCTTGGAAATCTCTTGGAAATCTCTTGTGATTCCCTTGCAATTCTAAGAAGACTTTGGAATCCAATTGGGAGCAGCATCAGTGCCATTGTTTTCAATCTTTTCTTCTTCTTTCAACCTTCTTAATATATAAGACATCTTATACTCTTTTTGCTTGTCGGTAATAATTTCAGGTAATTTATTAGATAACAATTCTCTAATTTCCTTTTTATCTGTCCCAGTTTTATTCTTACAGATCAGTTCATAAACAATTTTTTTATAATAAGCGTTATCCTCTCCTCTAAGCTTTATATAATTAGCCATCTGTTTTGTGCTGACTGCTACGTTTTCCGAAATAATAAAATTTGGCTTCTTGCCCTCTATTAATTTTTTTCTTTTTAGTTGAAGAAGTTCATGATCGTCCAGATCTTTTTTCTTTTGCACTTTATCAAGCATCATTATTTCTTCAAGCGTTAACTCCGGATTGCGAGCCAAAACTTTTGCATATTCTATATCTAGGATTTTACCAATAAGCGTAGCTTTTACCATCTTCCGGGAGAGGTCATAATCTGGCATGGGGAAGTAACGGTCTCGCTGCTTTTGAAACATGCGCTTAATCCCACTGCCCACTGTGTCAATCATATTGAGATTAGCCATAGCTTGTGCAAGAAAAGCATTCCTATAAAATCTCGGTGGCTCATCACTTTCTAAAACAGACTCTACCGAGCCCGGTAAAAATTCTCCTTCATTACTAAAGATCAATTTGCCATCCTCATGTTCTGTAACATTAATGCGACCACCTTGGGTATAGTCCTGATGAACGATACAATTATTCAATGCCTCTCTAATTGTAAATACATCGTATTGATCTACTTCATCCGGAAACAAGGTATCTACCTTGGCATACCGATATTTAAGGTTCCTGATTTTTAAATACACTTCATCTACAGATAAAATGAAAGGACACGAAAAATGCTGATAGTCTTTACTTGTATTGTGAGCATCTCTCAACTCCCAGGTAATGCGGGCTAAGCCTGGACTTATAAAGTGTTCCGACTCCGGAAGACCTAACAAGATAATAGCGGTTCTTGTAAGTTTCCCATTTATAGTAAGTTTTGACTTCTTCAAAAACATTTCGTCGCTCCAGCCTGAAACTTCTGTTGCCAGCCTTGGATTTTTAATTATAAAGTTCTTACGAGCCGCAATAATAGCAGCCGGGTCTAAATCTTCAACCGTTGCTTCTGGAATGACTCCTATGCTCCAGTCTATCTGTGCCACCTGTTTTCGGATGCGTTCTATTTCTTCCAGGTTTAAAGGGCTTAGCTCTTCATCGTCCCTTCCGTAATAATGACCATCCCAGGCAACGGGGTAACCTTGTGGCGCTGCCGGAATCTGAAACATCACAACTCTGCCTTCAGCCAATAAAACCTCGTGGATTTCTATAAAGGTGATGCGGTTCGTTGTTTTGTTGGCTACCTCACTTTTTAAGCTGTCTAATGCTGCCCGGTTAGTATGCCGATAATTACTCCCTACAATATGCCGGTGCTTATTTTCAATGCCAAACACCAACCACGCATAAGGCAATCCTTTTAAATTGGCTTCGTTTGAAAGGGCAGAGAAGTACATTCCAATTTTTTCAAAATGAAAATCGTTTTTGGCTTCCTTAAATTCCACTACCTCGTTTTCCGCAGACAGATATCGTAAACCGATTAGTATATTTTTTAGTTGAGACAAATTCATTTTTTAGACAGTATAGTGTTACTCAAGCCATCTTCAAACGCAGCGTTTAGCAAAAACATGTGCAATACTAAAGATAATTTGTTCCTTCTTCCATTTAGCTAAAAATGCCCCTATTAGTATTCATTTGTTCGCTTAGATTTGCTACCGACATAAAATATTAAACGCATTGCGTTGCTGACGTTTCTCTGCAGATAAAACCTGAGAATTTTTACGAGCAAGGAGAAACAGTTTAAGCGGCGCACCTGTAAGGGTGCGTCTTCTTGCTGTTTTTAACTTTGCTCAGGCTCTCTCAGGTGCCTTTCTGCGGTTGATTTCAAGCGGAAGATTGCACCCAATTTTTTTCCGCAGTTGGCAACTCTAACCAACTGCTTATGCTGCTGCCAACAAAAGATTTCGCCTACAAAAAGATTGCCTCGTTAGTTGAACGCTTTGAAGACCAGAAAGAGAGCTACCGGAAAGATTATAATGAGACACAAACCCGCCGTGATTTTATTGATCCTTTTTTTAAATCATTAGGATGGGATGTTGACAATGAAAATGGTTATGCCGAGAGCTACCGCGAAGTGATACACGAAGACAGGGTAAAAATTGATAAAGCTACCAAAGCACCCGACTATTCTTTTCGTTTAGTAGGCGGCAAGCGGTTGTTTTTTGTAGAGGCCAAAAAACCAAGTGTTTTGATTAAAGCGGAAGTGGCACCTGCCTATCAGGTGAGGCGTTATGGATGGAGCGCCAAGCTGCCCATTTCTGTCATTACCGACTTTGAAGAATTTGCTATTTATGATTGCACCCAAAAACCAAGTGTAACAGACAAAGCATCTAATGCAAGAATCAAATATCTAACGTACCAGGAGTATCTTAACGACTTTGAATTTATATGGGACACGTTTAGCAAGGAGCGGGTGCTAAAAGGCAGCTTTGACAAATTCATACAAAACGATAAACATAAAAAAGGCACCACTACTGTTGATCATGAGTTTTTACAATCGCTGGATAACTGGCGAACTTATCTTGCCACCAGTATTGCAGCCAATAATAAAGACCTTAATGAAGATGAACTGAACTTTGTAGTGCAGCAAACTATTGACCGCATCATCTTTTTGCGGATAGCCGAAGACAGAAGTATAGAGCCTTATGGAAGATTAAAGGAAAGCATTAAAACAGGCAACTACTATCAAAATCTTTTCGATTCTTTTAAGGAAGCAGATGATAAATACAATTCCGGCTTATTCGATTTTTCGAAAGATAAATTAAGCAGGGAGCTTACCATTGATAACAAGGTGATAAAAACCGTTATCAACGACCTATATTATCCGATTAGCCCTTATGAGTTCTCTGTTTTATCTGTTGAAATTTTGGGCAGTGCTTACGAACAGTTTTTAGGCAAGCAAATTACATTGGGCAGAACCGGTATAGCTGTTATTGAACAAAAGCCCGAAGTAAGAAAGGCTGGCGGCGTTTATTATACGCCGCAATACATTGTAAATTATATAGTAGAAAATACAGTGGGAAAACTGCTGCAGGGAAAAACGCCTGTAGAAGCAAGTTCCTTAAAAATAGTAGATCCAGCCTGTGGCAGCGGCAGCTTTCTGATAGGCGCTTACGACCATTTATTAAAATGGCACAAGGATATTTATACAAAAGATGGCAAACAATCTAAAGGCAATAAAGCAGCACTGTTAACACCGGATGGTAATTTAACCACAGCCGAAAAGAAACGCATTTTATTGAACAATATTTATGGTGTTGACATAGACCTGAATGCCGTGGAAGTAACCAAGCTTTCTCTGTTGCTAAAATGTATGGAGGGCGAAACAAATGCAAGCATTGCCACCCAGTTACGGCTTTTTAATGACCGTATTTTACCTACGCTTGACAACAACATTAAAAGCGGTAACAGCCTTATTGATACCGACTTTTATTCAGAAGCACTCGACTTTAATGAGGAGAAAAAGATAAAACCGTTTAACTGGCAAAAGGCTTTTCCGGAAGTCTTAAAGAAGGGTGGCTTTGATACGGTAATCGGGAATCCACCGTATGTTTTACTTGAAGGAGAGTTTAGAAATGATGATTTGCTGACATACTTCAAAAAAAAGTACACTAGTGCCTCATATAAAATTGATCTCTACCATTTATTTTATGAAAAGGGTTTATACTTGTTAAAAGAAAATGGCAAACTAGGCTTTATAACACCAAGCAATTATTTGTCAAATAACCGACTTGTGGCTTTACGAGCAACTCTGCTAGATAATTCTTTTATAGAGATCATAAATGTAATAGCTGGAAGAGTTTTTTCGGCATCTGTTGATACTACCGTAACTATTTTATCAAAATCCCAGAATAAACAGAAATCTCATTTTATTCATTCTAACTGGACAGGAAAAGTGTTAGAAGAAACATCAGATAAAGAATTTGACCAAAATAACTTTCGGCAAAACGAAGGTCAAATGTTTATTTCAACAACTAAGAATATCAAGTTTAATCGTAAAATTTATGAACTTGGCGAAAGCTACTTTGTGAAGTTTGGTATGCAGCTTAGAGACAGAAAGATTTATGAAGCTGATGTTATAACCAATAAACAAAAAGATTTAATTACGAAATATCATCGTCCATGCTATACTGGTAAAAATGTAAGTAAATGGAAAATGAAATATGATGACATGCTTGCTTACTTCAATCGTGAGGCTAAAAGTGGTGGGTGTTGGGATGAAAGCATGCACAACGCTAAACCCAAAATTATTGTTAGACAAATTGGAGTAACACCAATCTGTGCCCTTGATGAAAAAGGCTATTGTTGTTTAAATACTGTATTTATGATTATTCCTAAAATAGAAAGTTCTTTAAATCTGAAATTTTTATTAGGTATTCTGAACTCGTCACTGATCGCATCATACTGGAAACACAATTTTTCTGACCTACGTCAGACGTTTCCAAAAATTAAAGGAGGTTATCTTGAAAAGCTTCCATTGCCGGCAATGGAACTAAGCAACAAATAGATAAGCAGTATCATGATGAAATTGTAAAGAATATTGATTTGATCTTAAAATTGAACGATGATGTTCAGCAAGCGCATTTGCAAACTAAAATTGACCAGCTTCAATCCCGCATTACTCACTGTGAAGAACAAATCAATGAAATTGTTTATCAGCTTTATGATATAAAAGCTGAAGAAATAAACTGATAGAACAACCAGTTTATCCTGCTAAAAAAATGTCTTCCTTTGCTAGTTCAATGCGTAAGGCCACTTCTTTCCATTACTATTAAAGAACGCCTGCAACTAATTTTAAAATAAAAATTCGATTAACTGTAAATAAAAACCCGGTTCAAAATGAACCAGGTTTTTATTGATCCCCTGAAAGATTCAATACAATGCAGCACGTTCGATTAGGGCCTTGTGCGTTAATCTATCTTACCTTCAGGAAGGCTATTTACGGCTGCACCACTAACCTAAACCCATTGCCATGAATATTTACTATTTCAATTTTTGGGTCTTCCTTTAAATATTTACGAAGCTTTGCAATATATACATCCATACTCCGGCCATTGAAGTACGTATCGCTGCCCCATATTTTTTTTAACGCTTGTTCGCGGGGCAATAAATCGTTTAAATGCTCTGAAAGCATTTTTAATAATTCATTTTCTTTCGGTGAAAGCGTTTGCGTTTTACCCTCAATTATCAGTTGCCGTAGCTTGGGATTAAAATGGTAAGAAGCCAAATCAAATTCCCGGTTTTCCGATTCTCTGTTCAGTTCTTCATTGCGTTTTAAAATTGCTTTTATCTTATGAAGCAATACCTCACTGTCAAAAGGTTTGGTGATGTAATCATCAGCACCTAGCTTATAACCCTGTATAATGTCTTCTTTCATTGTTTTAGCACTTAAAAAGAAAAGTGGTATATCCGGGTCTACATCTCTTATTTCTTCTGCCAGCGTAAACCCATCCATGTTGGGCATCATTATATCCAGCAGGCACAATTCATATTTTTCACGCTGAAACGCAGCGAGGCC
This sequence comes from Chitinophagaceae bacterium, assembly GCA_043763635.1. Lineage (GTDB taxonomy): Bacteria > Bacteroidota > Bacteroidia > Chitinophagales > Chitinophagaceae > Flavisolibacter. The sequence goes on from JAYULK010000104.1 coordinate 16,982, forward strand.
CAGCCGGCCATCACGCTCAAGCGTTACATCATAATCATTCAACTCCAGGTAGTTCTTTAAAACACTTCCAAGGTTAGTATCATCTTCGCATAATAAAATTTTAGGTTTCTTTCCGTCCATGACTATAGAATTTAATTGGTATTAAAATTAACGTTTTTGCCTATACAAGCTTAGTCTTACAATTATCTTTCCATATTGTGTTCTTAAATTGCATTCTCATAACTGTATTTCATTTTATAGTATGCATCTTACAACCGACAATAAATTAAAGAAGCTCATTATCATTGGCGACCGTGTACTTATTCGTCCAACCCGGGCTCATGAACGAACTGATAGTGGCTTATACCTGCCGCCAGGCGTTCAGGAAAAAGAAAAAGTACAACAAGGGTATATTATAAAAATTGGGCCGGGCTATGCTATCTCTTTACCACCCGAAGATGAGCCCTGGAAAAATTCGGAAGAGCAGGTAAAATATCTGCCGCTTCAAGCCCGTGAAGGTGATTTAGCCATTTATCTTGTAAGCGGCGCTACAGAAATCATGTACGAAAGAGAACGATATTTTGTAGTACCCCAAAGTGCCATATTGATGCTGGAGCGGGAAGATGATTTGTAGGATGGTCTGAAGGGGATCTGGGTGGATATACTGATCCCCACCCTAACCCTCTCCTGAAGGAGAGAGAACAGCACACGAAGGCCAGTTTGTACTGTTTGTCTTTTATTTCAGGGCCATCATTATTCATTTCTTTCTAGATAAGTAACAGACTATTGCTGCTTTTTAATTTCTATTACTAATTGAACTTGCTCATCATTGACGAATCAATTCGTTTTGTAGTGCCCGACAGGCCCATTAAGCCTGATTACTTACTCAAACGCATTCTCCACGCCTTTTACGTAAATTGAACTTTATATTAATGACTATGGCCAACAGCGAACAATTTATTGAAGCAATTAAAGATGGATATAATTTTAAAGGTGAGGCTATCAGGATGGGACGCGGTATGCTTGACGGACAGGTTAATGAAGTAGATATTTATTTGCCATTAAAAACCATGAATCGTCATGGGTTGATTGCAGGTGCAACCGGAACCGGTAAAACAAAAACACTGCAATTGATCAGTGAGGGCTTGAGTGATGCAAGTGTGCCCGTATTGTTGTTGGATATCAAAGGCGATTTAAGTGGCATTGCGGCTGCCGGAAGCCTTAATCAAAAAATTGAAGAACGCTCCAAAATATTGGAATACGAATACAAGCCACAAGGCTACCCCGTAGAACTCCTTACGTTAAGTAACAAGCCAGGCGTGCGTTTGCGGGCAACTGTTAGCGAGTTTGGTCCGGTGTTGCTTACAAAAATCCTAGGTTTGAATGATACGCAGGGCGGTGTGGTGGCACTATTGTTTAAATATTGCGATGACAATAAGCTTCCGTTGCTTGATTTAAAAGACTTCATTAAAATACTTCAATATTCTACAGCCGAAGGCAAAATTGAATTGGAGAAAGCTTATGGAAAGATATCAACCACATCTACCGGAACCATTTTAAGGAAAGTTATTGAGTTGCAGCAGCAAGGAGCAGATGCTTTCTTTGGAGAAAAGAGCTTTGAAGTGGACGACCTGATGCGGATTAATGACGATGGCCGTGGCATGATTTCGATTTTACGAGTAACAGAATTACAGGACCGGCCAAAAATGTTTTCGACTTTTATGTTGCAGTTGTTGGCGGAGTTATATGCCAGTGCTCCTGAAGAAGGTGATTTGGACAAACCGAAACTTGTGATCTTTATTGATGAAGCCCACCTGATATTTAATGAAGCTTCAGAAGTGTTGTTAGACCAGATAGAAACCGTGATAAAGCTAATACGCTCAAAGGGGATTGGTATTTTCTTTTGCACCCAAAACCCAATGGATATTCCGCAAGGCGTATTGGGGCAATTGGGTATGAAAGTGCAGCATGCATTAAGGGCTTTTACTGCCGTTGATAGAAAAACTATTAAACAGGCAGCGCAAAATTATCCTGAAACCCAGTTTTATAAAACAGAAGATTTGTTAACGCAATTGGGCATTGGAGAAGCGTTGGTGACTATGCTAAATGAAAAAGGCATTCCAACTCCGTTGGTGCATACCATGTTGCTTCCCCCTAAAAGCCGTATGGATGTTTTGGCCGATGGAGAAGTAGCTTCACTCGTAAGCAAATCGAAAATTGCTGTAAAGTATAACCAGGTAACAGACAGCAAAAGTGCGTATGAAATATTAAACGAAAAGATTGCCGCAGCGGAACAAAGAGGCCAGGAAATAGAGCAAATGCAACAAAAAGCCAGAGAAGAAAAAGCAGCTTCTAAAAAACAGCCAAAAGAAGAAAGCTGGCTTGATAACCCAATGGTAAAAAGTGCAGGGCGTACAGCTGCCACTATGCTTACACGTTCGCTCCTGGGAGTACTTGGTTTGGGGGGACGAACCCGCAGAAGCAGAAGCTTGTTTTAATTGCAGGGATCGTGTAAATGATGTATCTTTTAAGAACATCAAATACCAAAACGATCATGAAAAAATTATTATTAATTGCCAGTATTGTTGTGGCCATCACTTCATGTAACGATAAGGCAGCTACTTTCACTGCCAGCAATTCAAACGACTCTACAATTGTTAATAACAGCCCCGAGGCAAAAGAAGAAAGAAACAAGCAAACTGTATTGGCTAGCATGCAGGCTTTTGACGGCGAGATAAATGTTGATGAAGTTTTTAAAGATGCGGACAAGGAAGTTATAGAATATAATAATGGAGAAATGCCACCTGTGAAAGGGCTTGATAGTGTAAAAGCGTGGTTGCAAACATGGGTGAGCGCTGTGCCGGACTACAAAGGAAGTGACCTGACAGCCGTTGCCGATGGAGATTATGTAATGGTACATGGGACCTGGACAGGTACCTGGAAAAATAATATGATGGGCATGAATGCAACAAATAAATCCTTTAAGGTAACAGACGTTGACATCTTTAAATTTAATGGAGCAGGCAAAATGATTGAACATCGGAACGTGCAGTCAATGGATGCCACTGCAAAACAAATAGGAATGAAGATGACTAAATAAATCAACCGCCAACTAACCCTATCTCCCCCTTTTCGTTTACATAAATTTTTTGTTCAGCCTGGAGAAAGTTTAAAACACTCCGGGCTTTTTCTTTATGTATCCCGTGCATTTTTAAAACCAGGTCAGCAAAGGTTAAGGGGACATCAGCAATAGCATCTTTTATGGCCTTGTGTATCAACTCAAAATCTTCTGATGATAAAGCTGTTAGTTTTAAACGAAGACAATTATCGCAAACACCGCAGTTTTTTACCGATTCATCGCCAAAGTATTGATTGATAAAATGACTGCGGCAACTGCTTGTCTGTGTATAGTCAATTATCTTTTCCACTCTTTTTACAAAAGCAAGTTTACGCTTATGGTAAAGTTGAAGATTGATGGTAAGCGCTTCAGTATGCACACGATTCTTTCTAAAAATAATTTGTGGTGCTTCGTTACGGGGATGATATTGTATGATATGAAATGCAGTGATCTTTTTCAAAAGCTCTTTTACTTCCTCTTCTTGCAGGTATAGCAATCCTGCCAACAAAGTTTCTGAAATGAAAGCCGGGTAATCAAAGATGCCTTCGTACGTTCTTAATAAAATAGTGAGCAATGGCTCGTACTCGGGATATGTATTTTGAAATTCGTACAACAACTCTTTGGTGGTGCAAAAAACAATGGTAGAAGGCGTGAAATTCTTTTCATTAAAATCCAGCCATCCATCATGTTCTAAAGCTTTTAAGGCATATAGAGCGGTATACGAATTGAGGCTAAAATTCTTAATGAATTTCTCAAAGTAAAAACTATAACTAACATCCTGCCCTGTATCAATCGGCACTTGCAGATAGTTCACCAATGAGTGATATACTTGTGTGATGGTGCTAAAAGAAGGGTATCGTTTTAAGTGAAGTCCATTCAATTCTTCAATATCACTTTCATCATAAAGCAGAACAGTGTATGATTTTTTACCGTCTCTGCCTGCACGGCCAGCCTCCTGGTAATAGTTTTCAATACAATCCGGCACGTCAACATGTATCACCGTCCTCACATCAGGCTTGTCAATACCCATTCCAAAAGCATTAGTACAAGCCATGATTGTAATTTTGTTATCAATCCAATCCTGTTGGTTTTGATGGCGTTGCTCCTGTTGCATGCCAGCATGATATGCTTTTGCTAACAGCCCATGCATCTGTATCAAATTGGCAATCTCGCCAGTCCTTTTACGGCTCTTGCAATAGATTATAGAACTGCCTGGTACTTTCTTTAAAATATCTACCAGCTTGTTCATTTTCGCCTCTACCTTAAATACGCTGTAGCTTATGTTCTTCCGCTCAAATGAATTACGCAGAATATTTTTTTCTTTAAAAAGAAGTTGGTCGCAAATATCATTTTGCACTTCTTCAGTGGCAGAAGCCGTTAGCGCCAAAACCGGCGTATCGGGTAGATATTCTTTTAAAGCCGCAATGCGTAAATAGGATGGCCGGAAATCGTAACCCCATTGCGATATACAATGTGCTTCATCAACCGCAATAAGATTAATGTTCATGGCTGGCAAATACTCCAGGAAAAGGGAGGTTTCCAGTCGCTCAGGCGAAACGTATAGAAACTTATAAGGTCCGAAAGAAACATTTTTTAATGTCTGGGTTATCTGCCGGCGTGACATTCCTGAATAAATTGCAGCGGCAAGAATATTCTTCTTCTTGAGGTTTACAACCTGGTCTTTCATTAATGCAATAAGCGGCGAAATAACAAGACATATACCTTCCTGTGCAAGTGCTGGCACCTGGAAGCAAATAGATTTTCCCCCGCCGGTAGGTAATAAAGCAAGGGTATCTTTCCCTGCCATAACCGATTTAATTATTGTTTCCTGTAAAGAGCGGAATTCAGTGTATTCCCAATATTGCTCTAATATGTCGTGGATAGTTGCCATTGGGGTTTGCATCACATAGGACTTTCTGTTTCCGGCTTTTTTAATAGCTCAAGGCACCGTACAAGCAAGTAGGCGGTATCATTTAATTTCTCAGCATCAATCAGGTTCAGCTCTTTATAAATTTCTAAAAAGCCATCAAGAACCACTAATTGCAATTGTGCTTTTTTAAAAAACTTTTTTCTATTCTTCCGGCTTAAACCTTGAATGATGTAAACGTAGGCAGATAAAACGATTGTCCTGAATTTTTGTCCTGAAATATTGCGTTCATCTTCCGGAAAATCATGGGTTAGCTCGTAAGAGGTGTACACCAGCTTTTTTGCCATCTTGTAAAGATCGAGATGCTTATACACAGGAAGTGCAGACATAATTACTTAGCCAATACGTTTTTTAGGAAAGCAAGAATAGGTCAAAATGAGGAATTACGAACAAACTGCAATATGCAAGCAACGGCGTTACACAACTTTTTTTACAAACAGCCGGACAGAGTTAGCTGCAAGAACCACATCGCTTAACCCCATAACAAGTGCACCAAATGTAGGGCTTAAAAAACCCAATGCTGCAACCGGTATGGCAATAATATTATAGAAGAAAGCCCAGAACAAATTTTGTTTAATAGTTAGATAAGTATGTTTGCCTAGTCCTAAAGCAGTTGGCAGCTTATCTAGTCCATGGCTCATTAAAACTACCTGTGCACTTTGCATTGCCACTTGCGATGCCTCGCTCATAGATACCCCGATGGTTGCTTTAGCAAGTGCCGGCGCATCATTAATGCCATCCCCAACCATGACTGTAGGTTTTTCTTTAGTAAGGGCTTCAATTATTTGAAGCTTTTGTTCAGGACTTTGCTCCGCAATAACTGTTTCAATACCTAGTTCATCAGCCAATAATTTTGATTTTGCATAACGATCTCCACTGAGCAAAATCATTTTGATATTCTTACTTTTTAGGTAGGCAACTACTTCTTTCGACTCGGGCCGTAGTTCATCTTTCAGATCAATCCAGCCAAGTAATTGATTGTTACGGGTAATGTAAATGTTACGACTATCATCTATTGTGAGATGTGCAGCAACGGCATAAGAACCTGCTTCGTAAGTATTCCCTTCACCATCAGTTGCCTGCATACCTCTCCCTTTTATTTCCTCTATTTTATTCCAGCGAATTTCATTTTTTGTTTTCCATACCATTGCAATGCTTTTTGCTAAGGGATGATTTGAATACTTTTCCAATGAAAAAACGATGCTTTTAAACTCTTCTTCTGTAATTGACGATTGACGATTGACGATTGGCGATTGCTGATAGCTTATGGCTGACTGCTGATGGCTGACTACTGATGGCTGACTACTCATTGCTAATTGCGCATTGTCTATTTCCAATTCCTCTTTGCTAACTGCCAACTGCCAACTGCTAACCACAAACTTCCCCGTAGTTAGCGTACCGGTTTTATCAAAAACTACCTGCTGTATATCTTTAAACAATTCAAGGCTGGTGGCATTTCTAAAAAGTATTCCGTTTCGGGCACCGCGGCCTAAACCTACCGCAATAGCCGCAGGAGTGGCAAGGCCCATGGCACAGGGACAGGCAATTACCAGTACAGCTATGCTGCGCATCAGGGCTGGGGTAAATTCTTTAAGAACAATCCAGTTTACAATGAGCGTTAATAATGCAATGCCTAAAACAACAGGCACAAATATGGCACTTATACGATCTGCCAGATGTTGCACAGGAGGCTTTTCTCCCTGTGCTTTTTTTACAAGGTTTAGAATGCTTGATAGCACGGTATCGTTTCCCACTGCAGTTACCTGGGCTTTAACCAATCCATCTTCAACAATACTTCCACCGATAACGTTATCCTTTTTGGTTTTAAATACCGGTATGCTTTCGCCTGTAATTAATGCCTCATTGATTTGAGCTTCGCCCCATAAAATTTTACAATCTACCGGCACTTGCTCACCTGTTCTTACAAGTACCAAATCGCCCACCTTTAGTTGTGTATTTTCTATAGGAAAAATTACTTCGTGGTGCTGGTCGTCAAAGGCAATCATATTAGCCATTACCTTTTGCGATTTCACCAGGGTTTTGAGGCTTCGCTGGGTAGATTTTATAGAGGCCTCTTCCAAATATTCACCAAAGAAGACAAGCGTGATAATAGTTGCCGCCGTTTCATAAAAAAGATATTCTTCTGCGGAAAAAAATATAGTGCCTATTAAACTATAAACGAATGCAGAGGCTGCGCCAACGCTTACCAAAACATTCATATTGGGCATACCATTGCGAATGCTTTTAATTGCTGACCGGCCAAAATGCCTCATTCCAACAAAAAATACAGGGAGGGTGATGGCAAACTGTACCCATGGGTTCATTAAAAAATGAACATGAATACCCGGTATCATGTGTATCATTAGTAATAGAGTAAAAGGGAGGCAGAACCAAAATCTTTCTACATTGTTAGAAAGAAAGGGTTTTTTATAACCTGTTTCTTTTTCCGCAGCATCCACCTTATACCCCAGGCCTTCAACTCCTTTGGCCAGAGCCGATGTGCTGTTTTCCCCGTTTAGATCAAAGGATACATCTCCGTCAATTACGTTTACAGAAACATTCTTTGCGCCATTCTTATTTAAATAAGTATGTATTGATAAAGCACAATTAGCGCAATCCATTCCATCCACCTTCCATTGAACTTTTTCCATGCTTAAATTCTTTAGGCAAAGTTAGCACAGCATTGCGGGCAGTATATGTAGCAAGCCCGTATCTTTTAAACTCGGTTGCAAACTCTCGTTAAATTTGTGCATGTTATTTCAGGTTTCTATTGGGGGTTTAGAGCAGTTCGCTCATAAGTTTTGGTCATTTGCCGGCTCTGCTAAAGTGTTTGCTTTTCATGGAGAAATGGGGGCAGGAAAAACAACTTTGATAACTGCATTGTGTAAATATAAAGGGGTAGCAGGCACACTTTCAAGTCCTACCTTTTCTATTATTAATGAATACAGGTTTTTAGAAAAAGGAATTGAGCATTCAATATTTCATATTGATTTATACCGGTTGAATAGTATAGAGGAAGTAGTACAGGTGGGGGTTGAGGAATGTATTTATAGCGGCGATTTTTGTTTTATAGAATGGCCGGAAAAAGCACCGGCGTTATTAGATGAACTTGCCCTGCACGTGTCCATAAAAACGATAAGCGATACGGAGCGTGAGGTGAGACTTGAAGAGCCTAAAGCTCTTAAATTATAGTTTGAAAGAACATCTGTAACTTGTATAACCAAAATAGAAGCCACGTTTATAGCGTATGTCCCAGCAGAAACCTTTAATCAGCCCGTCGTTTAGTTACGAAACCCTGGAAGAAACCCTGGATATAAAATCAAAGGGTGCTCATTTACATATTGGCATTCCAAAAGAAATTGCTTTCCAGGAAAACCGGATTGCCCTCACACCAGATGCTGTAGGGGTAATAGTTAGCAATGGCCACCATGTAACTATTGAGCATGACGCCGGTGAAGCTTCTCATTTTTCGGACAGGGATTACAGCGAAGCCGGAGCCCGTATTGTATATAATAGAGAAGAGGTTTATAAAGCACCAATTTTGGTGAAGAGTGCACCGGTGGTGGAAGAAGAACTTCAATTTCTTCAACAGAATCAAATGATTGTTTCACCGATTCATTTAAGCGTACTGAAATCGGAGCTGCTGCAAAAGATGATGGATAAGCGCATTACAGGTGTATCATTTGAAAACTTAAAAGACGATAGCGGTACTTATCCTATTGTGCGCAGCATGAGTGAAATTGCAGGTAGCGCTATTATGTTGATTGCTGCCCAATATTTAAGTTCATCCAATCATGGCAAAGGCGTTTTATTAGGAGGCATTTCAGGCATTGCACCTACAAAGGTAATTATCCTCGGTGCGGGTATTGTTGGCGAGTATGCTGCACGGGCTGCCCTTGCGCTTGGTGCTTCTGTAAAAGTTTTTGACAATAGTGTTTACCGTTTGAAAAGGTTACAAAATAATATCGGCCACCGATTATGGACTTCAGTTATTGAGCCACGGATGCTTGCGAAGCAATTAAAAACCTGCGAAGTAGCTGTTGGTGCGCTTGGCAATGAATCGGGGCGTACGCCAATGGTGGTTACAGAGGAAATGGTTAGCAACATGCGAAAAGGAAGTGTAGTGATTGACGTAAGCATTGACCGCGGGGGGTGTTTTGAGACTTCAGAAATTACTACTCATGAATCTCCTATATTTTTAAAATATGGTGTGATACATTATTGCGTTCCTAATATTCCTTCTGGTTTTGCCCGAACTGCATCGCAGGCCATTAGTAATGTATTAATGCCTTTATTGCTTGAAGCCGGCGATGAAGGAGGGTTTGAAAAACTGATCTGGCATAATGTTCACCTTCGCAGTGGTATTTATATGTTTAAAGGTGCGCTAACAAACTTTTACCTAAGTGAAAGATTTAACCTGAAGTACACCGATCTAAATCTGCTGATTGCAAGTCAGCGATAAGCGGTTTAAATTAAAACGGCTTGTCATCTTCCGAAATAAAAAAACCATGGATTGAAAAGTTTAGAAGAACTACTTCTTCTACAATCTATTTGCCTGAAGTAGATGGCCTTCGTTTCCTCGCCATCTTTTGGGTAGTAGTGCTCATGCATACCACTCATTTTATTGATGAAAAGTTTTATTCTAACAAGCTAATTCATAGCAACTATTGGCGGAACTTCTTTATGGAAGGCGGCTATGGAGTAGCGTTGTTTTTTATGATAAGTGGTTTTATATTAAGCTTGCCCTTTGCCCGGCATTATTTGGGGCTTAATGAAAAATGGAAGCCAGTCAGTTTAAAACGATATTACTTAAGAAGGCTGACAAGACTGGAGCCTCCGTATATTATTGCACTCATTGTATTCTTTATTGCCTACGTATTTGTATTAAAGCAATATAGCTTCAATGAATTACTGCCACATTTTTTTGCTTCAGTAATTTATTCGCACATACCTATTTACGGCGATTTTCCATGGGTGCTTCCGGTAGCCTGGTCCTTAGAAATTGAAGTGCAATTTTATTTACTGGCACCCTTACTGTGTATCATCTATAAGATTAAAGCCAGGTATTTAAGATGGAGCATTTTTTTTGTTGTTATCTGTGCAAGTGGAAATTTAAATTACAACTCTAATTACCCCAACATATTAAAGTTCATCTGCCTGTTTGCTTGTGGCATGTTGACGACAGATTTGTATTGTCATCGCACAAAGTTCATCTCATCTTCGGGGGTTTGTTTCCTTATTGGGTCTGTTTCTTTTGTTGCTATATGGTTTATTCCTGGCTTAACCAATGCTACAGGATATGTTGTAAAAGTTTTCTTACTCGTTGTTTTGTTCTATACTGTTTTAACCAACGATAGAATGAAAAGTATTTTTTCCAATCGCTATTTTACTATTATTGGAGGAATGTGTTATTCCATCTACCTGCTTCATTTTGGCATTCTTGCATTATTGGGAAGGCTATTGCAGAAAACATCAATCAACTTATCCAATGCGGCTTATGTTCCTTTTTATTTTATATTATTTATAAGCGCTATACTATTAATCTCAGGGTTTTATTTTCTGTTTGTGGAGAAGCCTTTTATGCGTTTTAATTTAAGGGACAGATAAGGTTATTATCAAATAAGCAATAAAGCAGCTTCAATAAATCAGTTATTTGTAGTCCAATATGCTGATTTTTTCTGTGGCAAACCTATATTCCACTTCGTCGTTGGAACTAACGATTATAAGACGGTTCTGACAATAGTTTGCAATAAGCGAATGATATAATGCAATGCCCGTAGCATCAAGGTTACTACACGGCTCATCTAATAATATAACCGGGGTATTGGTAAAAATGGCCTGTGCAAGTTTTACCCTCTGTTTCATGCCGGAAGAATAATACCGGATCTGTTTATTACCTGCACTCGTCAACCCTACGATCTCAATCATATTTTCATTGTCCATTCCTTGCAGGCAGGGCTTAAATTGAAAATGAAAATGAAGGAATTCCACTAATGTCATTTCCTCAATAAGCTCAAAGTAAGGAGCACAAAAAGAGATGTGCTCATAAGCTTTTTCATTTGATATAACATTGTTATCAGATTGATAGGAAATGTTGCCTTCGCTTAATTCCAGCATTCCGGCAATAGCTTGCAGTAAAGTTGATTTGCCAGAACCATTAGGTCCGGTTATAGCGTAAGCCGTATTTGGAAGAAAGTTTAAAGAAGCATTTCGAAAAATCCATTCGCGGTTAAAGCGTTTGCCAGCCTGCGAAAGATTAATCTTCATCAACTATTTCGTTTTTAGAATACCGTTTAATGATGCCTATCTTAGAATTTTGTACAAATTTTAGAATTTCATCCTTTAACTCACCGGGTGCTACTTTGTCGTTTACAATATTGATGGCAGTGGATGTACTACGATTTTGTATAAATAAAATATGGTAGATCTCTGATATGGTTTTAATCTGCTCCGCTGTAAAATTTCTTCTTTGCAATCCTACAATATTCAACCCCATATAAGACATAGGTTCTCTTGCTGCTTTCACGTAAGGAGGTACATCTTTCCGAATAACAGTATGGCCTGCTACATAAGTATGAGCGCCAATACGAGTAAACTGACGTGCCCCGGATAAACCACCAATAATGGCATAATCGCCTATTTCAACATGACCAGCTAATTGTACTGAATTTACCAGTATCACGTTATCGCCAATATTGCAGTCATGGCCAACGTGTGCATAAGCCATCAGCAAACAGTTCTTTCCAATAACAGTTTTCCATTTATCAACGGTGCCACGATTTACAGTTACATATTCTCTGATGGTAGTACCATCTCCAATTTCTGAAGTGGTTTCTTCACCTATAAATTTTAAATCTTGTGGAATAGCGGCAATAACAGCTCCGGGAAATATGCGGCAGTTTTGTCCAATACGGCTAAAAGGCATAAGCACTGCATGAGACATGATGTGTGAGCCGTCGCCAATCGTTACATTATCATGAATAACAGCAAAAGGTTCGATCGTAACATTGTTGCCCAGCTTTGCGTTTGGATGAATGGACGCTAAGGGTGAAATCATACTCTTACTTTGGGTTTCTTTACAATTTGGGCAACCATATCGGCTTCAGCAATCAGTTTATCTCCAACAAAAATAGTCCCTTTCATTTCACAAATGCCCCGGCGTACAGGGTTCATTAATTCCATCTTCAAAATCATTGTATCACCAGGAACAACTTTATTCTTGAATTTGCAGTTATCAATCTTTAAAAAGTATGTATCGTACACATGGTCGGGGTCTTCTGGAATAGTTAATATTCCACCAGCCTGCGCTAATGCTTCTACCTGCAAAACGCCTGGCATAACACAATTGCCAGGAAAATGGCCCTGAAAAAAAGGCTCGTTATAAGTTACATTCTTTACAGCCACTACATACTTCTCAGTCATCTCAATCACCTTATCAATTAATAAAAATGGATAACGGTGTGGTAATTTTTTTTCTATGGCATGAATGTCAAACAGCGCAGGTTTGCTTGGGTCGTAAGCAGGTATTTGTTGGCGATTTTTATACTTTTTTATATGCTCTTTAATCTTTTTTGCAAAGGCTACGTTTGATGAATGTCCAGGCCTGCTGGCAATAATGTGTGCTTTAAAGGGAAAACCAACTAAAGCAAGATCACCCATTACATCAAGCAGTTTATGACGTGCAGGTTCATTTGGAAATCGAAGTTCGAGGTTATTTAAAATCCCGCCTTCATTAACCTTTACATCCTTTTTATTAAATACTTTGGCAATGCGTTGTACCTGGTCATCGCTAACTGGCTTGTCTACCACAACTATAGCGTTATTTATATCGCCGCCTTTTATCAGGTTATGATCCATCAAATATTCCAACTCATGAAAAAAACAAAAAGTGCGGCATGGAGCAATTTGATCTTTAAAATCGCTTATGTGTTTAATATCGGCATGCTGCGTGCCCAATACCGGCGAATTAAAATCAATCAGTGCGTTGATGCGGTATTCGTGGTAAGGCAAAGCTACCATTTCTACCTTTTTTTCGTCGTCGGTAAAAGTAATATTGTGTTGAAGGGTATAATATATTTTAGGGGCTGACTGCTTTTGAGTTCCTATTTTTTCAATGGCAGCCACAAAAGGTGCAGCACTGCCATCTAATATAGGTACCTCGGGAGCATTTAATTCAATAACTACATTATCCACTTTGCATCCAACAAGAGCTGCCATCAGGTGTTCAATGGTACTTACCCTGGCGCCATTAGCTTCTATAGTAGTGCTGCGTGTTGTTTCCACTACATTATCAACATCTGCTTTTACTATTGGTTTTCCCTCCAGATCAACACGGCGAAAAATAATACCTGTGTTTGGATCTGAAGGCTTTAAAACCATTTCCACGGTTTGGCCGGTATGTATTCCTACTCCGTTGATGGCTACTTCAGCGGCTAAAGTATGTTGAAACTCCTGTGTGCAATTCTGCGTCTGCATTCGGCGAAAGTATGAAACAATCCAATAATTTAAGTTTGAAACTGGCTTTTGAAACGTTTATAAATAGAGTTCTCTTCACTTTATTGTATCATCTTATAAAAATATCTTAAAACTAATATGACTAAACTATGAATGTTGAATCTATAGTAACTGATATTTCAATCGTATTTTTACATTTCATGCCGCAAACCGCTTCTATAGTTGATGTAGTAACAGAACGCCCTGATATGCACGGGCAAATGGTGTTTGAAACATCTCACCAAAATCCTGGTTCCATTAATTATTCTATAAAGCGATATGTAAAACCAGCCGATTGGATGCGGGAAGATACAGGCATGATCAAGTACCGCTTCCTGGCATTAGCTCCTCATAAAAGCTCTCTTGAACTTTGGTTTTGTGTGAGTGGCAAGGTTCATTGCAAGCAGCAAGACGGCGAATGTAAAAAGTGTAAAGTGCATTCATCTTCAAACTGCCATGAAAAAATTGATAGTATTGATATTTTAAGCTTTGTGTTTACAACAGGTGTATTATCGCAACTTGTGAAGCCGAAGTTGAGTTCAGATACTTTAGCAGATAACGTCCTTTCTTTCC
>JAYULK010000105.1:0-7585 GCA_043763635.1 Chitinophagaceae bacterium
CAAACCGCAAATAAACAGGGCCATGATGTTCTGCAATAGCGATGGTGGCAGCTTTTGTCTGGTTATAATCGCAAGGATTAATAACCGTCATACCCGGCAACATCTTCATCAAACCAATATCCTCAAGAATCTGGTGTGTGGCACCGTCTTCGCCTAAAGTAAGACCTGCATGCGAAGCACATATTTTCACATTCTTATCGCTATATGCTATTGATTGACGTATCTGATCATACACACGTCCTGTAGAGAAATTAGCAAAGGTTCCGGTGAAGGGAATCTTTCCACCAATGGTCATCCCGGCGGCTATGCCCATCATATTAGCTTCTGCAATACCAACCTGTGTAAAGCGTTCAGGAAATTCTTTTATAAAAGCGTCCATCTTCAACGACCCTACAAGGTCAGCACAAAGGGCCACTACATTAGGGTTTCTTTTTCCTGCTTCAAGCAGGCCTGCGCCAAAACCACTCCGGGTATCTTTTTTATCAGTAAACGGATATTTTTTCATGTATGTTTTTGATTGTTTTTTAGTAGTAAGTCTTAAGTAATAAGTTGTAAGTAGTTCTTAAAACTTATTACTTATAACTTATAACTTACAACTTTCAAATTAATAATCCAGCATAGAACTTTCTAACTGGTACAAGGCTGTTTGCAATTGCTCGTCGTTGGGCGCTACTCCATGCCATTTATGCGAGCCCATCATAAAATCAACACCATATCCCATACCAGTATGCATCAAGATACAAATAGGCTTTCCATTGCCTGTTTTGCTTTTAGCAAGTTCAAGTGTGGAAATAACCTCTTCCATTTTGTTGCCTTCCATTTCCAAAACTTCCCAGCCAAAAGCTTCCCACTTAGCCCGAAGATTGCCTAACGAAAGAACTTCTTCCGTAGGCCCGTCTATTTGTTGTCCATTGTAGTCAATGGTAGAAATTAGGTTGTCTACTTTTTTTGCTGCTGCAAACATAGCTGCTTCCCAAATTTGTCCTTCCTGTAATTCGCCATCTCCATGTAGTGTAAAAACCAATGAGCGGTCGTTGTTTAGTTTTTTGGTTCGGGCTGCACCAATGGCAACAGAGAGACCTTGTCCCAACGAACCTGAAGCAACACGAACACCAGGTAACCCTTCATGTGTAGTAGGGTGGCCTTGCAGGCGTGAATTTAATTGTCTGAAAGTGGCTAACTCCTGAATATCAAAATAACCGGAACGGGCCAATACGCTATAAAAAACAGGGGAGATATGCCCATTGGATAAAAAGAATAAATCTTCTCCTACCCCATCCATATTAAATTTCGGATCATGATTCAGGATGCGGAAATAAAGGGCTACCATAAAATCTGTACAGCCCAAAGAGCCACCGGGGTGGCCTGATTGACAGGCGTGAACCATCCGGACTATATCCCTTCTTACCTGGGCTGCTATCTTTTCTAAAGTTTGTAAATCGTTATGTTGGTTACTCATGCTTAAATGTTTAATCAATTTTTGCAACAATAGGTCTTATACATTTCTTTTTCAAAAAATTGTTACATGATGGTCTTATTGCGCTATTGAAATTTTATATTTTGTTGACGTATGGTATTTTTCTCCCGGTCTTAAAATGGTTGAAGGAAAAGAAGGCTTGTTAGGAGAATCAGGATAATGCTGCGTTTCAAGACAGAGGGCTGCATTTTTATTGATAGCTTTTCCGTCAATTGTTTTTATAGACCCATCTAAAAAGTTACCCGTATAAAATTGAAGGCCAGGCTCAGTTGTATATACTTCTAATTTCCGGCCGCTGATAGAATCAGTAACATACGCTACCAGATTTAAATTATTGTCTTGTTTATTTAAAACAAAGTTGTGATCATAGCCACCAGGTACATACGCAATGCGTTCTCCAATCTTATGAGGTTCTGTAAAATCAAACGGCGTTCCTTTTACCGATTTTAGTTCACCTGTTGGGATCAATGTAGTATCAACCGGCGTATAACGGTCTGCGTCAATCCATAACCTCTCATGCAGGATGGTATTGTTTACATCACCGCTTATATTAAAATAACTATGGTTGGTTAAGTTTACCGGGGTGGGTTTATCTGTTTCTGCATTATATTCTATCAGAATCTCATTATCATCAGTCAAAGTATATTTTACATTTACTTTCAAATTTCCGGGATAGCCTTCTTCGCCATCTTTACTTAAATAAGATAATGCCAATACAGGAACATCACCACTTGGAGGTTCTATATCCCAAACAACTTTGCCAAAGCTCTTCTTTCCGCCATGCAAATGATTTTTGCCATTATTTGCTGCAAGTTTATACGTTTTACCATCAAGTGTAAATTGGGCATCACCAATACGGTTTCCATAACGACCAATAAGAGAACCGAAGTATGGGGACCTGGTAAGATAGCCCTCCAGATTGTTGAAGCCTAAAACCACATCTGCATTATTTCCATTCTTATCAGGTGTTACCCAGGAGGTAATTGTGCCACCATAATTAGTAATCTTCACCTGTATGCCATTCTTATTTGTAAGTGTAAAAAGAGAGACCTTCTTTCCATCGGTCTCACCAAACTCATCCTGCTTTATACCGGGTTTAAATTCTTTTAAAGAAGTGCTGTCGGAATTTGGAGTAGTGTTATTAGCATTATTTCCACAAGAATTAATAGCGGCAGTAAATAAAAAAGCCAGCGGCAGGAACATTAATTTTTTTTTCATATCCTGATTTAAAAGTGAAGCATATTTTTATAATTGCGTGTTCAAATGTATGCACGAATGACTGCACTCAATTTATCAATAATGCAGAAAGTTTATTTTTCATTAACTAAATACAAAGAGAAGGATATTTTTCAAGCAAAAAGCGCCATTATTATATAATTTCATTACGAGCGGCTTTATCCAGGCCTGCATTTAAATTCTCAACTCATCATAAAAAGCAGACGATACAGACTTAATTGTATTGCTACAAAAACCTTAACACATCGCTGATTGTAAGAAAAGTATTTGCCTTAATTTACTGTCGTGGAAAAACAAGGATTTCTAACCTTTCTTTTTTGTATGGTAAGTTTATTATTCCATGGCCAGAACATAAATGGTTTTTGGAAGGGAAGTTTAACTATGGGCAGCGCTTGTTTTCCTGTTAATAATGTGGAATTACAAATTACTATCAGCAATGATAGCGCCTTTGGAAGTACTTATCATTACCTGGATGTAGACAACTATATAAAAAAGACAGTGGAAGGAAAATATAATGCCGCATCTAAATTACTTACTATAAAAGAAATTATTGTAAGCACATATCATATTCCTAACCGATGCGTTATTTGCCTGAAAGATTTTCAGTTAACTTATTCAAAAGATGGAAAAGTGGAAATGCTTAAGGGAAGCTGGATGGGAAATATTTTAGAAACATCAACCCCATGCGGGCCTGGCACATTGCAATTAAGCCGCATAAAAGAATCGTTTTTTAAAGAAGCTCCTGAAGTGATTGTGGATACCGGCAACATTCGTCTTGATTTTTATGATAATGGCGTTATAGATGATGATTCTATTTCTTTAAAAGTAAATAAGCAGTTGGTTTTATCTAACAAAAAACTAGCTGCAAAACCCATCACTATTTTTTTAAGGATTGATGAAGCAAATACTTTTCAGGAAGTAGAATTAATTGCAGAAAATGAAGGGTCTATATCACCGAACACTGCGTTACTTATTATTACAGCAGGAGAAAAACGTTTTAGATTGGATGTTAGTTCTACGGAAACAAAAAGCGCTAAGATCAGGTTTGTATATTCAAAAGGAATGAAAACCCCTACGGAAGTTCTTTCCAACAATAACTAGCTGCTCCCGCTGTTATTAATTAAATAGCCCGGTTTATATGCCGGGCTATTAATTAATAAGATTAATCTTCAACTTAAATATTCATTATTGCTGTTCTTCCAATTATTTTAAGAATTTCAAATACCAAATATTCCAGAGAAATCCATTAGGGATTGGTAGTTGAACCACTTTGGTTAGTACCAGAATTATCTGTTCCGGTATTGTTAGTATTTGATGAATTAGTGCCTCCGGTACCCTGTGTATTAATACCAGTATTATTTGTATTAGAGTTATTTGTACCAGTGTTGTTAGTGCCTGAATTCATATCAATAGTAGTAGCGCTTGGAACGCTGGCACCAGAACTCATATTTGTACCGGTATTATTGGAACTCCTGCTACCATTGTTCATACTTCCATTGTTCGTACCTCCATTATTCATACCGCCGTTATTAATAGTTCCGTTATTCATATTAGAGCCATTAGTAGCATTAGAACTATTATTGGTTGAGTTCATGTTCATGTTGCCTGTACCAGTGTTACCCCCATTGGTATTATTACTATTCATATTTGAATTGGTGGTATTATCACCCATTGCTGCGTTGGCGCTTTCGCTTCTGAAAACATCAGCAATTGCTTTACCATCCTGTCCTATCCATTCTGACCTTACTTCGCCATTTTCAATAATCCTTACCTGGTAAACATCCTGACCAGATGCACCTTTGATTTTTGTAACATCATAAATATTCATTCCATACATTCCTTTAACCTTGCTAACCACTGCTTCGTCAACATGAGTTTGTAAAACTGGTAGCGCTACCATAAAGCCCTGGCTATTGCCACTATAATACACTGTCATATCCTGGTTATTCTGACGATATTTTGCCCGGTACATTCCGTTAGTTGATTGTGACCATTGCGCATCGGATGCCCCAGGGTACTCTTTACCGAAATTGTGTTGAACACCAGATGGCACATTAACTGCACCACTTGTATTGGTATTATAGCTGCCTGTACCATTGTTATGCATACCATTAGCACTACTTTGATTTGTTGCATTTGTGTTCATATTATTCATAGTACCATTCGCTGAACCATTCATTGTTCCATTAGCATTATTTCTACTGTTATTCGTATTATTCATACTATTGTTCATAGCCGGATCCATAGTTCCGTTAGTAGTATTCATGCTATTGGTACTACTATTAATACCTGCCCCATTGGTAGTATTGTTTCTTCCATTCATATTGCCATTGGTAGTATTGGGGCTTCCATTCGCTGAACCATTGATTGTTCCATTAGCATCGTTTCTACTGTTATTCGTACTATTCATGCTATTGTTTATAGCCGGATCCATAGTTCCGTTAGTAGTATTCATGCTATTGGTACTACTATTACTAGTACCTGCACCATTTGTGGTGCCCGAGCCCGGGGTAGCGCCCATGTTTGATTGCTGTGTTCCCGTACTGTTGGCATTAGTACCGGTATTTGTTTGAGGCGTTGTTGAGCTGCCGTTAGGGGTTGTGTTTGTTTGCGTATTTTGTGCAAATAACCCAGCGCTTGTTCCCACTAAAAGCAGAGCTAGTACTGTCTTTTTCATACATCTTCGATTTAATAATTAAAATTGTTTTTTTGAATTCATCACCCTAAATACAAGGATGATGCCCGCCTCACTCATCAATTCATTTTTTTTATAAATCATTAAAACAAAAGCAGCCTCATCGTAATGACATAGTTATTTGTTTCATCTTTTTAATCTTATTTATGAGTTTAAAAACAGCATTAAAAAAACAACCTGATATAGTATTGATTGGCGCAGGTATCATGAGTGCAACGCTGGGTATTTTATTAAAAGAATTACAGCCTCATTACATGATAGAGATTTATGAAAGGCTTGATACTGCCGCTGCCGAAAGCTCTGATGCCTGGAACAATGCGGGTACAGGACATTCAGCATTTTGTGAGTTCAATTATACACCTCAGTCAGAGGATGGATCTATTGACATTTCAAAAGCAATTAAAATCGCTTCTTCTTTTGAAGTGTCGAAACAACTTTGGTCTTACCTCGTATCTAAAAAAGTTTTAAGCAACCCACCTTCTTTTATACATAGCATACCACACATAAGCTTTGTATGGGGAAATGAAAATGCAGCCTTTCTTAAAAAACGCTTTGATGCATTAATACAATGTCATCTTTTTGAGGGTATGCAATTTTCAGAAGATACAACCGAAATTGCTGGTTGGGCGCCATTGGTATTGCAAGGCAGAGATGCAACGCAAAAAGTTGCAGCAACAAAAATGGATTTGGGTACCGACGTAAATTTTGGTTCTCTTACCAGGTGCCTTTTTAATTATTTAAAAGAGCAGGATGGTGTATCTCTTTATTTTGATCATGAGATAGAAGACCTGCAACAGGATGACGACCATTGCTGGCATTTGAGGGTACATGATCTATCTGCTAAAGAAAAGAGACGGGTAGCTACTCCTTTTGTTTTTATTGGGGCCGGAGGTGGTTCCCTGCCGTTACTATTACAATCCGGCATACCCGAAGGAAAAGGTTATGGAGGCTTTCCTGTAAGCGGGCAATGGCTGCGTTGCACCAAACCAGATGTAATAGCAGAACATAATGCAAAAGTTTATGGATTGGCCGATGTAGGTGCACCACCTATGTCAGTACCACATTTGGATAGCCGCTGGATAAAAGGAAAAAAAGAATTATTGTTTGGTCCTTATGCGGGATTTACCACCAAGTTTTTGAAACATGGATCTGTGCTTGATTTATTTAGATCCATACAGCTTAATAATATCCGACCCATGATGGCAGCCGGCATTCATAATATTCCGCTTACCAAATACCTCATTGAACAAGTACGTTTAACTCCTGAAGGACGGCTTGAAGCACTACAGGAATATTTTCCTGATGCAAAAATAGAAGACTGGGAACTTGAGGTAGCAGGCCAGCGTGTGCAGGTAATAAAAAAGATGAAGAGCAAGGAGGAATACTGGAATTTGGTACCGAGGTGGTAAGTGCTGCCGACGGCTCTATTGCAGCTTTATTAGGCGCTTCTCCAGGGGCTTCCACAGCAGTTTCCATTATGCTTGGTCTTTTAGAGCGCTGCTTTCCTGACCAATTGAAAACCGGGGAGTGGCAACGAAAATTAAAGAGTATGATACCATCTTATGGAAAGTCTATGGCTAATGATAAGAACCTCTGCCGCGACATTCGGGCATTTACATCAACAAAACTTCAATTAAAATAAACGAATGCCAACCAATATATTACCACGTTTTTCTCATTCTTCTCCCTAGGGGATAAAGAATATCATGAGCTGTTTCATAGCCCGCATCAGCCACATCATTAAGTCTTTTTTTTACTTTATTTTTTTTCAGTTCATGTAGCACTACTCCAATCGTAGCAACTGTTATAAGACCCACAATAAAATATCTTATTTTCATTAATCAGATTTGTTGTAGAGGTAAGTATCAAAAAATGTACCGTCCAAAAATAATTCAATAGAGCACAAGTTGAATATTATATAACTAAAAATTCCGGTTATCAATTACTAAACGGCTTGCCGGTATGTTTGGGCCAAACTTACTTTGCAGGTTTTTATTTTAATGGAGAAGAAGTACACTCCAGCCTCTATTGCAAGCTGCAAACTGATACACGAATTTAGGGTTGAAGCAGGCTGTATTGCTACTACGAAGCTTTAGTGGCGACGCTCTATTCAGCTTCAGAATACATTGCAACAACTTTAAACCCAGATTTTGCAATTGAAAATTTTCTGTCAATTT
>JAYULK010000106.1:0-181981 GCA_043763635.1 Chitinophagaceae bacterium
GGCTTTACTTTATGTGGCTGTACAAAAATTGCAGGCCTTGATAAAAAAACAAGCAATGCACCTGAAGTTTTTAATGAAGCTTGCGAAATAATCAACAACAGGTATGCATTATTTGATTTGAAAACAATTGATTGGCAGGCTGCATGTAGAAAGGAAAGCCAGCTAATAGCAAACTCTATGTCGCAAAATGATTTGTTTAAAGTATTGGGAACACACCTGATGGCACTTAAAGACGGACACGTTAGTCTTATTTCTGATAGTGATACAACCACCTATACCGGCTTCTATAGCCCTTATCCAACTAATTTTAATTTCAAAAATATAACTTCCTTTTATTTGAATAATTCGTATGAAAAAACGGGTCCTTTTATTTATGCAATAAGGGATAATGTGGGTTACCTGTACTACCATTCTTTTTATAATGATTTCTCTGATAGCGACGTAGCGCAGGTTTTTAGTTTTTTTAAAAATGTAAAGGGATTGATTGTAGATATAAGAAATAACACGGGAGGCAAATATGCAAATGTTGAAAGATTGTTCAGCCACTTCATTACCGCCAGGCGGTTGGTGAAGTATGAAACCTCAAAAAAAGGTTCGGGCCATTCCGATTTTTTTGTTCCGGAACCGTATTATGTTCAACCTGCCGGAAACAATCTGTTTTTGAAAAAAGTTTGTGTACTTACAAATAGAAAATGTTTCAGCGCCTGCAATGATTTTGTTTCATTTATGTCTGACCTGCCAAATGTTATGCAGGTAGGTAACACTACAGGCGGTGGAGGCGGACTACCCAATCGCTATTTGCTAAAAAATGGTTGGTACTTGCAATACACAGCTACCAAAACATTATCAGCCGGAGGCCTTGCCATAGAAAATGGGATAACACCTGACTATTTAGTTAATATTACTCCTGTTGATGAAACAACCGGCAAAGACCCGATTATTGAAAAAGCATACTCGCTTTTACAATAATTAATTAGTAATAACAGCATTCTTAAAAATAACTTAACAGTGCCGTAATATTTGATGTTTATATTACGACTCAATAAATTAGAATGACTTTCATTTGTACAAGACAGCATGAAGAAATTTCTCGCCGGCTGCAGACTGTTCTTTCTCAGGGCGTAACTAACCTAATAGAAAAAGAAAAAGAAGTTCAGGTATTGACTACTGACATTGAACGGCTAACCGAAATATTTCAACAATACACAGTAAGGGTTGCAGAATTAAGTGAGCTCACATTGGAATACCAAAACTTACTGAAAAGAACAAAGAAAAATATAAGACGGTGCCGTTCAAGAATTATTAGTAATAAAGTCTCTACGCAGTACGCTACCTCAAACAATTAAATTAGTACTGCGTAATAAGAGCAAATTATTTTCTCTTTTACAAGTGGCTTTTCAAATTTGCAATTGCTAAGTTTTACCTGCAATTTTATTTTGCTTCGCCGTTCGCAACAAATTAGCATTTGTATTTGCGAGAGTTATCTTGCTGATGAATGAAACTTGACCTCCACGCTGCGATAGGTAAATGTTATTTATAACCTTGGATTGGCTGTTGCAGATAAATGCAGCAAAGCAAACCAGAATAATAAACAGATAAAGTTTCACATCAGTTTTTCTACTATTATTAAATGCCATCTACGTAAAAATAAACTTCAGGCTTTTACACCAACATTAAGATATTGTTACAGGCAAGAGGATGGCATTCCGGTTTGTATAACATGCATTTTGTTAATCTAATAATAATACAGCCTAAGGTAGAAGCTCTATCGCTGAATCTAATTTTGCAAAAAAAATTCAACGCTCTTAAATCATCTTTATGCACAAATACGCTTACATTTTATTACTGTTGCTAACAACCGTTACGGCACATGCGCAACTTACTGTTAATGAAAAAAAGAATGGCGTTACGGCCACAGCGAAATCAGATGCCGGGAGTTTATTAGCAGAATTTGCCAACGTGCTAAAGCCTGACGCTTTAAACAAAAGCTTTGTAAAGCAAAAAAAATCTTTTGCTGAATCAGCAAAAACTTCAATTCAAATAGAACAATTAGGGCGATCTGCCTTACAGCTATTTTCAAATGTAAAACCCGGCTATTTTAAAGATGCTGCTGTTACAGAAAGATTGATAGCAGCAGCCGCCAAAATTCAATCTAAATCCGAGCTTTCAAATGTTTTAATAAAATTTGAAAGCAATTTAAAACCCCAGGCTTTAAACAGTATGTGGAAACTTCAGCGGTCAACCTGGCTTCATTCATTAGGAATGTTGAAGTAAAAGAAAGCCGGCTTATAAACATAATGCAATCTTAATAATTACGTAACACAGTTGTTAAGCTTGTCAGTTAGTTTTATCAACTAACCGTTCTAATTCATTCCTGCACCTGAACTACACACATGAAACGACACCTGCAGACTTTTTCATCTATTCTATTCTATATAATGTTGGTGGTATTAAATGCTTCAGAAGCATTGGGCCAAACATCGAAACAGACTGCTGTACTTTCAGGAACAGTGTATGATGGAAGCACGTACACACCACTATCAGGCGTAAAATTAACCCTGACAAAAGATTCGGTTTCTACAGATGAAACTGAAGCTGATGTGAATGGCCATTTTGTTGTATATACTAAAAGCGGCGGCAATTATAATCTTTCATTTAGGCTTGCAGGTTTTCAAAGCAAAACGCTTGTAGGTATTGTAACGCAGCAATCAGGTACTGTAAATCTCACTATTGTTTTATACCCTTTATTTGCTGCAAGTATATCGTCAGAGGGCAAAAGCGATTCATTAAGTGCAGGCGATAGCCTCCTTAGCATTGCTTATGAGAAAGAAATAATCAATTCAATAAACAACAAATATTTTGTTGGTAAACGCTACCCTGATCAATTAAAAAATTCGGAGCTGGGTACAGCTACAGATAGAAATACTCTTTGGGCTATAAACCGGCTGCGGAGTGTAATTACATCTGAGGATGAAAATTACACTACCAATCATAATATTAATATTCTGGGACTGGGCCAGCGGTACAATCAGGTTTTATGGAATGGCGCTATAGCAACAGGAATGTCCGCTACATCTAAGGCTTACGATTTTAATCACATCCCTATTGAAGTTATTGATAACATACAATTGCAAACAATAGCCGATGCACGGACGCCGGCAGATGTTGCCGGTGGCACAATTGAAATAAAAACAAAAGATTTTCCTTTAAAAGATTTTTACAACATTCAGGCAGGCGGCTCTTTTTATGGTAGTACCCTCAATAAAAATTTTAAGAAAGACCGGCAGGATTTTGTTGAATCACTTGGCTTTGGTGACAGCTATAGAAATTTACCCGCAGCTTTTCCCACAACAAGATCCTTTACTCCTTATAACCAAAAAAATGTACAGGAGCAAACCGACTTTGCAAAAACACTTAACAATAATCTTTCCTCTATAGACTATGTATCGAGGCCGGGTGGCAGGTTGCTGTTTGGATTTGGCAAGAATCTCAAATTGAATAAAAGGTATCGCGTTGGCTTTACCGGATTTGTTGTTCATGAAAAAAGGGAACAGAAAACAGAGACTACAGTGCGTGTGAAACCTGATGTGGAGAACAACAGGTATCCCTTTACACAAACCAGCAAACTTATACAATCAGCTTCCGATGATGTAAACCATATTTTTAATGCTGCTACTTCGGCATTCCTTAATGCTGCTGTTAGCTTTGGCCGGAATAAAGTTTCCTTCAAAAATTATTTTAGCAGCTCATTCCTTGAAAACTATACTACCCGCAGTAACGTATTAAAACCAGACGAAGATTCATTGGCATCTGCAGGTCTCAGAATTTCCACTGAACAAACCATGCTTATCAACAACCAAATTACCGGTGAACACGGTTTTGGAAACAACGGTAGGTTACGGATGGATTGGCTTGCTTCTTACACATTTCTAAAAAAGCAAAATCCCGACGAAAGAAATTTTTTACTGCGTAAAGCGGCATCGGCTGATTTGTATGAATTAAGCATTCCTCAGAGCCCAGAGCTTGACTTGCAAACTCCATCAACATTCGAACAAAATTTTACCAACTCAAACAGGCTATGGAGAACGTCCATCAACCATAGCTTTACGGGTGCATTAAATTTGCAACTTCCTTTTAATCTGTTCAAGCAGCCACAGTCACTTGCCGGCGGCTTGTTTATGCAAACAGATAATAGGGTATTTTTTAGTGACATGCTTTTGTACAAAGGAAGCGGGGTTACATCGTTAAATAACCTTTTATCTCCTGACAGATATTTTCCGGGTGGTGTAAGTTTTACAAATTACTTTAATAATACAGATCGAAATAGCAATAACGGTTTTCTGTATTCTGTCAACAAGGGAAATTACAATGCGTCTTCTTATATAGCAGCTTCTTATTTGCAACTAAACGGCCGGTTTTCCAAAAAGATTTTAATGTCCGGGGGCCTGAGGCTGGAGTCTGCCAACCTGCTTGTAACCAACTCTCAATATGAATTTTTAAAGGGATACAAAAATCCGCTGTTGGTTACTATTGACGAAAATGCTTCTGTTATTAGCTTTAAACTTCTGCCTTCTGCAAAACTTCAATACCTGCCGGCAAAGAATATAAACATGTATGGCGCTTATTTCAAAACTGTGAACAGACCGCAGTTTCAGGAGCTTCTTGATTACCGCTACTACGATGTTTCTTCTTTTACAATAATTAGTGGCAATCCGGCCCTTTATAACAGCAGCATTCATAACTTTTCCGCAGGTGTAAACTTTTTGCCCAATAGCACTTCCACCATTGCAGTATCTGCATTTTACAAAAGAATTTATGAACCTATAGAATATATTCTTTCCAATTATTCAACATCGAAGGGAAATAATTTCGTTGCCCCTTATAACACACCGATAGCCGTTGTTAAATCAATTCAGGCTTCTTTTGAGTTGAGGTCTTCAGCAAAAAAATTGAACTCCTGGTTAACGAACTTTTCGGTGTTTGGAAATGCAATTTATACGGAATCGAACGTGGAAGAAGGCCCGGTTAGAAATGCCGGTATTGGTAGAGTAGCTGCCCATACGCTTAGTGGCGTTCCGGCATGGACGGTCTCCAATGGCTTAACCTGGCATAATAAAAAATTTCCATCCCTGTCAATTATTTACAATTATACCGGTGATTTTATAAAGTGGGTAGGCTCGGGAAAAGCCCAAACCCTATTAAATGGGAATACTATTTTAACCATACCGCATTACAGGGTTAAAGAGCGGGAGCAATTGCATATTCAACTAAGCCAGAAGTTTTTCAAGGAACGATTTCTTTTGGTTGCCGGAGTACAAAATCTTTTACAGGGAAATATGGTAATCTATCAGGATTTAAACGGCAACAAAAAATTTGACGATGCCATTGTCACTGAAAAACGAAATGGTGCCAATGGATATTATAAAGAAGGCACAGACAACACTGTGAGTTATATAAAATCACAGTCAAACTATTTTATCAACCTCTCATTTTTATTCTGATGAAAAAAAGTAAGCTCTTTGGATTGTTGATGGGAGCCCTGGGTTTTTGTATATCCTTTAATGGTTGTACGAGGCTTGAAGATGTACCAGCACGCAAATTAAAACCCGAAAAGGATATAAGCGATTTTTACCCGGGCGGTACTGCACCCAGGCCACAGATCATCCATTTATATAATGATACCGTTTACATATTATCCACTCCCGTAAGTATTGAGTCAGGAGAGCAGCTTGTAATTGACGGGGGTACACTCATTAAAGCCAACGAGGCCACTAGTCCTTCACTAACAATAAAACCCGGAGGTACTATACAGGCAAAAGGAACCGTTTCCGAGCCGATTGTATTTACCCTCAACAAAAGACCCGGCGATCAAAAGAATAACTGGGGCGGGCTTTTTATTTCTGGCAAGTCGTACAACAACGATGTTGTAAACCCTACAGCCGATCCCGATGATGCATCGGGCACATTTCAGTATGTCAGGATTGAATTTGCTTCGTTAACCCTCCAGTCAGTGGGCAGGGGCACAACAATAGATCATGTTATGGTAAGCTATGCCGGAGAGATAAATCAGGCGCCACCTAATCCGGCGTTTAACATCCTTGGAGGCACCTTCAACTCCCGCTATCTTGTTTCCTATGCCTGCGCAGGGCCGGCTGACTTTTATATTACAAATGGATATGAAGGCAGGCTGCAGTTTATGCTTGGGTTCCGACATCCGTTTTTTGGTAAAACAGGTATAACACCGCCAGGTTCAATCTCAGGATTGTTGGTAGAAAATCATCCTTTTCGTGGCGGTGATGCACGTCCATTCAGCAATCCTTTTATCTCCAATATGAGCTTAATTGGCCCGGGTTTATACAACGGGCTTTCGCCTTTTTACACCGATACAACATCTATTAAATCATCTGCCTTTATAGCTACGAGAAGCACCTGTTTCCGTATTAGAAACTCATGCCTTTTCAATTATGCTTCGGGTGCCTATCACCTTGATGATGTAGGAACGGCGGAAAACATTGTAGCTGGAAATGGCGAGCTTGCCAATTCTCTTTTTCATAGCAATTATAGCAATAGAACCTTTATTCTTACCCCAGGGGTATTTCCTCCATACAACTCCGGCGATTTTAGAAATTACATGTTGCAACCCTCATTTAACAATAAAGTTTTGGCGACCGCCGGTGATTTTGGCCTGGCAAAAATTTTTGATTACAACGATCTGCAAAATGTACCTGACGCCGGCTCTGTTTTGTTAAATACAACAACAGATTTCAGCGGCCCTGTTTTCAGTAGCTTTTTTGAAAAAGTAACATTTAAAGGCGCTGTAGGAACGGACAACTGGCTAAGGAGCTGGACCAATTTTATTCCGCTAAAAACAAACTATAATTTTCCATGAGCTGCACTTTCTTTTTCTATTTACAAACTATACAATTATGCTAATCATGGCAAACAGACCGGCATCCGGTAACCGATTCCTTCTGTTTATGTTGTTAATAACAACTTTCTCCGGCTATGTACACAGCCAGCCACGAAACGGAAAGCTAACCGGCCGAATTACGGATGGCAGCACCAACCAAAACTTATTGGGAGCATCTGTAACGCCAAAGGGGCAACAGCGCTTAAGTACAGCAACTATTTCAGATGGCACCTATGTTCTTACATTAGCGGAAGGCACCTACACTATACAATTTTCTTACACAGGGTATACAACTAAAGAACTTTCAGGAATTATTATAAAGGCGGGTGAGACGGCTTTTTTAGATGTGATTTTACAAACAGGGACTAAAGAAATGCAGGGGGTAGTGGTGACAGCTAGCGTGAAGAAGGAAACCCAGTCTGCCGTTTACAACAAGCAAAGAATTAGTACTGCATCATCAGATGGAATTTCGCAGGAGGCCATAGCCAGAACACCCGATGTAAATGCCGGTGGTATCCTGAAAAGAGTAACAGGCATAAATGTTCAGGATAATAAGTTTGTAGTCGTGAGAGGGCTTGGCCCCCAATACAATCAAACCATGTTAAACGGTGTTGCTATGACAAGCACCGAAGTAAACCGCAATGCTTTTTCATTTGACCTTATACCTGCTGCCGTAATTGATAATATCGTGGTTAATAAAACAGCCACACCTGATATGCCAGGTAATTTTGCAGGCGGTGTGGTGCAAGTCAACACAAAAGATTTTCCCGCCAATAATTTTATTTCCGTTGCACTGCAAGCGGGCTTTTCTGATAAAACTTATGGCAAGGATTTTTACTCAGGCAAACGATCGGGTACTGACTGGCTGGGGCTTGGAAACAGAAACCTTGACCTACCCAAAAATTTTCCGGGTTCTTTAAGCCGCGTCAACCTGATACAGCAAAATATTCAGGAGCAAAACAGGTACCTACGCACCTTGCAAAATAACCTGGTGGCTATAAATAACGGCGGCTCTAGTTTTAATGACAACTTGCAAATTGGTTTGGGCAGAACCATACGATTTGGCGACAAAAAACAGTTTGGCATTGTAGCCGCCGTAACACAACGTAAAACCGAATTTATTGAGCAGGAAGAATTGACCAGGAACCCTACAGTTCAGAGCTTTTCTTTAACTGGAAATCCCGGATTCGATCAATATTCAAAAAATACAAGGTATAGATATGCATCCGAGTTAGGGGCCGTGCTAAACCTTGCCTATACATTTGGTAGCAATAAAATCACTTTAAAAAATATTTATTCTTCTTTGTTCAGGGATAATTATATAAAAAGAGACAGCGCCTATACTGAAAGTTATTTTACCGGTGTAGGTGGTGGGGGTTTACAGATAGATGAATTGGAAGGCTTTTCCTTCATTAATGAGCAGCGGCGCATTTTAAATACAACGCTCGCCGGAGAACATAAAACGGGAAAAAACAGGGAAACTCAATTGGATTGGAATATAAATGTATCTGCCAATAGCGCTTACCTGCCGGACACCCGCAATTTTTTACTTGCCAGGGATT
This sequence comes from Chitinophagaceae bacterium, assembly GCA_043763635.1. Lineage (GTDB taxonomy): Bacteria > Bacteroidota > Bacteroidia > Chitinophagales > Chitinophagaceae > Flavisolibacter. The sequence continues at coordinate 8,473 of JAYULK010000106.1, forward strand.
CATTAGGTAAATACAGTACCGACAACAGCGGGGTTAATCTTACCAATACACTTCGCAATGCAAGCCGAATATGGTCAGAATCAAAAGATTTTATTACCGGCGGAGCTTTTAATTTAAGCACTGTTTTTACCATGTTTGATGTAAAACAAATTATCAAAGGGGGTATTTTATTTCAGAACAGAAGCCGAAAATCTACCGGAACGGTATTGCCATTTAGCGGCTTTATTAATATGGCATTAGACAGTATCCTGCATCCATCCAATTTTAATAGTAGCACGGGTAGCCTGGTGGCAACCGCTCGTGAGTTTACCCAATCATCTGGTAATTATAATGCGTCAACCGGTTTGCAAGCCGCTTATGCAAGCATGGAAAATAAGTTTGGTAAAACCAGAATTATATGGGGCCTTCGCACAGAAAATTACCAGCAAAGTGTAAATGTGTATGATCCTGTTTTTTCTGAAGCCTTCAAAGATCCTGTGTTGGTTCCGTTCAAAGCGGCCGCAAGAAACACCACAGACTTTCTTCCTTCTATAAATATTATTTACAGTCTGCTTAAAACCATCAATGTGCGGCTTGCCTATTCTGGCACCGTTATCAGGCCCGATCTTAGAGACCTTGCACAGTTTCCCCGTTATGATTTTCAGAATTTTCAACTGGTTTCAGGAAACGTTGATTTAAAGAGCACTACTGTAAAAAACTATGATGTAAAGTTTGAATGGTTTCCTTCTTCAGGTGAAATTATTTCTGCCTCTGTATTTCTTAAAAAAATGCGCAACCCCATTGAGTTTGCACAAATACCGGGCAATAATATTCCTTTTGACCAGCAGGTAATCAACTCGGGAAATGCTACCGTAAAAGGTCTGGAGATGGAAGTGCGGAAAAAACTAAATTTTATTACTGCAATGCCGTGGCTGGAGAACGTAACGTTGTTTGGAAATGGCGCTCTGCTTAATTCTAAAGTGGAAGCTATTTCCGGAATACAAAGTTTTTTTATACCTAGTTTTCCTGAGCACAGGCTAACCGGGCAGCCAGACTATATCGTAAATTTTGGAACAACAATTTCCGCATTCAAAAACATATTTGAATTGACGGGTTCCTTTAATAGAACGGGTGACAACCTCAATGATCTTGGTAGTGCTGATTTTATTCTAAATCCAATTTATGGGAAACCGTTATTGGTGGTTCCGCATTTTGTGTTGCAAGCCCGCGACCAGATAGACATTAGTGCCCGGTTACTGGTATTGAAACGGAAAGGCCAGTTCAAGCTTAATATTTCTAATTTATTATCCAAGCCCTTTATTATTTACCAGGATTTTAATGGCAATGAAAAATTAGATGATCCTTATTTTATTATTGATAGGACTTCAAACGGACAGGGCAGGGTTATCAGCGGGGTAGATAATGTATCATCCTACATTCAGGGACAACGCACCTATTCCCTTTCATTTACTTATACACTTTAACTATGAGCCGTTTTACAAACAGCGCTTTTATAACTGCCCTTTCAATTTGTTTTTTTTGCAGTTGCGAAAAAACTGATTTTAGAAAAAGAACAATGCCGGAGGCGGTTTTAAATACGGGTGACCTAAGGCTTACTTATCCTACTATTCACCTTGTAAGGGATACGACTTACATCTTAGCAAGCGAAATAAATATAAATGCGGGTCAGAAATTAGTAATTGATGCCGGCACATTGATCAGGGTGGCTAATAATGTTGCCGTAAATGTGGTTGCCGGCGGTTCTATTGAAGTGAAAGGTTCTCATAACAATCCCGTTGTATTTACCAGCACGGCACCGAAAGGAAGCCAGGGATTTGCAGATAATAACTGGCAGGGTATTTCCATCACTGCATCTACCGCTCCACAAGCTTCAATTATTTTAAGTTATATGCGTGTGGAGTTTTGCGGTGGCCGAAATAGAGATGCTTTAAGTTTTACTAATGTGGATAGTACTGCCGTTCTCAATAACATACAGGTAAGCTATTCGCAGTCCAACTCCTTTTCCTTTAATGGCGGAAATGCAAGAGCACACAACCTTGTTTCGTATGCATCGTCCTTATCAGACTACCGGCTATCTACCGGCTATAAAGGTTTGATGCAAAATATTATCGCCTTCCGCCATCCTTATTTTCCGCAAATTTCACCGGCCAGCTTTGCCGGGCTATACATTGATGGCGTAAACACATTACCCATTATCTCGAATCTATCTGTCATAGGCCCCGGTGGGCAATCTTCCGCTTCAGATGCTTATAACAATAATTTTGCAGCAGGTATTTTTGTTACGAATGGAGCAAAGTTCCTCATTAAAAATTCGGTTATCATAGGTTTTATAAAAGGCGCTTTATCTATTAATAATGCAGAAACGGCAAGGGCTATAGAGTTTGGTCCATCCAAACTGGATTATAGCATTGTACAAAACCAGGATACCAGCCGTTTGTTTTATATCCCTCTTAATATTTACAGGAGATATACAGCTCTGAATTTTAAAAACTTTATGTTGGGATCAAATTTTAAAAATCAAAGTTTGTTAAGTACTGATGATTTTAAATTAACCGATCCTTTCAATTACGATGTAAATCCAAACATCACTCCTTCAACTGGTTCACCTTTGTTCTCCGGTGCAGATTTTCAGGATCCTTTTTTTAGCAATTCTTTTTTTCAGCAAGTATCACATCGCGGTGCTATAGGTCAGCAAGACTGGCAACAAGGTTGGGTAAATTATTTGCCGCTGCAAACAAACTATTAAGCAAGCATTAACCGGCAAATGTTTATGTGTTTACAGCCTTCTCCTTTAACAACGAAGTGCAAATTTTTCCTAAAAACTTTGGGTTCAGGTGTAAGCTTTTTTCATATACATAAGTTTATATCACCGCAAATTTTAAACACTTAACATTTACTTTCCTTTATGATAATGCTGCGTTAATTATTTGGTAACGCAGCTATGGTAGGTTTGATTAATTATCCGAAAATAAATTCGGTCTTCTATAAAAACCAACAAACTCTTAAACTTCTCCATTTTAAAAAAAACAAATGAAAAAAATTTTTTTAGCTGCTTTTAGCCTATCAGCAGCTACGTTAATGTTCTCATCCTGTAAAAAGGATTTAGTAAAATCAGATGAGATGGTAAAGCCATTGGTAATTGGCGCTTCTGTTGACACCCTTTCCGGTGACATTACAGTAAACACCACGGTTACAAGAAACACTTTCTTACAAGGTATTGTTTATGTAAGCCCAGGTGTTACGCTAACCATTAATTCAGGCGTTACAATCATTGGCAAAACTACTGCGTTCGGCACCGTTCCCGACCTGGTAAATCTTGCTAACAACAAAGGAACTTTAGTTGTACGTAAGGGCGCTCAAATCATTGCCAACGGTACTTCTTCTTCTCCCATTGTCTGGACTTCAGAGAATGCAGCAGGATCAAGAAATGTTGGTGACTGGGGTGGACTTGTTGTTTTAGGAAATGCTCCTATTAAAACGACAACAGGCGCCATTACAAATAACTTTGAGGCGTTTTTTACCTTAACAAATGGTAAAAACAGTTACGGTGGTACCAATGCTACAGACAATTCAGGCTCTATTACCTACAACCGTTTTGAGTTTGGTGGTGGTACCGTTACTGCGGCTAATGCCGAAGTAAACGGTGTTACTCTTTGTGGTGTTGGCAGTGGTACTGCATTCCACCATATTGAGGTTTCTAATAGTGGCGATGATGGTTTTGAGTTTTTTGGCGGAACTGTTAATGGTGATCATTTACTTTCTTTCAGCAATAAAGATGATGATTTTGACTTTGACGAAGGCTACCGTGGTTATCTGCAATTCATTATTGCTTACAGAACTGATGTTGCTGATAACTCAGGATCAGAAATGATTGAGTTAGATGGTAATGCTTCTGCTTCGTTTTTCCCTGGCACCTTAAGAACAAGACCTTTCATTGCTAACGCAACATTGATTGGCCCTGCATCAGCTACGCCCCGTGTTAATCCGGGTGGTACCATTCAGGCTGGCCGGTTTGACGGAGGAGTTTACACAAGAAGAAATGGACGTTTAGCCTTGTTAAATTCGCTCATTATTGCACAAGCCTTCCCAACTGCTTTTGCAACAACCGCCACAACCAATGCATCTTTCTTTGGCCCAAGACCTCCTTTGGATAATGATAGTTCTGCAGTTTTCAATAATATCTTCCAAACCGCTTCGGCTACTCCGGTTGTAATTGATGCTAATGAAGGAAACCCAATCGTTCCTGGTACAGCTGACAATGCACTTATCAGTGATTTAGGGGCTAAGAACAACACTGCTTTAGGTACTTTTGGAGATTTTCTTTTAGGTGGTGTTCTTGAAAACACGCCATCTTCTCCTTCGTTCAGTGGTGGTATTGACCTTGCTGCTTTAGGTCTTCCTTTTGTAGGCACAACGCAAAGAGGTGCTGTTATCTCATCTGATGTTTGGACTAACTCAGGCTGGATATCAATTGCTACTCAATAATTTTTACAGGTTTAATTCGGATAATAATTTATTCCAAAAGTCAACTTACTATAAGTTGGCTTTTGGTTTTCTGCACCTGCATGTTATTTATGTATTTACTTTTTAGCTCAATTTTATGTCATTAAAAAAGATTATTTTTTTATCCACTAATAACCGCTGGGGTGGAAGCGAAGTGTTGTGGACTTATGCAATGAAAGAGCTAATAAATTCTAAACAGCAGGTTTCCGCCGGCGTTTATTATTCACCTGAATTTGTAACGGAAGTTGATGATGCACTTATTTTTAACCTTAACAACAGATACCTTCCATTAACACGGGTGCAGCGCATACTAAATAAAATTAAACCCGGCAGATTTGTAGCTAAGGACGCTCTAAAAAATTGGCTAATAGCAGAACACCCTTCGCTTGTTGTAATCTCGCAGGGCAATAATGTAGAAGGCATTAGCCTGATGCAAACCTGTAGACACCTCAAATTAAAATACATCACGCTCACCCACCTTGTTGTTGAAAGCACATGGCCGGGGTTGAATGATGAAAAAATTAAACTGCTCATTGATTTGTATGAAGCTTCTAAAAAAAATTTTTTCGTCTCATCGTTTGTTAAACAACTGCACGAAAAAATGCTGGGTTACAGCAGTACAAATGCTGAGATCATACACAATCCTTTTACAAAAAAAACGATCGAAGTTTTCTCTTATCCTGCTGCAGATGTTTGCAGGATTGCTTTAATTGGCAGACTGGAAACATTTCATAAGGGATATGATCTTTTACTTGAAGTATTGAAAGATGAAAAATGGAAAACGAGACCCGTGCAATTTTCTATCTATGGCAAAGGGCAGCACAAAGAACTTTTACAGCGGCTTATAAACATCTATAAAATCGCTAATGTTGACATTTATGATCACAACGAAAATGTAGATCAGATATGGCAAAGCCATCACTTATTAATGATGCCTTCCAGATTAGAGGGGCAGTCACTCACCTTAATTGAAGCAATGTACTTTAGCCGGCCCTGTCTGGTTACCAATGTTGGAGGAGTGGCAGAATTAGTGGTAGATGGGGAAACAGGATTTGTAGCAACCAATATTTCAGTGCCATCAATTGATGAAGCTTTGGAACGGGCATGGAACCTGCGTGCAGATTGGGAAGCAATGGGTATTGCTGCCAAAAAACACATCAATGATAGATTTCCGGTTGACGCTGTAAAAAATTTTAATGATAAATTAATGCTTCACCTGAACAATTAATTTAACCAATGGCATGGCTGAATTAGTTGTTATTTATTTAATAAACATCGCAACTCATCTATCACAAAAAAGTGCAGCTTTGAACAAATCTTTTGTAGATGCAAAAGTCCTTAGCGACAGAGCCTGTATGGTTAGAAACAATCACTCCTTCTACCAATATTTTTTCGTTGCACGTAAAAGAAATATGGAACTATAGAGACTTGTTAGTGATATGGATACGTCGCGACATATTTGCGGTTTATAAGCAAACGCTACTAGGCCCGCTTTGGTTTTTAATACAACCACTGTTAACCACCATAGCCTACATCATCATTTTTTCAAGGGTTGCAGGATTTTCTACTATGGGCATGCCACCGGTGCTTTTTTATATGAGCGGGATTATCTTATGGTCTTATTTTTCTGATTGTATTTTAAAAACTTCCACTTTTTTAAAGGATAGCGGAGCAGTACTTTCCAAAGTTTATTTTCCCAGGCTAATCATACCACTTTCAATTGTTTTATCAAGCCTTGTAAAGCTCGGAATTCAGTTAGGGCTTTTTGTATGCCTGTACATTTACTTCAGCTTTACAACACCGGGGTTACCGGCGCTCAGCCCTTATCTTTTTCTATTGCCCATATTAATTCTTATGGTTGGCACCTTAGGCTTTGGTATGGGAATGCTTGTAGCATCGCTCACCAATAAATACAAGGACCTGATGCACCTGCTTGCTTTTGGTGTTCAGATCCTGATGTTTATCTCCCCCGTTTTTTTTCCGGTTTCGCAAATAAAAGATGAAAAATATAAACAACTGATTCTTGCCAATCCAATGTCGGGTATCATTGAGGCCTTCCGCTACATATTTACCGGCAAAGGTTATTTCGACTGGGGGCTTCTGCTTTTTGATGCGGTATTCATTGGGATAACATTACTCGTTGGCATAGTAGTATTTAATATGATAGAAAAAGATTTTGTTGACTCAATATAGTATTTCGGAAGAAAAAATTTTACATGATTAACGTTACCAAACCATTCCTTCCTCCGGTAGAAGAATTCATTAGTTACATACACCAGATATGGGACAGGAACTGGCTTACCAATAACGGCCCCCTGGTTAATGAACTGGAACTGCGGCTGAAAGAATTTCTCAAATTTGATCATCTGCTGTACTTGTGCAATGGCACTATTGCTTTACAAATAGCCATCAAGGCATTGGCATTAAAAGGAGAAATTATTACTACCCCCTTCAGTTATATTGCCACTACTTCCTCCATCGTTTGGGAAGGGTGCACGCCTGTATATGCGGATATAGATGCACATACGCTGAACATAGACCCAACAAAAATTGAGGCGCTCATCACGCCTGCCACGTCAGCTATTTTGGCCACGCATACCTACGGCAATGCCTGCGATATTGACGCAATTGAGGCAATTGCAAAAAAACATCAGCTCAAGGTAATTTATGATGGAGCGCATTGTTTTGGCTCGCTATACAAAGGCAAAAGTGTTTTTGGTTTTGGTGATGTTACTACGGTTAGTTTTCATGCTACTAAACTTTTTCACACAGTAGAAGGTGGCGCCGTATTTACTTCGGATCCTGAGCTATTAAAAAAAATGGCTTATATGCGAAACTTCGGCCACAACGGGCCCGAAGATTTTTCAGGGGTAGGCATTAATGGAAAAAACTCCGAATTACATGCGGCCATGGGGCTTGTAAATCTTAAGTGCATTGAAAAAATAATAGAAGGCCGAAAATTAAAAACAGAAAGATATAATTTCTGGCTTCCGCATCTAAAAGTGCAGGTTGTAAAAAAACTTGATGTGGCAGCAACCAACTACTCCTACTACCCGGTAGTATTTGAAACAGAAGAAGCCTTGCAAAAAGGGTTGGCCTTATTAAACGGGCATCTTATTTATCCCCGCCGGTATTTTTATCCAACGCTAAATCATTTAAGCTATGTGAAGGGTGAGCCAACACAAGTATCAGATGATAGTAGCAAAAGGGTACTATGCCTCCCTTTATATGATAAATTAAGTGTTGAAGAAATTGATTTTATCTGCAGGTTATTATTAAGAACTCAAAATAATTAATACTATGCTATTTGTAGGCGCCGGTGGCTTAGCCGCCCAACTATTTGAAGATCTTTTAAAAATGAACGTTTCGGATGTGGTATTCTGGAGTGAAACCGAAACGGCTAATAAATTTATTAAAGAGAAGTTTAAAATTATTAGTACTGATGAAGAAGTACGGCATTATTTTGAAACTGTGTCAAAATCCTATGTCCTTTGTGTGGGCGATATAAAAACAAGGAAAAAAGTAAATCAACGCTTTATCGAATTGGGGGGATCACTTGTTACATTCATAACGCCTTTTTGTATTCTAAGCCCATTCATAGAGCCTATAGGCCATGGCAGTATGATTTTAAACAGCGTTGAAATGGAACCCGCTGTGTCTATAGGAGAACAATGCCTGCTTAATAAAAAATCTTATTACGGTCACGGATGTAAAGTTTCTTCTTATTGCGAAATAGGACCTACAGCTATCATATCTGCTGAAGCTGAAATAGGCGAGGGATGTCTTATTGGTATTGGGGCCATCATACTACCAAGAGTAAAAATCGGAAATAACGTTATTGTAGCAGCCGGTTCAGTAGTTACAAAAAATATTCCTGACAATGCGGTAGTAGCCGGCGTGCCAGCTGTTGTTCGCTTTTTTAAAAAAATATGAAAGTAAGTATTTGTCTTATTACGTATAATCATGAGCAGTACATCACTGAAGCTTTAGATAGTTTGATAAGCCAGATCACCAGTTTTGATAAGGAGATTATTATTGGCGAAGATTTTAGTACAGACCAAACAAGAAATATTTGCCAGCATTATGTAAATCGCTATCCTGAGATGATAAAGCTTGTTCCGGCTGAAAGGAATATTGGCATGCTTAAAAATTTCCATCGAAATCTGAAGGAATGCACCGGTGAGTACGTTGCTTTTATAGAGGGTGATGACTATTGGACAGACATATACAAGTTGCAAAAGCAGGTTGATTTTTTAGAAGCGAACAAGGAGTACAGCGCCTGCTTTCACAATGTGATCATGAAGGAGGAACGCAATGGCGAAAACCGGGAGTGGATACTGCATGAAAGCTTGCCAAAGGATAGTTTTGATACGGAAGATATACTTGGCCCATGGTTTATTCCTTCCCCTTCTTTTGTATTCCGGAACTATGCAGACCTCGATTTACCAGAGTGGTTTTTTACCTGTAAATATGGCGATCTTCCATTTATGCTTCTGTTGTCCCTAAAAGGGAACATCAAATACATTAACGAAGTAATGGGCGTGTATAGGAAACATGATAACGGTGCAGCAACAAACGATATTGAATACGATAAGATCATTTTAATGATCTATATCTATGGAATTTTTAATGTGCATACGAATTATAAATACCAGGAGACAATACGAAAAACATGTATTTATGAGATTGACAGGCACGTGCCAAAAAAAGAAGTGCGTATTGAAAAGAAAGATGTTGATAAGAAGGGAATTTTTGTAAAGGGATACAAAAAAATAAAGCGGTTGATCGGTGCCGTAGAAAAATAGCATAAGTGGTATGAAAACAATAGTTCTAGGTTTATTTAAGAAAAAGGCAGTCGAGTTCAAAAAGAAAGGCTTTGTTTATGATCTTATTATTTATGATGACATCTACCCACACCCTGCTTCGGGATTTAGGCTGGAAGAATTTACATTCCTCTTAGAAAACATTACTAATTGTAAAGCCATTGTATCAGGGAGTATTTATAAGGAATTTAATCTTTCAGAAAACTTGCACAGTTTGCACATAGGTAACTTACTAAAAAAAAAAATTGAGTTAAGGAACAAAATTCAAAGACCTCTTGGCGAGGTGAACATAAACTGTAAGCTTTTCTACTGTGTGTTTCTTAATAACATTTATAAGAACCTGGAATGGTTAGAAAAATACAAGATTCCATTTGCTTTTACTCTTTATCCTGGCGGCGGATTTCTTACAGGCGATAAGGAAGTGAATCTCAAATTAAAGAGGATTTTCTCTTCTGCTTGTTTTAGAAAAGTTGTAGCAACTCAAAAAAAGACCTACGACTATTTGATAGATAACAATTTTTGCAAACTAGGCGATATTCTATTTGTATTTGGAGTGGTGGCGCCACAGGTTTCTGTTTTTGCAAATAATGTCGTGCAAAAAAAAGTTTACCAAAAGGATAAAAAAAGCTTTGATATCTGTTTTTGCGCTTCGAAGGCTACAAAGTATGGAGAGAATAAGGGGTACCCGCTTTTTGTAGAGTTCATGTCAGCAGTCGCTTTCAAATATGATTTCATTCGTTTCCATATTATCGGAGGATTTGATAAAGATGTATTGGACGTTACAAGCATGGAAGACCGTATTACATTTTATGGATACCAGGAATATACAGAACTAACTAAAATATTTCGCCAGGTGGACCTTATCATATCACCTAACCAGCCCGATAAACTGGGTATGGGTTCTTTTGATGGGTTTCCATTAGGGACGGTTGTTGAAGCCGGACTAAACGAAGTAGTGGTAATGCTTACAGATTGTTTCAACGAAAATGAATATTTTGAAGATGGTAAAGAACTTATTATTATCAAACCAGAAATAGGGGATATGATAAATAAGTTTGAAAGCCTTCTTGAAGACCTGGATAACTTTTACAAAATCGCAAAAAAAGGGAAAGCCAAATTGCAACAAATTTATTCAAATGATTATCAGATGAAGCCCCGCATTGAAATGATACGCTCATTTCTTCAACCATAATTTTAGGTCACTATAAAATATTTGTCTCATGCTAATAATAGGCGCCGGAGGATTTGCAAAAGAGCTTCTTGAAGTTTTTCAGGAAAAAGGCAGTGTAGATAATATTGCTTTTTACGATGACGTAAATATGAATAACCGCGACTTATTATTTAATAAGTTTCCCATCTTAAGAAATGAAACCGAAGTTTCCACTTTCTTTTCCACAAACGGAAACGAATTTACAATTGGCATTGGCAACCCAGCATTACGATACAAAATGCATAAAAAATTTTCTGCTTTAGGTGGTGATTTAAAGTCGGTTATTTCACCAAAGTCACACTTAGGTTCATTTGAAGTGAGCCTGGGCCAGGGATGTAATATTTTACAGGGCGCTACCTTTTCCAATACATCCTGGGCAGGTATGGCATGTATTGTCTATTACAATGCAGTGATTACACATGATTGCTCCATTGGTGACTTCTGCCAGCTCGCACCCGGAGCAACGTTGTTGGGCGGAGCAAGGGTTAATGAATTCGGGGTGATTGGCTCTAACGCCACCATCTTGCCGAAAATAGTGGTTGGTAAACATTCAATAATTGGGGCCGCTTCCGTTGTAACAAAAGATGTAGCCGATTATTCGCTTATGATTGGTAATCCTGCAAGACGAATTGGCTGGGTAAGCGAGTATGGAGCTAAGCTTGTTTTTGATGATAACAACCGGGCTGTATGCAGTGTAAGTGGTGAACAATACAGCATAAAAAATAACTGTGTTACGCAAATTTCAGAACGTACAATTTAAACTAGTTAGCACGCAAATTTAAAAATGTCATTATGGCGAATCTTCTCACAAAATTCCGCAAACCATTTCCCGATAGAAGAACCAAACAAACTATACCGGGGCCCTATCGCTGCCCTCTTTGCAACGCTTCCGGCATTGATATGCTACCTTTATATTCTGTTTTTGATGTAGCCATGAGAATGTTTTTTAGGGAGTACCAGAAGCATCAGTTTATACACAACGTGTTTCAATATGAAACCTTTAATATCGCAGACCATTTCTGCAGTAATTGCCTGGCAAATGATAAAGACAGATTGTACGCATTATACATTGATGCGATGATAAAAACGACACCCGGAAAAACTTTCAATCTTTTAGACATTGCTCCTACTACCCAGTTAACCGGTTTATTGAAAAAGAAGCCTGAAATAAGTTACCGCAGTATGGACTTGTACATGGAAGGTGTAGATGACAAAGCAGATATTACCGACATGCATATCTATGCTGAAGAGCAATTTGATTTTTTTATTTGTTCTCACGTACTAGAGCACATACCAGAAGATCAAATGGCAATGCAGGAACTGTACCGAATAACAAAGAAGGGAGGTGGGGGGATTGTTATGGTGCCAATTAATTTTGGCGTTGATGTTACACTTGAAGACCCTTACGGTATGGATATTTCTGCAAGATGGAAATATTTTGGACAGGACGACCATGTCAGAATGTATGCAAAACATGATTTTATAGCGCGGCTGGAAGCAGCAGGATTTAAAGTGACTCAATTAGGAAAAGAACACTTCACACCTGAAGTGTTTGAGAAGAATGCAATCTATCCTACCTCAGTTTTATATGTTGTTAGCAAGAGTTGAATACATAGCTTAGTAAGCTAATTTTTTAAAATAATTTTATGGCACTAAAATATTGTTGTGCTACGCCAAAAATTTTTATGAAGAGTAATTGTCTCCCTTTATCAATAAGTTGAATAAAGATGCGGTATCGCCTCTGTGCTCTTCGTTATACTTCGACTTTTTTGCACGGCCGGATAAATGCCTGCAAGCCTCTTTGCCATCGAAAAATTATAATAGATTTTTTCCTTATTAAAACTTAGCACTGCCGGACCCAAAAAAATGCTGTAACGTAAAAACCTTTTCAGTAATATCGTTTTGTAGCCTTCCTTGTTTACATCACAAAGCTGGTTCAAAAGATTAAGCCAGTCTTTTTCCACCTGCTTTTTTATATTCATTCGGGATGTACGTTCAGTATCGTGAAAAATTTTTGTGTCGGCACATATACCGGAATAATATTTTTGATACCGCACCCGCTGTGCATAATTATCATCTTCGCCATAGTGAAAAAAAATTGGGTCGAATCCCCCAACCTTCGCTAAACATTCTTTACTAATCATCCAGGCTGCAGCATTTACAAAATCAGTTTTAATAATTGGCTCTGGTTTTTGATTAGTAAAACATTGGTAAAAAAATTTACGGCTGTAAGATTCTTGCAGAAAAAAGTAAAAATGATCATCGAGCGCTGTCCCGGTTCCATTCATGTGTACCGGACTAAGGATACCGTAATCAGGATTAGCCCGCTGGTGCCGTACTAAGCTGCCAATAGTTTCTGGCTGTATGTACACATCCTGGTTTACTAAAAATATATGGTCTGCCTTATGTTCAATAGCGAGCTTAAGACCAATGTTATTGCCCTGGCCAAAGCCCAGATTTTTTTGAGCGCAAATCAGCTCCACAAAAGGATACTTTTCTTTTATAAATGCAACCGTGTTATCTGTAGAGGCGTTATCAATAACTACTATGTGAACCTTCATTACACTTGCTGCCAGGCTACGGAGGCATTGATCAATCCATTTCATTCCGTTATATGTTACGAGTACAGCATACAACTTTATGTCATCCATAATCTTTACGTTAAGTTTTTTTTTACGAAGGCAGCCTGCCCCCAATGGAGGTAAATTTACTGCTCGTCATGCAGATTTATTTAGTAACCATTTGAACTTTAGATTATGTTTTTTTCTGTGCTGATAGCAAATTATAATAACGCACAATACTTAGATGCCGCTATCCAAAGCGTTATGAACCAAACATACAATGATTGGGAGATTATCTTGCTTGACGATGGCTCAAAGGATGAATTTGAAACCGTTATAAAGCGTTACCAAAGCGATGAACGCATAAAAATTTTTCGGAATGGGGTAAACCATGGATGCTCTTTTACAAAAAATAAACTTATTGAACTTGCCACAGGAGACTTGCTGGGTTTTCTTGACCCGGATGATAGCCTGCATCCGGAGGCGTTAGAGATTATGGCAAACCTTCATAGCCAAATGCCGCTTCATAGTATCATTCATTCAACACACTATATATGCGACAGTAATTTACAGGTAGTAAAAACAGCTACCTATCCAAAAGCCTTACCGCCAGATACCCCTTATTTGTTGCTGAATGATGGAAGCATTCATGCCTTCGCTTCCTTCAAAAAAAATTTATATATGCTTACGGAAGGCATTTCATTTTACAGAAAGGAAGATCGGGCGGTAGATCAGGACCTTTACTACCGGCTAGAGGAAGCCGGCCCTGTGTTTTTTGTAGATAAGCCCCTCTATTATTATCGCATTCATTCGGGCAGCATATCAAACTGGGGCAATGAAGCGAAAGCAATGGTTTGTCATTACCGCATTATTGAAGCTGCTTGTTTACGCCGGTTGGAGAAGTTAAAAAGCAATACTGAGCCTGATGCCGGATCAATGGCAAAAAGGTATCGTACCCGGTACCATAAAATAAGAATGCTTCGCAGCTATCGCCAAAAACATTGGGGCAGTTTATTGAGTAGCGCCTTTCAATTTCCTATTGTGGGCGGCATGGATAATATTATCAGCTATATGAAAAAATTACCTGCAGGAGGTTTTGCCATAATAAGAAAATCGTTGACCGGCAACTACCAGGTTTTGGAAAAACAATAAGGTTGCCTACCAGTTTTTTGCTGATAGCTCAGGATGAGTGCTTAATCGTCCTTTTCTTCTTCGCCGTTCCTTTATAAGAAGTTTAAAATGATACGCAAAATGACCCACGTTAAAAAAGCGGTTAGCCGAGTATTTTAAGTAAAGAAGGATAGTTGCAGACAGCGGGTATTTAAATTCAATCAGGTACAGAATAAACACCCGTTGGCTGGTCCAATGCTGGCGGATGAACTCTTGTTTGGAAAGCTGCCTTACAGAACGAGGCAGTTGCTCCCGCCATTTTGTGCTTACAAGAATGGTATTTTCCATCCACGTTTTTGAATACTTTCCTTCAGAAAAATGATGAACGATAATATCAAATATCACGGCTATCTTATATTGTTGCCCTACCTGTAAAGAATAATCAATATCGTACCCATGAAAGCCGGTAAAGGTTTTTTCATCAAACTGAAATGTAGCATAAACATCACGCCTGGTACACATCCAAACACCATCTATACAGGCTACCGGTTTTATCAAAGAAGGATCATTTGGGTAACCTGTTTTAACGATGTGTTTGCCTTGATTATTTTCACCCACATAATGCTGTATGATAGATATTTCACTTTCATAAATTGCAGAAGACCACGAAGACGGAACAATACTTTTTGTATCGCCGCCTGCCAGGCCAAGTAACCCGGTTTTTGTATCTGAAAGATGTTGAATGACTTTTTTACCCCAGTCTTGTGTTTCAAACAAAACATCTTCGTGCATAAAGCAGAAGATATCGTAGCGGGCTTTTGCCGCACCCATATTATAGGCTTTGCAAATACCAAATTTTCCTTCGCTGTTTTCAATACCGATTACCTCGTAGGCCACACCAATAGTATTCCTGATATTTTCAGAAACCTTATCTAATAAGTTTTTTTTCTGAGAACTGATAATGATAGAAATCATACTTAAAGAATGTTACTAATGTTAGTTGTATGATTGAAGAAAAATTGTTGTAAGCGCCTTCATACATTTTTCTTCATCATGTTTTTGCACTAATTTTTGACGGCTGGCGATACCCATTCTTACTCTTAATTCAGTGTTCGTAGAAAGTTCATATAGTTTGTCAGCCATAGCCAAAAGATCGCCGTATGGCACTGTAAAGCCACAGTCATCACCAACAAATTCGGGTGCTCCACCGGCATTTTGGAAACAAATAGTAGGAATAGAATAGGAGGCAGCTTCCAGCATAACCAATGGATAAGGGTCTTCTCTTGAAAGCAGCAGATGAATGTCGTAACAAGCCAATGTTTCTAAAGCAAATTGATCGTGCGGCAACAGCTTTATTTTGTTTTGAAGTCCGGATTTTTCGAAATCGTATGTATTTACGAACGCCATATAATCATCCTTTAGTCCCTTCCAAATAAATTGTACATCAGCATTTGGGAATCGTTTAAAAAAAATGGTTACAAGTGGAATAAAAAAATCAAAACCCTTTCGCCATTCAGCGGCGCCCAAAACACCTATGATAATTTCGTTAGTAATGCCATTCAGGCTTTTAAATTTATCCCGGTAATCTTTGTGGTCAAAATCAGTTCGATGATTTGCCTGCATGGGTGTGGCAACTGTAATAATATTTTCCTCCGGCACCCCATGCGATGCAATCAGGTTAGAGCGGACCGCATGGGACACCGCCAAAAAAGCCGATGTTTTTTCAAATAAAAACTTTCGCTCCTCCGTATTGGTCAGCATTTGAATGGCTGCTTCAAGTTCGTGCACATAATAAATATGTTTTGCAGACGTCACAGCAAGCTTTTTCTGTATATGCCCATTTGCGATGGTATTGTAAACGATGAGCCTTGTGCCCTTAAGCCTGGAAATAATATAGACGCCTCGCAAAATTTGACGAATGCGTATAAGCGACTTTGTAAATCCATCCAAAAAACTTTTTTTTTCCTTACCGCTAACTTTCCAGATGTATGTTTTGCACAGCTTTGAAAATTCATTAACCAGTGCTCCATCCTCCATGCAAAGCACTTCAAATGGAACCGTTGTTTTTTGTTTAAATGCTTTCAAAATTGATAGCAGTACAAGGGGTGCTCCGCTATTATTGGCCTTATGGCTAACAAACAAAATTTTTGATTTTTTTTCCGACATACAAAATTGCTTAGCGCTTTACACCATCTTAAAAAATAGCTTCCTCAAATTCAGCGGCAATTTTTTTAGAAAATTTAATTTGCGGTTGAATGGCACCGGGAATGAGGTCTGTACTGTGATTATTATGAACAATAAGTTTTGTAGTAGACGTCCAGCAATCTACTTCGTGAGCATAACTGATAAAGCTTGTTATTACTTCTAATTTAATGCTTGTTACTGGCAGGTTCATGGTAAATAAAAACAGGTGACAGCCTTTAGACACCGTCAATTTTACTCCCGAATCCATCAGGCTCGAAACATGTAATACCGCAAATTGATCGGACCTTAACATCAGCCTTACTTCACAATTATGAAGTACTTCATGCGCCGTAAAACCAATTGAAAAAGTACATGTTTCGCCGGTGTAGCAGGAATGCTCTTCATCTATGGGCTTACCTTCTAATTTCCAGTTGGTAAAATGCCCCTGTTTGTTTCCTGCATGCAGGTTTCTTTTACCATTACCGTTATCTGTGTGTTGTTGTGTGTATAACGAAAGGATTTTAGCAATGTTTCCACAAGCTTTCTGGGTTCCATTTTCAAGCAGCAAACCTTTGGTGCAAAGTTGTTTTACTGCTGAAATATTGTGGCTGACAAATATGACCGTTCTTCCCTTTTCTTTGGAAACTTCTTTCATTTTTCCTAGGCACTTTGCCTGAAAGTCTGCATCGCCCACAGCAAGCACTTCATCAATGATAAGAATGTCAGGCTCCAGGTGGGCGCCCACAGCAAACGCAAGCCTTACATACATGCCCGAACTATACCTTTTTACAGGTGTATCAATGTAATTTTGAACGCCGGAAAATTCAACTATTTCGTCGAAATGTTTCTTAATCTCGTGTTTGCGCATTCCTAATATGGCGCCATTTAAAAATATATTTTCTCTTCCTGTAAGCTCCGGATGAAAGCCTGTGCCTACCTCTAATAAAGAAGAAATGCGACCGTTTAAATGAATAGCCCCTTTAGTAGGTTTTGTAATTTTTGAAAGTATTTTAAGTAAGGTAGATTTACCTGCTCCGTTGTTGCCGATTATGCCAAACACATCGCCTTCATCAATGGAAAAATTAATGTCTTTTAAAGACCACACATATTTGTTGCCGGATTTTTGTGTACGGTTATTGGCAATAGCATTTAGTTGAAACGGATCATCTCTGCCCCGTACTTTATGCCATATCCTGTTAAGATCATCTGATAATGTAGAAGACCCTATTTTCCCCAGCTTATACAGCTTTGAAACATTTTCGACTTCAATAATTTTTGTTGGCATAAGTATTAGGAAGGGTTTTAGGCTTTGTAAATCTTGAAATTAAACATCCATTGTTACGCTAGTATGAACAACACTTTATGTTTCTGTTTCATCTTGGTATTTTATTGGTTCAGGCTTCACGACACCGCTATTCATTATTAATTGATACACCATTTTCATGGAGAAAAACAGAACGGCAATAGCAAATCCTACAAAGGCAAACACAACAAGGTAAAGGGTAGGATTAGATCCCGCCCTCTTTAGCGGCAGGGTTGGCCTATCAAGGTATTGAAAGAGCGGGGTGGCATTTATCAGTTCACTTCTTGCCAAATCCAGAGCCCGGCTCAATTCAATATAGGAAGCCCTTAAAATTTGAACATCTGTTTCTTGTTTCTGCGTACCAACAACAGATACTTGCCTGGCGGGATTCATGTGCGCATCGCTAAAACTGGCTTTTGAATAAAGGGCCCGGGTAAAAGTTCTTTGTATTGAATCAGTTCTGCTTTTTATAAAGTCAAGATTATTTTTAGCTCTTTCCGTTCTTATTTGCGTATAATAGTCGGTGAGGTTGCGTAACAGCGATTCCAGAAAATTCTTTGAAAAAGCCTGATTTTCAGTAACACACTTCACAGAAAAAATTGAGGTCCCGCTGCCTTTCTGATTAATTTTTATGTATTGAGATATCAGGGTTTCACAAGCGGTGCTCATAATGCCATTTTGAAAATATATCTCGTCTTCGGTAAGTTTATTTGAAAGCCAGTTAGTATTTACATAAGGGCCTTTTTTCATCCATTTTTTTCTGTACCCCAGTGAGTCAAGAAAAAAATCCATATAAGCCAACTGGCGTTTTTTGGTTTTAACGGTATCCCTCAGCGTTCTTTCCATTAAAAACTTCGACCGAAGTAATTCCGCAATATTTGTCATACTGCTAAAGAAAGCCGTCCCGTTTTCCGGCGCATTTTGCAACCCAAGACTTTCAGATAGTTGCGACAGTGCTGTGGCAGTTTTAGGGTTCGATTTTTCATCAAGCGCAAATGTAATTTCCGCTTCGTAGACTGGTTTTTTTGAAGAGGAATAAAAATACCCTGCAAAGCCAGCCATGAGGGTTATAAGGATGATCCACAGCCATTTTGATAAAAGATACTTTAAGTAGTATTGAACCTGGAGGACAAATTTTCTGGGTGAAAAATTGTTTTGCTCTTCATAAGAGTTTTGATGGCCAGAACTTGTTGATTGCATTATTATCTGGTAACGTTAAAAAGTATAACTGCTAATGTAGCAAGCGCTGTGGTAAGACTAACCACTTCAAAAGTCCGTAACCGTTCCCGCTCTCTTTTTATGGGCACAAATATTTCTGAACCAGGCTGAATGTGAGCATAGTTTTTTATAAAAAAGAAAGATTTTGTTCCTTTTGCGCTTCCATTTGGATGAACGACATAAGCCCGTTTACGGGCCGAACGCTCATTAAAGCCACCTGCCTTATTAATATATTCTTTAAAACTGTAGCCGCCGTCGTATCGCACCAGGGTAGGATAAAGCACCTCTCCATTTACCCGTACGGTTTGCAACAACTTGGGGATACGTAAAGTGTCGCCATCATTCAATAACAAATCATAAGGGGTACCCGGAAAGTCAATTATTTTTTCAAGATCAATATCCACTGTTTCCGAACTTCTTTGGGTAGCAACCGCAATCTGATTTTGTAACAATATTTCCGGTGTACCAGCCTGATAATTTTGTTTTATCAAATTATACAGGCCTTGTGCGCTGTTATACTTTTCTGTTTGATTTAAACTTTTTGTTCTTACCAGAACAGCTCCTTTTGCATAGGCAAATGGTGTTAAACCGCCGGCCCTTTTTATAAGGTCAGAAATTCTTTCAATTTTAGATTGCAAAGAATATTTACCGGTATACACGACCTCGCCTTCTACCAAAACATTATTTTGTTTTGTATAGCCAGGAGCTTTTCTTACTACCACTTCATCAAAAGCCATCAACTCAAAAAAAGGTGTTGCCAGGCTATCTGTCAGATCGGCTCTTGTGTCTTCTTGAAAAACAATAGCCGTTAAGCTATTCCTGGTATTGGAGGTTGAGTCCTCCTGCTTTATTCTCCGGGATATTTCAATTCTTTTTTGTGTGGCTGCTTCCTTGTACCCTCCGGCCATTAAAATCAAGTCTTGTATTTTCATTCCTTCTTCAAATAAAAAAATACCGGGATTTTGCACCTCACCATCTATAGTCATGTAACGGCCCTCGCGGAGATCGAACTTGGAGTAAATGGTCACACGATCATCTTTCCTTAGCACAATATCAGCCTCTGAACCATTTATAATTTTTGAAATGTTGAAGGAAATAATTTCCGGACTTAAATCCTCTCTGTATCGGTGTATAATCCCTCTGTTTACAAATGCATCTTCCCGCAAACCATCTGCTTCATTAATTAATTTAGTAAGCGTAAAGCCCTCTTTCAATTGATACTCCCCCGGCCGGTACACGGCACCATAAACGGAGATACGGTTAGCAAACTTGTTTAATATTTTTCCGATGATGTAGGTATCCCCGCGTTTGGGAACAATGCTGTTTATATCAGTTCCGGTAATGGATGCCACTTCACGGCCCTTGCCGGAGTTGCTGAAAACTTGCAGCCTTGCCGTGTACGCAATGTCGGTAAACCCGCCGGCATATTCAATAATATCCGCCAGGGTTTCGTTATCCTTCACATCATAAATACCTGGTTTTTTAACTTCGCCTTTAAGCTCTACCCGTGTTTTATAAGTGTTTATTTTAATTACATCCTGATCCCGTAAGCTTATATCATTTTTTTTAGTTCCTGTAGCCAGGTACTCGTAAATATCAATGGTGGCGATTCTTACATTATTTCTAATCAGATAAATATCCCGGTAAGAACCGTTAACTGACGGTCCGCCACTTGCATATAATGCGTGATATACGGTAGCTAAAGAAGGAAGTGTGAATGTTCCGGGAAGTGTGGCTTCCCCTACCACATTTACCTTGATACTCCTAATGCCACCTAAGTTTACTTCTACGAAAGTTTTTCCGCTTTTGATATTTGTGTAGATGGTGTTTGCCATTTTCTTTACTATGGCACGTTTTGCCTGCTCCACCGTGAGGCCGCTAACTTGAATGGGTCCGACCAGAGGTATTCTGACACTTCCCTCAGGAGATATCTTAAGCTGGTAGCTGGCTTCGGAATATCCCGAAACATCTATCAGCAATTCATCATCAGCGCCAAGTATATAGCTTTTAGGGGTTGGTAATCTTAAGTTGGGTTCAAAAGTTACCACGGAATTATTAAATACAGATGCACCCCAGTTTTTTGCAATTAAATTATTAAAAATAAAATTGAAGTCCGACAGAGGAGCTCTTTCCTGTTGCAAAATTGAATCGGTGGTAGTTTTTGTATCGTAACGATGCTGACCTGAGGAGTTGGGCTGTGACGTAGAATTGTTACGTGCCAACCTTAGCCGGCCTGCCAATTTATTAAATGATTCCGCTGTCATTCCTTGCTGTTTGGCAAGTTGCTCCAACCGGGTATCGGTGATTTTAAGCCTTTCAATTTCTGTGATCAACTGGCGTAGTTGATCTTCTGAAACTTCTTCGATTCTTATGTTATTTAAATCAATTGAACCTTGGGCATGTGAACGAAATACACAAGCGAAAATAAAAATCATCAGTATGATACATCGGGTACATAAAATTGGCCTGGAAAAAATGAACATCAAATTATTATTTACGGACTATTACGAAGCGGGTAAAAATCCACTATTTTCTGTTTCCGGGTATTATAAGATTATTATCATTTCATTAAATCCTTTTAAATAGTTTAAAAACGCATTTCTTTAGAACTTATCATCAACAGCGGAATTTATAAGAAAAATGTTCAGGTATTATAAAATTGATCATAAGGCGTTATTCATTTTTGGCTATTTTTTTTACCTCTTTACTCCTTACCTGGCAGGTACGTTCGAGGGGTTTCGGGATTACCCGGGCATTTTGTTATACCAAACTTTTTTTAAGCAGATACCTGCCAATAAAATTCAATCATATCTTTTAATTACTTTATCGTGGTTACCTGCATTCTTTCTGGGCCACTTTTGTGCACGCCTTGTGTGGCCCGTTAAAAGAAGTTTGCAGCTATTTTCACGAACGCCGCTCAGTTTGTCCGTAGCCTACATTGCAATACTATTATCTTTTTTTTTACTCTTATTCGGCTACCTGGGGCGCCATTCGCTATTTAATGCCTACGGTACCTATGACGTGATGGCAAGAGGCAAGATATCAACCTTGATGGTCATTTATAATTTCTTCCTGGTGTACCAGCTCCTTACAAAGCAGAAGCCATCGTTTTTTTTGATAGCCGGTACTATAATTACAGGGCTGTTATTGTTATCAATGGGCGGCAGAATGTATGTTACCCAAACATTCATTATGTACGTTGTTTTTAAAACATCCTTTTCCGGAAATCCGTGGCCTGTCCACAAATTGGTTCTTTTCGTTCTTTTTGCTTTTGTTGTTTCCTCATTTGTCGGCGTATGGCGGCAAGGGGCTTCTTTCAATTTAAATTACTCCTTGTATTCTCTTTTAGCGGAGCCTATGTTCACCTGGTTTAGCACCAGCACTTTCCTTATAAACAATGATATTCCTTTCATTAATTTTCCTACTAACTTCTTTACCTCCTTTATCAATCTTATTCCTAACACATTTGGTAATGCAAGGCAGTATGTGGTTTCGGCGCAGGAAATGGGCTACATGTATGAGAGCCCATTAGGAGCCGACAGTGTATGGACAAACTTTGTAATTAATTTTGGCGCAGGCGGGTCTTTTATTTTTGTGTGTGCTACCGGCTTCATCCTGTGTGCCCTCCGCCATTTTTCTGAAAGAAACCGCTTTTGTGCTGTTTACTATATTCTTGTTTGCGGCATACTCCCTTTTCAGTTTTTTCGCGATGGGTTTTTTATTTTGAACAAGCAACTTTTCTTCAATTTTCTTATAATACCTGGTTTAGTTCTTTTAGCAATGAAGTTGATTATCTACTTTCAAAATCCTGAAAGAAATCTGCTCCGTACAGAAAACAAATCACTATAAGTTTTTTCCGGTTGATCAATATTATTTATGAATGAGCAAGCAAGTCAGCATTCCAACAATTTTAATTTACTCCGGATTTATCTTTCCATAAGTGTTTTGATGTATCATGTATTTGCATTGAGCAATGCTTTTCAATTAAGGTTTTTATCCAGGTATTTTAATGCAGATACAGCCGTTGAAGCTTTTTTTATTATAAGTGGATATTTGGTAATGAAAAGCTACTGTCGGATAAATAATTTTAAAAAATATATTACCAAGCGTATAAAAAGAATTTATCCCGCATACTTTGTTATTATCATAGCAAGTGTTTGCCTTGGCGGTATAGCCACTTCTTTGGATGCGCAATCATACATACAGCATCCTGATACTGTAAAGTACCTTGCGTATAATCTCCTCTTTCTTAATTTTTTGCAGCCGTCATTGCCAGGCGTATTTGTTAACAATATTTTTACTGCTGTAAACGGTTCCTTGTGGTCGCTAAAAGTTGAAGTTTGTTTTTACCTGCTGGTGCCCATCATTGCCTTCCTGATTAAAAAGTTTAATTACCATGTAGTCTGTATCGCACTTTTTATAGCGTCTGTCATTTATTGTTTTGCATGCAAGCAATTATATATGGTGCAACAAAAAGAAGTTTTTCTTTTTTTATCAAGACAGATACCCGGTCAGTTATATTTTTTCATGATTGGTATCTGGCTTTCATTTGTTGAAAAGGAGCCTTACTTTATAAGCTACCTCAGAAAGTTTGGATGGCTGGGATTTATCCTGTTTTTTATTGATTTGGGAAATATTTTCAATGGCTTATTGCTCGGTAGCATCATTTTTTTTATTGCTCTTGCTGTCCCGCCAATAAAATACAAATTTATAAATGAAGATATTTCATACGGTGTGTACATCTGTCATTTTCCAGTGATACAAACGCTTATTATGTATGGCGTATTTGCTTATTCTGCGTGGCTTGGTTTAGCCATCAGCTTCATTACCACTACCATTTTGGGAATAATACTTTGGCTTGCTGTTGAGAAAAAATGGATCAGTAAAAGATATAGTAGCGTACCCTGAATAACCTAAGGGCAGACGGGGTTGAGTTGGTGAACAGGGATGATGTGAGAGATGATAATCCGTTGGTAAAAATGGCAATTATCTACCGCCCATTTTAACCTATTCATTCTTCTTTTTGTTTATGTAAGGAACGATCTGGAAGTATAAATATTTTTCCGTAACAAAATAGTAATATATACAGCTCATGTATTATCAAACATAACTTTTACTATTGTAGTTAAAGCCAAAACTAAATAAGTGGTATTTATAAAAAGTTCGGAGCACACCAATTTTTTGCTCCATACTCGTCAAATAATTTCAAAGGCTGTAGAAGCAAACGAATTTTGCGAGTTTACTGAAAAGGCGGCAATCTTAAACCAGGAGCTGTTGACTTTGAATCGGTTTGCTGATAAGTATACAGCAACGATTGAAGAGCTTTTAGCTTTAACTGATAAGTATCACCATTTAAAGCGAAAAATAAAATTAAATACTCGTAGATTAAAAATTGACAGTTTAAAAATGAAGTCTGCTAAATCATAGCAATTATTTCAAATTTTCGTCAAGATTGGGTTAAAATCTTTTCGCATGCAAGGTCTCTGAAATTGAAATGTTTCTGCAAAATGAAAATACTGATTACCGCGTCTTTTGTTTTTATTCTGGTAGTTAGCATTCTGAATAATTTGCCGGATAATTACATTCATGCTCCAAAAGGGTTTGATATGTTTCATAAAAATATTCCGCATGGAACCATTGACACTATTCAATATTATTCTAAAACTCTGGGTAAAAAACGCAAGGCTAACGTTTATCTTCCTCCTAAATATTCAAGCCGTATAAACTATCCTGTTCTTTACCTTCTTCACGGTATTGGTGGTGATGAAAAAGAGTGGTTGAGGAATGGAAAGCTCCAAATAATTCTGGATAATCTTTATGCGGAAAATAAAATTACCTCCATGATTGTGGTGATGCCGAACGGAAGAGCAGCAAACGATGTTGTAGTTAAGGAGAATACTTTAGACAAGGGTATCATACAGTCATTTGCTGCATTTGAAAAAGATTTGCTAAACGATTTAATTCCAATGGTTGAGGAAAAATATTCCGTCTGTCCGGATCAAACACATCGTGCCATTGCTGGTTTATCTATGGGTGGTGGACAATCTTTAAATTTCGGATTGGGAAATCCCGGCAAGTTTGCATGGATTGGCGGCTTTTCATCCGCATCTAATACAAGATCAGCCAAAGAATTACTTCTCAATGGAGACGAAGCCAAAGAAAAAATAAGACTGCTATGGATATCTTGTGGTTCGGGTGATAAGATGATTGAATTCAGCAAAAGGACTCACCGTTATTTAGTCGAGAAAAATGTCCCTCACATTTATTATATCGAACCTGGCAGGCATGACTTTAGAGTCTGGAAGAATGATCTCTATTTTTTTTCACAGCTTATTTTTAAGGGATCAGATACTTCCCCATTCGCCAAATATAGTTTTGCTGATTCATTAAAATAAGCGTTGAAATATACATTTTGCTTTATTGCCTTTATCTCTAAACATCCGGCAGTTTTCGTACGATAGAAAGAGGCAGCTGAGCAGCCATAAGTGGCATCGTAAAAACAACTCCGGAGGGATTAATAATAGTGATGGCAACATTCTCAAAATATCAACTAGCTGGCTCTCCCCTTTCAAAGTCCTGTTGTTTAACATAGCCGTTTCTCCATTCGTTTACCAGCGCCTTGGATTTGGGAAACATCTGTTCTAAACAACCTCCTTTCCATATCTATTTCACCAAACCCTATTTTCATTTTCTGTATGGTGCTTTTGACTTTGTGAGATGTTAGCATTAATGCTTCTATTTAATTTAGCTTCGTCATGTGAGAAGGCTTATACTTCACTATATATGATTTTATTTGGCTTAACGTTCATAGTTTATATTTCATATCTACATTTATCTGTACAGGACGAAACTACTCCGTCTACCAATTCAATGTTAAAGCTCTTCCCAATTTTAAAAACTTATACCTCCGGAAAAGAGAAGCGAAATATAGAAAAGAAACAAATTTTTGGGAGCTCTTACCATTACCCAAACGACGTATATTCTTTATTTACTTACTGCGTCAGCTGGTTAAAAGTTGCATCTGTTGGCTTTGTATTGCTTTTCACTTATACCGCAAAGGCACAAGTTTTCTACCCAACCTTTTATCCTGAAAATGAATTGTTAACCAATTTTGAAACTGCGAAAACGCCGTCTGAACAAATGGATGCTTCCGGGATTTTGGCGCTGCACTATAGATCAAAATTTCAAGACAGTTTGTCTTCTGTTTACCTGAAGATTGTGTATAGCATTGCAAGTGAAGCAAAAGATCAAAAACTGTCGGCAAAAGCCCTTTGGTGGGATGCCCAAATTTGTGGATGCGGCGCTAACGATGAAACAAAAGAAGCTATTGCAAAAGCAAATATTCTCTCCCGTTTTGCGTTGAAACAGCACTTGTATCCGGAGGCCATCACTGCTAAATTGTTGCTGGCGGATATCAACATTTATAAAGGCCTAAAACGTTCGGAGCAGTATGCGGTGGATGCCAAACAGTTGCTGGATGAGTGGAATATTGATTCGACAAAAAAAGATTCACTGAAGTTGGAAGTGTATTACAGACTAGCCCATGTATACATTCACAAAAAAGAAGGTGAAAAGGCCGCGCAAAATTTGCTGGAACAACAAAACTATGCCCAACAAAACGTAAGTGTAGCATTAAAAATACAGGCGGTTAATAATTTGGCGCAATTGTATTGGGAGTGGCCCGGGCAGGAAGAAAGTGCCAGGCAATGGACAACGAACCTATATGATTATTATAAGAAAACGGGGCAAAAGAACCGGCTTTTTATTGTGGCGTATATTTTAGCAGAAGTTCATTTAAACTTGAACGACACAGCAGGAGCCATACGATATGTAAATGAGGCGGAGCAATTGCAGGAAGACCAGAAATTATATACTTCGTATTTGTATTGGTTAGCATTGAAAAAACGTTCGTTGGGTTTGCTTACAGACTCGAGCTTTATCAAGTTATTGGATAACAATTTCGAGAATAGACTTTTTTTGCCTCCTGCTTTAATTGATCTTCATAAAGCTGCTATTTACATGAAGGCTGGCCAGTTGGATACAGCAGGCTATTATATCTCCAAAGCAAAAAAAGACAAGAATGATTCTCTTGGAAGTTGCTTTGGTTTTTTCGATTACCTGCCAGCAGAGTACTACCTGCAAAGTAAACAGTACATGAACGCCATTAAAGCTTTTGAAGAATTAAAAAGGAAGGCGGAAGAACAAGGTGACAGGGACAAATTTATGCAGGCATTAATTGGATTGAGCAAAGCTTATGAGGGCAAGGGGGATTATAAGACAGCGAATGCATATTCTAACCGGTATTACGAAATCAGGGATAGTTTGAACAATCTGAACTCCAATGCGAAGGTTGCTTTTTTGCAGTTGCAAAAGGAAAAGATGCAAGTACAAAACGAAAGAAAGTTAAACCTGCAATCGTTGCATAGGCATTGGTTATATAGCATTATTGTCATCATAAGTTTAATCTCGGTTGGCGTTTATTTCTTTTACAGGTACCGTCTAAGGCGATTGCAATTACAGAACCAACTAGCAAAAGAAAAGACTGACAAAATTTTAGCAGAAACAGGATACCAGCACAACCTGGATGAGCTAACATTTTCAGCACTTCGGTCACAAATGAACCCCCATTTTATTTTTAATGCTTTAAATACGATCCAGGGATTTGTGTACTCTAATGATAAAAAAAGTGCAAGTGGTTATTTGGGTAAATTCAGCCAGTTAATAAGAAAGATTTTAGATAGCAGTAATAAGAAAACCATTACGCTGAGCGAAGAAATTGAAATTCTTCAGTTGTACACAGACATTGAGAAGGCCCGATATGGAGAAAACTTCAAGGTAACAATAACCATTGATCCTGCACTCGATCAGGAATTTATATTGATACCACCCATGTTGATACAACCGTATGTGGAAAATTCTATCAAGCATGGTGTTTTTCATAAGCAAGGAGATAAAAACCTGATGATAAAGATCAGTAGGGCCGAAGACCCGGAGGTAATTGAAGTTGTGATAGATGATAATGGCATTGGCAGAGAACGAAGTATGGAAATTAATAAAAGCAGGGTAGCTCATCATTCTTTTGCCACTGCAGCCAATGAAAAAAGAATAGATCTGATCAACCAAACCATTGATAAAAAAACAAAGCTGAAAATAATTGACAAGGTAAATATTGACGGTTCGCCGGCTGGAACTACAGTAATCATTACCATACCGATGGTGTTTGCAGCTATGGCCTAAAGCTCTTAAAACGTACTCTTATGCTCAAAACTATTATTATTGAAGATGAACCCGCTGCAGCAAATCTATTGGAGGAAATGTTGAAAGACATAGAATCCGGAGTTGAAGTGATTGAGAAATGTTCGGACCTTCCCTCAGGGGTCAAAAGTATCAGGAAGCATTCCCCTGAGATAGTATTTCTTGACATTGAGCTCCCCGTTTACAGCGGCCTCCAATTGCTTGATTTTTTCAACCCCGAAGAAATTACCTTCCAGGTTATTTTCACAACAGCCTACAACGAGTATGCTATGAAAGCTTTTGAAATGAGTGCCGTTGATTACTTGTTAAAGCCTTTGCAGGAAGAAAAGTTAAACGCAGCAATCAAAAAAATTTACTTGAAACAAGCACCAGCGAGCTTAGAGCTTTTACCTGCGTTAAAGGAAAATCTTCAACCCAATAATTATAAAAAAATTGTAGTGCCTGTTGCAAGCGGCTTTGACATTCTTAACCTTAAGGATATTTGTTACTTCAAGGCGGAAGGCAGCTATACTAATATATTTTTTTGCGACACTACAAGTCTTCTTGTTAGTAAGAACCTTAAACATTTCGAATTCATTCTTTCCGGCATAACCCATTTTGTACGCATACACAGGAGCTATATTGCCAATATTAACTACGTTAAAAAAGTAATACGAAAAGACGGAGGAATATTACTTCTTGAGAATAAATCAGAATTGCCTGTTGCCGAAGATAAAATGGATAGTATTATAGATTTACTACACAGGTTATAATACATTTTAGACCATTAGCGGTTGCTTATCAGTCTAAAAGTTAGTTTAAAAATGCCTGCAGATAAAACTCTCGCAAAGTCAGAAGCAGGTTTTGAGAAATAAAATAGGTGTTTGGTGAGATGATATCAAAAATAAGTAGTGGGCAAGGTATGTTTGGTAGATAATTTCAAAGCAGTCCTTGTATAATAATCTTCCCCAACCCATAATAAACGTATGAAACTTCATCTCTGCTTAATCCTCATTTCTTCCGCAACTTCATCAAATTCTTTCTCTCAAAAGATAAACACCTGGTTATTGCCGCAGCAGGAGAGATTTCAAATATCGTTAGATCGTACGCTTTAATGCAATTTTTTAAGCTAGATCAACATTAATTTAAGCAATACCGAACCATTATAAATTACCCCGCAATGAACAACAGCAGCATGAGAAAATTAAAATTTACGCTGGTTTTTACCGCCATTATTTTTTTAGGCATATCAAAGGTGTACGCACAACAAGCCAGTAAGCCGCCCGTTGTAAAATATGCTGTAAACAATTTCTCAAGTATTGCCAAAGCAGCCTGCGATAGCTGTGTGCCAGCAGTAAGTGCACCATTACAGCAGTTTAGACCTATTCCGTTTCCGGAAGCGGGACCCTTTGAATTGGCAACAGGCGTTGATGTATCGGCCATGCCCGGATTAATGACGCCCAATTTTTGGGGTGGGGGTTCTCCTGAAATAAAGGGATACATGCAGAAAATTGCCGGGAAAGATGAGGCCATTGCCAACCTTGTAAGAGGAACTGAACTGCTTTACTTCAAAGGAGCTAAAGGTGTTGCCATTTCCAAACAATCCAACACTATTTATACCAGCGCTCCGACTGTTACAATAGGCGCCAAGCCGCTAAACACTAATGGTTTTTTTACATTCAAATCGACACCGGCAATAATGCCGATATTCAATGATGTTTCAGATAAGACGTTTGAGGTAAGTCCGACCGAGTATAAGGTATATGATAAGAGCGGGGGGGACCCGGATGTATACAATAACAACATGACAGAAACGGTCTATTTCACGATCGACCCAAACAATGAAAAGATCATGTATGCAAGCATGAGAAATCCTGCAGATACTGCGGAGAAAGGGCTTTTCAGGAAAAATGGGGAAGATGGATGGTATCTTTTAGATTCGTCGTTGGGCGCAGTATGGGGTGCATTGGCGGTTGACAATGGTGGTAATTTATACATAGCTGATCCGAATAAAAACATCATTGTAAAAGCTACATTTGACTTTCATGGCAATGCCAGCAGCTGGATAATTATTGCAGGAACGGATGGCACAGCCGGATTTAAGAATGATAATGGTGTGAACGCCTTGTTTAAACAGCCCAGTGGTATCTGTATTGATAATAAAACGGGAAATATTTATATAGGAGACGCCGGGAACAACCGGGTGAGAAAGATTGCCACTAACGGCGCAGTAACTACCTATGCAGGTAGCGGAGCGCCAGGTTTTGTAGATGACAATACTGCCTCTGACGCAAAGTTCGATAGTCCTACAGCGGTGGCATACAATGAAACAACCGGATCATTATTCGTTGTTGATTACAATAACAACCTCATTAGGGAGATTGATGAAGACCGGCATGTTACTACACTGGCCGGAAACCCCGGAAAATGGCTAACCTTAGATCCGACAAGGATTGCCATGCAGTTTTATTTTGTACTTGCCAAGCTGAACCTGAAGCCGGACGAAGCAAAACTTGTCAAGCCAACTGGTATTGCCATCGACCCTTCCGGACATGGTTTGTATGTGAGTGATTACAACTACATCAGGTACGTAAGTACTTTTCCGGCACAATTTGTTCTAACGTCTGCTTTCAGGGAATTAGATTCAACGCAGTTGCCCATTCCTGTACTGCCTCTCGGCCTCAACTTCGACTCCGATAATGGCGCCTTTTATGGCATACCGTTAATGCCATGGCCAGCCACAACGTATACCGTTTCCGTGATCAACAGTCGTGGCGGAAGTTTTGGTTTATTAAATGGGTTTGTTACAATCGAAGTGGCGGCTTGCCCGGAGAAAACAGATTCTGTTTTTCTAAACAAAACCATTTCTCTCAGCCAACTGCCATATACCTGGAATGGAAAAAGATTTGACAGTGCCGCAACGGTAGCTGTTACCAGCCGAACCCGGCTTGGTTGCGACAGTGTGACGATCCTCAATTTATCAATAAGCCCCGAGTTTGCTTATAACGCCGAACCATATATTCTTAGTCTCGGTCAGCAAATAAAACCGATTTTGCCAAGAACAGCGGGCTCCATAATTGAAACTTTTTCTGTTGCGCCTTCGCTTCCTGAGGGTCTCGCTTTAAATACCAAAACGGGAGAAATTACAGGTATACCCCTTAGAGTTACATCCACCCAGACCGCTCCGGCAGTAGGGCCCCAAACCCCGCCGCAATACCCTGGTCCCTGGACGCTTCAAGCGAGGGAAGGTGCAGATCTTACCGGGTTCAGGATTTCGGACGGTAATGGGAAAACGGTTTTTGAAAATCACAGCGGGTTTAAAAGCTTACAGGGCAGTGCCGGCCTTGGTACCGGTACACCAGGCGCTTATACCGATTTCAGCGGATTGGCCCCTATCAAAATGTTTAGCAACAACCCTTATTCTGTGCAGTTGTCCAACACCCTTAAAGGAGGGAGCAGGTATGACTATAGTTTAAACGACATCAGTTCGTCTCTGAATTATATGAACTCCTACGCCGTGTTTATAGATTATAACCGGGATGGAGATTTTGCGGATGCGGGTGAAAGAGTTTATATATCTGCAGGACCACAAAGAGAGGCGCATGCCGAATCTTTTAATTTGAACATTCCGGCTTCAGCAAAAGCCGGTGTAACGAAGATGCGCATCTATGCCGTAGAGGCCTGGACCACTCTGACAGGGTATCAATTCTATGACGAAAGCAGAACAGGTAGTGCCGCTAATGATTATTATTGGGTACATAGAACGACAGAACAGGCCCTTTCTTTTTATCCATTCTTCAATGATATATCAATGCGTGGAGAGCTGGACTTTCGAAATATAAACTACGGCGAGTTTGAAGACTACAATATTAACATCGTCACCCCGGTTTCGATAGAGCATGTTGTCACCGGCCGTAATGCTGTTGGTTCTGCACAAGCTACCGTAAGGCTTGGTGTCAACAGACCCACCGCTTCTTCCACCAACCTAACCATCTGCGCCAATCAGCTTCCTTATAAGTGGAATAATCTAACCTTTGATGCGGCAGGCACAAAAACAGACACGCTTAGAAATGTGATGTTCGCAGATAGCTTAGCTACTTTAAACCTTACTGTTAATCAACGTTCTTCTTCCAGGGTAGATGTGGCCTATTGCGGACCTTTTACTTATCACGGTGAGGTGTATAGAGAGACTGGCTGGTATTACAACATAACGATTCCCAATGCCGCTGGTTGCGATAGCATAATCTCCCTAAATTTCCGTCAAAAGGCAACGTCGTCAGAAACCAATTTGGTATTAACACCTAATGATCTGCCTATTACCTGGAACGGTATATCAATCAGAACTGCAGGTACCTACTCATACAGGGAGCTCAACAAAGAATTGTGCGATAGCCTGGCCATATTGAAGCTTGTGGTACAATACACTATTACTTATCCAACCAACAATCTTTTAACGCTCAATAAAGCCATCACGCCAATAAATCCCCAAATTCAAGGCGGTTATGTTCCACCAGGGTCTTGGTGGGAGGAGACTTGGGGGTATAGCATTTCTCCAGCCTTACCTGCCGGTTTATCCATAGATCCCGTTACCGGAGTTATTAGTGGAACGCCTACAGCGCTAAGTCCTTACAGAGAGTATACCATCAAGCTTAACCAGGAAGGTGCAGAACTTGCAACGTTTTTCCTGTCTGTTGGAGCGCCGTCTTTTTCCACAACTACCATCAATAATTGCGGACCGCTCACCTGGAATAAGGTGTATTACGACAAAGCAGGTACTTACGTAGCTCCCTTAACGAATCATTATGGTTATGACAGTACAGCTACGCTGATACTTTCTATCAGAGATTTGTCTGCGTCCACTACCATTCTAAACCTGAACCCGGCTCAATTATCATATACCTGGAATGACACCAGTATCACAAAAGAAGGACTGTACACCGTTATTCTACGCAATGCCGTAGGCTGCGACAGTGCTGCTACTGCTGATGTGGTGATCAGTCCAAAAATCAATTATGTATCTCCACAAGTTCTCCTGCAGAATCAGACCATTGCTCCCATTGCTCCTCAAAATTTGGGAGGCAGGGTTCTTAATTATACGATAACACCTTCATTGGTAACAGGTCTTCAGTTTAATGCATCAACCGGTACCATAAGCGGAACACCAACTGATACTTTGGTGCAACCCGTTACTTATACTGTTCAAGCGATGAACAGAGCCGGTACATCCAATACAACATTGCTGATTGCTGTTTGTAATAACATGGCTACCTCATTTACAAGAGACGTATGCGACCGCTTTGTATGGAATGACAGCACTTATACAGAGAGCACAACGCATACCCGCACTTTTAAAAACAGGGGCGGTTGCGATAGTACATCTACCATTAACCTCATTATTAGAAAAGCCACTAAAGGCATTACTGAAACCGTTACAGCTTGTAGTTCTTATACGTGGTATGAGGTTAAGTATGACACAACAGGCGTCTATACCAAAGTCTTCCAAAATGCCGTTGGTTGCGACAGTACGCTTACTTTGAAATTGACGGTTAACTACCCATCTGTAAGCAACCTGTATGTAAACCTCAATGCATCAGACTTTCCTTATACCTGGAGGGAGAAAAAAACGTTTACCGCTCCCGGCACCGACACAGTGTTTTTGAGAAATGGTAATAGGCTTGGGTGTGACAGTACCGTTCGAATGACGGTCAGCATCTCAGCTATGCTGCCCGATATTACTTATGCCGTAACGGATACAGTGTTGCATTGGGAAAAGAGCATTACCACGCCCATAGACATGACCAATACCGGCACACCCATCCCCGCATTGAAATTGGGAGAAAGTGATACCTTAATTAAATTTGCAAACGCCGGTCCTGGTGATCACATTAGAAATACGGTAAAGGGACGGGATGGCGCTTACTATTCCAGAGTACATAACAACAGTACAGTTTTCAAATTGAGCCCATCAGGGGAATGGACTCCTTTTGTAAACGCCGGCAGCTCAATTCATGGACTGGCAATAGATACTTCTGGAAATCTGTACGTTGCTATTAGTTCATACTTGGGTCCAATTAAAAAAATAACGCCTGATGGGGTTATAGGCGATCTTCCCGGATCTCCAAGGTTCTCTAATCCGGATAATTTATTTGTTGATGAGAATAATAATTTATTTATTCTGGAATCGAGTAATTACACTCAGCTTGACATTGTCAAGTTCGACCTTTCCACTGGTAAGGAGGTGAAAATGACGCTTGACAACAGTCCTTATTTTCAATTTGGCCCAGAGGACATGAAGGTCGATTCTAAAGGAAACATTTATATCTATAGGAATTCTAATAATGTTCTTGTGAAAATCAGGCCCGACGGACGTATGTCAAGTATTGGAAGAAAAGGGTCAGATTATAGTGTATTTAGGCCGGGAAATGGACCAGATGCGAACCTTCCCACCATTTCCAGTATAGCGATAGATCCCACTAATGATAATTTGTATATCATGGCGGGTCAACGGCTACTTAGGGTGGATACAGCCGAAAATGTTACCGCACTTTCGGGCAAGTCGTTGGATTATTTCTATCAGATTTTCAGGGTTGAGGACGGAAAAGTATATTACATTAATAATCAAAAGGGCAGACTCTTTACAAGCAATGTTTATGGCGTTGGCTCCCTTCCCTTTATGGATAATTTTGGTGTATCCAGAGTTGATGTTTATGGCCCAACAGTGAACTTCACCGATTTTGACAGAAGGATTCGCTTAGATAGCAGCGGAGCCATTGTAGGCACACCAAGGGGCCGATTGGATGCCAATGGAAATGTCTTATCATGGAATACTGCCACTAACTATACCATAATAGGTGCAAACCAACATGGCGTCAGTACTGCTCCTATGGCAATAACCGTCAAAGGCATTACTTATAAAAGAGATTATTTTGTAACGACTAGTTTTCCTTTTGTATGGAGAGGCAGGTCATTTAATGCACCAACAGATACCGCTACATATTTTGTTCCTAACAGAAATTCGGACAGACTAGGTCCGGTAGATGATACAATGTATATGTTGCATTTGGTGTATGAAGGCCGTCCAGTGCCTGTTATAACCAGCACTTGTGTGGAAGGTGGCGTGTCCCTTGCTGCAACCGGCGCTGCAAAAAGTGCCATTAGGTTCGATGGAACCAATTTCGGGAAAATTAATAATATGCAAACGGGAGGTGGCATACTTGGTTACTTTAATGGTAATAGCTACCGTAAAGCGGATAACACATGGGGGTATAATTTTTCCACGTCGTTTGAGGTTTGGATAAAACCAGCCACGGTTGCCGGAACACAATATATCATAACCAGAGACACGGTTCAAACGCACAGTACTTTCTTTGGATTGTCTATCCAGAATGGCAAGTTCGTATACGAGTTCACGAAGGGATTAAAGCCACCTTATGTGGCCCATAAGCTTGTTTCTGCCAGTAATATAGAACCGAACGTATGGACGCATGTGGCTGCCTCTTACTACGACTCTGCTATGTATATTTTCATCAATGGTAAACAGGAAGGAAAGTGGCAAACACCAGAAGGAACCTTTTTTGGTCAAAACAACGATTCGGTTAGCAATACAAAGATTTCCACCGACCTGTTCCTTGCCGGCTTAGGTACCAAAAATGGGTTTAAAGGCGAGATGGATGAGTTTCGGGCCTGGGATAGGAGAAGAAATGTAGATTCTATCAAGACAACAATGAACACCATTGTCAACCCAATGAGCCCCGGGCTTGGTTTGTACTACCGTTTTGATGAAGGGGTTGGTGAAGGCGCCATGGATATTTCCCAGTCAAACAGGAGAGTGAGGTTTATAAGGCCTGCTACCTCTGTAGATACTTCAGGCGCAGCGATCAACTTTGCATCGTATAGGTGGATGCCGGGTGGTGATACTACAAAATCAATTGTAGTGAAGCCAATAAGCAATACTGATTATATAGTAACGGTAACAGCCTATAACAAGACCACAGGATCGGATACCCTTTTGGTATATCCTGCATCGGGCCCTATTATTACGGCACCTGCGGCGGTTGCCAAAACCAACACCGCTACTTCTTGCGCTGTGGTTGTGTCAGATGCTGATCTTGGTTCAGCTATAGCCACCGATAACTGTCCGGGAGTAAGACTGATAAGAACCGGTGTTCCGGCAGGCAATCTCTTTCCTTTGGGTGTTACTACCATTACGTATACAGCCATTAGTATGAGTGGCCTTACTAAAACTGCGACGCAAACGGTGACGATAACTGATAGGAGCAACCCTGTATTCACCACTAAGCTATCTTCCGATATAGTGGCAATATGGCCTCCTGACCACAAGCTGAAAAATATACCACTTAACTACACGACGGCTGATAATTGCGGAATGGTTACGAACAAGATTACAGTTACCAGTACCGATCCAATCACAGGGGTGAGCGACGGGGACAAATCGCCGGATTGGATTGTAACCAACGACTACCTGGTGCAACTGAGGGCAGAACGTGGAAACGGTAAAGAAGCACGTGTTTACACTATCATCGTCACGCCAGTTGATAGTTCGGGTAACGAGGGTATACCGCAATCTGTAAAGGTTTACATCGCTCATAATATCACGGCTCCTATTACCGGTAGTTCCTTTAAGATTGGTTCAACGGTGAATTTCAGCGGCGTATTCTGGGACAAAGAAGGCAACAAACACACCGGCGAATGGGTGATTGATGACAATACCATCGTCAGGGGAACGCTTACCGAACCTGCGGGCACTAAGAACGGTAAATTGACAGGCTCATATAAGTTTGCTACCGCTGGTACTTATAAGTTGAAAATGAATGTTACCGATCAGAACAGAATAACTTCTTATTGCAACACCAACGAGGACATGGAAGCCATTGTAGTTATTTATGATCCGGCTGGAGGTTATACGTATGGGGGTGGCTGGTTCACTTCACCGGCAGGTGCACTTAAATCAGATGCCACTGCAACAGGTAAAGCTAACTTCGGGTATGCTGTTAATTATTTTAAAGGCGCCGCCAATCCAAAAGGAGAAACTCAGTTCGAGTTGAAGGTGGGAGACCTGGAATTTAATGCGCTCACCTTCGAATACCTGTCTGTTGCAGGTGCAAGAGCACAGATCAAAGGCACCGGCAAGATCATTGGGGGACAAAGCGGCATTAACTTCATAATGACCGTTATTGATGGAGCACTTGATGGCACCGGTATTGATAAGATCCGAATGAAAATTTTCAACAAGAACACGGGACAGGTTTACTATGACAACGAACAAGGCAGCGACGCCAATAATCCTGTCAGTAAAGTAGGCACGAACAGCCAGATAGTTATTGGTGGAACAAGTTTAAGCACAAGCAGCTCAACAACAGTTGCAAGTTCAGTCAACAATTCTGCCGCTTCAACCGAGGATGCTTCGACAACATTACAGGCACAGGCATTCCCTAACCCAAGCCGCGGGTACTTTACGTTGCTTGTTCAAGGCAAAAACAATGATCCCGTTAGCATTCGTGTAAGTGATGTTATGGGTAGGTTAGTGGAAGTACGAAGAGGTTTACCAGCAAATGGCACGTTGACTTTAGGGGCTTCTTATCGTCCAGGTTTATACATTGCAGAAGTTATGCAAGGAAAAGAAAAAGTCGTACTTAAACTTATAAAACTATCAGAGTAGATACTTAAAGAAAACTAAACTAGTAAGGCAGCCTTTAAGGCTGCCTTACTTTATTGTAGCAGCCAAATATTGATATATAATCGGCTTAATTCGGCGAACCCGGTTTAAAATACCTGCGCCACATTTCCTTGGTCTTTCAGATGCTTGCCGGAGGTACTAGTTGGTGAAGATGAAAGTTATGATGAACGTTTTCATAATAACCCCTTACCAATACAGCCCCAAGGTTATATGTTATGCTGGTGTGCCTATAAAGGATAGCGAAGAAAATGCCTTTGGATCACTATGCGTAAGCTTAACAAAAAACTAAACCGTCTTGAAGAGCGTTTATTGAAGAGGAGATCACAAAAGAAATGTTTCTTAAATTACGGGTAAAGCAAATATTTTTTTTGCATCGCTTTATATTTAGTTAAGCCGGGTTCCCAGCTGTCACGAATTACCTTTTCAGATTTGCCATCAATAATCTGCTGTCTGAACAAAGCCGAGCCCGCTAGTCGTTCAATAACTCCCATTTCTTTGCTCAGTTTGGAGTCAAAAAATTTCTCTTTGTTAGGAGAAGCATTGTAAAGTTCCATCATCCATTGGAGGTTAATCTTTCTCTTTTTCCTCAATAACTCAACATCGTAATTACGCAGGTCGAGACCATAACAAACCTCATTCATGAACAGCGGCGTTTCTGCCATGCCCTTAATACTGGTTGGCGTAAAACTGAATTGGTATTTGTCTTTTAGCTCAGGGCTGCCGATTATGGTAAAGGGAAAATAAGTGCCGCGACCATGATTAAGATAGGTGCCTTCGAATAAACAAGTTGAGGGGTACAGTAAAATAGATTGTTGCGTATTTAGATTTGGCGACGGACTTACGGGCAAAACATAGGGCATGTCATGGTTATAGTTAGCTACTTTAATTATCCTAAGCTTACAGTTTACTTTCTTGGTCAGCCAACCTTGGCCATTTGCCATTTGTGCAAACTCACCAACAGTCAACCCATGAGATATAGGAAGGGGAAACATCCCAATACCTGATTTAAATTTCATATCCAGTATGGGACCATCAATTAAATAAGCATTGGGGTTTGGCCTATCAAGAATAAGTAACTCCTTGCCATTTTCATAACAAGCCTCCATCAACCGAGATAATGCATTAATGTTTGTATAAAAGCGGCAACCTACATCCTGGAGGTCATAAATCATCAGGTCAACATCAGCTAGGTCCTCCCTGGTGGGTTTGTTTTTTTTACCGTACAAAGAAATTACAGGAATGCCCGTTGCAATATCAGTTTCATCGGCAACCTGTGTGCCGGCACTTGCATTGCCACGAAAACCATGTTCAGGGCCAAACA
The DNA here is from genome assembly GCA_043763635.1 of Chitinophagaceae bacterium. Classification (GTDB taxonomy): domain Bacteria; phylum Bacteroidota; class Bacteroidia; order Chitinophagales; family Chitinophagaceae; genus Flavisolibacter. The sequence goes on from JAYULK010000106.1 coordinate 47,637, forward strand.
CTTTTACTATGTTAATGCCAAGGTTCTTCAAACTATCTACTAAATGAGTCTTACCAATGATGGTTGTTTGGTTGGCAAGTATGGCTATTCTCTTCCCTTTTAGATAAGGCACATATTTATCTGTCTGCTCAGCACCTGTTTTGATTTGTGCTTTCGCAGGAACAGTTAAGGGGATGGGGCCATTTTTAATATTAAGACCAAGGCTAAAAACAATAATAAGAAAAGGGAAGAATTTCATGGGTATATTTTTCCTTACTCAGGATCGGGTATCAGGGTAGGCGCATCATCATGGGTAAGTTCCTGCATGTTGCGGTCGTTAGATATTTTGCCGGTTTCTTCCAGCATACGCATGTCTTTTGCATCTCTTAAAAACTCTGATGCAAAAATGAATTCGTTGAGGCGCTCGTTCTTGCTGAATATGATCTCCTTATTATTGCCTTCCCATTCTTTATTGCCCTGGTACATATAAATAATATGGTCGCCCACCTCCATTACGCTATTCATATCATGCGTGTTCACAATGGTGGTAATGCCATATTCTTGTGTTATCTCATAAATGAGTTTGTCTATCAATCCGGAAGTTTGGGGATCAAGTCCTGAATTGGGTTCATCAACAAACAAGTATTTTGGATTTAGTACAATGGCCCTCGCAATGCCAACCCGCTTCATCATACCGCCACTTAGTTCTGCCGGAAATTTTTTGTTGACATCTTTTAAGTTCACACGATTCAACACCTCATTCACCCTTTCTATTTTTTTCTTTCTTGTCCAATCGGTAAACATATCCAGCGGAAAAATAATGTTGTCCTGCACCGTCATGCTGCTAAACAAAGCAGAACCCTGGAACAGCATTCCTATCTCTTTACGTACTTCTTTTCGTTCATCAACATTCATTTGCGTAAAGTTCTGCCCGCTGTAAAGTATGTCGCCGCTATCTGGCCTGAAGAGGCCGACAAGGCATTTCATAAAAACCGTTTTTCCGCTGCCGCTGCTGCCAATAATTAAATTGCATTGTCCTGCCTTCATAGTGCAGCTTACATCCTGGATAACATTTTTACCGTCGAAACTTTTTTTAATATTTTTTACTTCAATCATTGGGAAGTACTAAGTTGTAAGTTATGAGTGATGAGTTATAAGTAAGGCAAAACGATTTTAGTTATAGTAATAATGCAGAAAGTATATAGTCTGCGATCAGTATAAGAATGCAGCTAACAACTACGGCCTTAGTACTGGCACGTCCTATCTCCAATGCTCCGCCCTGCACATTGTAGCCAAAATAAGCAGGGATGCTGGAAAGCAGGAAGGCAAACGTATAGGCTTTAATAAGGCTAAAGAATACATTATATGGATTAAAGCCTTCCCGCAATCCTTTATCAAAAGTCTCGGCAGATAATATTCCGGAGGCAACGCCTGCAATGCGTCCGCCCCAAATGCCCAATACCATAGCCAATACAATTAGCATGGGTATAACCACAATTGCTGCAAGTATTTTAGGAAGTATTAAATACGCTTTTGTATTGATGCCCATAATCTCCAGTGCATCTATTTGTTCCGACACACGCATGTTGCCCAACTCCCCGGCTATCTTACTGCCAATTACACCTGCCAGCACGATAGATACAAGGGTAGGAGCAAACTCCAGAATAACCGTATCCCGAACAATTTGCGAGATGGTAGACAAGGGAATTAGCGGGCTTACCAACTGGTAAGCTGTTTGAATGGCCGATACAGCGCCAATAAAAAAAGAGATAATGGCCACGATGCCTAATGCACCTACACCAATCTCAGAACACTGGTGCATAAATTCTTTCCAGTACATTTTCCAATTTTCCGGTTTGGTAAACATGCCTTTCATCATCAGGATGAACTTACCAATTTCGCTGAGTATACCCATAGCTTATGAATTCGTTTCTTTTCGTTTTAATCTTTTCCACCAGGGAGACCGTTTTACCATTTCCTCTGTGGCTGTCTGGTTTTTTATTTGTGCATCTACAACAGAAATGGTGGCCATGTTTACAATATTACGAACGGAACTTCCTAATTGAAGAATGTGTACCGGCTTTTTTAAACCTAATAGGATAGGTCCGATGGCTTCGCCGGCGCCAAGCTCCTTTAATAAGTTATATGCAATATTACCCGATGATAAATTTGGAAAGATGAGTGTGTTTACTTCTTTATCCACCAATTCGCTGAATGGGTAACTCTCTCTCATTAAATCATTATTAAGTGCGGTACTCGCCTGCATTTCACCATCAACAATCAAGGAGGGCATTCTTTCTTTTACCATTTTTCGTGCCTGTGCTACCAGCTTTGCTTCAGGCGAATTGCTGCTGCCAAAATTAGAATAACTAAGCATGGCAATGCGGGGAATAATATTAAAGTTGCGTACTTCCTTAGCCACCAACAATGTTATCTCAGCTAGTTCTTCTGCAGTAGGATTAAAATTTACGGTAGTATCAGCCAGAAATATAGGGCCTCTTTTAGTGAGCATAAGGTACATGCCGGCTATTTTATTTACGCCTTCTTCTGTACCTATTACACGCAAAGCCGGACGGATAGTATCGGGATAATTTTTGGTAAGGCCGGATATCATGGCATCTGAATCGCCCATTTCAACCATCATGCAACCAAAATAGTTACGGTCTTTCATTACCTTTTTTGCTTCGTAATAATTAAAGCCCCTGCGCTGCTGTTTTTGAAAAAACACTTCTGCATAATCATTGCGCTTAGATTCCATGGCATCGCTCCGTGGATCGAAAATGGGCAAGCCTGCTATATCAATACCATTGGCTTTTGCTATTGTTTTAATTTTTGTTTCGTCCCCTAAAAGAATAGGGTAGCCAATGCCTTCATCAATAACAATTTGCGCAGCTTTTAAAATTTTTATGTTGTCGGCCTCTGCAAATACAATACGGCGTGGGTCCCGTCTTGCTTTTATGCCCAGTATGCGCATTACCTGGTTATCAAGTCCAAGTCTTTTGTTCAATTCATTTGTATAGGCTTCCCAATCTGTAATGGGTTTTTGTGCTACACCACTTTCTATAGCTGCCCTTGCCACTGCCGGACCAATAGTGGATAACAGCCTCGGATCTAAAGGCTTGGGAATAATATATTGCGGACCGAAAGTAATGGTTTGTGCATTGTAGGCAAGGTTTACAATATCAGGTACCGGCGATTGGGCCAGAGCGGCCAGGGCCTTGACAGCAGCCAGCTTCATGGCTTCATTGATTTGTGTAGCACGTACATCCAATGCGCCACGAAAGATGTAAGGAAACCCGAGCACATTGTTCACCTGGTTCGGAAAGTCGCTTCGGCCTGTAGCCATGATTACATCTGGCCGGGCAGCCGATGCCTCTGTCCACCCAATTTCAGGATCGGGGTTAGCCATAGCAAAAACAATTGGGTTTTTAGCCATGCTCTTTACCATATCAACAGTTACTACATTACCAATGCTTAAGCCTACAAATACGTCGGCACCTTTCATGGCTTTATCAAGCGTAGTGTCGGGGGCTGCATTGGCAAATTGTACTTTAAAATCTTCCAGGTCGGTTCGTTCTTTATGCAAAGCACCCAGTATATCAAACACCTGAAAGTTTTCCGGTCGTGCACCTAACGCCACATATAATTGCATGCAGGCCATGGCAGCGGCGCCAGCGCCGTTTATAACAAAATTTACTTTGTCTATTTTTTTCTTTTGAATTTGCAAGGCATTTAATAAGGCAGCAGCACTAATGATGGCTGTGCCATGCTGATCATCATGCATCACGGGGATAGACAATTGTTCCCGCAAAGCCTTTTCTATATAAAAGCATTCAGGTGCTTTAATGTCTTCGAGGTTTATCCCGCCAAATGTTGGCTCAAGCGCCTTTACTATTTGTACAAATTTCTCCGGGTCTGTTTCATTTATCTCTATATCAAAAACATCAATGTCTGCAAATATTTTAAAGAGAACGCCTTTCCCTTCCATCACGGGTTTGCTTGCTTCGGGGCCAATATTACCGAGGCCCAATACTGCGGTGCCATTGCTGATAACGCCTACCAGGTTTCCTTTTGCGGTGTATTTATAAACATCTTCTTTATTGGCTGCTATTTCTTTGCAAGGCTCGGCAACGCCCGGAGAGTATGCTAAGGAAAGATCGCGTTGGGTTTTAGCTTCTTTAGTGGGGACCACTTCTATCTTGCCCGGCCGTCCTTCTGAATGATATTTTAATGCTTCCTGTTTTCTAAGTTCGTTTTGCATACAATGCTTTAATTAGTAGGTCAACTTCCAGTTCTCTGTGCACCACCTGTTGCCACGCTCGGTTCATCGTTCTGTAATATGGCGGAGCAAAGGACAAAGTACGAAGTACGAAGTAAGAATTACGAAGTACGCCTTGCCAACGGGCAACTGTCAACGTCAATCGTCAATCGTCAATTGCCTCATCCTTCCATGCGCAAAATACAATTATTACCTGTACCCGCTTTTTTGCCGTTCATCAAACAAAATGAAAAAATAATTTGGCAGGTTGAACATTATTTATACTTTCACAGTGTACTATTTAAGTAGTACACTAAATCACCTGCTTTTATGATACAAATTCAAAACCTGCATTTTAGTTACAAAAAAAGGAAGGTATTCGATTCTTTAAACCTCCAGTTTACCCCTGGCCATGTGTACGGATTGCTTGGCAAAAATGGTACGGGCAAGTCTACCTTGCTACGCAATATTGCGGGCTTGTTGTTTCCAAAAAAAGGGAACATTTCTGTTGATGGTAATACACCTGCACACCGCAAACCACAATTTTTACAGAGCATATTTATGGTGCCTGAAGAGTTTTATCTACCAAACATTCCAATTGAACAATTCTTAAAACACCAGGCTCCTTTTTATAGCAAGTTCAACAGAGAACAGTTTGAGCGCTACATGAAAGCGTTTGATATTCCAACCGACAGCACTTTGCAAAACATGAGCTACGGTCAAAAGAAAAAGGTGATTATTTCTTTTGGCCTGGCTACAAACGCTAAGTTCCTACTGATGGATGAACCAACGAATGGTTTGGATATAATGAGCAAAAGCCAGTTTCGTAAGGTATTGGCCGAAGCCCTAGATGATGACCGTTGTATTATTATCAGCACCCACCAGGTAAAAGATCTGGAAAACCTGATTGACAGGGTAACCATCATTGACGATGGCAAGATTCTCTTTGATCAGAACATTGATGATATTTCAAGGAAGCTATCCTTCCGCATTTCTTTTGATGAAGCTGAAACAAGAGATGCTTTTTACAGTGAGTCATCGTTAAAGGGCAACGTAATTGTGGCAGCCAATACTTCGGGTGATGAAAGTAAAATTGACCTGGAAATTTTATACAAGGCCATTGTAATGAATGGCGAAAAATTAAAAACCGCATTTACTTCCTAACCAACATTTTTATGGAACAGACATTTAACTTACAACGATGTGCCCATCTTTTTGCAAACCATTGGGCTGAAAACAAAAAGCGGTATCTCTTATCTATAGCAGCTTATATAGGCCTTGCTTTTGTGTGGTTTATATTTATAATGGTTACAGATGGGTATGATCCACTTGCGCAAGGACTGCAGCAAATAACCTTTTTATTTTCCGCTATAGCCCTTGGGCCTTTTTTCGCCAGCCAGTTTTTTAGTGAATTGGGCTCAAAATCGAAAGCCACCAACTACTTAATGGTACCCGCTTCCACGTTTGAGAAATTATTGTGTAGCCTGTTTTACGTTATGGTTCTTTTTCCAATTGTCTTATTCACCGCGTTTTATATAGTAGATATCCTGGCTGTTCTAGTTGCAAATGCAAGCCACGATAGCTATAACGTTGCAAATGAAAAAGGTGTTATTATAAAAGCAACAGTGGCCAATGTTTTTCACACCGAAAGGGGCATGAACAATGACGCTCTATACTATTGCACGCTCATGTTTTTTGCTTTACAGTCTGCTGCTTTACTGGGCTCTGTTTATTTTACCCAATACAGCTACATAAAAACGGCCATTAGCCTTGTCTTAATTTTCTTATTTGTTGCATGGCTCGAGCATTATTGGATAAGCTCGATTATGCCCCGTGGTCATTTTGCAAATAGCATCACCAAGTTTTGGATATGGGGAGAGAAAGAACATCAAATAGTTCAACTTCCTGAGTGGATAGGAACAGTGTTAGAGATTACTTTGTTTTATGGCACTACACTCATATTGTGGACGGTTACTTATTTCCGGTTGAAAGAGAAAGAGGTTTAAGATTTTAAAATTTAATGTTATGCAATTCCGAGAAACGGTTTCTATATACTTACAAATAGCAGAATATATCTGTGAAAAGGTACTGCTTAAAACATGGAAGGCAGATGAACGCATCCCTTCGGTAAGAGAACTTGCCATGCAGTTAGAGGTAAACCCAAATACAGTGATGAAAACGTACGAATATCTACAGCAGCAAAGCATCATTTATAACCAACGCGGTATTGGCTATTTCGTTGGCACCGACGCCATAAAGAATGCGATGCAATACCGGAAGACTGAGTTTATGGACAATGAACTGCCGGCGCTTTTCAGAAATATGTACCTATTGGGAATGGATGTGGAAGAGCTAAAGCCGCGTTATGAAAAATTCAAAAAACAAAATTTCTCGTAAACCAAAATCAATTATCATTTAATACTTCAGTTATGAAGACAAGTAACAAAATACTATTAGGCAGCTTTCTTACTGCCCTGCTTATCCTGGTTTCTGTGCACGTGGCTCTTTATGCCAAATACAAAAGAGGCGATTATACGTTAGTTACGGATAGTATGTGGCCAATGGACATAACCACTACACATTTAATAAAGGACGTGAAATACATCTCGTTAAACAACATTGAAAATATAGAGGTCCGTGCTTCCGATACGAGCATGTTACGATATGAGAAGCCTAAGGAAAATGAAGAAAACATTTTAAGCGTCACTCAAAATGGAGATACACTATTTGTGCTGGGTAAAAGCCAAAAAAATGAAATAGGACGGTGGTATAGAAGAACTGAATTGCTGCTTGCCGGTGAGATGCCCGTTTTTGTAACGAATGCAGCTTTACATGTACGTCACGGGGAAAGAGACCAGCCTTTATCGTTAAATCTTAAGATTGATAAAACTTTCCTTGAACTGGAAGGACGGGAAGAAGGGAAAGGAAATTATGGACTGATAAAAATCGATGCTGTCAATGAGTCGCGTATTGAGTTACGTAACATTAAAACTAATAATCTTCAAATTGGCTTGAACAAATCCTCCATTGAAGATCATAACCTTTTAGCTGATAGCATTTCCATCTCCACCGATGCTGCATCGGAAATAAAATTAAAAGGACAGAATCTTGTAAAAGCAAAGTTTACTACTCATGAGTAATTTACTAATCAAAACAACTGCTTTATCTTATTCTTTCAACCAAGAGGCTAAAACACTTGACGGTATAAATCTGCAGGTGGAAAAAGGAAGCATCTACGGATTTCTTGGTCCGAATGGTGCAGGCAAAACCACAACACTACGATTACTGTTAGGACTGCTGCGCAAGCAGGAAGGCAGCATCGAAATTTTTGGAGATGAGCTGGATAAAAACAAGCTTCCTATTTTAAGGCGAATTGGTTCTCTTATTGAGCAACCATCTTTATACAGTCATTTAACGGCAAAAGAAAACTTGGACGTGTACCGCCGAATATACAAATGCACTGCAGCACGTGTAGATGAAGTGCTTCAGTTGGTTGGGTCGTCGCACACCAAAAACAAGAAAGCCAAACAGTTTTCGTTAGGCATGAAGCAGCGTCTTTCTATAGCCGTAGCCTTACTGCACCAACCAGATTTATTAATACTTGATGAGCCTACTAATGGCCTTGACCCCAATGGAATTATAGAAACGAGGGAACTTATAAAAACATTAAACCGCGAATACGGCACTACTATTCTGGTATCCAGCCATATACTTGCGGAGATAGAAAGAATGACTTCTCATGTAGGTATCATTCATAAAGGAAAACTTTTGTTCCAGGGTACACTACAGGAACTGCAATTATTAAAAAAGGAGAAAAGCTTTCTGCAGCTTGAAACGAGCCATAATGAAAATGCCCAAACTTTCCTTTCGAAGCAGTTTAATGTAGAAAGGCAAAATGGCCACCTGGTTATTCCCTTTCAAAACAACCAGCAATCTGCCCTTATTAATCGTTTGCTGATACAACAAGGCTTTGAGGTATATCGCTTGCAGCCGCAACAAAATGACCTGGAACAATTATTCATCGACATTACATCTGATAAGTTATGAGCTTTGCTATCTCTATTCAATCTGAAGTTTTAAAAACTAAACGCAGTGCATCTTTCTGGTTAAGCATCATGGCGGCAGGGTTTATGCCCACTATATTATTTCTTGCCCTCTACTTTAAACCAAATGGAGCTATAGCTCACTTAGAACATGAGCCCTGGAAGGTGTTTTTTAACTGGGGTTGGAGTGCTTTATCGTTTTTCATATTCCCGATGTTTGTCATTCTTATTTGCACGCTTATTCCACAGATAGAATATAAGAACAATACCTGGAAACAGGTTTTTGCTTCGCCTCAATCCCTGGCAAGCATTTTCTTTTCTAAGTTCTTGACCATTCACTTCATGCTTTTTTTCTTTTACCTGCTATTCACTTTATTCATGATACTCTCTGGGGTAATATCAAACTTATTAAATGATAAATTCTCCTTTCTACATCACAGCATAGATTGGCAAAACATGGCTTATTTAAGCTTCAAAACTTATATATCCATACTGGGTATAAGTGCCATTCAATACTGGCTATCCTTACGATTTAAAAACTTTATTGCACCGGTGGGCATTGGACTTGCTTTGTTGATTTGCGCCTTTTTAGCCCGTAGGGTAGGGTGGGAATATATTTATGAACTTCCTTTTGCCCATCCGCTTCTTACTGCGGAATCTTTTGAGCAGAAAAATCGTCCTTTCCTGGAGAATCACGAGCTCAATTCCATTTTATATTTTGTTTCGTTTTTGGCTATTGGTTTTCTTGATTTAAAGTTTCGCAAAGAGAAGGGATAGAAGCATGGGCGATTCAATGGGTGCCTGTCAGCAAACAGGACAGTTTCACAATCTATAACTTAATAAACAACCAAAACATTAGTCCTGGCTTTTGTAAAAGCCCTTGGTCATAAAGATTGAAGCAGCGTTTAGGTTCATCTTTTTTGAACCTGAACTATTACACTAAATGACCCTTACACGCTGGTAATAGCACCTTTAATAATGAAAAATATTTGTATTTTAATACTTTGCTTATTCTCAATTTTCCGCGTATTAGCCCAGTCGTTTGCGACCATTAAAGGGGAAGTTAGTAACCCATCCAAGCAATTTATGATTTTGCACTCTACAGATGATTACTGGATCTCGATTCGACAAGACACTATTAAGCTTAATAAAAGTGGAAGTTTTTCTTTTAGATATCCCCTTCAGGATAAAATGAAAGATGTCTTTTTGGAAGTATCTCACAATCAAAAATTTCCTCTTTACATAGCTAAAAACCAGGTGCTGATTATCAAACTAATAGATTCTGTTACACCGCCAGTCTTTTCAGGACCATTGTTAAAAATACACCAGTTTAAAGCCGATGAAAAAGAATTGGAACAGAACATTTATAATCATTATAAAAATAGACATCCTGCCCTGGAGCAAGATTCTTTTTTTGGTTCCGATTCTTATTTTAAGATTCAGGATTCTATTACTGCGGATAGAATAGCTAGTGTACGTAAATACTTTAAAAACGCGAAAGCTGCACACGAAAAAGCTTTTGTCAGGCAGCAGGTCAATTCATTAATCTACAGCAACCTGGTCTATATACTAAATAGCGATCATGCTAAAATAGAAAGGTTTAAGCCGTACCAGGTACACCTACACTTGTCAACCGCCCAATCCTATAGGTTTTCAGATAGCATAAACTTTAGTGATCCCTCACTTTTAAAATATCATTACTACCAATCATTTTCAAATGGTTTCTTTTCTGCTATTGCGAGAAAGAACCTAAGCCAAAAGCAGGACTCATTTTCAAAAGAGCAGTACTACCACGAAATTTTTCAACTCCTTAATGCCTATTCTAAAAATAGAAAAGCAAATGCTTTACTTAAAGCAGTCTTCTTAAATGATGAAGTAAGGAGTTTAAAATATGAATCTGCTGACGAAGTAACAATACATAGATTACAACAATATTTAGACGTGCTTGGACACGAAAAAACAATTCAACAGGAAGTATTTTTAATAGGGCAAAATTTAGATGCCATTTTGGAAGAGAAACTCGCCCTTAAGAGGGGTACTCTTGCTCCTAATGTTGAACTGCTTGATTCTTTAGGCAATAAGAAAAACCTGAGTGATTATAAGGGAAAGCTGGTATATATCGATGTTTGGGCAAGCTGGTGTAAGCCGTGTATTAACTCTATACCTTATTGGAACCAATTAGTAAAGCAATTTGCCGATAGAAAAGATATAAACTTTTTATTCATTTCTATAGATGACGATGTTTCAAATTGGACAAAAGCCCTGGAACGGTTTAAGCCACAAGGTGACAATTTTTCTTCACTTGGTGGTTTTAAAGAAAGTGAACTGGCAAGGAAATACAAGATCAGGGCTTTGCCTTCTACCATATTAATTGATGAAGGAGGTAAAATTATTAACGCCAGCGCAGAACGGCCAGAAAATATTGATTTATTGAAATATCTTAAATAGCACCATATGCATTAGTGTTGTCTGTTTCACAACTAGTTTGAAAGCAACAGGCCTTCGTTTTAAGAGACTCTATTTATTCAAGAATAAACTTAGCTAATGATGATCTGCTTTACTCAGATCCTTTTTTTACAGTAAGTGCATCTGCAATTCCCTTATACTTTTTTTCCTCAAATGCATTCTTACAAGCAGTGCTTTATGCCGAATATAATCCTCACATTATCCACATGGAGCAATAGGATGAATGGGCCATGGCATAAGTTTTGAGACCATAAATAAAACTTACAGCTATGCCAGACGATCCAAACAAAAGAGGCGGGTCTGATCGGAAAAGAATCAGCCAACAGCCTCACGAGCAAGCATATCAAAAACGCAAAGCAAAGGAAGCAGAAGACAATGAGCGTTCGTATTCCGAAAGTGAAAATGCACCAAGAAGCAGTACTTCAGGAGGCAATTCCAAAAGAGGATTAGCCTCTGCAGGTAGGGCTACAAAAGAAAGAGTGTCTAAAGCGGGAGGCGAAGCTTCAAAAGGTGGCGGACGTTCTTCAGAATCTTCATCAGGAAGTTCTTCTGGTGGACGTGGCTCTTCAAGAACAAAAGAATAAACAGGCAGGGATTAGCTTTAACAAGAAACCTGTAAGATCATCTTGCGGGTTTTTTATGTGCTCATGTTGATTAACTGATTAGTGGAACAATATGGATAGAAAAATACAGAATATCCGATTCCTGTTTTCTGTACTCTTACAGCCGATTCCATTGTGGATAAAAAAATTTCTATTATAACTGCATCATAATCAATAATAATAGCTTTTCTGGCGAGCTATGAGTGAAGCCCAAATAAAATTTGTTGAAAAAATAAAATTGCCAAACCAAAAACTATCTCTATTTTAATAGTCTATTTAAATCTAATATCCAATTGAAATGAAAAATCAAACTAACCACCTTCGGGTTGAAGGCTTCGCCGAAATGCATGCTGAGAAAGCAATTAAACAAATTACAAAGCTGGTAGAAGAACGTTATCCTCAAATTTCAGCCCCTACAAAATCACGGCTTATTGCACAATGTTTAGTGGAAATTAATTATGAAAGAATGAAACTAAGCAGCCTTAATTAATCAGAGGTTTCTGCCTATGGCTAAGTTTGAAAGTGTCGCTCATCTTACTATTTCATCAACTTTTACACAAGCCCCTCTCGTAATGAATTGGGGCTTTCTTTATTGTCATATTGAGAGGTGACATTATGTTTTATAAACGAGTGTCAGTATTATTCAACGGCATTGCCATAAACTTTCCAGGTTAGTAAAAAGGAATTAGGAAAGTATTTGTAACCCTAAAAAAGCATAGGGATTTATAGAAAAATATTTTTCGGTTTCGCCGGGAACTTCTCCCATTATCACATCAATAAAAGAGGCGGCCTCAATAATATGCCACATGTACAATTTTTTATCGCCGTCTGCAGGTGTACAAATTTCCGGCAGCATCTGGGGTAACAAACCATTCCAGCAGGCTTCTTTCAACATCTCTTCAGGATTACTATTTTTCCCATCTCCAACATGCTCATTCCCACACCAGTTTCTTAAAGAAAAACTGGTTCCCGTCATCAACAAAATTTCCTGTTGTGCCGTTGCTGTTTTCATAATTTTGCTTTTTAAGTATAACGTATTGGATGTAGGGAAGGTTTAAAAAGCAATAGGATTAAAAGAGAAATTTGTGTTAAGAGGTTGATGAATAAAAAGCATAAGGAAACTAAAAAGAAACCTGTATGGGTTTCTTTTCTATCAGCTGTGATATGTTTGATGCTTACGGCACTGCTATTTTAAATGCGTTTTCTATATCATCTTTTATGTCTTCTATATGTTCAATGCCCAATGATATGCGTAAGCGGCCGGGTTCTACGCCTGCAGATAGTTGCTCTGCTTCTGTAAGTTGTTCATGCGTGGTAGTGGCAGGATGAATGATTAAAGTTTTTGCATCGCCAACATTAGCCAGGTGACTGATTAATTTTAAGTTATCTACAAACTTGTCTGCTGCTTCTTTGCCACCTTTTATTTTAAAAGATAAAACGCCGCCGAATCCATTGCGTAAATATTTTTTGCCAAGCTCATGGTATTTATTGTTCTTTAAACCCGGATAATTTACACTTTCTACTTTGGGGTGTGCTTCTAACCATTCGGCCAGTTCCATCGTGTTCTCCACAGTGCGTTGAACTCTTAAGCTAAGCGTTTCTAATCCTTGTAAAAAAAGAAAGGAATTAAAAGGACTTAAAGAAGGCCCGATGCTGCGCAAGCCGGTAACTCTTGCACGAATTATATAAGCAATGTTTCCAAAAGGGCTGCCACTTCCAAATACATCCCAAAATTTCAGGTTGTGATAAGCTTCATCCGGCTCTGTGAAATAACCAAACTTCCCATTTCCCCAATTGAAATTGCCGCCATCTACAATAACGCCACCAATGCTGGTGCCATGCCCTCCAATCCATTTGGTGGCTGCTTCCACAATTACATTAGCACCAAAGTCGAAGGGCCGGCATAAATAGCCACAGGCACCAAATGTATTATCCACAACCAATGGTATGTTATGTTTTTGAGCAATATCTGCCAGCCTTTCAAAATCAGGAATGCTGAAACCGGGATTGCCAATTGTTTCAACATAAAGCGCTCTTGTGCGGTCATTAATTTTTGTTTCAAAGTCTGCAGGGTTATCAAGATCGGCAAATTTAACCTCGAAGCCTAAACGCTTAAAGGTTACTTTAAACTGGTTGTATGTACCACCATAGAGGTAAGAAGAAGAAACAATATTATCGCCTTGCTGTAAAATGTTTTGCAAAGCAATAAATTGAGCTGATTGTCCGGATGCAGTAGCCAGGGCAGCCACGCCACCTTCCAATGCAGCTACGCGTTTTTCAAATACATCTGTCGTGGGGTTCATGATGCGGGTATAGATATTTCCAAACTCACGCAGGCCAAACAAATTGGCTGCATGTTCGGCACTATCAAACACATAAGAGGTAGTTTGGTGAATGGGCACTGCTCTGGATTTGGTAACAGGATCAGGTTCCTGCCCCGCATGTACCTGCATGGTTTCGAAACGTAAATTTTTGTCTGCCATAAATGAGATTAAAATGATGAAGTAAAACAGCCTGGTAATAAAAACTTAGCTGATAAGAATGTCTTTATGAAAGTATTGATTTATTAAGTATTAAGGTTACAGACCTAAGAAAGAATTTTGGTGCAGTGTTATTATACTGCAGATAACCTATAAGCTTCCATGTAAGGCCAGAGTTAGCTGCCTTGTTCATAAAACACAGAACGATAAACTGTCCGCATCAGGTTCAGGATAAATTATAGAGAATGATGTATTAAAGGGACACTCAAATGTGCAGCCATGATCAAGGGTTAACTGCCACCTTTGCTCAAAAGAATTACCGAACGATGAACCGAGCGTGGCAACGAACGATGCTGGTAGCAATGCAGCCTGGTTCATTACCTCAGTTACTTAACGGGATACTTCTACCCTTTTAAGAGGTGCTATTTTTTTTTGGAGGATCAATGTCATTTTGCTGCTCAATTTCTTTTTGCACACCTCTGTCTTTTTTTCTAAAAACAGGGAACTCCATCGGGCTTTTGGCTGGCCTTTCATCACCCAGCAGCACACCCCATTGCTTCATTGTATCTGTGCGGTCGAAAATAATTTTGAGTACGGCAATAACCGGCAACGAGAGGAACATGCCTGAAATACCCGCTAGCGAACCGGCTGCTATGACCCCAACAATAGTGGCCAGGGCATTGATCTTTACTTTAGAACCTACAATACGGGGCATGAGGATGTTATTGTCAAGAAATTGCACAAAGGCAATGGTAATGAGCACAGCAAAAATTGGCCAAAGTTGTTGCGAGGAAGAAAGTGTGAGCAATACGCCGATCACATTTCCTACTAAAGCACCCACATAAGGAATTAAATTAAGAACGGCGAATATGGCACCAATAAGAATAGCATGTTTGATGCCGATCAGCAATAAAATTCCTCCTAATAATATAGTGATGTAGGTAACCTGTATCAACAGGCCAATGAGGTAGCTTTTAATAATTGATTCGGTTTCGCGTATGGCTTCTTCTACCTTGGGTTGGTTGTTATGGGGAAACCAGATGAATACAAAACGTACCAGCAGGTTTTTATAAAATAGTATGAGGAAAATATAAATAGGTAGCAGGCCAATAAATATAAGTGTGCCGGTTACGGAAGATGCCGCACCACCTAACATGCCACCGGCCATATTAAGCATCTTATCGTTTTGCTTAGTAATAAGCTCTACCTGCTTTTGGGTAGATACGCCCCACTTAGTTTGAACCCACTGGGATAAAGTGCTTAAATGCGTTTGCACATTTTTCTTTATCTGTGGAAAATCGGAAATAAGCTGGCTTATTTGAGATGAGAAAAACCAAACGAGCAAACCAATAATAATGGCAAGAAAAATTATTGAGAGAAATATAGCAAGCCCTTCGGGAATTTTTTTCCTTCTTAAAAACCGGTTAACAGGTAAAAGCATCACTGCCAGGAAAAAGGCCATTACAAGGGGTGTAATTATATCCCTGCCTGCAAGAATGATCATTCCAAGAAAATAAACGCCTATTAATTCTATGGCTCGCCTGACAGTAAGGGGTAAAAGAGGCATAATACTTATTTTTTGCAGTGAGATGATAATAAAATGGTGCCACGTGAATATAGCATTGAACTATTATTTGGTTTGTTTTATTTCACGTTTGATTTTGCGCTGCTCAGGCAAAAAGCTAAATCTGAGCATTAACATTCCCTATTTTCTTTTCTGCCTGCTTCAGGCTAACGTATTCTGAAGGTGTAAGGCCAAACTGTTTTAGAAAGCTTCTTGTAAAATTAGGTTGGGAGTGATAGCCTACCAACTCACTTACTTCGTATATTTTATGCGATCCGTCGGCCAGTAGTTCTGCGGCTTTTTTTAGACGGGTAATATTAATTAATTCATTAGGCGTTAAATTAGATATTGCTTTTATTTTTCTGTACAGTGTAGCTCTGCTCATAGCCATTACCCCAGCTATCTTTTCTACATCCAGGTCAGCATGGTTTATATTTTTATCTATTGCCTCATGCAGCATTTCTAAAAATACTTCATCTGCTTTTGAGTAAGCCATACTCTTTATATGAACTAACGGAGAGTTGGCAAAGTAGTCTTTGATCTTATTCCGGTTACTCAAAAGGCTTGAAATCTGCGCTTGCAAATGTTCAGGAGAAAATGGCTTTTCAATATAGGCATCTGCACCCAGTTCCAAACCTTTTACTTTTGATTGCAGTGTGTTTTTTGCTGTGAGTAAAATAAAAGGAATGTGGGAAAACTCAATATTTGATTTAATAATATGGCACAGTTCAAAGCCATCCATTTCAGGCATCATCACATCGCTTACAATCAACTGCACCGTTTCTTCTTTTAAAATCTGTAAAGCTTCTTTACCATTAGCTGCATTAAATAATGTGTACTTCTCGCTTAATTCTTCATGAAGAAATTTTATCATCAGGGCGTTATCATCAACAAGTAGTAATGTCAGCTTCATAGTAAAGGTTAAGTATTTATTATAATCGGATCTTCCTGCTCCTGGCGCTCGTTATTCATTGTTCTTTCCTGGTGTATCGGAAGTTTTAAAACAAAGATGTTCCGGTTTTCTGTATTTTCTTTTACATAAATTTCACCCTGGTGGAGTACGGTTAACGATCTCGCCAATGCCAGTCCGATACCCGTTCCGGTTTGACGTTCTGTTTTTTTTAATCGTACAAAAGGTTCGAATATTTTTTCTTTCATGTCGGCAGGTATGAGGTATCCATCGTTTTTAACTTCTATTATAAAACTTCCATCAATACTGTGTACATACAAATTTACATACACCATTGATTCGCCATATTTGATGGCGTTGCTTAATAAGTTGTTCCATATTTTTATAAGGGCCTCGCCATCTGCATAAGCCATCAGTGGGGCATGAGGGCGATGTATTTTATAGAGAAGCTTTTTTTCTTCTGCAAGGGGCCTAAAGCTATCAAAGGTTTCCTTTAAAATCCGGGTTATATTTTCTTCTTTAAAACTCAGCCTGAAGCTTCCTGTTTCTGTTTGACGATAGTCCAGTAATTGGTTGGCTAAATCAATAAGCTGGTGGGTGCTGTGCTCCATTATCTCCAGGCTGTTTTTTATTTCAGGCAAGTGACCTGCTTTTTTTATAACTCTTTCCAGTGGCCCTTTTATTAATGATAGCGGGGTTCTTATTTCGTGTGCTATATTGGTAAAGAATTTCATTTTTGCTTCATAAATTTCCTTTTCCTTATCCAACTGTAGCAAATCCATTTTCTGTTTATTCTTTTTTTGTACCCGATGATGATAGTGGCGGATGAGGTAAACAAAAAGGCTAATGGCACATAAGGCATACAAAAAATAAGCGCCCGGCGAAGCCCAGAATGGCGGCATAATAATAATGGAAAGCCTTGCTTGCTGCTGGTTCCAGATGCCACTGCTATTGGCAACTTTTACATTAAATGTGTACTTTCCCGGAGTCAGGTTGGTAAAGTAAACCCTTCTGTTGGCAGGTAAATAGGTCCAATCTCTATCTATACCCTCCATATAATATGCATAAGCATTCATTTGCGGCGCTACAAAGCTTAGCGCTGAAAAATCTATACTGAACGAAGACTCGCTATATGGAAGAGCTATGGAATGTGTATACACCATAGACTGCGTGAGCAAGCTTTCTTTATGTATGGGTACTTCTTTGTTGTTGACCTGGAAACCTGTAAAGTATATGGGCGGAATATAATTATTCTTTGTAAAGCTGTTCGGGTTGAAGCTGATCATACCTTTTACGCTTCCAAAGTATAAACGTCCCGATGCATCTTTATAACCGGAATTGTAGTTGAACTGATCGTTCAGCAAACCGTTAGCACGGGTATAAGTTATTATTGTATCGTTTATAGGATTCAATTCAGCAAGGCCCTTCGAAGTGCTTATCCACAGGTTTCTTTTATCATCTTCTAATATTTTAAAAACAAAATTGCTTGGTAAGCCATTCTTCGTTGTATAAAATTTAAACTTTTGACGATTGCTGTTTAATACACAGGCACCACCGCCTTCCGTAGCTATCCAGAGATTTTCGTTGCTATCTTCAAAAAGAGAATTAACCATATTGTTGCTAATGCTGTTTTTGTTTTTTTCATCGTGTTGATAGCTTCCGCTTTTACCGGTTTTTTCATTATAAAATTTAATGCCCTCAGATATGGTGGCAGACCAATAAACTCCTTTTTTATCTTCCAGCACATTGTATGTATACCCGCTAAGCTGTGGGATTGCCATGAAATTATCTTCCTCAGGCTGGTACAAAAAAACACCTGCTGGCGTTCCTATCAAAATTTTTCCTGCCTTTGTTTTATAGATGGATAAAATGAAATTGCTTCTTAGATCGCCTGGTTTGCCTCTTGCTTCGTAATGGCGAAGCCGCTTACCGGTTTTTATATCCAGCACATCAAGGCCGTGTTCATGTGTGCCCACCCATAGTACATCTCCGGTAGCCAATAACCCATGAATGTTGTAATACGCAATGCTGCTCTTATTGCCTGTTGGCATAAAATGCGTAATGATGCCGTTAGCATCAATTTTGTTTAATCCTGCATCTTCAGTGCCTACCCAAAGGCTGCCATACTTATCGCTTATAATTTCCCTTACTGCATTACCGCTAATGGTATTCTTTCCATGATCAGGAAAGTATTTTTGAAACAGTGCATACTGATGTGCATAGTAGTTGGCGCCGCCGAAAAATGTTCCGGCCCATAGGCCACCTTCTTTGTCTTTGCATAAAGTATACACAGCATTATCTGATAAAGAATAAGGATTCAGATAATTCTTTTTCAGGTTAACAACTGCATTGTTTGTTGCATTGTATAAAAAAAGACCCGTCTCTGTTGCCATCCAGTATTCATCTTTTTTATTTTCTAAAATATCTCTAACATAAATACCGGTCTTATCAGCATTCTGATTGATAATACTTTTGGCTGTTAGTGTTGTCAGGTTAAAATCTAATAGTCCATAAGTGGAGGAGCCAATTAAAATACGGCCCCTTCCGGTTGCATATATCTTTTCAATCCATTTTGTTGTTACTACATTTAAATTTTGAAAAATATCATAGGTGGTGAACGTGTCTCTTATGCGGTCGTACTTTTTTAATAAACCATGTTCGGTGGAAACCCAAATGTTCTTGTCTTCCGTTTCGCATATAGAGGTTGCCGGAAAATATTTTTCGCTTGGATAACGGAGTATTTTATTTTGTTTTTCATTATACTTTATAAGTGTGCCTTCGGCTATAAACCATAAGTTGCCATAGCTATCTGTTTTTATTTCTTTAATGCTTTTTGTGCCGGAGGGTTCAATGTGCTTAAAACTTTCATTGCGTGCATTATATTTATAAAGCCCCCGTTGTGTGCCGATAAATAATTCGCCTGAAGCATTTTTGGAAAGACACCTTATATAACCATTTCCAATGGAGGCTTTGTTCTCAGCATCATTACGAAAGACTTTAAAAGAAGTTCCATCAAACCTGTTAAGCCCATCTTTGGTACCCAGCCAAATAAAACCCTGCTCATCTTGTAGGCTGCACATTACAGTGTTGTGAGATAAACCGTTCTCTACCTGGTAATGCGTAAAATAATATTCTTCCTGTGCATACGTATTGATGAGTATTGCTAATAATAACAATGCGGTAATGAAGATTTTATGTTTCAATAATGAAGCGTTTTTTGTTTGGATAACAACCTATATACAATATAACGTTTTTTAAGGCATGCTATGGAGCACGGCATTTTGTTTACCCTGTTTTTAGGGGCTTATTATTTTAAAAAAATTGCGACGAATTGATAAAATTTTGAGACGGATAAATAACAGCATTACATTATTTAATTCCACCTTCATTATCTGATCTGGCTTGAACTATTTACTATTGCCACCTGTTAGTTAACGATTGCATTTGCTTAAATATGAAACAATCTTTTATTAGGTTTGCTACCTTTAAATGGCCAATTAAACGCTGCCTTATAAGTATTGCAGATTGCAATTACGGTAGGCAGTTTAGTATATATTCTTTCTCCCTTTATGCCTTAACAAAGAAGGTTCTTTATAAACACACATCTATTTTTTCTTTTTATAGTTATTATAGTTTACTTCTAAGTCAAACCGAATCAGGTATTGCTCAGCTTTGCTTATATAAAGGCCCCTGATTTTTATTATATCTCTCGTTCTCATCAATATTTTCAAACATTTTATAAAAATTGCTATGGATTATTATTTACTTAAACCCCAGGGCCTGACTCAGAAAAAGAGAGGCCGGTTATTTAACAGGAGTCTTGAAGTTATCTTTTGCATCGCATTGTTTTGTTTTTTTTCATTGCCGGTATTGGCCCAGGAAAGAAGAATATCGGGCCAGGTTACTTCTGCTACTGATAACCAGCCCTTGCAAGGTGTATCTATATCGGTTAAAGGCGGAAATGCATCTACCACAACAGATGCAGCAGGCAACTTTTCAATTAATGCTTCTACCGGTGCTACACTTGTATTAAGCTATGTTGGTTATACCGCTCAGGAACTGGTTGTAGGTACAACTGATGCGCTTAATGTTAGTTTGCAAAACGCAAGTGGCAATATGAACGAAGTAGTGGTCATTGGTTACCAGACAGTAAGAAGAAGAGACCTTACTGGTGCGACCAGTGTAGTAAATACACAGAGTGCCCAAAAGAATGCGTCCCGATCCTTGCCAGAGCAATTGCAGGGACTGGCAGCAGGCGTTGCAGTACGTACTGGCGGAGCACCCGGCCAGGAAGCAGTCGTACGGGTTAGAGGTCTGAGCACATTTTCGGGTTCGGGAAGCCCTTTATATATTATTGATGGAATGTTCAGTGATCCCAATACAACTGTTAGTCCTAATGATATAGAAACGATACAAATATTAAAAGATGCTTCCGCTGCTGCTATTTACGGCTCCCGGGCTGCTAACGGTGTAATTATTATTACAACCAAAAGAGGAAAAGATGGCCCTATGAAGGTTTCTGCCTCAGCCAGGTACAGTGCCTCTACCGTAGCTAAAACCTACGATATGATGAATGCAGCAGAATATGTAGCTACTAATAAAATAGCTTATCAGAACGCTGGCTATGCTTTGCAGGGCGATGTAGCCAATTATAATGGAAGCATTAATACCGATTGGGCAGATCTGATATTAAGGACAGGATCGCTACAGGATTATAATGTAACCTTATCGGGAGGAAGCAAAAATGCAAGCGTACTGGTTTCGGGTTCTTATTTAAAAGATGTTGGTTCATTGTTGGGACATAGTTTTGAAAGAGCTGCTCTGCGTATTAATTCTGATGCATCCCGCGGACGTTTTAAAATCACACAAAGCCTGATGCTTTCAAATTCAAACAGGTTTAGTCCGCAGCAAGGTAATTTTGAGGTAGGCAATCCGTGGTACGACCTTTTTAACCACCTTCCTATTTTACCTGTTCAGGATGCAAGGTTTATCAATGCTGCCAATCCATCCGGTTATTCTGTGGGAAATAACGATGCCCGTACTTTTTCACGCAATCCAATTGCTATTAATGATCTGTGGAAAGTAAAGTCGAATTTTTTTAAATTATTAGGCAATGTATACCTTGATGCCCGCATCACTGATTTTTTAAACTACCGGTTTAACATCGCAGGAGAAACGAGCTTCGATAATACAAACACTATCCGGAAACCAGGTATCTGGTATCAAAACCAGGCTGAAAAGCCAAGTTCTATAGAAGATGCACGTGGGCAGTACCTAAGCATTTTAAATGAGCACACTTTAAACTTTAATAAAAGCTTTCTTCAGCATAATCTTTCAGCAGTGGCAGGCATATCAGATCAAATGATCACTGATAAAGGAAGCTCCGCCAGCAGGACAAATCTTACACCTAACGGAAATGATTATTTTAATACCATTAACTCTGCAAGTGGCGACCTTGGCGCTAATGGGTCGGAAGGCAAGACTTTTATTAATTCATATTTCGGACGTGTCAATTATAATTTTAGTGATAAGTATTTAGCATCATTTACCTTTCGCTCTGATAAAAGTTCTTTGTTTTCTCCAAAGTTCAGAAGAGGATTCTTCCCTTCAGGTGCAGTAGCATGGCGGATTGATAAAGAAGACTTTTTTAAAACAAATGCTATATCTAATTTAAAATTACGTGCTTCTTACGGTGTGCTAGGCGTTTCGGGTTTCCGTGCAGGTAATGATGGACGATACAGGTATATTGGATTTTTAAACCAGGCCCCACGTGCCGTATTTGGAGGTGGTGACCAACAATCGTTCCTGGGAGCATTGCAAACACAACTGGTTTATGAAAACTTAAAATGGGAGGAAAAAAAGACAGCTAATATTGGATTAGATGCCGGCTTTTTAAATAATACCATTACAGCCACTCTTGATTTATTTCGCTCGAAAACGGAAGATGTACTGATTGAGCAACCTATAGCGAGATTTTTAGGAAATATTGGAACTGACCCAATTGTAAACCTTGGTTCAATTGAAAATAAAGGAATAGAACTCGAGCTTGCTTACAGGCCAAGGATGACAGGGGATTTTCAATGGAGTGTAGCCGGTAATTTTAGCGTTATCCGAAATAAAATTCTGGAACTCGGAAACCTGGGAATTGATCCAATTACAGGCAAGCCTAGGGAATACCTGCAATCCGGAAACACACGTTCGCAGGTGGGCCGGTCGATCGGCGAATACTATGTATTAATTACTGATGGCATCTTTCAATCGCAACGTGAAATTGATGATCATAAGGCACAGGCACGTTTTGCTAAGCCGGGCGACATAAGGTATAAAAATTTTACTGAGGGAAATTCGAACGATGATATAAATGACCGCGACTATGCTTTTGCCGGCTCTCCGTGGCCAAAGTTTACAACAGGTGTACAATTCAATACAAGCTATAAAAACTTTTCTTTTAACCTGCAGCTCTATGGTGCTTTCGGTCAAAAAATTTATAATGATGTTATAAGGGAATTGGATGGTTTGGGCTATAGTAACTACCGTAAAGGTTTAAGTTACTGGACGCCGACTAACACCAATACCAGTACTCCCCGACTTGGTGTATCCTACTCAACAGGACAGTCGGGTGATGCCCCAGTGGACAATGGCATCATATCTAATGTACGGGGCAATTCCGACCGCTGGATTGAAGATGGTTCTTATTTAAGGATACGTAACCTTGAACTGGCTTATGCGTTGCCCAAGTCATTTTTAAGCCGCCTACATTTGAATGATTCGCGGATCTATATCAGTGGCCAGAACCTTGCAACGTTTACTAAATATAAAGGTTTAGATCCCGATGTTGTAGGCGCTAATGTAAACCTTGAACCAGGTGTAGATAATGGCAATTATCCTTCGCCTAGAATTTTATCCGTAGGCTTAAATATCGGTTTCTAATAAAAGCAACCTTTAAAAATATTGAAATGAAAAGATTACTTATTCTAACAGTTCTATCAGTTTTGCTGCTTGTTTCCTGCAAACGGGATTTTGATGAACCTAATCCAAACTCACCAACTATAGTCAGTTTCTGGAAGTCCGGAGATGATGCAATCAAAGGCGTCAACGCAATATATAGCATTTTCCACAGGGGTTATGCGGGTTATTCGAGGGCGATGTTTTTTCATGGAATGCTAAAAGGCGATGAAGGTTTCGGTTCTGGCGGAGACGGTGGTTTAAATACCCTTATGAGCTTCTCCATGAACGATTATAATTTTGGCTTAACTGCTGATACATGGAAAAATATGTATGAAGGCATTTACCGGGCTAACCAGGTAATTGCTTTTGTGCCAGGCATAGCTATGGAGGCAGGTTTGCAAAAGCGCCTCATAGCTGAAGCTAAATTTTTAAGAGGTTTGTTTTACTTCAACCTCACGTTATATTTTGGCCGGCCTCCATTGATCCTGGAGCCTTCCCAGCCAACACTTCAACCCCGTAATGCTACGCCGGAAGAGGCCTGGGCTCAGGTAGCAAAAGACTTTACGGAAGCTTCTGCAGATTTGCCCATGAGCTACAGCGGTCCTGATTTGGGACGTGCTACAAAAGGTGCTGCTTTTGCTTTCCTGGGCAAAACTTATTTACAGCAAAGGAAGTATCAGGAAGCATCGACCGCATTAGCATGGCTTGTTACAGGCCCTGGTGCAAGTATGTATAACTTAACGGCAGATTATAGAGACAATTTTATCATCACAAAAGAAAATAACATCGAGTCGGTATTTGAAATACAATACCAATTAAGAAACGATGAAAACAGTGACGATGATGCAAACCCCGGTGCCCGGCCAAACCCCGGCGCATCGATTGCAAAATTTTATGCGCCAGGCGGTGGCCCCGGTTTCCAGGATGGTGCTGCCCGCCGTTGGGTAGTAAACGAATTTCATGCAGAAAAAACGGCAGCCGGTGGAAGAGACCCTCGTTTGGATGCTACTTTTCTTTTTGATTCTACAGACGTAAGAGGGCCTGAATTTACTATGATCTATGGTGTATCTCATGCCACGCGTTATGGAACAGGCGGCGATTCAAAAAAGGTTTGGTACAGAAAATTGCTTAATGATCATTGGCGTGATTTCGAAAGCTTTAACTCTCCTAACAATTACCGGATGATACGGTTTGCAGATGTTTTGCTGATGTATGCAGAAGCATTAAACGGGTTAAACCAAACGCCTGCTGCTTATCCGTTTGTTGATCGTGTAAGGGTTCGTGCAGGTATGAGGCCATTATCTGTTGCAATGCCCGGACTTAGCCAAACTGCATTTTTGAACCAGCTTAAACATGAACGGATTGTTGAACTCTCAGGTGAAGGCTGGCGCTTTGCAGACCTTGCCCGTTGGGGTGATCTTAGCGCTGCGCTGGCAAGCCGCGACCCTGAGTTTACCAATTTTACAAAAGGCAAACATGAGTGGTATCCGATTCCGCAAACTGATATTGATCTTAACCCGAATCTTACTCAAAACCCTAATTACTAATAATTATAAAGAGGTGCTGAAGTGCAGCACCTCTTATAGTAATTAACTGTTTGTTTGCATGCGATTAAAGAAAGAAGATGGACCTTTTACTAATTACTTTTCTATGATGAATAAGCTTAGCGTTTTATTTTTATTGCTGTTTACAGCTTCACTGTCCTGTAATAAAAATTCGGGTGGAAGCACTGTTCCTACTCCGGCTCCTCCCTCATCAACTAACACGTTCACCAATCCCTTACTTCCATCCGGGCCCGATCCCTGGGTAATAAAAAAGGGTACAACGTATTATTACACACATACGTTGGGCAACAGAATAGGTTTATGGAAAACAGAGAAAATGTCTGAGCTTAAAAATGCACCGGTTCAAACCATCTGGTCAGCGCCTTCATCTGGCCCTAATTCTAAAAATGTATGGGCCCCTGAACTACATTTTTTAAATAATAAATGGTATGTGTACTATGCTGCAGATGATGGAAATAATGTGAACCACAGAATGTATGTATTGGAAAATTCTTCTGCTGATCCATTATCAGGCTCCTGGGAATCGAAGGGTAAGATTAGTGATCCCACTGATAAATGGGCAATAGACGGAACGGTATTTGACTACAACGGGCAGCTTTATTTTATATGGTCTGGTTGGGAAGGGAATGTTGATGGACGGCAGGATTTATATATAGCCAAAATGCTAAACCCCTGGACAATTGAAGGCAACAGAGTACTGATTTCAGCGCCTACTTTTGACTGGGAAAAATTGGGTATACCAGATGTTGATGTGAATGAAGGCCCAGAGGTTATTAAAAATGCCGCAGGTAAAGTGTTCCTTACATATTCTGCAAGCGGTTGCTGGAATGATGATTATTCGCTTGGATTGTTAACCCTGAAAGATGGCGGCAACCCGCTAATTGCAGCAGATTGGACAAAAACTCCCATGCCGGTATTTACAAAGAATACTTCCGGGGGCGCATTTGGTCCGGGTCATAATACTTTTTTTAAATCGGCAGATAATACAGAGGACTGGATATTATACCATGCCAATAGTTCTGCCGGGCAAGGTTGTGGTGATGTTAGAAGTCCAAGGATGCAAAAGTTTATATGGAATGCAGATGGTACCCCGGCTTTTGGCCAGCCTGTGGCTACTGGAGCGGCAATAAAAAAACCATCAGGAGAATAGTAACAGTCATGCACAAGCATTTTTTATGTGTGATGCTTTTTATTTCATTTTTTCAGGCAGGCATCTTCTCACAGGAAAATGTAGCCACCTTAACTAACCCGCTCTTGCCTTCCGGGGCTGATCCCTGGAGCATTTATAAAGAAGGATATTATTACTACACGCATACGCTGGGCAATAGGATTGATATATGGAAAACGAAGAATCTTTCAGATTTGAAATCGGCCCAGCGTAAAACAATATTTATTCCGCCACCCAATACCTTGTACTCAAAACACCTGTGGGCGCCGGAAATTCATTTTATAAATGAAAAATGGTACGTCTATTTTGCGGCAGACAATGGCAATAATAATAATCACCGGCTTTATGTGCTGGAAAATTCATCAGATGATCCTTTTACAGGTCAATGGATATTTAAAGGAAAAGTATCCGATGCATCGGATAAGTGGGCAATTGACGGTTCTGTATTTTTTTATCGAAAAACGTTGTACATGATATGGTCGGGATGGGAAGGAGATCAAAATGGAAGCCAGGGTATTTACATTGCAAAAATGAAGAACCCCTGGATGATTGATGGGAAACGTGTTCGCATATCTGCTGCCGTTTTTGATTGGGAAAAGTATGGCGACTTAAACGATCCATATAATCCTCCTCATGTAGATGTGAACGAAGGGCCACAGATATTGGCTCATAGAAAAAAACTTTTTATAATTTATTCAGCCAGCGGATGCTGGACTGAAAAATACAGTTTGGGAATGCTCACATTTACCGGAAAAAAAAAATTGTTAGATTCTTCTTTATGGAGAAAATCAGAGCAACCTGTATTTACACAATCAATTGAAAACGAAGTATACGCACCTGGTCATAATTCTTTTTTTAAATCACCGGATGGCAGGGAAGATTGGATTCTTTATCATGCTAATTCATTACCCGGGCAAGGTTGCGGTACACATCGTTCGCCCCGTGCACAAAAGTTTAATTGGAATAAAGATGGAACACCGGATTTTGGAAAGCCTTTAAAAATAAGTATACCAATAAACGCTCCTTCGGAGTATAAATAAAAAAATGAAAACAATGAATGTAATACACAGCATACAGATGAGAGGCCTGCTATTTTTGATCCTCCTATTTTCAGTTGGAGGAGTTGATGCTCAAAAAAGAAAACAAAAGGCACCGATAATTACCCCGGCCGCTGGCAAAGTTTGGTCAACAGAGAAAACCAATGAATGGTACAAGCAACACAAATGGATAACAGGCGCTAACTTTTTACCAAGCACAGCCATCAACCAGTTGGAAATGTGGCAGGCAGCTACTTTTGATAGCGCCACTATTGAACGCGAACTTGGCTGGGCGCAAGATATAGGGTTTAATACCATGAGGGTTTTTCTTCATAGTGTGGCCTGGAAGCAAGACCAGCAAGGTTTTAAAAACAGGGTAGATAAATTCTTAACTATTGCTGACAGACATGGCATTAAAGCAATGTTTGTTTTTTTTGATGATTGCTGGAACAAAATACCACAAGCCGGCACACAACCAAGTCCAAAGCCTGGCATTCATAATTCAGGATGGGTACAAGACCCTGGCCAGCCTTTATCAAACGACACAACTCTTTTTCCGGGTTTGGAGCGCTATGTTACGGATGTAATGACGCAATTTAAAAGCGATAAACGCATCTTACTTTGGGATCTGTACAATGAGCCAGGAAATTCAGGTAAAAAGGATTCTTCACTTCCGCTATTGAAAAAAGTATTTAGCTGGGCAAGAGCGGTTAATCCGGACCAGCCAATTAGTGCAGGCTTATGGTTATGGGATTTTGATCAATTGAACGCATTTCAATTACAGAATTCAGATGTGATCACCTATCATAATTACGAAGAGCAAAACTGGCATCAAAGAACAATAGAATTATTAAAAGCAAACGGGCGTCCACTGATTTGTACAGAGTATATGGCCCGGACACGCAACAGCAGGTTTTCTAACGTATTGCCTTTAATGAAAAAACATAATGTGGGTGCTATTAACTGGGGTTTTGTAGCTGGAAAAAGTAATACCATTTATGCCTGGGATACTCCGCTGCCAAATGGTGATGAACCTATAGAATGGTTTCACGATATTTTTTATAAAGATGGTACGCCTTATCGCAAAGATGAAGTGAACCTGATAAAAAAATTGAACAATCAATAATGGCATTGCCTGTTCAATAATATTTCTACAAAAACATTATTGAACAATATCAAAATAATACAATGAGGTGGCTAGGCATTTGTGTGCTAACATTTTTAATAACAAACAATACCAGGGCCCAACAACTGGTATTGCCCGGAGATCATGCTGATCCATCTGTAGTAAAGATTGGTGATACATATTGGGCAAGCGCCACTACATCTAATTGGTTCCCGGCGTTTCCGCTATTAAAATCTAACGACCTTTTGCATTGGAAAATGGAAGGTTATGTTTTTAACCAATTGCCTTCGTGGGCAAATTATTATTTTTGGGCGCCTGAAATTTCTTACGAAAATGGAAAGGTGTTTATTTATTACTCAGCCCACAAAAAAGGAGGCAACCTATGTGTAGGAATTGCTTCTGCTGATCGTCCCGAAGGGCCTTATAAAGATCATGGTCCGCTCATTTGCGAGGAAGCCGGTTCTATTGATGCTTTTCCAATGCGTGATGAAAATGGTAAGCTGCATATTATATGGAAAGAAGATGGCAACAGTGTTAAAAAGCCAACACCAATCTGGATACAGGAATTAAATGAAGAAAGAACTGCATTGATAGGAGAGAAGAAAGAGTTATTCCGCAATGATGCCCCATGGGAAGGTAATTTGGTAGAAGGCGTATCCATCATTAAAAACGGAGAATATTTTTATGCTCTTTATGCAGCTGCACGTTGCTGTGGCGCAGCCTGCGATTATAAAACAGGAGTTGCCAGGGCAAAGAGCCTGATGGGTCCATGGGAAAAATATAACAAGAACCCGATCCTTACTGATAAAGGGCAATGGAAATGTCCCGGACATGGAACACCTATTAAAAAGGATAACAAGTTTTATTTCATGTACCATGCTTATGATACTGCTGGCTACATAAATACAGGCAGACAAGGCCTCTTGCAAGAGTTTAAGTTTTTACCCGATGGTTGGCTTGAGTTTGTAAATGATCAGATTCCAGGCATAAAAATGTTAGAAAAAAGAGGAGATGAATTTAATGGTGAAAGATTGTCTGATAACTGGCAATGGAGCGTGTTTCAAAACATAAATAAAACAGTAAAAAAAGGAAGGCTGCAAGTTTTTGGCCTCCCCGAAACAAGTGGCGCTTTCATGGGGCAGAAACCTTATACAACAGATTATAACAGTACAGTTGAAATACTCCACAGAAAATCAACTACTGCTGCTGGTATTGCTTTAATAGGTGATGAGAAAAATATAATATCAGCTCTTATTAAAGGGTCTGATGTATATGTAACAGAGGTAAAAGATGGTAGAGATTCTGTTCTGTCAACACATACTATCCCACGAAGAAAAAAAGGCTTTCTGCAAATGCAGGTACGAAATGGAAAAGACATAAGCTTTTTATATAGCAAAGACGGGAAAAACTATATTCCATTAAACAAAGAAAAAATAGATGGCGCATATTTGCCTCCATGGGATCGTGGGTTAAGGGTAGGAGTTGTATCTAAAGGAACTCCTGATCAGAAAGCTCTGTTTGATAATTTCGAAATAACGGACATAGAGCCATAATTGCTGCAATCTTTTCACAACAAAGCAGTACTCCAGATAATATGCTTCAACACCAAGGGCCTTCTCAATTGAGACAGCCCCTTATTGTTGTTTCTATTGAAAGCTAGAACCCTAAACCAATGGTGAAGCCCATAACCGATCCGGAAAGACTTCTTGCCATAACTGCATTACCTGTGGCTTTATTTAAAACATAAAGGTTTGTATTGCTACCCGAAGTAAAAACAGCATAAGCCATATTGCTTGTTCCGCCAATATCAAACCCGTTCATAGCCGTTACATTCATACCCAGCTGCCCTACAGGTACTAGTGTACCGGCATTAGGAGGATTTTGCACATACAAAATATCATTACCTGTATCTATTACAAATAATTTTGTAGCCATCGTGCCTGCAAAATTATTTTCGTAGGCTGCGGCCGTTACTGCCGGCATACCCGGGTTCAAGCCTCCATCAGATATTGTTACTCCATCAACCGGATTAATGCGAAGATTTTGACCTGTATTACTTACCACTCTTATGCGATCTACTACCGGATTAAAATCAACACCAAAAGATGTACCCATCAATGGCACGGATAAAGTAGCAACAAACGCCGCTGCCCCACTCGAAGCGTTTAAAGTATAAATCCGGCTGTTGCTTCCTATTCCATATATCTGTCCATTCAATGGCCGGAAGTCAATACCCACCAACATTTCACCAGCTTGCAAGCCAGTTATTGGTTTGCTGATTATGGCTGATGAATTAGCGGGATTAAAAATTAGCAGATTACTTCCGTTTACGGCGTAAGCCACCGGCGGTGTGGGTATGGCTATGCCGTAGTATTTTGCATCTGTTTTAAATTTCTCAATCTTTTTGGCTTTACCTGTTTCCAGGTCAATAGAAAGCAAAGTTGATTTTTTACCTACCTGGTAAATAGCAAGCGCTGTGTAATTTTTAAAGTTCGCAGAATTCTCAGAAAAATTGCCATAGCTGTTGGAGTTTTGCACCGCAATATCAAATCCGCCTTCGCCTTCTACATCAATATTTAATGAACCAACTTCTTCGAGTGTTCCATTATTTGGAGGATTTTGCTTGTACAGTTTATTAGTTGCTACATCAATATCAAATAAAACGGTAGATGCCGCACCTGCCATACTATTAGTATAAGCCACGGATGTAATCATTGCGCCAGCTACACCGTTAATAGGCCCATCCACTACAGCTACAGTTCCGGTTTCAGGGTTAGCCCGAAGGTTTTGCCCGGTGCTTGTTACTATGCGAATGCGATCAACAGTCGGGTTAAAGTCAAATCCCGCTATTGTACCAGATAATGCAGGAGAAAATGCTCCGGCCCCGATCATACGTGCAGCACCAGTTTGCAGGTTAATAACATAAATGCGGCTTGTGCTTCCTAAGCCATACAACTGTCCGGTAGCTGGACGAAAGTCAATAGCCATAATGGTTTCATTGATTTGCAATCCTTTTATTGTAACAGAGTTTATTCTTTCCCCTGATTTGTCGGTTGAAAATTTATCCAGTTTATTTCCTTCACCTAATGCATAAAAAATGATATCATCCATTTGCATTTTATCGGGTTTGCTACGTGATAAGGATTCATTAGAGGGCTGATTAGTATTTATTGCATCTTTCTGGCAGGAATAAAGAAATACCAGCATGACGATGCCGGTTAATAGAAAATTTTTTTTCATGTTTGATTATTGAAATGGTTAAGGGATAACGACATGTACGTGTAACAAATATTTTCGGATTGGAACCGCAAAAATTCTTTTCCGACATTTATACGACATGGCACAGGGATAGAGGTGTATGCTCAGAACAGTAATTTGAGAATTCTAAACACTTCAATGTTCCTTAATAACATTTTAATACTGCTTTTGTTGAAGGAAACCAGCGTTAATGCTCAATCTACATTAACAACCTTATTTGTATGGCTCATTCAATAAGCATGGCTCAATTTTTATGATGTAACGACGTACATAACCTTCTCTTACATTTTCCCATACTTAATTATCTATAATGAAAAAGCAGAAACACATTCCTTTATTATTTGCAGCCGGATTAATTTTTTTAGTTCAGGCTTGTAATTCAGACAACAGTTCTACCAGTGCTACTTCAACAGATAGTGCTACCAATACAACCATGATGGATGGGAAGTCTGATAAAATTCCTGACTTAAAACCTGCAGGTGCTAAACCACAATGGGCACCTGATATTGATGATAACATGCAGGTAGTAATGGATAAGCTTGCCAGTTATGGGGACCCTGCGTTGGAAACATTATCCGCCGCCGAAGCAAGAAAAATGCATACGCCAGCAGATGCCGTGATGGATGTAATGCGTGAAAATAATATAGCTATGCCCGTTGCTATGGTTGATACTATGGGAAAAGATATTCCCGTTCAGGGCGGTACAAACCATGTGCGGATTTATACGCCTAAAAACGGCACCGGGCCTTTTCCCATAATTGTATATTATCATGGAGGAGGATGGGTAATAGCAGATCTTAATACTTATGATGCCTCGGCAAAAGGGCTTGCAGAAAAAACAGGCGCCGTAGTAGTATCAGTGCATTACCGGCAGGGGCCTGAACATAAATTTCCAACAGCGCACAATGATGCCTTTGCAGCTTACCAATGGGCGCTTCAAAATGCAGCTTCTTTTAAGGGAGATACAGCCCGTATTGCTGTAGCTGGAGAAAGTGCAGGTGGCAACCTGGCTTGTAATGTTAGCATCATGGCAAGAGATAAAGGCATTAAAATACCTGTGCATCAATTACTGGTTTACCCTGTAGCCAATAGCGATATGAATTCAGAGTCGTATCAAAAATGGGGTGGTGCAAAACCATTGAGTAAACCGCTTATTGAATGGATGGTGAAAAATTATTTGCCCAATATGGAAGCCGCAAAAGACCCAAGAATTTCATTAGTAAACGCCAATCTTAAAGGGCTTCCCCCTACAACAATTATTGCTGCTGAGATTGATTTGTTGCAGACAGAAGGAAAACTATTGGCAGATAAGTTGAAAGATGCTGGTGTAGAAGTTAGCTACAAACTCTATGATGGCGTAACCCATGAATTTTTTGGAATGGCCGGTGTTGTGCCAGATGCAAAAGACGCACAGGAACTTGCTGCAAGCCATCTTAAATCTGCTTTTGATAAAAAA
Source organism: Chitinophagaceae bacterium (assembly GCA_043763635.1). Lineage (GTDB taxonomy): Bacteria > Bacteroidota > Bacteroidia > Chitinophagales > Chitinophagaceae > Flavisolibacter. The sequence continues at coordinate 80,497 of JAYULK010000106.1, forward strand.
TAAAATGGTGGATGGCATCAATGATTTATACACGGCAAGTGGATGCCATTCCCCATTTTGGATCAAGCAATAAAAAAAAGACATCAAAACAAGCGTTTTTCCACAGGCATAATATTTTGATGAGTGTTGAAAACAATTTTATTTATGGCAAAGTCAGCATCTAAAAATAAGGTAGCTAAAAATACAGGCGCCGGTACAGGCGATACCTTATTGCAGGAATTTTTTCTGGATTCATTAAAGGACATTTATTATGCTGAAAAGCATATTGCGAAAACGCTTCCTAAAATGAAGAAAGCGGCAACTTCTTCTCAACTTAAACAGGCTTTTGATGAACATTTGGTAGTAACTAAAGAACAGGTAATGCGTCTTGAACAAGTCTTTGAGTCAATCGGCGAAAAAGCTAAGGGTAAAAAATGTGAAGCAATAGAAGGGATAACCAAAGAAGGGGAAGGTATTATAGAAGATACTGAAGCCGGCACTTCTACACGTGATGTAGGGTTGATAATTTCTGCTCAGAAAGTGGAACATTACGAAATCGCAAGTTATGGTGGTTTACGTCAACTGGCCATTACGCTTGGATATTCAGAAGCTGCTGAATTATTACAAACCACATTGGATGAAGAAAAACAAACTGATCTTCTTTTAACAGATATAGCCGAGAATAATATTAATTATCAGGCTGCTGAAGAAATGGAAGGATAATCTTTTTTTATTATTAACTATAAAAACAATTATCATGATACCAGAAAACGATCCAGGCAATCGCATGGAAGAAAAGGAAAACCTCCGCAACGGTATGTCATCCAATGAACCTTCTTCTATGGACGTAAGCGCTGATGAAGAATCTACTTTAGAGGCGGAAGAAATTGACCTTGATGATGAAGAATTGGAAGAAGATGACTTTGAAGTTGATGAAGAAGAAACAGAAGAGGAAGGCCTTTAAAAACCTTACTTCTAATTTTAAACGCTCCCCACGGAGCGTTTTTTATTTTAGGCATATATAAAGCTTGCCGCAAAACTAAACATCCCTTTTATACGTTTATATTCTCAGATATTTTAGATAAGGAGAAAGCGTTTCCTGTGAGGGGTATATCTTATATTTGATAGTTTCCTAATTGGCGTTTCCTGATGTATAAAATTTTGTTTAATGGTTAAATGGCATTTGTTACAACCTGCCCCATGCAACTTAATGTTGAAATTATTTGTCCTCAATTATTTTACCCAACAATTTATCCATCCTAATACATTATTAAACACATTTGCTGAATTCGCTTGTTTTAAATTCTTATTCTAAAATAATATTTGCTATGACAGAACCAGGGAAGGAGTCTTTACTTATCCAAAAACCCGGCATGAACAAAAAAAAGGAAGGACTTACCTGGCATAGGCTACGGAAGCTTCCAATGCAAAATATTCTTCTTTTCCTTTTTACATTTTTCCTTTTTTATAGTAATAACGCCTCTGCAAAGGATATTGTAAATAATAGAGACACGAGTCCAGCCGACACTACCATCAGGGGTACTATCACTGATAGCGCAGGCGCTCCGCTTTCCGGTGTTTCTATTGTGGTTAAAGGAACTACAAACGGCACCACAACAAATACGTCAGGCAATTTCACTTTATACAAGGTGCAGGCAAATGCTACTTTGGTTATTAGTACGGTTGGGTATGTAGCCAGGGAAGTAAGGTTAGGCACTGGCCAAACTACCGTAGGAATAAATTTACTGAATGAGGCAGGTACACTTGGTGATGTAGTGGTAACAGGGTTTCAGCGTATTGAAAAAAGCAGGTTTACGGGTGCTGCGGTTAAATTAAATGCAGACCAGGTAATAACGGAAGGAGTGATAGATGTAAGCCGTATGCTGGAAGGACGGGCCGCTGGAGTAACTGTTCAAAATGTTTCCGGAACCTTTGGGTCGGCGCCAAAAATCCGTATCCGTGGTGCTACTTCTATAACCGGCGAAAACAAACCTTTATGGGTAATTGATGGGGTAGTGCTGGAGGATATCGTCAATATTTCAAACGATCAACTTTCTTCCGGCGATCCTAATACTTTGCTTGGCTCGGCAGTTGCCGGCTTAAATGCAAGCGATATTGAAAGCTTCGATATTTTGAAAGATGCATCAGCAACGGCATTATACGGTGCACGTGCTATGAATGGGGTAATTGTTATTACAACAAAAAGAGGCAAAACGGGTACGCCAACTATTTCTTACACCGGCAATTATGGGGTTCAGCTAAAGCCCAGTTACCAGAATTATGATATTATGAATTCCGCCGACCAAATGTCGGTATATGCAGAATTGGAACGAAAAGGGTTCCTTGACTTTAGCAGCATCGCCAACCGGCCAAACGCAGGAGTATATGGGAAAATGGCAGATTTAATACGCACTGTGGACCCTGCTACCGGCCAGTTTGCTTTAGCCAATACACAAGAAGCAAGGGCTGCTTATTTAATGAATTATGCCAGAAAAAATACTGATTGGTTTGATGTTCTGTTTCGTAACTCTTTAACCCAGGATCATTCTTTAAGCCTATCTCATGGCACAGAAAAAGCGCAGTCTTATTTTTCTACTTCTTTTTATAATGATCAGGGTTGGACCATTGCTGACAAGGTGAAAAGGTATACAGCAAACATTCGCAATACCTATAACCTATCAGACAGGTTTACAGTAGGGTTTAAGGTTACAGGTTCTGTTCGCCAGCAGCAGGCGCCCGGTTCTGTTAGCAGGGTAAGTAACGCAGTTGAAGGTTCCTACGACAGGGATTTTGACATTAACCCATTTAGCTATGCTCTTAATACCAGCAGGGTTTTAACGGCTTATGATGATAATGGCAACTACGAATATTTTAGAAGAAACTTTGCACCATTTAATATCATCAATGAGGTAAATAACAATTTTATAAAATTGGGATTAATGGACCTGAGCTTAACAGGCGATGCCCAGTATAAAATTACCCCCTGGCTTACTTATAATTTTATTGGCGCCGTTCGTTATGTAAGAACAACTAAAGAGCACCAGATAACAGAAAACTCTAACCAGGCAAATGCTTTCAGAGCAGGAGCAAAAAATTCTACTATAGCCGCAGCTAATCGTTTATTATACCGTGATCCTGATAATCCTGAAGCTCCGCCAATTGTAGTGTTGCCTTATGGTGGTTTTTATAATCGCCAGGAGGATGAGCTGAGAAATTATACATTCAGAAACAATCTTTCCTTCAATCAAACTTTTCAGGAGGTGCACCAGGTGCAAGGTTTAATTGGCCAGGAAGTAAAGTTTACGGATCGTCAAAATGCAAACAATACAGGCTTTGGTTACCAATACGATAATGGTGGAGTGCCTTTTGTTGATTACAGGATTATGAAGCAGTTTATTGAGAGCAGTCTTCAATATTATGGCATGGGTAATGACTACGAACGTTTTGTAGGATACTTTGGAAATTTGCGTTATACCTATAATAAAAAATACACGCTTGAAGGAACCCTGAGAAGAGATGGTTCAAACAGGTTAGGCCGTTCCGAAAAAGCAAGATGGCTAAATTCCTGGACGGTTGCCGGAAGATGGAACGTAGACCAGGAAGCTTTTATGGACAATTTTGATGCACTTAGTTATTTAACCTTGCGGGCAAGCTATGGCTTAAATGCTAACTATGGAAATGCCACCAACTCAACTGCGGTTTTGCGCACCAAGCTTACCAGCCGCCCTTACTTATCCGACAGGCAATTAGCGATTGATATTGAAAACCTGGAGAATGCCGATCTTACATGGGAGAAAAAATACGAGGCTAATGTAGGCGCTGATTTAGGACTACTTCAAAATCGCTTGAACATATCAGTTGATGCCTATTCAAGAAAAAGTTTGGACCTGATTAATTTGATAAGAACGTCGGGCATAGGTGGGGAGCTGACAAAAGCTGCTAACTATGCTGACCTTGATTCAAAAGGCGTAGAGTTTAGTGTTGGCGGCAAACCGGTTGCAGGCAGAAACTTTAGCTGGCAAACCAATTTTACTTTTGGTTATAATACCAATAAAATAACCAAAGCAGAAAATTTTCCCCTCGTATTCGATCTTGTAATACCAGAGGGAGGCGCTAAAGTTGGCTATCCTGTCAGAGGATTATTTTCCATACCATTCGCAGGGTTAGACCAATTTGGAATTCCTCAGTTTGGAAATGAAAAAGGCGATACGGGAACTGCGGTTTATCTCCAAAGCGATGTAACGGATTTTTTGAAATATGAAGGCCCGGTAGATCCTACTATCGTTGGTGGATTTACCAATACATTCATGTATAAAAATTTCTCGCTGGGTTTTCATATCTCTTATCAAACAGGTAATAAAATAAGGCTGAATCCAGCGTTTAGAAGTAGCTATTCAGATTTAGATGCCTTGCCTAATGCATTTAAAAACAGGTGGTCTTTACCGGGAGATGAAACCATTACCAACATACCATCAATTCCAGATTCTTACACTTTGTTGCGAATTAATCAGGAGAATGGGTATCCTTATAACAACTATAATTATTCTAACACACGGGTGGTAGATGGATCATTTGTGAGATTGAAATCGGTATCAATCCAATACTCGTTGCCAACAAGAATATTACAAAGAACGCCTGTTAAAACAGCTTCAGTAAATCTTGTAGGAAATAATTTGTGGTTGATTTATTCAGATGCCGAGCTGCATGGGCAGGATCCTGAATTTTTCAATGCAGGTGGCGTTGCACTGCCCATAAATAAACAGTTTACGTTTTCATTAAAGCTGGGCTTTTAAATTTATTGTATGAAGAAATTAGCTTTATATACCATCCTTCTTACCGCTATTGTACTGGCAGGATGTAAAAAATATCTTGATAAATCGCCGGACAACCGAACGGAGATTAAAACCCCTGAGCAGATAGCGCAACTATTAACTACAGCGTACCCGCAAGGCAACTATATACTTTTCATTGAATCTATGTCTGATAATGCAGAAGACAAAGGGGCCGGAGGCTCAGGTATAGATTTTATTGATAGGATCAACCGCCAGTCTTACCGGTACGAGGTAGTAGAATCAGCGCCGGAAGATATTGACAGCCCGGACTTCTACTGGAACTCCTGTTATAAAGCCATTGCCGCTGCTAACCAGGCATTAGAGCTTATTGAAAAGTCTCCGAATAAAGCGGCATTAACTGCGCATCGTGGTGAAGCGCTTCTGGCAAGAGCGTATGCACATTTTATGTTGGTGACTCTTTTTTCTAAAGTGTACGACCCCGCAACTGCAGCATCAGATCCGGGAGTACCTTATGTAACGATAAGGGAAACACAGGTATTTACAAAATATGAGCGCAAAACGGTAGCATTTGTTTATGAAATGATTGAAAAAGATTTGAAAGAAGGGCTTCCGCTTATTAGCGACGATATTTATGGCGAGGCACCAAAATTTCATTTCAACAGGCAGGCTGCCGCAGCTTTTGCCACCCGCTTTTATTTATTTAAAAGAGATTATGCCAGTGTAATTAGTTATGCAACCCAGGTATTAGGCGCAACACCGGCGGATAGAATAAGGCCCTGGAATACAACGCTCAAACAGCTACAATATTTAGAACTTGAGGCCGGATACTCAAGGTCTTCAGTGGAAGGCAATTTGTTGCTTCAGGAAACAAATTCTATTTGGGGAAGAAGTGGCCGGAGCCTGCGTTATGGTTTTGGGGTAAATCTTTTTAATGAGCTTATTATATCACCAAACGTAACTGGTTGGAGATATGCTTATCCTGTATTTGGCGGCGAGACCTCCTTAATTATTCCTAAATTTTATGAGCATTTTGTTCAGGAAACAATTAATGCAAATACGGGGAATCCCTATAATACTATTCCTTTATTTACTGCTGAAGAAGTTTTACTAAATCGTTCCGAAGCATATTTAAGAACAAACAATGCTACCGCAGCAATTAATGATATGAATGCTTTTGCCAGCAGAAACATTGATGATTACGACCCTGCAACAGATAATGTAACAACCGCTAAGGCCGTAGATTTTTATGGGCAGTCAGCCGGAGTTTCATTGTTGTTATCTGTTCTTGATTTTAAACGTGCTTTTTTTATTCAGGAGGGAATGCGTTGGTTTGATATACTTCGTTTAAAAATACCGGTAACACATGAATTAAAAGGAGGTGGAAAAATTACCTTAAGTGCTAATGATACAAGGCGTGTATTGCAATTGCCTGTTTTAACCAAACAAGCTGGTTTGGAACCAAACCCGCGATAATAATATTAATTTGAAAATAGCGTATATGAAGCTTATAAATAAATTTTTCCTCACTATTTCCTTGCTGTTTGCGGTAACGGCATGTAACAAAGAAGAAGACCTTGATGTGCGGCAACCTGTGGGGCTTGGCGGCGATGTAACGGCTCAAGGACCTTTAGATAAGTGGTTAAAAGATAGTTTAACCACGCCTTATAATATTGCCGTTAAATATCGCTGGGATCCATGGGAACTAAATCTTGATAAAGTTCTTACTCCGCCTGATGAGAGCAAGATCATTCAAGCCATGTCTGCCGTAAAACGTATATGGATTGACCCTTATAATGCAGAAACAGGAAGTGAATTATTTATAAAAAAATACTCTCCCAAACAATTTGTTTTGGTGGGCAGCATAGAGTATAGTCCTCCATTTGGTGTTATACTAGGGGCTGCTGAAGGTGGCAACAACATTACTTTTTTAGATATAAACCAGAATTATTTCCGGGATGAAGTAACATCAGTAAAACAAATGCTGCTTACTACGCACCACGAATTTGCACACATCCTCCATCAGAATATTTTATTTCCCCAGGCCTATAAAACAATAAGTACCAATAAAGGGTTTCCCGGTTATACGGCCACTTGGTTTAATGTAGAATCTGAGCGGCAGGCATTGGAGTGGGGATATATGACAAAGTATTCTATGCTTAGTGCGGAGGAAGACTTTGTAGAAATGATCTCTTACATGTTGGTGGAAGGCAGAACTAAAATCAATGAAAGGTTTGCTTCTGTAAGTCCGCAGGCGCAGGCAGCACTAAGAGAGAAGGAAGCCATAATAGTAGATTATTACCGGCGGGTATATAATATTGATTTTTACAGCTTACAAACACGGGTACAGGCCGCTTTAAAAGCATTACTTCCTCCGCCAACAGTAGAGCAGGCTTATGGCTTTGATAAAGAATTTACCACGGCAAGTGTTGATCCGCTTAATCAATCACTGCTTCCACAACCTGCAGCTTTTATGAGTGTATACAATACCTCAAAAAACGCCGTAGCAGCTTTACCATTCGGTATTACAATGGATTCTATTGCTTTGATTCAGGCAAATGCAACAAGGGCTGTGTTAAGAGTATACCTTGGCCAGGGCGGTGATGTATTTGTGGCGGATTATGTATTTAGTGTTACAAAAAACGCAGGTGCTGTTTATACTTTCGCATATTTCGGAACGGACCCCAATGGTAATGGCCCACTTGTAAGAACAGCAGTAAGTTCTTTGGTTGATTATTTCAATAACAAAACATTTACGGTCACCTGGTATGCTGATCCCGGTGTAAGCATATACCCAAGGGTTAAATTTACGCCGCAGGCAACCCCGGGATCTTATTTTATTGCAAGGCTTTTACCATAAATTATTAAGCACCAATTATGAAAAGATTTTCATTATATATCCTGTTTTTTTCAGTGCTTTTTGCCGGTTGCGATAAGAAAACTGATGATTTGTTTGATAAACCTGCAGATCAACGGGTACAGGAATCATTAGATGCATACCAGGCAGCATTATTGGCTGCACCTGGATGGAAGCTGTTTGTGTATCCGCAAGGATTAAAAAGCCAGGATATTGAAGTAGGCGGGTTGACTTACTATGTAAAATTTGCAGCAAATAACCGGGTAACAATGGTCTCGGATTTTGTTTTTCCTATGGCTATTGCCCCTAAAGAAAGTGGCTATAGACTAAAAGCTAACCAACGCCCCTCCCTGATCTTTGATACTTATAGTTATATACATGGCGCTGCCGATCCTGATCCTGATGTTTCCTTTAGTCCGACGGGAGAGGGGGGCTATGGATGGGGTACTGATTTTGATTTTTCTTTTACCAAGGCTAAACCCCGTGGAGATACAATTGTACTGGAAGGAAACTTTAACCAAAGCGAGGCATTGCTGATAAAGGCGACGCAGGCTGAAATGACAGCAGCTTTTGGCCAGAAACAGCTTGGCTATATAATGGATGTAACCGTTGCTTACTCCCGGAATAATCCGTTCCTGTTCATTCCTGCCGGAACTGCTAAAATCGGCGTATCGTTTAACCTGTTTCTATACAGAATAAATTTTACATTTTTGAGTGTTGGTCAATTGGTCACTGTTTCGGCTCCCTTCAGCCATACTACTTATGGCTTGCATCTTAAAGATCCCATTACAATGGGCGGTAATACCTTTCAGGATCTCTATTGGGATGACACCTTAAAGGTTTACTATATCCGCGTTGGCACTGCACGTATCAACATTACCAATTCACCTACACCTCTGTTTCCTTTCTTTCAGGCTTTGGGCAAAACAATCAGTTCTATCAGTGTGCCCGTTACACCATTAGCCGGCCAGTCTGTATTATTTGCCAAAACTTATGATACGGTTAAAAATAATTTAAAGACAGGCGGCTATAACCTTGATCTTGGTACTATGGATTTTATTTTTGATGCCCAGAGTAAAATGATGGGGCTTAATATAAACGTACGGCAAGGAGCGGCTGCTTTTGTAATACAATACGTTTTTGAATATACAATGAGTAACGCAAACATAGCCACATTTACTTTGGTGGGTGCCAATGGCAATGGGCAGAACCCTGAGATTTTTGAAAGCGTTATTCCCTTATTAAATTATATTGCTGTGGACCGTTTTAAGCTTGATTATTTTACCGGGCCTGGCGGATTGCTTGGGCAGTTTACAAGCCTTGATAACCCAGCTTTTTTCTTTACAGGAAATCTTTAATAGCTTATATTCATTGACAGTTTTATGGGGATGGTTCACGCCATCCTTTTTATTTCTAAGATTTTTTGCAGCTTCGCAATATAATTTTAATGACATTAACAGCTTTGTTCTTGATTGTTCATTTTCTCATTGTCCATTTTACATTCTTTCCCCCTACCTTTGCCGCCAAAATTATTAATTAACAAAACTTCACCGTAAATGAACAATTACGAATTGATGGTGATTTTTACCCCTGTTTTGAGCGACGAAGAATTTAAAAATGTTCAAAAAAAGTTTACTACGCTTGTTACCGATAACGGTGGTGAGATGGTGGCTGAAAATCCCTGGGGACTAAAATCACTGGCGTATCCGATCCAGAAAAAAACCACTGGTTTATACTGGGTTACGGAATTTATTGCGCCATCCGACTTCAATGAGAAGCTGAAAATTCAGCTTCTGCGTGATGAGAGCGTTCTCCGTCACATGACTACGAAATTAGACAAGTATGCCATCCTGTACAATGACAGGAAAAGAAAAGGCTTACCAACAGGAAACGAAAAAGCAGTGGGGGTATAATCATGGCAAAACCAAATGAAATTAAGTACCTGACCGCAATTAAAACCGACAAGCGTCCTAAGAAGTTTTGTCGGTTTAAAAAGTACCGCATTCGCTACATTGATTATAAGGATATAGAATTTCTTAAGAAATTTTTGAATGAGCAAGGTAAATTACTACCTCGCCGCCTTTCTGGTAATTCTTTAAAGTACCAACGTAAAGTAAGTGATGCAGTAAAAAAAGCACGTCAAATGGCATTGTTACCTTACGTAACAGATCTTTTGAAATAAAGGCCCACCCCTAACCCCTCCCAAAAAGAGGGGGACAATGAAGCCTCTGATTCACTGGGATAAAACAAAAGAACATGGATATTATTTTAATTCAGGATGTTGATAATCTTGGTGGAAAAAATGAACTGGTAAAAGTAAAAAATGGCTATGCCCGTAATTTTTTAATTCCCCAGGGCTTAGCATTAGAAGCAAATCCTTCAAACCGCAAGATATTAGGCGAAAGATTAAAGCAGGCGAAAAAGAAAGAAGATAAAATGCTTGCAGAGATCAATAGCGTTATATCCAAATTGAAGGAAGCGCCTTTAAAAATTGGTGCAAAAACAGGCACCAGCGGTAAAATTTTTGGTAGTGTTACTTCATTACAAATCAGCCGTGCGATAAGAGACCAAAAAGGGTATGAAATAGATAGAAAGAAAATTTCTATTAATGATGACGTGAAGGAGCTAGGGGCTTATAAAGCCACTATTGACTTTAGTAACGGTCAAAATGCAGAAGTTGACTTTGAAGTAATAGCTGAATAGAGTTTTATATTTTTTTTGTTTAAAAGCCCCGCATGGCGGGGTTTTTGCTTGATTCATAGTCATACTTTATTCAGATCAAATTCTCTTTAAAAATCTGATAATAAGTAGGTGTTTTTTACAGACTATCGCTTATGTTTGCTGGGCTTTTCCTTATCCTTTGAATGCTATTCTATTAGCAATCTCAATACCTCTTAAGAATCCTTCAATCTCCATGCTCCGTGAAACCGGTATACCGTTTTCAATCACTTAAACTATAATTTCATGAGAAGGATTTTTACTCTATTATTTTTCATTATTTTGATTTCGAGAACTGGAGCAAATGCACAGAGTGCATGCCCCACGGCCACATGTCCCACCGCCATTACTGAGAATTTTAATTTAGACGCCGGTAGCTTTACGGGTTCTGCAGGCTTTACTTATAAAGGTTCTTTAGGACGTTTCGAGGCTAATAGTTCACAATCTAACAGTAATACACCAATTCAAACCCTTGTTTCCGGAGACTACGCAGGCTCAAGTCCTGCTGTTTTAGGATTTACTTCTTCCGGTGTAAATGGAACCTATACCATTAATGTACGAAATGCTACTACTGATGCTATTATAGCAACATGTTTTTATGCCGTGACAGGAACTACTACGGGATGCGTTTCAATAACTAATGCGGGAATCAACGTAGGTAGTGTGTACTTCGAATTGATATTTAATAATGTAAATGGATCTAATGGGGCTGGGCTATTAACTTTCGATGACTTTAGAACAAACTTGGGAGAGGCAGGAGCCTTACCTGTAACCTTTATAAGCTTCGATGCAAAAAAATTAACTGCCGGTACCCAACTAACCTGGAAAGTTGGCACCGAAAGCAATGTAAAACTTTATGAAATTGAAAAGAATATAAATGGCGCAGGCTTTACAAAGGTTGGCTTTGTTACTGCAACGGGCGCATCATCGTACAGCTTTACTGACCAGCAACCTTCAGAAGGTACAGTACTATACAGAGTAAGAAATGTAGACTTAGATGGCAGGTTTAAATACAGCACCACCATAAACTTTAGAAATGGAACGGCTTCTACTTTATTAAAAGCATTTCCTTTACCTGCCCGTAACTTAATTACGGTGCAGCATGCAACTGCAGGCAATAATGCCAAAATCAATATTGCTGCGCCAGACGGAAGAAACATTAAAACCCTTCTTCCTTCCCAGGGAGCTATACAAACCGATATTAATCTTACAGGGTTAAAAGCAGGTATCTATATTCTTCGTTTTGCTTCCGGCAATGGAAGTATTGAAACGTTGAAAATAGTAAAGCAATAAGTTTTTTATAACCTCATTTAAATAATTAAAAGGCCGAACCCCGGCCTTTTAATTATTTGAATTTTATAGTGGTTTTTAAAATAAATTTTGTTTTGCTTTTTTGAATCATATTTTCTTATATTCGTAATGCACAAGTGTTTTAAAAACCAATCATAGAACTTACGTTTATTGTGTGCTGGTTATTTCGAACACTCTTTCTGTTTTTTAAAAATTTCTCACAATGAACATTTACGTTGGAAATCTCAGTTGGAACCTGAAAGATCAGGATTTAGCCAACTTATTCACACCATTTGGTGAAGTAGCTTCTGCAAAAATTGTAATGGACAAGTTTACACAACGCAGCAAAGGTTTTGGTTTTGTTGAAATGGCAAACGATGAACATGCTCAGGCCGCAATCGCTCAATTAAATAACAGCGAAGTTGACGGCAGGAACCTTGTTGTAAACGAGTCTCGTCCTAAAGAAGGCGGCGAAGGCGGCGGCGGTTTTAACCGTGGCGGCGGTGGCGGCTATAAAAAACCAGGCGGCGGTGGTGGTGGCGGCTTTAGTCGTGGCGGCAGTGGTGGCGGAGGCGGCTTTAGTCGTGGCGGTAGCGGCGGCGGAGGCTTCAAAAAACCAGGCGGTGGCGGTGGATTCAGGGATAACTATTAGTCTAATATATTTCCACTCAATTTTAAAAATCCCACAGTTTGTGGGATTTTTTTGTGGGAATGTATTTTGCATGAACTTCATATAAAAGGATATGTTTATTCCGATTGGCGATGATAATAAGGACCGGCGCATAACTCCTATCATAAACTACTTACTTATTGCCCTAAATATTTTTGTATTTATATTTTGGCAAGACCTGGGAAGGGACATCAATTTTACTTTTGCCTATTCAACTGTACCGGGTGAAATATTATCCGGTCAGGATATTATTACGAATTCTAAAATTTTAAAAGATCCATATACAGGGCAGTCTATAGAAATGCCTGGGTTACAAGTAACACCAATTCCGGTGCTACTCACATTGATTACATCCATGTTTATGCATGGCGGTATTGCCCATATTGCAGGCAACATGATGTACCTATGGATTTGTGGTGATAACCTTGAAGATGCTATGGGGCATTTTCGTTACCTCTTGTTTTACTTATTATGTGGTGTATTGGCAGGATTAGCGCATGTATTTAGTACAGCATATCTCGGCCATAGCCAGTTATTGCCAAGTCTTGGTGCTTCGGGTGCAATATCAGGTGTACTTGGCGGATATATTTTATTATTTCCAAAACGTAACATTCACATCTGGATTCTATTTACCATTATATCTCTGCCAGCTTTTTTAGTGGTTGGTTTATGGTTTGTTTTTCAGGTTGTAAATGGTATGGGGGCATTAGGCGGAAAAGAAGCAGGTGGCATTGCTTATGCCGCTCATATTGGTGGGTTTATTGCCGGGTTATTATTGGTGAAATTGTTCGTTCCAAAAAAAGTAATTGTACAGGCAGAGCGAAAATCATTTTTAGGTCGGTTTTAAAATAACGAGGCTTAGACGCCTCGTTATTTTTATTTCTATTTCCTCACCACCCTGATAGTTTGTGCCCCCCAATAAGAATGTATCTCCCCATTATACATTGCATCTGCACTTACCGGTCCTTGTTTATAGTTACCTAAGGATACAGCCCTTACTGCATAATAGTAATGCTGCCTGGGAGCAGTGGCATCTACAAAAAAATGAATGCGGTCATCACGAACATCTAAAGCTGTTGGCTCTGATCCGTTTTTTATCCAATCCATACCAGGCAACTCTTTAGTACGGGGATTTTCAATCTCAAAACCGGCAGGTAATAGATCTGTAATCACAATATTTTCAATCTTATTTGAATAAGTTTTTTCAAGGCTTATCCCAACAATGATCAAATCGTTTTGTGAAAATGTATTGCCTGTTATTAGTTTTCCAAAGCGATCATAAAACGTTCTCCGAACCCGTATAAAATTGTCTTCTTCCTTATATGCACCAGTAGCACTTATGCCTTCTACCTGCCATGAATAATACAACCGCCCATTGCCCTTGGTAATTACTTCGATGTTGTTTGATTTCAGCAATTCACTCCCGGCTTTCCAGTCATTACCATCAATTTTAGCGATCATTTTTCCTTTGCTCCTGATTTCTGCTGTTGCATTTGATTTTGCTGAAGCCCGGGCTAGTTTGCCTAACGCAAGAAATGAAAAAGCACGTTCTTGTGTATTTAAGTACTGCTCTGTCTTTAGTCTGGCAGTTACGTGTTTCGCCATAACAGGTATTTGTGCATTGCCTGGGTCAACATCTATTAAAGCATTAAGTGCTATTGCTTCATCACGTGTGGCACTATAATAACTTCCACCTGTTTGTTGCACCGATTCTTCACCACTAAACGTACGGGGCAACAGTGCATTATAAGATATTTTATCGCCTGCAATAGCATAAGCTGCTGACAATAAATAGCGGCTGTCCAATGCAAGCAATTGATGGTTTAACTTGTAATAATTCATTGCCGAAACGGGTGTGCGATTAGCAAGTGCAAGCACATACAGGCTATAAGAAACTTCTTTTGGCGCAATCTTTTTTTGCTGGTTGCGATTGTAATAGTAGTTAATGGTTTGTTTCGATTTTAAACGTTCAGTTATATAGGAAAGCATTGTTTCCAGCAAGCTGTTATCTACATCAAAGCCGGCCTTCTTTGCTTCTAATAAGAAATGTGAAGCGTATACCGTTGTCCACCAATCTTCTGATCCTTCTCCATCCCAAAGTGTAAGCGCTCCATTGTACAACTGCCGCATTTTTATTTTACGTATAGCTTCCAGAACGTTAGTGTTTGCATTGATTTTCCTTTGTTCATTGAAATGAAGCAGGTCAGAAAAATCTGCGTAGTATAATTGTGGAAACGCAGCAGAAATCGTTTGCTCTGTACATCCATAAGGGTATTGAACGAGGAATCGCAATTGATCAGCAATCTCTGCCACAGGTGACCTGCTGATGATTAATTCATGCTTCGTGCTTCCTGCAATAAAATCATTGGTAGGAAGTGTAATCCGCTGCGTACTTCCGCCAGCAATAGAACCACTTCCGGCAAGCTTTTGCAAGGTAGATGGAGGCCGAACCGATATTTCAGTTTCTTCACTAAACTTTTCACCTAATGCATTTACATTGATTGATATTTTGGCCACATTTATATTTGCTGCTGCTACAATCTGGAACGATACATTTCCTTCACTATTTGCATTTATAGAAATACTTTCGGTAGAAGCACCTAAAATTTTTACAGGGCCTGATACTTTAATTGTTGCCTGGCCATTTGCTGCCTTTGCTGTGGTGTTGCTGATAGAAACAGGCAACATTAAAGTATCGCCTGGACTTAAAAACCTTGGCATCGAACTGCTTACTACGATAGGATCTGCAATTGTTGTGGTAGCTTCTGCAGCGCCAAACTTTTCATTCTTATAAGCAACAGCCATCAGGCGAATCTCCCCACTAAACTGGGGTACATCAAATTCAAATTCAGCCACACCGTTTCCATTTGCTTTTTTAATGCCACTCCAATAGGAAAGAAGCTTGAAACGTTTTGCAGGCATGGGATTTACCCGCTTCTCCATACTCAATTCTCCATCACCACCTGTGCTGCTTAAGATATTTCTTAGTTCAGGAAATAGAAGAGGATACATATCGTAAGCTGTAACATCCAGTGCTCTTTTCTGGTAGAAATATGCATAAGGGTCAGGAGTTTTAAAATCGCTTACCTGTAGTATACCATTGTCAACTGCAGCAAGGGTAACATAACTACCTGGTTCTGCTTTTATTTTTACTTTTTGATGTGTATGCGATCTTGATTTTTTTGACGCAGTGATTTCAACCGCCATTTTCCTGTTTTTTTCTTCAACGGTAATATTTTTAAAGCCATGTGCTACAGTTAAAGGAATGTCTGAAACCTGGTGTGGTTTGATGAGTGTTGCGGTAATATAAACGTTGGGAACATTTTCACCTGTCATTTTTAAATCCAACGATGCTGTGCGATTGACAACATCAACATATTGATACAAAAGTACGCCGTCTCGTTCGAGTGTTACCAACATTCTGCCACTGAACGGAGCTTTAAACAAGGCCTTTACCATTTCTCCACTGGCATATTTTTCTTTGTCTACACTAATGTCTATCTGGCCTTCGGTATTTACCTCAAAAGAACTATTGGCATTGCCCCAGCTTCCATAACTATGAAATCTTTTACCGGTGTATGCGCTTGCATTGGGCCGGTACACCCGTATTTCATACTCACCGGGGGAGCGTGGTATATAAGCATAAGAAGTGCCGTTACCGACTATCATATCTTTTTCGCTTACTACTTTATCTTCTTGTTGCGACTCATAACGGAAGTAGCCGCCGTTCTTTGTTAAGACAGTTCTGTACTCATGCTTGATGACTTTTATATGAGCTGAAGCAGAGGCAGCACCACCATTTTTATTTAGGGAAATCAGCTTGAAAGTTACGGGTTGGTTAAGCGCATAATAATAGTAGCCATCATCTTTTATACCATGAAAAATGTCTTGGGTAAAAATGTCTGTGGTTACATTTCTGCTTACGGGCCTTCCTGTTTCATCAAAAACTGTAGTATAAAAATTTAGCTGCAATAAGCCAATATTGGTATAGAGATCTGGGACTACATAGTTTTCAGATGCATTGCCATTTGCATCTGTCTTCCCTTCCTTTACCTCTTTATCAAAAAAACTTTTTTGATTAGCTAGTGTGAAATCAAAATCCGGAAAAGCTTTTGAAGTGAATTGTTTTTGCTTTACCTGTATTTCCGTTTCATAGTTTCTATTGGCAGCAGGGGGGCCAAAAAAATTGATGGCATTAATAGATAAAGTTGCAGCTTCTTGTGGCTTTAGAGAGAGCTTATCCAATTTTGTAGTAACCCGAATTCTATCAGGCACAAACTCCTCAATCATAAAATTTTTAGAAGTAAGTAATACATCATTGGCGCTATACAATTCAAGTAAATAACTGCCTGTTATGGCAGCATTAGGAATAGCAATGTTTGCTTCGGCAGAACCCTGCTCATTCAAATTTTTTCGGAGGCTTTTCAACTCTTTTCCATTGGGTAACAGGAACTTTATTTTTATGGGAAGCGTGCCCGGGCTATTCCATTTATAATCTCTCAATAAGACAGAAAAATTTACTGTTTCCCCCGGCCTGTAAATATCCCTTTCTGCATATACAAATGCATCGAGGCCGGTAGGGTTATTGTGCTTGCCTCCCACATCGAAACGGGATGTATTGACACGAGTGGTATTAAATGGCAGGTAATTAAAATCGTCAGCGGTTTTGGAAATGATCATAGCTGGTTTATAACCTGCAAAGTCTTTTTTTGAAATCGGCACCTCTGCCACGCCATCTTTATTGCTGGCTGCAGTGCCCAACAATTGGTTGTTGCTGCCATACACACTAATGGAAACGCCTTCTATGCTACTGGCTGTTTTAATTGAATTTGTAAAAACATAAATCTTATCCTGTCCTTTTTTTGCGATCATGCCAATATCAGAAAGCGATATGAATCGGCTATCAGAAACCCAGTAATCCTTTGTAGAACGAAGTTTGATATGATAGATGCCTTTTGCTTCCGGCAGGCGGTCTTCAAATTGTGAAAGGTTCAGGATCCGTCCCCCGCCAGACTTAGGTAAGGAACGGGTATCTATTTCTTTTGTATAAATAATATCACCAAGAGTTATTCCGATGTCATCTGCATCTTCTCTATAGCTTGCATACTCTGCGCCTTCTCCTTCTTCATCATCATTAGGGTAATAGCCATTCCTATCTGCCATCAATAAATTATTCTCATAAATTTTCGATATGATCAGTTTTACTTTAGGCACATTTGTAATGAGTACTTCAATATTACCGCCGCCTTTTTTTGATAAATAAACCGACTTGCTATTACTGAATTTTATATTGGCTTCTATCTGGCCAAAAGCTACACTTCCATTATATTCTTCACGTAGTATTCCTCCCACTTTGCCACGCAATCCTTTTGCAATAGTCAGAGAGTAGCTTTCTTCGGCGCTAAATTTCGGACTGCGTAGCGTAATGCCAAAATCATCATATTCAATTGAATATTTAATAGCAGGATCAAATTGAATTAAAGAAGAAATGTTGTCGCCGGTTACTTGCTGGCTGGTGCTAATTCGTACTGTTCCTTCCGTTCCATCATGCTCAGATTCAACGTTATTGATGTTAAGTGTATATGGTGAGGATATTGGTACCAGGCTTTGAATTTCTTCTTCAGTACGATTATTACCCTTAGATGGTTTCATGCCTTTGGCGATCTTAATTTTAGCCTCATAGTTCTTGTCTTCAGACTTAAAATTCTTTAGCCGTACAGCCACCTGATTGGAGGCTGAAATAGTTTGAAGCACAAAATCGGTTTTCTTTCCTTCTACCTCAATGCTCAAATTTTCTTTTAAGGCTTCCGGCTCAACAGGATAATTAAAATGCATACTCAATTGAGGGAGTGCCGTGCGGCTGCTTTCATCCTGCAATACCCAACTCACCCTTGCATCAGTCATTTGCAAAGGAGCTGTATGAAATTCAATCTTATCATTGTTCGACAAATCATCATAGTCAGTATTGTGCAGTACATCGTCTTTTATTTTGGCCTTGTATTCTGTGGCTGGTAAAAGGGGGTGGGAAGGCGAAAAGACAAGTTCGTCAGGGCTTTCCCATCTGAACCTTCCGGCAATTTTGGGCTCGAAAGAAATATAATCTGTGGAATCCCAAAAGTTGAGCAGGGAATCTTTTACTAATGATTTATTGAAGCGAAATACAAGGTTACCCAGTTGTGGCACTTCACCTTTGGCATTGGTGTAATCAAGTGAAACCTTATTGCTGCTGCATGCAGACAAAAGAATAGCAACCATCAGCGTAGTTGCTATCAAATATTTATTGAACATAAAATGTTATTAGTAGCTGTTAGTGGAAGAAAAGATAAAGAGAAAACGAATAGTTAAATGAGCTTTCTTTAATTTCTTAATGAAAAAGAAAGGTGAAATTAGATTACAAATAACTGCGCTAAGGGGGCAGACTCGATGAGTCCATACAATTTTAAAAGATTACAACAGGAAGTTACTAAGCATAGATTGCTATTGCTTGTTAAAAAATTCGTAATAGTATGCGGCTGTAGTTTCTTGTTGTTTTTGATCTTGAATCTTTTGATTCCCCTTCCAGACAGAATAGAGTATTCAACGATAGTTACAGATGCAAAAGGTAATATCATCAATGCTTTTTTAACTGCCGATGATAAATGGAGAATGAAAACCGAACTGGAAGAAATATCTCCTTTACTTCAAAAAACTATTATAAACAAAGAAGACAAATATTTTTATAGCCATCCTGGAGTTAACCCTTTTGCTGTAACGAGGGCTTTGGCGAGAAATCTATTTCGTGCAAAAAGAACTTCAGGCGCTTCTACCATAACCATGCAAGTAGCAAAGGCTTTAGAGCCAAGGCAAAGAACGCTCCTTGCTAAACTTATAGAAACCTTCCGTGCACTTCAATTAGAATGGAAATATGATAAAAAAGAAATACTGCAATTATACCTGAACCTGGTGCCTTATGGCGGCAACATAGAAGGTGTAAAAGCTGCGTCTCTTTTATACTTCAAAAAAAATCCTGATCATTTATCATTAGCTGAAATCACTGCATTATCCATAATTCCGAACCGGCCATCATCATTGGTTATTGGAAGAAATAACGACCTTATTGTAACAGAGAGAAACAGATGGCTTAAAAAATTTGCCGCAAATAAAGTGTTTACACCAAAAGAAATTGAAGATGCGATTGACGAACCTTTACTGGCTTATCGGTCTGTAGTTCCGCATTTCATTCCACACCTGGCATACCGATTAAAAAAAGCGACTACCGAAAACTTAATCAAAACCAATATCAACTTAAACTCCCAGCTTAAGGTAGAAAAGTTGGTAGAAGATTATGTTCGTTCCCTACGATTAAAAAATATTAGAAATGCTTCGGTGATTGTGATTGATAACAAAACGCATAAAGTAATTACCTACGTTGGCTCAGGAAGTTTTAGCGATACCCTGGATGGAGGCCAGGTAAATGGTGCCGCAGCCATACGCCAGCCGGGGAGTACTTTAAAGCCTTTGCTTTACGGACTGTGTATGGATGAAGGACTTTTAACACCGAAGGCAGTAGTTAACGATGTGGCAGTAAACTACAGTGGTTATTCTCCGGAAAATTATGATCAAAAGTTTAATGGTTTTGTTACAATGGAGTATGCATTGGAACATTCTTTAAATATTCCTGCTGTTAAAAGCTTTAAACAATTAGGCAAAGACAGGTTGCTGCATGTTTTAATGAATTTAAACTTTCAGCAAATAAAAAAAGACCAAAACAAACTTGGCCTGTCTATGGTATTGGGTGGATGTGGTGCTACATTAGAAGAACTCACTGGTCTGTTTTCAGCTTTTGCATACGACGGTGTTTATGTGCCACCATTATATCTTCAAACCTACACGGAACAAAAGAAACTAAGGGTGTTGAGTAGTGCTTCTAATTATATGGTCACTGAAATTTTATCAAAAGTTAACCGCCCCGACTTTCCTTTAAACTGGCAGGCCACTGAGCACATGCCTAAAATTGCATGGAAGACTGGTACATCTTATGGACGAAAAGATGCATGGAGCATTGGGTATAATAAACATTTTACCGTTGGTGTTTGGGTGGGTAATTTTTCAGGGCAGGGCGTACCTGAATTAAGTGGCGCTAATACAGCAACGCCTCTGTTATTTAAAATTTTTAATACTGTTGATTATAATAATGACGGGGAATGGTTTGTATCTCCGCAGGATTGTGCTTTACGAAAAGTATGCAGCGAGACAGGTTTACTACCCGGCCCGGATTGTTTAAATATAGTTACCGATAATTTTATTCCTTTGATTTCTTCTACGACAGTATGCAAACATTTACAAGAATTAAAAGTGTCAGCAGATGAAAAGCTTTCATACTGCTTGCGTTGTAGTCCGGCAACAGGATATAAAAAGAAAATGTACCGCATGCTATCGCCTGAAATGCAGGATTATTTTTTAAGCAATGGAACAAAGTACGAAGCAGTGCCGCCACATAACCCGGAATGTGAAGCTATATTTAAAGGTGATGGTCCAACTATTACATCCCCCTTAAATGGCAATGAATATATTATCAACAAACAAAGTCCCGAACCCTTGCAACTATCAGCTTCATCAGCGAATGACGTTTCAAAAATATATTGGTACATCAATGACCAATTTTATAAAGCTGCTGCAACAAATCAAAAACACTTTTTTGTGCCTGCCGAAGGCCCGGTGAAAATATCCTGCACGGATGACAAAGGAAGGAACAGGAATGTTTGGATTAAGGTGCGGTATATGGATTTGTAAAGACAATTCTATTTGAACGAAAGAATGAGGAGTTATTCTTTAAACCCAACAAGCAGGGAGTTTTAAAATCATCAGATAAAATGAAACTAACAAGGTAAACGACTATGATTTTAAAATGAAGCCAATTGTAGGATAGGTGCCGTAGGCATTTCGTTTCAACGCTTGTATTTACGCAATACAATTTACCATTTTTATATACCAATCGTAATCATAGGGCCTTGTTCGTTTTTATATTACCAGGTGCGTCAATACAAATCTGCAACTATATTATTTTGCGATGGCTTTACCGCATTAAAGCTCTTAATGCTAATAATACAGCCAGGCCCCTTTACGCAAAAAACCATTCTGCAGAATGGCTTTAGTTGTGTTTGATAGGTACGAGGAGTGCTTAAATCACAATATGGCTTAAGGCCTCACTTACGGCCGGTGCACCATGAACGCCAATGGCTGTTACACGGCACCAATAGCGCTTACCGCTTTGGAGTCCGGTAAACAGGTATTTACTTTTAGTACCTGTCAAGAGGTTCCATTCACTGGTTGGAACAACAGGATCAGCGGTAATTTAGTACACATAGCTTTTAGCGCCAGGAACGGGCTTAAAGTTATAAACCAGTTCACCTGTGTTAATGCCATTTTCTAATTGCTGATCCTGGGCTGGCACAGGAGCAGGCGAAGGTGACGGAGGTTTGGCAAACGAAAAGCCTGAGCCTGACGCTATCTCATAGTTGCCGGCAGAAATGTACATAATGTAGCTGCCCATAGTGTGCAGCTCCTGTACCAGGTCTTCTTTACGTTGGTTCCTCTGTATTTTCTCAAGCTTGCTGCCTTCTGCTGCTATAGCCATAGCTGCCGAGAAGGCATCGCGGGCACTGATAAGTGCAGGCAGGCCGGGGGCCGATGCAAAATTTACTGAGAGAGATTCTACAATGCTATTTGTTCTGCTAAGGAGCTTAGCATCGTTCATAAGATTAAAGCCATTGACTATGCGTAATTGCATAAATATTGGATTTAAAGGGTTAAAAAATAGGGATTAGATCGTCAACGTTGAGCGTACTCGAATATTCGAAGCTAACATATATACAAGGATATAATATGTCAATAGACAAACTACGTAGTAAGTTTACCCTTAAATGGTAACTAATTCATAACCAAAAGAATCGTTACTTGTTTTATATAAATTTTTTAATTAATTAATGTGAAGGTAAAAAAGTGTTATAAGGCTGCCCTGTACTGCGCCGCTTGCAGTACCTTGGTGGCTATAGTTCTAAGTTATTTCCTCTCCTTTATCAGGTAAGAAGGGTAGTGCAAGAGAAAAGACAGCTTCCTCTTCGCTCTTTTGCCTCAAAACAGTTTCTGTTTCTATTAAAACAGTTCGCGAGTTCATCAAAACAGTTTGTGTTTCTTTCAAAACAGTTCGCTAGTTGATCAAAACAGTTTGTGTTTCTGTCAAAACAGTTTCTGTTTCTGTTAAAACAGTTTCTGTTTGCCTTAAAACAGTTTCTGTTTCTGTTAAAACAGTTCGCTAATTAATCAAAACAGTTTGTGTTTGCCTTAAAACAGTTTCTGTTTCTATCAAAACAGTTTGTGAGTTGATCAAAAGAGTTTCTGTTTCTGTCAAAACAGTTCGCTAATAAGCAAAAAGATAGAAAAGCAAAATAATGCTCCAGACCAAAAAGCAAATGAAGGAAAGGCCGGATGTGATAATTAGTTGAATTTAGAATTATTTGGACCATGTATTCCCAGACTGTAAACTCAAAAATTTTGGTGTAGCAGAAGAGTTAACTAGAGTTTCAAATTTAAATTTATCTTCATGTTAAGACTTCAACCAAACTAGCTTTTACACATGCCAAAATTACTCTTCCTTTTTTGCCTAATCGCAAATACCCAAATTTATTCACAGCATTCTGAGACGGTGAGACTAGAAAAGATTGTCAGAGAGACAAAACCAAAAGCTCCCTATGTACCAAACACAATTATAATAAAACTTAAACCTCAAATTTTTAAGAACAAAAAGGAAGAGCAAAGAGGGGCTTACCAAGTAAAATTAGCATCTGCTAAAGTATCGTCAATTAAAATAAAATACCCTTCCACCTTGAATCGTATGGGAACAAATAGAAGCCAAAAGGCGCTAAATTTTCCCAGCGAGGAAAATTTCGGATTAGCTAATATATACGAGCTCAAGTATGAGGGCACCAAGGGAATACAAGAAATAATTAATGAGATATTGAGAGATAGTAACGTAATATATGCCGAGCCGAATTATATATATCACCCCTTATATATTCCTAATGATCCTTCTCTGAATGACAGCAAGCAACCGTATCTCAATCAGGTAAAAGCAAATCAGGGATGGGATATTGTACGCGATGCTTCTGACATAATAATTGCAATAATAGATTCTGGAACTGATCTAATACACGAAGACTTAAAGGAAAATATTTACTTAAATAAGAGGGATCCTATCAATGGAATTGACGATGACAACGATGGATTTATTGACAACTATTATGGATGGGATTTTGTACGTGAGAAAACGAATTCAATAATTTAAGACAATAACCCTCAAGTTGTCAATGATAAGTCAGGCCACGGAGTACACGTAAGTGGTATAGCATCAGGCGTTACCAATAACAATATAGGGATTGCAAGCCTAGCTGTGAATGCAAAACTTATGATTGTGAAAGTGGCTTCAGATGAGGAAGGTGACAATATTATTAAAGGTTATGAAGGCATTAAATACGCTGTTGATCAAGGAGCTAAAATTATTAATTGCTCCTGGGGTGGAAAAGCGGAGAGTCACTTCGGCAGAGACATAATTAATTATGCTATTAGTAAAGGATGTCTAGTTGTTGCCGCTGCAGGAAACAGCAATAGCACTGAATCAATTTACCCAGCAGCATACAAAGGAGTTTTAGCAGTTGCAAATGTAGGGGCTTCTGATATGAAAAATCAGGCTTCCAATTTTGGAAATTATATTAGTATATCAGCTCCAGGCACTAGTATTTTCAGTACTCTTTATTTTCGTCAACAAATAAACTCCTATATGCAAACACACGGGGGCTCAGCTACCTTATCACCTGGTAGTAATTTTAATATAACAAATATTGGAACAGCAAGTTATTCTTGGCCTGCTATAGGCTGCTTATAATAATGGCTAAATTATTTTTTATAATATTACTATTCTTTGTTAAAAGTATGGCAAGTGCTCAAGAAGTTACAATTAATGAGTTTGGCTTAAGTATCGCTCAGTTGGGTCACAAAATTGACTCAGCATACATCCTGCCCCTTGATATGTATCAAGAAAGGAAATTGCTAACATCTTTTAATGAAGAATTTGACTATCACTTCATAGCCCAACATTCACTTTTAATAGCAAATACTGGTTCAACCGCAGAAGTATTTTTGGCGACGAGTAAACTGAAAGAAATAGTTGGAATATTTTTGTTCTTCAATTTTCTGGATACAAAAATCGAAGAAATTCTAACAACAGTTTTTGGTCAACCCAAACTTCAATCTAAATCCTCAATTGCAGGAAATTACACTGGTTCAAAAGTGTTTTGGAAGAAAAATGATGTTTCAATATTTCTTGAATTTAGTAGTTCATCCTACTCTCAAGTAATAATAACTCAAATACCATTCGAAAAGAAAACACCAAGTATTTATATTCGTAGTGAATAGCTCTGAGAGGTAAATACCACCGTTTTCAGAGACCTAATACAGCGTCAAAGCGTTGTATTAGGTCTTTTAAAAGTCATAGGAGCTCAGCTATGTTTTGTATCCAAATATGAGTGTTCAGAATTCTATAGATTTAGCGTGGGGAGGGCTGCAAAAAACATGGGCGTATAAAAATGTGTTAACCGCAGATGATAGGAAAAGAATTGAAATAACAAACTATAATTATAAGCATGGGCATGATGGAACAAAATGCCAATAAGCGATTTAAACATCTACTATGAAAAGTATATTAATAGTCTGCTTATTGTTGATCAGCCCGGATAATACCTTTGCACAAGATACGAGCTTTCATACATTTAGGCGCTCCCTAATGAGATATGTGCCATATCCGATTAGCAATGAACGATATGATACATGTGGCAACTTTATAGTCTTCTTGAGGGCGCAAATTGATGATGATTTTAAGGTCTCCGGTGTTGCCTTTTCAGATAATGCGCCACCTTTTTATATTCAAGAGGTAGAGAGAATGAAGAGTAAATTAAACTTACGTGCATTAGAAAATACAGCCAGAGAAAAAGGGCTACGGAAATACACAATTTTATTTCCCATTTTTTACATAAGTACTTTTACTTGTGACGCAAATATGAATTCTAATTGTAAGAGCATAGGTTTAACGCAATTTGACAAGGAAAATATTAAGGGGCTTTGCTTATTCACAGATCCAATTAAAATTATGCTGCAAAGCACAGGTCAGTAGAGAGCTTAGAAGGAAAGCGGGCTCTCTAATTATTATAGCAAAGGTCCTTAGCTCACGAAGCTCTTCACTCATGGATTGATGCTAATAACCCTACTGGAGCCTCAAATACGGCATCTCATGAACGGATGGCAAGCTCCCAAAATATTACTTATGTAGCTACGGCAATTCAGTCAATGTTCCCTACATTGCCAATGCAGGAGGCAATAAATTTAGCGTGGGGGGCTTGCAGGAAACAGCCGGATGGGCTGCACTAAGTGCAGATGATAAACATAATATAGGTTTATCCAATTGGGCACATAAACATAACATTGGAAGTGGTGGTACGGGATGCCCATAATTATATAAAGCTAATAAAATGAAAATTGTTCTTTACCTGGTATTGGTGGTGGTCTTTAATACCACCAGCAATGCTCAGTCAGATTCATCCTTACAAAGCTTTGAGAGATCATTTATGGTAAAGTTTAATTTGCCTGCAGATACCTGCTTAAATATGGTATTGTTGCTGAAAATAAATGTTGCTGAAAATTATAAGGTTGTTATAGATAAGTTCTCGGATAATGCTCCTGAGTCCTTCCAGGAAGCGTTGAACAAAGTAAGGAGTACAATAGATAAACGAGGGCTGGAAGCGTATCTGAGAAAAAGGGGAAAGAAAAAAACCCAGGTGTTTGTTCCGATATTTTTTTTAGGGGCAGGGTTTCCGTGTGGGTCTGACATGCTTTCCCTATCTAAAATGAACCAACAGCTATTTCAGTTTAATAAAATGAATATCAGCGGCACTTGCTTTTTTACAGAACCGTTGACTACTACAACTTGGTTAATCCAAGAATAATTTATGAAATGGAATTTATTTCAGCGTTTTAAGTATAGTGAATAGCTCTGAGCGGTCACTACCGCCGTTTTCAGAGTTTTCTTTCAGATAAATGTAATAGATGCCAATTAACTAGCTTAAGCATGCGTGAAAAAATAACCATGAAAGAAATTTTAATAGTTGTGCTTTTAATTGTTGCCCAAACATCGTATGCACAGGTTCCTGATAGTAGTTTAAACAAAAGTCAGAAACTATATTTTGAAACTCTAGTCCAGCTTTCTAATTTTCTAAAAGAAAAAGAAACTACTCTTATCTCTCTCCATGATGGGAATTCTTATTCAATTCATGAGGCTTTGTATGATACTGTAGTTAATCTTTTTTTCAATAAGGAAAAAATGCTAAGTTCTTTTGCAACGGATACTTCTGTGTTTGCGGTTGAAGGGAAACTTGATATGTTACGGCACATGCTAAATGGTTTCGACAATTATTTGGATAAAGAAAAGTCTGAGTCAATTTTAATAGAGCCAAATTATACTCTTTCCAAAGCCTCAGTTAACGAGGGAGATGAGGTACTAGATGTTTTCATTTTGCAAAACAATAAAAAGCGCCTCTGTTTCCAGTGTTTATTCGATTCAGGAACAAATAAGCTTGTCGGTTTTATAGGGGATTTCGTGGAAAGCCAGTAGAATGATGGAGTTAGTACACTTTTTATTAAGACCTAATACATCGTCACAGCGTTGTATTAGGTCTTTTAAATAGTCATAGGCCCACTTATGTTGTTTTAGGCGGAGTATGCATTTGCGATGACACACAGTATTAGTCGAGGTGACTATTTTTTTATTTTGACTCAGCTGCATCGGCTACCAAAGTTTATTAGTTATAAACATTAATGGCATCACTTCCAAAATATATCACGCAGTGTATCCCTTTTATGAACTACAGCTTACTGTTGTAGCAATCCAATGTTATTGTAAACCAATTACACTATTTTACCGCTTTTTCAAACTACGACTTCAGATGGCTACTCCAACCTCTTGTTTCTTTTATACTATTTACTTCTTTTCTATTCTGACCGTTACTCTTTCATGTAAGTTAGATGTACCCAAAAAAGTCCGAGTAAGTTTGGTAGCCTCTAAGAACAACCGGCCTGAGCTTGAAAGGGTTATAGCTCATTATAAAGCCACTAATGACAGCTTAAAATTGAAAGCGGCTTACTTTTTAATCGAAAACTTGGGCGAGCATTTTTTTTTCAGAAGCGACGTTCTTGACAACTATAATCGGGTTTTTGATCACATAGGGACAATGGATTATTGGCACAAAAAGCTTTATATGGATTCTATTAAGATGGTCTTTGGACCATTAGAGGACCTTAATACAAGCAATGACATAGACGTAATAACATCCCAAGAATTAATTGAGAATATAGATATGGCTTTCTTTGTGTGGAAAACATATCCTTGGACAAAGGACCTCACTTTTAGTCAGTTCTGTAGCTATATCCTTCCTTATAGGAGCTCTAATGAACCTTTAAATAGGTGGCGAAAAAACCTTAATTCCAAATACAAATGGATTTTAGATTCAGTGAATAATTTAACCAAATTGGAAGACGTATGTACAATTGTAAACAATGAGATGAAAGGATGGTTTCAGTATCATCTTTTAGGAACAAACTTTCCCGGAGGTATTAGCATTAATAACATAATAAAGGGAAAAAGCGGAATATGCACCGATATGTCAAACTTAGCAGTCTATGTAATGCGGTCTGTAGGTATCCCTGTAACGGCTGATTATACTCCCCAATGGGGCAATAAGGGCGTGGGTCACTCATGGAATGCACTAATCACTCCAAATGAAAAGACAATAAAATTCATGGGAGCTGAAAGCTCACCGGGAGAGGGTAGCGAATATTGGACAGATGAAAAGCCAGCTAAAATATTTAGAAGAACTTTCAAAATCCAGAATAATTCCTTGTTGGCAAATGAGTTAGTGGTTAATGTACCGCCTTATTTAAGAAGCAAGCTAATTATTGATGTTACTAAAGAATATGTTCCTGTATCTGATGTTGCTTTGGAATTAAAGTCAGACTCCTTATCGAATTACAAAAATGTTTTTTTGTGTGTTTTTAATAATCAAAGTTGGAACGCTATTGATTGGAGCAAAATCAATGGTAATAAGGGAAGTTTCAAAAACCTGGGAAGAGAAGTGGTATATATGCCTATGTTCTATTCCAGTTATAACTACCATCCCGCCGCTATGCCCTTTTTAATAACTAAGGAAGGAAATATTCAAATATTAAAACCCGATACTAAAAGAAAAAGAACCGTTTATCTATATCGAAAATACCCTTTATTTTCCAACATGATTAAATACGCTAATGATATGATTGGTGGTAAATTTCAGGGCTCTAAAACCTCTGATTTTAAAGACGCTATAGAACTTTTTACCATCTCCAAAACACCTAATCAATATTTAAATACTATAAATTTAAAAAACGCAGTAAAATTTAGATACGTCCGTTATTATCCTTTACAAAAGAGCGATCAATGTAATATAGCAGAAGTTGAATTTTTAAATGGTCATTCACGTTTAAAAGGAAACTTAATTGGAACTGATACTGCATACGTAGAAGGATCAACAACACTTGCCAAAAACGCATTTGATGAAGATTGGAATTCCTATTTCGCCAAGAATCATACAGGTGAAACTTGGGTAGGTTTGGATTTTGGTTCGCCTGTGAAAATTACTTCATTAAAGTATCTTCCACGCAATGACACAAATATGATTCTAGTCGGGGATAATTATGAACTGTTCTACTGGGATAATGCCTGGATTAGTTTGGGATCGCAAACTGGAAAAAATGATCATTTAGTGTATAACAATGCTCCTGAAAATTCTCTATTCTTATTGCGTAATCTAACAAGGGGAAAAGAAGAAAGGATTTTCACAATTAAAGATGGTCAGCAAATTTTTTGGTAATGATCATTTGAAACTTGCTATTTCTAATATGGGATACATTAAACTCGTAAACTATGATTGAATTTAAGAAGGTTTAATTAAGTTTAGTGCGAGTGCAGTAAGGTCATTTTATTTTAAAGTTCACGCATGCCTTGAGGTGAGACTCGGCGAAGAAGCAAAATGGAACAAGCTACGAAGCAGTACCTCCACACAACCCTGAATGCGAAGCCATATTTAAAGGCGATGGCCCAACGATTACTTCACCACTAAATGGCAATGAATACATTATTAACAAACAAAGTCCTGAACCATTGCAGCTATCAGCTTCGTCAGCGAATGACGTTTCCAAAATATACTGGTTTATTAACGACGAGTTTTATAAAGTTGCTACCACAAACCAGAAGCAATTCTTTACCCCTGCCGAAGGCCCGGTGAAAATATCCTGCACGGATGATAAGGGAAGAAACCGGAACATTAGAATTACAATGAAGTATGTTGATTTGTAAAGTGCGGAAGGCAAAAAGGCAAAAGGGCCCAGAAGAAAGAAAAGCCAAATGTTGTAGTTTGAGTGCTTACTCAGCTTTGCGTACACTACCTGCCCCTGCAATATTTTGTTTAATAGATGGATTTCCTTTGTAACGCACATTGCCTGCACCAGCCACATCAACATCTAAACTTTTACTGGCGTACACTTCTGCATTGCCACTTCCTGCAATATCAATCTCTGTATTTTCACTCAGCAGGTTAAAGCATCTTATGTCGCCACTGCCGCTAACGGATGCTGAAAAATCTCTGGTAGTTCCGCTTAAAGTAGCAGACCCGCTGCCTGCAATTTCTGCATCAATTTCCGGGGCATCAATATCTAAAATAATATCACCACTACCGCTTACTTCTGTATGAAGACCTTCACTTTTTATTTTCCCGTTAGATTTTATTTTACCGCTCCCGGAGACTTCCAGCCTTGAGAAAGCTGGCGCTGTTGCATATACTTTAATCCCTTTCTCAGGCTTGAGGTTATAACCTTCTTTTGTGTAAACTTCTATACTGCCATTATTGTTTTTTACTTCCACGTAATCCATAAGATTTTCGTCAGTTTCAATTTTTAGAGAATGTGCTGGTCCGTCCATTACAATAATATCAATACTTCCAGATGCGCTAACTCCTGTAAAATTTCCTGTATTTCTTTCCTGTGTTGAAATGTTGCCATTTCCCTCAATGCGTTTTCCATTTGTATACCCGCAAGACGAAAAAATGAGGAAGCTCAAAATGCAATATATAGCTAGCCGCATAAAAAAGGTTTTGGTTCAAAAGAAGTAAATATAATTTGTTAGATGATCTTATAAACAAAAAAATGGGCATGAAGTTAAGAAGGTTAAAAACGAACCGGCTCCTTCAAAAATGATAGAATGGTATTTATTACCTTCGCATCCCATGTTAGAAAAAATCCTGATTCTCGATTTCGGTTCTCAGTACACGCAATTAATAGCCCGTGTAGTAAGAGAGGCTAATGTGTATTGCGAAATACAACCATTTTCAAAATCAATAAAGTATGATCCTTTACTAAAAGGGGTCATTCTTTCCGGCTCGCCTTTTTCGGTGAATGATAAAAAAGCGCCTGAAGTAGATATAAAACACTTGTTGTCTAATGTACCAGTATTAGGTGTATGCTATGGTGCGCAACTTGCAGCCAAACAGTTTGGTGGTAAAGTAGAGAAAAGTAATAAACGCGAATATGGGCGGGCTGTGCTTCATATTGAGCAGGAAGAAACATTATTGCGTAGCCTCACACCGGCTTCACAGGTTTGGATGAGTCATGCAGACAGTATATTAAAACTTCCCGATCATTTTCAATTGCTGGCTACCACAGATAGCATACCGGTTGCTGCTTTTAAATTTCCTGGCGAGTCTTTACATCCCTTGTATGGCTTGCAGTTTCATCCTGAGGTATATCATTCTATTGAAGGGAAAAAAATCATAAAAAATTTCCTTGTTGCTATTTGCGGCTGCAAGCAAGATTGGACACCGGCCCATTTTATTACGGAAACTGTTGAAGCGCTTAAACAACAGATAGGCGATCAAAAAGTTATTATGGGCTTAAGCGGCGGCGTTGATTCTACAGTGGCCGCCATGCTAATTCATAAGGCAATTGGCACAAACCTATATGGCATTTTTGTAGATAATGGTGTTTTGCGCAAAGATGAATACGAAACCGTCTTAGAAACGTATAAGCACCTTGGGTTAAATGTAAAGGGAATTGATGCGAGTAAACTTTTTTATAAAAAGCTAAAAGGTAAGGTTGATCCTGAAGCGAAACGAAAGGCAATTGGTAAAACTTTTATTGATGTTTTCCAGGAAAGTGCAAAAAAAGTAAAAGGCGCTTCTTTCCTTGGCCAGGGCACAATTTATCCTGATGTAATTGAAAGCGTTTCTGTTCATGGTCCTTCCGTTACTATTAAGTCTCACCATAATGTAGGAGGATTGCCAAAAAAAATGCACCTGAAACTGGTGGAGCCATTGCGTTCTTTATTTAAAGACGAAGTAAGAAAGGTGGGCCGGGAACTTGGCATTCCTGATGATTTGTTAAGCAGGCATCCTTTTCCCGGACCAGGTCTGGCCATACGTATTTTAGGAGAAGTAACCGAAGAAAAGGTACGATTGTTGCAACATGCGGACGATATTTATGTTAAAGCCCTTAAGGAACATCATCTTTATGCAACCGTATGGCAGGCAGGTACAATCTTACTTCCGGTGAAAAGTGTAGGCGTTATGGGTGATGAAAGAACTTATGAGTTTACTGTGGCTTTACGTGCTGTAACAAGTGTAGATGGTATGACGGCAGATTGGGCGCACTTGCCTTATGATTTTCTTGCTAAAGTTTCTAATGAGATAATCAACTCTGTAAGAGGCATAAACCGTGTAGTGTACGATATAAGCAGCAAGCCACCGGCCACTATTGAATGGGAATAGCCACTGAATAATCATCTATGAAAAAACTTGCGTTCGTATTTATTTTAACATTACTTACCTCAATATCTTTTGCACAAACAAATTCAGTTGTTCGTCAAAAGATAGCCTTATTTGTGCCGCTCTATCTTGATTCTGCTTTTGACGGATATAGCTACAAGTATGATAAAGCGTTTCCAAAATTTTTAAATCCGGGTTTAGAATTTTACCAGGGAGCACAGCTTGCTTTAGACTCCTTGCAAAAGAAAGGAGCACCTCTTGAAGTTTTTGTGTACGATTCGCGTTCCCGCAAAACTTCTTTGGCCCAAAGATTAAACAGCCCTGAATTAAAAGATGTAGGAATGTTTATAGCAAATGCAAATCCTTCGGAAGTAAAAATTTTATCTGCTGATGCCTTGCGCAGAAAAATTCCTTTTGTTTCGGCCACACTTCCTAATGATGCAAATGTTTCTAACAACCCTTATCTAGTAGTTCTTAATTCAACACTTAGAACGCATTGCGAAGGTATTTACCAGTATTTACAGAAGTACCATAGAAATGACCGCATTGTTTTATTTAGAAAGAACGGCGTACAGGAAAACCAGATCCGCGATTATTTTATGGACTTTTCCAAGGCCACTTCTTCTCCCCCGTTAAAAATTGAATTTATAGAGGTAGGCAATAATTTCGGTGTTAATACACTAACCAGCAGGCTTGATACAACTAAAAGAAATATTTGCATTACCGGTAGCCTTGATGAAGCTTTTGGAAATAATTTATTGCAGCAAATAGCATCTGTTAGTGATACTTATCCTACTACAATAATAGGCATGCCAACCTGGGATGCATTTAATTTATCTAAACCTGAATTTAAGAATATTGAAATTATCTATACCACACCATTTAATTACAATAAGACAAGTGGTTTAGGTGGCCGTATCACGGCTTTGTTTGAACAAAGTATAAAAGGCCGCCCAACTGATATGTACTATCGTGGTTATGAAACCATGCTTCGTTTTGCCCTGCTACTCCTCGAAAAAAAAGGGGAGATGGCTTCTAATCTTTCCCAAACAGGCAATTATGTTTTTACTCAATTTGACGTACAGCCGGTTTTTCTTAATCCTGCTGCAATGACTCTGGATTATTTTGAAAATAAAAAATTGTATTTCATTAAATACTATAATGGCTTAAGGTCAGTAGTAAATCAGTGACCAGGTCTTACTTTGATTTTCTGAATTTTACTGATAATCTGAAGAGGCGCAGAATTTCTCCCGTTTTCTTAGCATGAGATTTGAATGCTCTGATTACGGTGCATTTAATCATGTACTCCTTTTATTCTTTAAATCGTGGCTCAGAATCTAATTGAATTTTCGGATTGTGGCTTGTATTGCCGTGCAGGCGGTTTTTATATTGACCCGTGGAAACCGGTTGACCGTGCGGTTATTACACATGCACATAGCGACCATGCACGGTGGGGAAGCAAATATTATCTCTGTCATCATCATACAAAACCAATATTGCAATTACGTTTGGGTAAAAACCAATACCAGAGTGTTGAGTGGAACGAAGCCGTTTACATCAATGGTGTCCGCATCACATTACATCCTGCTGGACATATTATAGGGTCGTCACAGATACGTGTTGAATACGGTGGTGAAGTGTGGGTAATTAGTGGCGATTATAAAACAGAAAATGACGGAATAAGCGGTCAGTTTGAAGCAGTGAAATGTCATTCGTTCATAACAGAATCCACCTTTGGATTACCGATATATAACTGGAAACCACAGTCTGAAATTTTTTCCGATATACAGCGTTGGATCAAAGAAAATAAAGGGTTGGGTAAGACCTCGGTTTTAATTGCTTATAGCTTAGGCAAAGCCCAAAGGTTACTCTCTTGCATTGCCGAAGTAAGTGATAGCATTCTATTACATGGCGCTGTGTATAATGTGCATAGTGCTTTGGTAAACGCTGGGTGGAACTTACCCCATGTTCAGCATGTAAACTTTGATACGCCAAAAGAATTATTAAAAGGCAATGTGGTGATAGCGCCCTCTGGTGCAGAAGGATCAACCTGGATAAAAAAGTTTGCGCCTTATGAGGTAGGAATATGTAGTGGGTGGATGCAGGTGCGTGGCAATGTACGCCGCAAAAATGCTGATGCTGGCTTCGCATTAAGCGATCATGCAGACTGGAAAGGCTTGCTGGAAGCAGTTAAAGCTACTGAAGCAGAGAGAGTATACGCCACACATGGTTTTCAAGCCGCTTTTAGCCGGTATTTAAATGAACAAGGAATAGAGGCCGCTGAGGTAAAAACGGAGTATGGCGGAGAGGAAGAGAATGAGGAACAAGAGCTTCCAAAGGAAGATGAGACAAGGAATGAAGAGGGAGCAAGTGATGCAAGTGAAGAAAAAAATAATGGTAAATAATCAATATTCAATGCTAACACAACAATAAACTATACACCTGATTCCTCACACCTCATACCTCAACCATCCCGCTCATGAAACTTTTTGCAGAATTAGTAAAAGTGATTGGAACAAGCACCAAAACCAATGATAAAATAGATGCATTGGCGTCATACTTTTCTACTGCAAGTAATAAAGATAAAGTTTGGGTCATTGCCATATTTAGTGGTCGCCGGCCACGGAGGGCAGTTAGTGGTGCATTATTGGCTACCTGGTGTGTTGAATTAAGTGGCCTGCCTTTTTGGTTATTTGAAGAATCTTATCATACAGTAGGCGATTTAGGAGAAACGATAGCCTTGTTGCTTCCTGAAAACATTTCAGAAAAATTAGTGATAGAAGAAAAGCCCTTGCACTACTATATTGAAAAATTACAAAGTATCGAAAAACAAACTGAAGAAGTGCGTAAGCAATTTGTTGTAGAATCGTGGCTGGAAATGAATAGTTCCGAAAGGTTTGTTTTTAATAAATTAATAACAGGGGGCTTCAGGATTGGTGTATCGCAAAAAATAATGGTGAATGCATTGGCTAAAGCAACAGGCATTAATCCGTCTATCATTGCGCACCGAATCAGTGGTAATTGGGATCCTTCTCTTATAAGTTTTGATGAATTATTAAGCGAACATGCAGTATCAATAGATTACTCAAAGCCTTACCCTTTTTTTCTCGCTTATGCAGTTGAAGAAAATGCTTCTGTATTAGGTGATCCATTAGATTGGCAGGCGGAGTGGAAGTGGGATGGTATAAGAGGCCAGATCATTAAACGCAATAATGAATTATTTGTATGGAGCAGGGGAGAGGAGTTAATGACGGAAAAATTTCCCGAGTATCATTCGCTGCAAATATCACTACCAGATGGAATAGCAATTGATGGTGAAATTATTCCTTGTATAGATCAGAAGCCTTTGCCTTTTGCACTTTTGCAAACACGCATCGGCAGAAAAAATATTACAAAAAAGCAATTGCAGGAAGCACCCATTGCTTTCTTTGCTTATGACCTTTTAGAGTATGAAGGTGAAGACTGGCGTAATAAAACATTAAAGGAAAGGAGAGCTAAGCTTGAGGAAATTATTATTTCATCTGATCATCCTTCTTTAATAATATCGCCAGTGGTACATTTTAATAGTTGGGATGAATTAGCACGGTTAAGAGAAACATCAAGAGATATGGGTGCCGAAGGTTTCATGTTAAAAAGGAAATCTTCCCATTACCAGGTTGGGCGTGTTCGAGGCGATTGGTGGAAGTGGAAGGTGGAACCACTTACTATTGATGCAGTAATGATTTATGCACAAAAAGGAGCAGGGCGTAGAAGTAATTTGTATACAGCTTACACATTTGCTGTAAAAAATGGTGACAAATTGGTGGCTTTCACAAGGGCTTATTCAGGATTATCAGATAAAGAGTTTGCCCAGGTAGATGCATTTGTAAAAAGAAATGCTATAGAAAAATTTGGCCCTGTGCGAACCGTGAAACCGGAGCTTGTTTTCGAAATTGCTTTTGAAGGCATTGCCGCTTCTAACCGACATAAATCCGGAGTGGCATTGCGCTTTCCCCGCATGCTGCGCTGGCGGAAGGACAAAAAACCAGAAGACATCAACACACTGGATGACTTAAAAAAAATGTTAGCAGAGTATGGCAAATAATTTTTAATTCTTAGTGTATATCGGCGAAAGAGAAAGCTACTTGATTACTTAATATATTTAATCCCTGATCTTCTATTAAATAATCATTGAGAAAGTGCTTGCCATGTTATCAAAAAAAAATCTACTGGTTTTTAGTTTCTTAGTTGCTTCTTCGCTTTGTATTTTTTATGCCTGCAAAAGTGTAAAAGCTCCGGGAATTTCCGTTGCTGATACTTCCGTGCCAAGGGTGTTGGTATTTACAAAAACTGCAGGATATTATCATACCTCTATTCCAGATGGTGTTGTTGCAATAATGAAGTTGGGTAAGGAAAATAATTTTCTTGTAGACTCTACCCGTGATGCTTCTTATTTTGTTGAAGACAGTCTTAAAAAATACAGTCTTGTTATATTTTTAAGTACCACGATGAATGTGTTGAATGCTGATCAGCAGGTTGCTTTTCAACGTTTCATTCAGGCCGGGGGCGGGTTTGTTGGCGTGCATGCAGCTGCAGATACTGAGTATGACTGGCCCTGGTACAATCAATTGATAGGCGCTTATTTTGCCAGCCATCCTAAGCAGCAAAAAGCAATGATTGACGTGAGAGACAAAACGCATATTTCTACATCCTTTTTGCCAACACGCTGGGAACGGTTTGATGAATGGTATAGTTATAAAAGCATCATGCCGGACATAAAAGTATTGGCTACATTAGATGAGAGCACTTACGAGGGCGGCATCAATGGAGATAACCATCCAATAATATGGTATCATGAGTTTGACGGGGGGCGTTCTTTTTATACCGGCCTTGGCCATACAAAGGAAAGCTATAGTGAGCCACTCTTCCTGCAACATCTGCTGGGAGGAATTAAATACGCTTTAAACACCAATGGTCTTGACTATTCCAAGGCCTATGCTGTAAAAGCGCCGGAGGACAACCGCTTTACAAAAACCGTTCTAACGAATGATTTAAATGAACCTATGGAACTGGCCGTAGCACCAGATGGACGTGTATTTTTTACAGAAAGGGAGGGCAAGTTTTATGTGTATGAACCAACCATAAAAAAAACAAGATTGCTGCATAACTTTCCGGCAAAAGCGGTTGACAAATATTTAAATGGCCTTATAGGAATAACCCTTGATCCTGATTTCAGCCGCAATAATTATATCTATTTTTTTTACTCATCTAATACAGGAGAGCAGTATCATCAAAATGTATCAAGGTTTAAAATAACTGAGGATGGAAACCTGGATACCGAGTCTGAAAAAATTATAATCAAGATACCTATTGATCTTGAAGTAAGTGCACACACAGGAGGTTCTTTGGCCTGGGATAAACATAGAAACTTATACATTTCTACCGGTGATAATACTGTGCCTTTTGAATCTGATGGCTATGCGCCAATTGATGAAAGAGACGGCAGGAAAGTGTATGATGCACAACGGTCTGCCGGTAATTCAAATGACTTACGGGGAAAGATTTTACGTATTCATGTAGAAGCAGATGGTTCTTACACTATTCCACAAGGAAATTTGTTTGCTTCCGGAACTGATGCTACCCGTCCGGAAGTTTATGTTATGGGTTGCCGTAATCCATACCGTATTTCTGTAGATACAGCTACCTCAATTGTTTATTGGGGAGAAGTTGGTCCTGATGCCGGACAGGATAGCCGTCATGGCCCTCGTGGCTATGATGAATTTAACCAGGCGAAAAAACCAGGAAATTATGGATGGCCATATTTCGTTGGAAATACTAAGGCATACAATGATTCTGATTTTAGTACAAAAGCAATAGGTGTATTATTTGATGCGGGTGCGCCAGTAAATAATTCGCCCAATAATACAGGCATGAAAACTTTGCCGGTTCCGCAACAGCCTATGATATGGTATCCCTATGCCTTGTCTAATGAATTTCCTACACTTGGTGTTGGTGGGCGCTGTGCCATGGGTGGCCCTGTGTATCATTATAATGCCGCCATTGCTTCCGATAAAAAATTGCCTGAATACTATGACAAGTCCCTGTTTGTTTATGACTGGATGCGTAACTGGGTTTTTGCTGTGCATCTTGATGACAATAACAATTTTAAACGCATGGATCAGTTTATGCAAACCAATGGCGACTTTAGAAGGCCTATAGACATGGAGATAGGTGCTGATGGAGCAATATACATGTTGGAGTATGGCTCTGTATATGGTATTGATAATGCGGACGCAAGATTGGTTAGAATTGATTATAACAGTGGTAACCGGGCCCCTGTTGCTAAAATAAATACAAAAGATTCAATTGGATTAGCTCCTTTTAAAGTAACATTTAACGGCAATCAAAGTTATGATTATGATGAAGAACCAATGAGGTATGAATGGATGCTTGATGGCCGCACAATCTCCGAAGAAAGGAATCCTGTTTATACCTTTCAAACCAACGGTATTTACAATACAGTTTTAAAAGTAACCGACGCAGCAGGACAAAGTAGTACGGATACAATCGAGATTAAAGTTGGAAACACCTTGCCCATGGTTGCCATCAATACAATAGACAACAGCAGCTTCTTTTTTCCTTTTAGCACTGCCCTAAACTATGCTGTTGCAGTTTCCGACAAAGAAGATGCAGCCATTGATAAAAAAAATGTGAGAGTGGCCTTGAAATATATTCCAAAAGTAGCTGCTTCTGAGCCTTTAATGGGACATCAGCAAATGGATGAAAATTATAATCTCGGTAAAAACATAATAGCAAGCAGCGATTGCAAAGCTTGCCACCAGGTTAATGCAAAATCCGTGGGGCCATCCTTCATGGAAATTTCAAAACGATATATAAATGATAAGAATGCGGTGGGGTATCTTTCTAATA
Organism: Chitinophagaceae bacterium; assembly: GCA_043763635.1. GTDB lineage: Bacteria > Bacteroidota > Bacteroidia > Chitinophagales > Chitinophagaceae > Flavisolibacter. Next base: position 119,641 of record JAYULK010000106.1, read on the forward strand.
AAATTATTATTGGTGGCGGAGGTGTATGGGGCGAACATGCTATGAGTGCCCACCCCCAAATATCCAAAGAGGATGCAGAGGAAATTGTAAAATATGTGCTTTCAGTTTCCACACAACAAGAAGACATGCTTCTTCCTCAAGCAGGAAAAGTATTATTAAGCCAGCATCCTGGCACAGGGGAAGAAGGACGCTATTTGCTATCAGCATCGTACACGGATAAAGGGGGAGCGATTACGCCGCTTACACGCAAGGAGACTATGATCCTGCGTCCATCTAAAGTACAGGTTGAAAATGCAGATGTAGTGTACAATATGCAAAGGGGAGGAGGGCGTTTAAATAATATTCATAACGGCTCTCATTTTGTATTAAAAAATATTGACCTTAAAGACGTGGCAGGACTTACATACCGATATAGTTCCCAAAATAAGGATGCGGCTATAGAAGTGCATATTGATAATAAAAAAGGCCAGCTTATTAGCAGCTTTAATTTTAAAGCTACAGGAAGGATGAACACATTTAAAGAAGAAGCAACAACGATCACGGACCCGGGCGGAAAACATGATTTGTATTTTGTTTTTGTAAAGAGCGATACACCTAATAGAAACCTCGCTTCGTTAGATTGGGTACGCTTTGACGGAGGTAAGGAAGTAGTTATAAAAGCAGATACAACAATTAAAAAGAAGGCTATTGCTAAAGCACCTGTCGTTAAAACTAGTACAGACAAATCTACAAGCACTGCAAAAAAGCCAACCGTGCATCCCGGTTATGCACTTGTTACAAAAAGTGATTGCATGACATGCCACAAAATAAATCAACAATTAATAGGCCCTTCATTTACTCAGATTGCAATGCGGTATAAAGACCAGTCATCCGCAATAAATAAATTATCGGGAAAAGTTATTAAAGGTGGTGCCGGGGTTTGGGGACAAATACCTATGACACCTCATCCGCAATTATCTAAAGAAGATGCGGCACAAATGGTAAAGTATATTCTTTCGGTAAAGAAATAATGAAAAAAATATCGGTATGGTATAAAGAAGTTTTAAACTGGCACTATTATAGTATTAGATAATACCTCTCATATAGCAAGCAATATATAAGCAATCAGCTCCTGTTTCTACAGGAGCTTTCTTTTTGTGGTACACTATAAGCTCAACTGTGCATGGGTGTTCGGGGTAACAATAAAATGGAATGGTTTAGCCAGGTTGCTTATTAGGTTTGAATGAGGATAGTTACTTTAATAAAGGCTAATCAACCAGATTATTTTTTACCGCAAAAAAAACAAGACCTGCGGTATTTTTACTTCCAAAACGTTCCATCAGCCTGTCTTTGATAGCCTCCACAGTTCTTGCGCTGATCTCCATTTTTTGAGCTATTTCCTGTGCCGTAAACTCCATGCAAATAAATTTAAGAACGTCTCTTTCTTTTTCCGTTACGGTTATTTCGCTATTGATAGAGGGAACTGTTTTTTGCCTGGCATGAGAACGTTTTAAAAGAATACGGTTCACAAAATTGTTGAGGTAATAGCCTTTTTCATGTACTTCCGTTATAGCCCTTCTTATTTCCTGTGGTTCTGCATTTTTAAGTAAATAGCCATGAGCGCCATTTTCCATTAGATGGTAAACAAAGCGTTCGTCTTCGTACATGCTTAATATAATAACATGAACCTGGGGATATTGCTTACTTAATAATTTTGTAGTTTCTATGCCATCTTTACCAGGCATCCGCAGGTCCATTAGCACAACATCAGGTTCTGCTACAGGCATTTGTTGTAATAATTCTTCGCCATTTTCAGCCTCTAGTACAAATTTTATATTTGTAAATGGACGAAGAGATAAAATAACTCCCTTTCGAAAAATTTTATGATCATCAGCAATTGCTACTTTAATTACCTGCATACATATATAATCAACAATGCTAAAGTAGTAAAATATTGCAGTTAAGATCCATCGGGATCTTCCTTAGGTATTTCAATAGTAACCTTGTAATAAGTTTGTGAGGAATCTTTTTCAAATAAAATAGTGCCCTGCCCCACTTTTAAACGGCTGCTGATATTTTTCAAGCCAAGGCCAATATTGCTTTTATTAAGCTTTTCAAAATCCGCCTGAACAAGACCCCGTCCGTCATGATGAATGCGCAAAACAAAATTATCACCATGCATATTTTGGGTAATGTGTATAAAACTTGAGTTGCTGTGTTTTAAAATATTATTAATAAGCTCTTGTATAACGCGGTAAACAATTAATTCTTTTTCTGACTTAAGCCTTTCCTTATAATCATGAAAGCGGCTGCTTGCATTAATAGTACCCGATCCGCTAATTTTTTGCGCCATATCGTTAATAGCAGATTCCAAACCAAAGTTCTTTAAGGTTGGAGGCATCAGGCTATGGCTGATATTCCGGATAAGTTGAATTGTATCATCTAGTATTTGCCTTGCCTGAAATATAGACTGGAGTTGTGTAGCCTTATCCTGGTTAACCAGGTTTTCACTGAGATATAACCGGGCTGTAGCTAACAGCGGGCCGGCATCATCATGCAGGTCAGCAGCAATACGCTGGCGTTCTTCTTCCTGTAAATGAATAGAGGCTTTTAATAAAATTTGTTGCTGCTCCTGCTCCATTGTCTGAAGCTTCAATTGATAACGGATAACCTTACGCTGGTGAAAAATGATAAATAAAATAAGGCCAATAGTAAGGACAAGCATCCCCAGGGTGCCTAAAAAGAGTACAGATGATATGCCCGGATTTGCTTGTAATAGAAACATCACGTGATTTCTGAATAGGGTTTAACGGATTTGCCAACGTATTGCTTTTTCTTAGGTTGTTGGGAAGCGTAAACTAAAATACCAATTGAAAAAAAGATGTTTTTCAAAGTATAAAATACATCTGTAAACATCCAATATTGTAAAATTTGAGAGTCAGGTATTTGATTTGCAAATAAAAAAATAAAGAACGAACCGGACAAATAGATCATAAAGGCTAAAACCATCCAAAAACGATAATCATTATAAATAAATAAATTATTCTGATCATTCATTTGTTCATATAAAAAATAAGCAGAAAAAATAAGAATGAGAATGGTTTCAACTCCTATTGTAATAGAATCAATCCTAACAAAATGGGAGTAAAAATAATATATGGTTATTGAAAAAGTAAAACAAATTGATGAGATTAAAAGTATTTTCTTGAAAACTGAATTTTTTATATTTATATAAAGAAAATATGCAAAACAAGAATATTCAAAAAAAGTAATGAAATTATAAATAGCCTTTCTTATATAACTCTCAGTACCTAAATTATTATAATAATGATTAAAGATATAGGAGCCTAAACTGAATAAAATGGCGTAGGTAGATATAATCCAAAATCCCTTTACCTCTTTACAATTCTTATAAAAAAAGGTAAAAAGAATAATTGGTAATACGTCTGAGTATAGACCTATATAAAAAAAAAGGTTTTCTATAGTTGGTAAATTTTGCCAAAGATAGAAAACCTTTTAAGAGTTACTAATTTTGCTTAGTCTTGTTCCCACCAAGTAGGTGCTGGAGGGCCAACAGGACAAGGGCGTTGAAATACTTTTGTTTGTGCCATAACAATTTATTTTAAAAGTGGACTAGGATGTAAAAGTTGTTTCTAAAGAACCGTTTCTCAATAGGTGTACTTTTTAGAAGAAACCCTTATCATCCTTTAAAACTCAATTCAGCAAAGGGTTATATAGGATTATGAAGGTAAGTATACTAGTAAAAATTAGGTATAACTACCATACTAAATTAGTATTTTTACTAAGGAACCAATTAAATTATTAGGAGAACAACGTTTGACTGAATGGTAGATTTACCTTTTTTTAAATAATAATAGCTTCGTAGTGCTTTGAAACCGCAGAAATACGGGGAGCCAACCTCAATTTAAACGGGTTTGTCTATAACCATGTTATAAAGCTACATACGTACCTGATCTTTGTAAAGTGATTAATCTTTTGCAGTTCTATCTAATTTATAGTTACGTAAATTTCCTGTGTTTTAATCGTGCTTATACGTTCAATGATTTTGAAAGATTTGCTTTGTTCTAAGAGAGTTTTATTAGATTTAAAAACTGTTAGCTTTGTTTCTTATTTAAAATTCAACTATCTAAACCTAAAATCCACCTAAGTTAAATGAGCGCCGAACTAATTAAAGTGGCCATTGCTGATGACCACAAGATTTTCAGGGATGGCATAAAAATGGCCCTGAAAGACAGGGATTACCTAAAAATTTTATGGGAAGCTGAAGATGGTAAAGATCTAATGCATAAACTGCGTATTAAGCAACCTGAAGTTTTGCTTATGGATATACGTATGCCTGAAATGGATGGCATTAATGCCATAGGCTTAATACGTAAGGAATATGAGGAAGTAAAAATCATTGTGCTTACTATGTATGATGACCAGGAAATGATTACTAAAATGATGGAAATGGGGGCCAATGCTTACCTGACCAAAACAACTGATCCTGACGAAATTTATGCAGCAATACTTTCTTGCGTAAACAATGACTTTTATTTTAATGACCTTGTAAATAAGGCCGTGCTTTTAAAACTACAGCACAAAAAAACTGTCCGCCAATTTTATCCGATTCCGGTTAAGTTTTCTGAAAAGGAAATAAATATTTTAAAACATATAGCACAGGATAAAACCACCGAAGAAATTTCTAAAGAAGTTTTTTTAAGTCCCCGTACTATTGAAACCATCAGGCAGAAAATGAAAGAGAAAGTGGGGGCAAAAACCATTGCCGGGCTTGTAATGTATGGTATACGTAACCGTTTGCTTGAATAATTTAATTATAATGGAACTTACAGCCCAGGTACACCAGAACAATAACGATCTTCTTTTTAAAAGTTTTTATAAAGAGGTTTGGAGGAAAATGATTCCTAAAGGCTTAACAGAAGCTGAAACGGATTTTATAGTAGAAATAGCTCATTTAGAAACAGGCGCTGCTGTTCTTGATATTATGTGTGGCTATGGAAGGCACTCAATAGCTCTGGCAAAACGCGGCTTCAAACTTAATGCTGTTGATAACCTCACGGATTATATTAATGAAATAAAAGACATAGCAGAAGAGCAGAAACTTTCTATAAACAGTTGGGTGGCTGATGTAAGCGCTACTTCGTTTAACGGTTTATTTGATGCCATTATTTGTATGGGTAATTGCTTCTCCACGTTTGATAAACCAAGAGCAAAAACATTATTGTATAACCTTCATAAATGTTTAAAACCCGGCGGTTCTTTTATTATTAATTCATGGATGATTGCTGAAATAGCAATTAAGCATTTTGAGGAAAAAACATGGTTATACGTAGATGAGTTTAAATATCTCTTAGATAATAAATATTTATTAAATCCAACCCGCATTGAAACCGATCATATTTTAATTAGAGAAGATGAAGCATTGCAAACTTTAAAAGCTATTGATTATGTTTTATCTTTTTCTGAACTCGAAAATTTATTAGAAGAGGCTGGTTTTGAAATGGGAGAAGTGTATGCAACTCCTCGTAAAAAACGTTTTCAATTAGGCGATAAAAATGCATATATCGTCGCAACAAAAAAATTCTGATGTTTTTTCTTCCTGAGATTAAGAGTATGTGTTTATGATGCAATGTGGTTTTTTACAATTTTGAGTCGTAAGTTTACTAATATGCCAAACGTAAATTTTTAATTAAATTAAAAAGCAGGAAGAAAATTTTATTTTACGTATTTTGCCTAATAGAAATGAAGTAGTTATACTATACCAAATGCCGGAGTTTTTTCTCATTTTGCAACGTATTTCTGAAAAACTCCTTTTCTAAATTATCCTTTATGAAGAATCTTGAACCAAAAATTGTTAAAGTAGCCATAGCTGATGACCATGCATTATTCAGGGCAGGAGTAAAAACCGCACTATCCAGCCGTAAGGATATACAAATGATTGCAGAGGCAGAAAATGGCATGCAGCTGCTGAATCTTCTCAAACACATTAGACCTGATGTAATTTTACTTGACATTCAAATGCCAATTATGGATGGTTTGATGGCATTGCCGGAAATAAAAAAATTATATCCGGAGATAAAAGTGATCATGCTTTCCATGATCAATGATCCTTCTATGATTACAAGAATGATGGAAGTAGGAGCAAACTCATACCTAACTAAAGAATCTGATTCTGAAACAATCTACCAGGCTATAATGACCTGTTATGAGGATGAGTTTTTCTTTAATGATCTAACTAATAAAGCCCTGTTGAATGGCTTGCGTACAAAGCGTGTAGCGGAAACAGCAACACCCGAAGTTTATCTTACCGATAAAGAAGTAACGATCCTGAAACTCATGTGCGATGAAAAAAGCACAAAAGAAATTGCAGATATGGTAGATTTAAGTCCCAGGACTGTAGAAGCAATTCGCGACAAGTTAAAAACAAAGACCGGTGTAAAATCTATGGCTGGTTTGGTTATGTATGCTGTGAAAGCAGGATTGGTGGAACAAGCCTGAATAAAATAATTGAACGTTGTGTAAATGCCATGATTATTCATGGCATTTTTTATGTCATTTTTGCTTTATGAGTTTTTTTTGTTTGAATGGCGAAATGATAGATGATAGTAAAGCCATCCTTAATGCAAAAAACAGGAGCTTTCGTTATGGTGATGGCTTATTTGAAACGATTAAGGTTTTATACAATGAGATAGTATTAAAGCAATATCATTTTGAACGCCTTTTTTTTGGAATGAGCGTATTAAAAATGGACAGTAAAAAGATTGTGCAAGATGAGATCTCTTCCATGATTATGGAGCTATGTAAACTAAATAATTGCCTCCATTGTGGAAGAGTACGTATAGCTGTATTTAGGGAAGACAACAATAATAATGATGCTTCATACATTATAGAAGCTATGCCTTTGCAACAATCAGTAAATAAGCTCAATGATAATGGCTGGGCTATAGACATATTTCCTGATGCACGAAAAAGCTGCGATGTTTTTGCAAATTTAAAATCTGCTAACTACCTGCCTTATGTAATGGCTGATTTGTTTTCAAAAGAAAAGGGTCTTGATGAATGCCTGGTGCTAAATACAGAAAATAATATTTGTGATGCTTCTAAGGCAAATGTTTTTTTAGTTTTTAAAGGTGATGTATATACTCCTGCTTTACACCAAGGCTGTGTAAATGGCGTAAAGAGGCGTTTTGTCATTGATGAGTTAAAGAAGCGGCGTATTAGGGTGCACCAAAAGGATATAAATGAGCAACTTCTTTTAAGTTCAGACGAGGTTTTTTTGACGAATGCTATCAATGACATGCGCTGGGTGCAATCTTACCGGCAAAAGCAATATGTAAATTCTTTTACCAGGGCATTTTACCATGAAGTTTTCTCAACCATTTAAAAGATAGCTTGTTGTTTTGATGTGTTACAACCTATAAATATTTTTTGGTTCAGAAGAGATTTACGCTTGCATGATAATGCGGCATTATTTCATGCTCTCTCATCAGGTATTCCTGTATTACCCATTTTTATTTTCGACCGCTTTATTTTAGATGAATTGGAAGACCGCTCTGACCGAAGAGTAAATTTTATATACGCTGCACTGCAAAATATTCAGCTTGATCTGAAAAACCAACAAAGCTCTTTGTTGGTTCAATATGGTTTTCCAAAAGATGTTTTTGAAAAATTAATCCTAGAGTATAATATCCAGGCTGTATTCACCAATCATGATTATGAGCCGTATGCCACAGAAAGAGATGAAGAAATAAAGAAGCTGCTTTCAATAAAGAACATACAGTTTAAAACATTTAAAGACCAGGTGATTTTTGAAAAAGATGAGATAAAGAAAGATGAGGGAAGTCATTACACAGTCTATACACCATACTCAAAAAAATGGCTGGCGAGTTTTAATACGGATTGTTGTAAAGCATTTAATTCAGAAACGCTAAGAGATCAGTTCCTTAATAACATTTCTTTTGACATGCCTTCTTTAGAAGAAATGAATTTTATAGATAATAAAACTCTTAAAATTCAAGCGACTGTTGACGAATCTATTATTACTGAGTATCAAAATACAAGGAACTTTCCCGCAGTTGAGGGTACATCTCGTATAGGTGTTCATCTGCGCTTTGGAACGATCAGTGTTCGCCAGTTGATAAAGCAAATTCTTCCATTAAATGAAACCTTTTTAAAAGAACTTATCTGGCGGGAATTTTTTATGCATCTTTTGTGGCATAAACCTCAATTAGTAAATAGGTGTTACAAACCGGAGTATGAAAATATTCAGTGGAACAATAATGAAGAAGAGTTTGAAAGATGGTGTCGGGGAACTACAGGCTATCCTATTGTTGATGCCGGAATGCGGCAATTGAATGAAACAGGGTTTATGCATAATCGTGTACGCATGATTGCGGCAAGCTTCGTTGTAAAACATTTACTGGTTGATTGGCGTTGGGGCGAAGCTTATTTTGCAAAGAAGTTATTAGATTTTGAACTTGCTTCTAATAATGGTAACTGGCAATGGGTAGCAGGCTGCGGCTGTGATGCGGCTCCTTATTTTAGAATTTTTAATCCTGCCATACAAACACAAAAATTTGATGTTAAGGAAGAGTATATAAAAAAATGGGTGCCCGAATACAAAGACAAAAATTATCCTTCGCCTATCATACAACATGAATGGGCAAGGCAACGTTGCTTAGCAGAATATAAAAAAGCTTTAAGTTCAAAATATTTTTAGTGTACTAACATGCTGGTTCATCAGGATTTTTTTACATTATAAATTGCTAATTCATTACATAGAATACTTGTATCAGGTCTGTATACCAATCATAAACTAATTTGTATGCCGATGCCTTGTACGTTACCATTGTGTTTCATAAAGCCGGTAGGCTCATTTGCTAACACAAGCATAGCCCTTTTTTTTAATTTAGCCGAGGAAGCAAAAAACACCCGGCTGCTTATTGTAGTCAGGATTCCCGCTGAGCTAATGAGATAGCCAATTGTGGCGCCATCACCATACCCTGTTGTAGTTGAAGACCCGTTTGAAGAAACATAGTGATTCTTATTAATTATATGAAGACCTACTATTGTAATAACAGGCCCTGTAATAAGTGCAACAATACCTTTGATCTTTTGCTGCTTGCTTTGATATAAAAGCAGTTCGTGCATTTCTTCTTTTGAAAATTTATATCCCTGATGGTCTCTGTTTTTTTGTGCATAAGATGGGAAAGCAGTACATGCCACTAACAGAATAAAAATTGTTTTTAAAATCATATATTTTGATTGATACTAAATAGTTCTTTAGGTATGAATTTGATATTTCACCTACTTGCTTTCCAGTAATTTTTGCAAAAGCCAGTTATTTAATTTTTCAGTTTGCTCAGGAAATGTCCAATGGCCTGTTTCTAATGCCAGGTATAAAGATTTAGATGCAGTAATTACATTATAAGCTGCATACATAGAGGTAGGCGGACATGTTTCATCATTAAAACCCCAGCTATACATACCGGCCGCTTTTAGCAGTCGTGCAAAGTTTACTACATCGTAATAGCCTGCAGTTTCTATTTTATCTTTTTTATTATTAAAGGCCAGGTTGTTCTTATCAAAATAATGAGGCCAGCCGCCTGCACGGCCTTTCAGATATCCGGTTACATCGGAAAGAGCAGGATAATATGCTGCAAGGTATTTTACTCTTTGGTCCAGGCCGGCAGTTACAATAGATAATGCACCTCCCTGACTGCCACCTGTTACAGCCAGGTTGCTGCCATCAAATTGCGGCAGGCTACATAAAAAATCGTTAGCTCTTACACAACCGGTATAAACCCGCTTGTAGTAAAAACGGTCGCGATCATCAAGGTTAAAATTTTGATAGCCGCTTAAAGCGCCGGCGCCTAAATTGTTATACACGCTTGCATCCATATTTACAGGTAGGCCATGTATACCAATATCAAAAGTTATTATGCCCTTTTCTGCCATGGCTATATTACCGTAATACGGACGTACACCTGCCCCTGGCACAGATAATAATGCCGGATATTTACCTTCCTTTTTTGGAATACAAAGAATGCCGTATAACCTGGAGCCTAACCGAAAATTTTGAAGGCTTACATGGTATACATTTATTTTTTCGGTACAACGTTCCGGCAGTAAAGTCATTATTGCATCCATTGGAATGGTGGCCAAATCTTTTTTTGCCTTATTCCAAAACTCTTTAAAGTCGGCAGGGTTCTCTACTGTAGGCTCTATCCTCAAAGGCTCAAAACCCGCTGTTGCAGCTTTTGTATATTCCTTTCCATCAAGTTTTGCAGTTACCGTACAACGTAAAAATCCAGGTATGTTCATTGTACCACCATCTACCGTTAATACGCCATTTGAAAGTGAGAGAGAATCTTTTTTTGTAGGCTCCATTTTTTCCGGGCCTATTGCATAACGAATAACAGCATTTTTTACAGGATTGCCATATTGAAGAACAGTGATAGTAAACTTTACATTGTCACCTCTTTTGTATAGCCAGTCAGCATGGTCTGGCGCTACTATCAGTTTTACCATTTGTTCCGCCGGTTGTGATAGTAAAGTGTTGAAGGAGGGTAGCAAAAAAAACAAAAAATAAATAGTAATAAAGCTTTTCATTTTGTTGATTATTTTTTATTGATACCGAAAGTAAACTTTGCTACTTGATGTAAGCTATTATTTAGAATGATTTCATCCCCTTAATTCTTTTTATTCGTAGTTATGTTCGTGCAGGTTATTTTGTAATCAATATATGAAGCTGAGTATACGGCAGTATGACCAAAAATATTTTGAAAATATGGTATGGAAGAAGCAATTTATTTTGAAAGCAACTTATGAAAACAATAACTGGTAAGTGTAGTTTACCAGGTTAAATTATGAAAAGCTTAAAACAAGCAATTAGTATAATAGATTCCATTTGTGAGACGAGTGAGCAATTGCATCAAACATCAAAACACTGGATGTTTGATGACTATAGTGCCTGAATTGGCATTAGTTGAAACCCGGTTAATTATTTCAATTATTAAAAAACCTTTGCCTCGCAGAAAGAGCTTTATACATGTCAGGTTCACTTAACATATCTTCTATAAACCTTTTTATGGAAACCGAATATAAGTTAATGCCGGTCATAAAAAAATAGCCATAATGAAGGCTTTTGGTATAAAAAAAGATAGCCTGTTAGTGTATCGGTTTCATGACAAAGATTTAAGCGTTTCATTCATTGCATAAAATTGAAACAGTTTGAGAATGCTTAAAAGCTAGGGTTACATGAACTAGCACACGGGCTGTATGAATTGAAAAATCGTAAGTTTTAATGGTTTAGCAAAGTCTATGAATAAGCTTAGAATGTTGTAAGCCACTATAACATATTTCAATGATCTATAAGGCATCATTTAATTGAAAACATCTCTGATAAGTCTCCGACTTCTTCCACCTGATTTGAAAGATCGTGTATCCAAAAAAGCCGGCATTATTATTCTACAAGAGTATTTTCTCCGAAAGTCGTTTCCTTCCGTAACTCCATTTGGCTGATTTATATCGTTGATAGCTTTGTATTTCAGTGTGGCATGTCTGAAAAGATATTTGTTTCATAATTTCAAGTCCCAGGTTGTCCTTTACGGACAGCAGGACCTTATGATTAAAACCTTAAAATAAAAGCTACTTAAACACTTATTCACCAAGATGCTTCCGGGCCCTAAAGTGTTATTGGCCCAACTCGCAGCGTATGAAGAAAATTATCATTGCCTTACTCCTTTCACACACAGCCACAGCCCAAAAGCAGGTTACTACGCTGGAACAAACATGGTTTGGGTATATCAGTCAATTCAGGATAGCTGATAAATGGAGCGTAACGGCCGATACGCATTTGCGTACAAAAAATAATTTTCTGCACGATCTCTCAGCAAGTGTTTTGAGAGGAGGGATAATTTATCACTTGAATAATGCGACCAACCTCACTGCTGGCTATGCCTACTTTCATTACTATCCTGCCGATGCTCATGCAGCAATAGCACAGCCAGAACACCGCCCATGGCAACAAATACAATGGTATACACAGTACACACGCTTAAGACTACAACAAAGAGTACGATTGGAAGAACGTTTCAGGCGCAAAATAAAAGATGAAGATGAACTGGCTGAGGGGTATAGTTTTAATTACAGGGCACGTTATCAGATCATGCTGTCTGCGCCTCTTTCTAAACGTGCTTTTGATGCCCGCACGTTTTCTATTTATGGCGGTGAGGAACTGCTATTAAATTTTGGCAAACAAATCGTTTATAATATGCTGGATCATAATCGCCTTCATGCAGGGATCACCTATCATGTAAATAAAAGGGATAACCTGCAGCTAGGGTATCTTAATATTTTTCAACAGCAATCTTCCGGTGTTAAGTACCGTATGGTACATGTTGCCAGGATATATTACTATCATCAAATTGATTTAAGAAAGAGAAAGCAGGCTGATTAAGCTTTTAAGTTTCGGATAAGAATTATTGTTGGTGTACTCTAACTCTACTATTTTTGTGGACTATCAAAATGTTTTGAGCTTATGGTTAAGGAATACATTCTGGCCTTTTTTTTAGGATATTCCGCTTTTGCTTTTTCACAAAAACAAACTACTATTTCAGAACAGGTATGGACGGGTTACTTCAATCAAACCCGATTGACAAACAAATGGGGCTTTTGGGCAGAAGGACAGTTAAGAACAAAGGAAGATTTCTTTACTAATTTTTCCCTTGCTTTGGGAAGGGTAGGCGCTACGTATTACCTGAATGATAACACAAAGCTTACAGCGGGGTATGCCTACATTAACCATTTTCCGGCCGATGCACATCCTGAAGTTTCACAGCCCGAACACCGTCCCTGGCAGCAAATACAATGGCATACAAAATTTCCAAAGCTTAGGATGATGCAGTGGGTAAGGCTGGAAGAGCGCTATCGCAGAAAGATAAAGGATTCGGATGAACTGGCGGAAGGCTATAATTTTAATTATAGGGCACGATATAACATACTTCTTTCTTTTCCGCTTAGTAAAAATGCTTTTGCCCCTAAGACCTTTGCTTTTATTGCCAATGATGAAGTGCATATTAATTTCGGGAAACAGATTGTTTACAACTCATTTGACCAAAACCGTTTTTTTCTTGGGTTTAATTATCATGCAAGTACCCACGATCAATTGCAGTTTGGCTATATGAGTGTATTTCAGCAACTGGCAGCTGGTAATCGTTATGGCAATATTCATACTGCACGCATTGGTTATTTTCATAACCTTGATTTACGTAAAAAACAATGAACAACACTCAACAGGCATGAGAAAAACAATGAGCACTAATATCAAGTACCATATACCTTATTCAACCTCTAATTTCGCCACTTACCAGTGAACACAGAAACCAAAGAAAATACCGCCTTAAAAACTGAATCTTTAAAAAGCAGTAACCACTTGTTTCCTGTTTTCTTGAAACTCGAAAATTTAAGCCTTTTAATTGTTGGGGGAGGAAATGTAGGTCTTGAAAAATTAAACGCTGTTGTTCATAATGCGCCTGCCACAAATATAAAACTGGTAGCTACGGTTATCAGCCAGCCCGTTAAAGAGCTAGCCAGCCGGTATGCAACCATTCAACTATTTGAAAAAGCATTTGAAACTAACGATCTTGAAGATGTTGATCTTGTTATTACTGCAATTGATAATAAAGAAGAAAGCGAACGCATCCGCATGGAGGTGAAAAGAAAAGGGTTGCTGATAAATGCTGCAGATAAACCCGAGCTATGTGATTTTTATCTTGGATCCATTGTAAAAAAAGGCAACCTTAAAATAGCTATTTCTACTAATGGAAAATCACCAACCGTGGCCAAGCGCCTTAAAGAAACTTTTGATGAATTGCTGCCGTCAGAATTAGATGATTTGCTGGATAACATGCAGGCAATACGTAACGGCTTAAAAGGAGACTTTACAGATAAAGTAAATCAGCTTAATAAGATAACCGGTGTATTAGCCACTAAGAAAGAAGAAGGTAATATCAAGGGCGAAGTACAATGGCGCAAAATTGCCACATGGTCATTATTGGCTTTTATGTTTATGATCATGGGACACATAATCCTTTCTTATGTTCCAATGGGCGAATTAACGGACCAAATAAAGAGAATACCAAAAGAAATTGATGCGAGTTTTTATTGGATGATCGCTGCCGGTTTCCTGGCACAGTTGGTAGATGGTGCCTTGGGTATGGGATATGGCGTTACTTGCGCAACAGTTTTAAATTCCATGAATATTAGCCTTCCTGCCATTAGTGGAAGCATTCACACTGCGGAGATGTTTTCAAGTGGTGTCTCTGGTTATAGCCATTACAAATTTGGAAATGTAAATAAAAAATTATTTAAGGCCCTGCTCATTCCTGGAATTATTGGCGCTGTGGCAGGTGCTTTTTTGTTATCAAAGTTTGGTGAGGAGTACTCAAGAATATTACGGCCTGCACTTGCGGTGTACACCTTGTTTTTAGGGGTTAAAATTCTTATTTCTGCTTTTAATAAAAAAAGAAAAACACAGAAAGTAAAAAGGGTAGGTTGGTTAGCTGGCGTTGGAGGTTTTCTTGATTCCTTTGGAGGTGGTGGTTGGGGACCTTTAGTTACCAGTACCCTTATTTCGAAGGGACGTACACCTAAATATGTAATTGGTTCGGTAAGTATTACAGAATTTTTTGTAACGTTGGCCAGCGCTTTAACTTTTTTCTCTTTAATTGGTATTAGCCATCTGGCAGTAATTGCAGGTTTAATTATCGGCGGGGTACTAGCTGCGCCAATTGCTGCCCGTCTTTCAGGTAAGCTTCCTGTGAAAACCATGTTTATTGCTGTTGGATCAATGGTTATTATCTGGAGCTTTAGAATTTTATATAAAGCATTACTTTAAGCGGTAAGCCATAAGCGTACATGTTCCGAAATCTTTTCCGTTTCTACCAAAAAGCCATCGTGCCCATAAGCCGAATGAAGTGCTACAAAGCTTGCCTGCGGAATATGTTCGGCCATAAATTGTTGCTCCTGTATAGGGCAAAGAATATCGCTGCTAATGCCCATAATAAGGGTTTTGTGCCTCATGCTTTTTAAAACTGTAGCCATGTCATTCGCTCTTCCCCGTGCAATATTATGGCTGTCCATAGCCTTGGTCAGCATCCAATAGCTATAAGCATTAAAACGTTTGGCCAGTTTATCTCCCTGGTGGTTTATGTAGGATGTCGCCTTAAAATCATCAATCTTATTTACATCTGCATCCGTTTGCTTTTTCACCAGTATTTCATAATTACGATAGGTAAGCATTCCTATAGCACGTGCGGCCTTCAGTCCTTTTATACCTGCATCTGCTGAAGGAAGCAGCCATGTATTATCTGCTTCAATCGCCAGGCGCTGAGCGGAATGAACAGCTATGCCCCAAGCACTTTCTGCGGGAGAAGTAGCCAATAAAAGCAATCTTTCAACCGCATCTTTTTCCATAATACTCCATTCCATAGCCTGGTAGCCACCAATACTGCCACCAATCAAAAGGTCAATTTTATTTATAGAAAGGTGCTTACGCAAAAGAATATGTGCATTTACCATATCCCGCATTGTCAATGCTGGAAAAGATTGGTAGAATGGCGTGCCGGTAATTGGGTTAATGCTTAATGGCCCCGTAGTGCCATAGCAAGAGCCAAGAATATTGGCGCAGACAATAAAGTATTTTGATGAATCAAGTAGTAAGCCTTCACCAATCATTCCGGGCCACCATTCCTGTACATCGGAATTGGCTGTAAGCGCATGGCAAACCCATATTACATTATCACCTGCAGCATTAAGGCTACCATAAGTGTGATAGGCTATTGTAAGCTCTGGTAAAAGCTTTCCGCTCTCTAATGTAAATGCCTGCTGAAAATGAAAATGCTTCATTCGAAATTTGAAAATGTAAAGTAAAAGCTTAGAGGCTTACTTTTGCAAAAAATTTTTGATGATCGAAATTACGTTGGATCGGGTGCAAGGCGGTTATGGTTTTGAGGCAACAGATAAGCAAGGCAATGTGATAAAGACCGACACAAGCATTGAAGGCGGAGGCAATAATTACGGTGCACGTCCCATGCAACTGCTGTTGATGGCATTGGGCGGATGTAGTGGTATTGATGTTGTTTCTATTTTAAAAAAACAACGCCAGGCAG
Source organism: Chitinophagaceae bacterium (assembly GCA_043763635.1). Lineage (GTDB taxonomy): Bacteria > Bacteroidota > Bacteroidia > Chitinophagales > Chitinophagaceae > Flavisolibacter. The sequence goes on from JAYULK010000106.1 coordinate 135,813, forward strand.
TAGAAGGTTTTAAGATGTTTATCAAAGGCAAACGTGAAGAGGGCAAAGAGCCTTCTTTATGGAAAACAGTTCATGTCGATTTCCAATTAATCGGCCAGGTAGAGGAAGAAAAGGCTAAAAAAGCTTGTGCACTGTCCATAGATAAATATTGTTCTGTTGCGGAAACGCTACGCAGGGCAGGAGCCATCATAACCTGGGAGGTGAAAGTGTTACCACATGTTTAAAAGAAAAATTTATTTCTACCGATCCTTCTTCGGTAATTAATAGTTTAGTTTGGTTACAAGCATTAGTTCTTTACTCAGCTTTGGTTGCGTCGCACACTTCAGCGTTTGGTTCTTTGCTTCAGCAATTTTAATTAGCGTTATTTAAACAACATATAAAAAGCTTCTATTACGAGTAACCAAAGCTCTGTGTTAGAAGAGGGAGGACAGGAGATATGCACGAACTACACCCCATAACAAAAGCAATAAGAACCCAGTCTGAGCGCACAAGCCAGATGGAGCACTCATCTCCTTTATACTTAACCAGTTCGTTCTGCTATAACGATGCTGAAGAAATGCGGGCTGTTTTTGCAGATGAACAGGAAGCCAACGTATACTCACGGTTTAGTAATCCTACAGTACAGGAGTTTATTGATAAGATCTGCATACTAGAAGGCGCTGAAGATGGCTTTGCTACAGCTTCAGGCATGAGTGCCGTATTTGCTTCATTCATGGCCTTGATGAAACAGGGCGATCATCTTATTTCCTGCCAGTCTATTTTTGGAAGCACACATACGGTAATCAGTAAGTTTCTTCCAAAGTTTGGTATAGAGTACACTTATGTAGATGCAAAAAATCCTGGAGACTGGGAAAGAGCAATCAAGCCAAACACAAAAATGATTTATCTCGAAACGCCTACAAATCCAGCGTTGGATTTAGTAGACCTTGAAATTGTAGGCAAGCTGGCAAAAAAACATAACATAATTCTGAACGTTGATAATTGCTTTGCCACGCCAATTGGACAAACACCCATAGATTTTGGTGCCGACCTTGTTGTGCATTCTGCTACCAAGTGGATTGATGGACAGGGCAGAGTTCTTGGAGGCATTGTAGTAGGAAGGAAAGACCTTATTCATGATATTTATTTATTCTGCAGAAGCACGGGCCCATCTATGTCGCCATTTAATGCCTGGGTATTAAACAAGGCCACGGATACCTTACATATTCGCATGGAGCGCCATGCATCAAATGCCTTGCATTTGGCAAAAGCATTGGAAGGATATGGACAAATAGCTTCAGTAACCTATCCTTTTCTTATTTCTCATCCTCAGTACGATATTGCCATAAAACAAATGAAAAACGGTGGTGGTATTGTATGCTTTGAATTAAAAGGCGGCTTGAATGCCGGTAGCAATTTTTTAAATAATCTTAAGTTACTTTCTTTAACAGCTAATCTGGGCGATGCACGAAGCATAGCCTCACACCCGGCCAGTACTACCCATGCAAAGCTTACAGAAGCCGAAAGAATGGAAGTAGGCATTACACCAGGTTTAATCAGGATCTCTGTTGGCCTTGAATATGCTGATGATATTTTGCAGGATATTGTTCAGGCGCTGGAAGGGTAGGCTGATTACTAAATCTATGGCTGGTGAATAAGCTTTACTGTTTTCAAAATATTTTCATTCGAATAAAGCTTAAGAAAGTACATACCTGCACTTAGTCCCTTCAAGTCAATTCTGTAATTATTAAGTTTTCCTTTTTGCATTATCCTTCCAGTTACATCTGTAAACGAATAATTAATGTCACTAAGCGGCTGCTGCGAAAATTTGATGAATATTTCGTTCCGTGAAGGATTTGGATAAACAATGAAGTCATTTGTTACTATACTATCTTTTAGATAACCATCAACAACGATGTTATCAAAAGCAGCAAATAAATACCCTGATTCATTGGAAGCAAACGATCCATCATCTGCAATCAAGCGAAATTTAAAATTTTTGTTTTTGTACTTGTCTAGATCAATAAAAACCCGGGCAGGTATGCTATCCCAAATATTTCTTCTAGGTGTCTGATCATTAGGAGATACTGTTATAGCTTCTCTTTTAAAAACATTTACCCAACCGATACTGTCATAGATGTCAATGGTGACGGAGGGATAGGATGCACTTGAAGCAACACGATTAGATAAAAAATTATAATCAAAATGCAATTTTATATTCTTATACTTTGTAAAATCAACAGATGGAGATGTAAGAGATAGAGCACCGCTATACATCGTACCAAAGGAGTTATACCTATTATAATAGATCATGCAAGTACTATCAAAGTTTCCCCTTGCGGTACTTAACGAGAAAAAGTTTTTTTCTCCAATAAGCCACTCTGCAGTCGGTGCGGAAGCTATTGTCTTAGCTAATAAAGAATCCTCCCACCCCGTAGGCATATCACAACTATTAAAATTTGCACCTAAGATGTTGATGCTATTACTACGGTAGTATGGGGCTGTATAAAATGCGGTACTCCTGCATGCTGTATTAGTTGAATCCTTACTGACGTCTATCCTGTGCCTTGCACCATCTGCAAAAAGATTCTTTATTACTATTCGGTTTAAACCACTATTATTTAAAACTGTATATGCTTTTTTGTCGATTGTTATGAAGTACTCTTTTGAAGAACAATCTTTGCAGGATATATCTATCGCCAAGTCGTAGCTGCTACCATAATTATTTACTGGCTTTCCAGAAATCATTAAGGATGAAGTATTAATGACAAGAGAGCTAATGCTTCCAAATTCGGTATTACTGCATTTCTTTTGCAGTTCTGCTCTGTAGACGGTGCATGGTTTTAAGTTTCTCAGAGTTATAGAATTGCCGCTTACTTCATGTACATTGTCTGGCAAATATTCTAACGAATCATAAGCCTTATATTTTACTACAACATTTCCTGAACCATTCCATTTTAAACCAATACTGTCAGAAGTATTATAATAAACGGTTGAAATGTCTTTTATAGTCTCACAAGATGCATTACTACACCCAGACATACAGTTCTGAAAATTAATGAAGTCACGGATTTTTTTTTGTGAACTGTATGGTCCTCCTTTGAAATCTACCAGAGTAGAGAAACGCGTACTTAGGGTAGCATTAGAAACGTGGCTATCCATAATAAACCCCTTTACATCCTGTTTCACTTCATCATCATGTATACACCCTAACAAGTGGCCCGTTTCATGGGCCACAAGCATACGCAAAAAAGCGGGATCATCAGAAAGGTATCTAATAATTTGCCGTGCCGACCGATTACAACTAACAGTATTAAAAGCTATGCCCCCTATTGGCCGACCAGCAGGTTCAAAAAGTGATCGCTGAGTCCAAAGTTGCATGATAGTACTGCCTTGATTTGGATGTGAGATAGAGAGCCAATTATTCATTTCGAAAGCCAAATCCAGCGCACTTTCTGATAGTGAGTTTATATCACATTCTCTACAAGTAGAAACCACAACTTCTTCCATCTGAAATTGTAAATAGTCCGTACCTACATCTGTACTCCCATCAGGGCCAAGATTTAAATTAATAAACGCACCTGCTGCCAAGTTGAGGTTAGCAAGCAAAGCTGTTTCTACTGCATACACATCACTATCAAACTTTTGATAGATAGAGTAATCCGCTACGCTGATAAATCTTATCTTTTTGCAAACAGAGCTTTGAGGTGGTGGGTCTTCTAAAATCTTTTGCTCCTCTTTTTCTGTTTCTATTGTACTTTCTCTATCATTAAAGCCACAGGAAAAGTTCTGAGTCTGAATTAAATCTTTTGCTTCATACACTATGTATTCATCGCTATTTGCTTTAGTAAAGCGGGCAAGGGGTTCAATAAAATATTCTTTTCCATCATTTTGGATAGAGCCATATATAAATCCTTCTTTTATAGCAAGCCTCACTTCTTCACCGCTGCTACTTCCTTTTACCTTTCCTTTATAAAGAAAATCGGGATTTGAGCTAATAGTTTGAAGTCCTGTTTCGGTTTGAATTTTAAGTTTATAATTTGAAGTGACAATGTTTGATGGCTGCAATTGCAAATCCCAATTTTTTTCATTCCCAAGATTTAATTTAAAATCAAATGCTGATTTTCCTCGTGCATACAGGGAAAGGCTGGAACTCTCGATCTGAACAGGTGTGGATTTCTTAAACTTGCTCCTTAATTCAGGAAACGCTTTGTTGATAGCGACTGCTTTAAATTCGGGGAAGTTTTGGGAGTAGGCATGGATGCAAAACAGAAGCATTAAACTTAAAATACAGCAAGCTTTCTTTAAAGTCATTGGGGTTATTAAAGTACCAATGATACATAAAACATTTTTAAGATACAAGGATAGGGCTGTCTAAGTATCTACACCGTTTTGATTTGTTTGAGCATATTCTATAACAGACCTTGTGAATAGAAGTACACCCGGTAAATAGAAAGTATAAAAGATGATTGCTTTCTCTGATTCAGTTTTTGGAACTGAAGGCCACGGCTCTCTTCCCTTTGGGAAGGGCTGGGGGATGGGCTTTACGCCGCCTTGGCATGGTCCACAATGTCATCCATAGCAATGCTTAGGTGACTTTCTGTATACACACTACGTCCATCTTTAATCACTAATACCTGCGGCGACTCATGCCTCACCTTAAATAATTCAGCCACCTTATTAGAAAGACTTCGGTGGCTGATAAGGTCTAAAAAATAAAAATCTATATCAGCAGGTTGTCCTGCTTTTTGTAAACGCTGTAGCGCCACTGCACTAATAGAGCAGCGGGTACTATGTTTAAATATAACCTGCGGTTTCGCCTGTGATTTAGTAATAATATTTCTCAACTGCTCCTCATCGGTAAGATGAATCCAATGCATACACTAAAAATTTTGTTATCCTTTAAATCTGCCGCTACTGGAAGTAGCAGGGCAACCATATTGGCTGCGGGAGGCAAAACATGAACTTAGGCTTACAACGATGGTCATCAATAGGATAAACGCAATTAAATTGTTTTTCATAACGTAAAATTGTTGTTCTAAAACGGTTTACTTTGTCGGATTATTTTGTAAATATACTATGAACATCCATTTTATCTCTATTGGTGGTTCTGTCATGCACCAGTTAGCCATAGCTTTAAAGCGAAAAGGATACCAGATTACCGGCAGTGACGACGAAATTTTTGAGCCGGCACGTACCAATCTTGAAAGCGAAGGTATTCTCCCTGAGGCTATTGGCTGGTCTGCTGAACGTATAACCCCCAACTTAGACGCTGTAATATTAGGTATGCACGCTAAAGAAGACAACCCCGAGCTAATAAAAGCAAAAGAGTTAGGGGTATCTATTTATTCGTTCCCCGAATATATATATAAAGAAAGCTTAACAAAAAAGAGGGTGGCAGTGGGTGGCAGTCATGGCAAAACGTCCACTACTTCCATGATCATGCATGTGCTGAGGCAAACAGGAAAAACCTTCGACTACCTGGTAGGAGCTAAGCTTGAGGGCTTTGATCAATCAGTAAATATTACAGATGCACCACTGATTGTTTGCGAGGCCGATGAATACCCCGCCAGCATTATTGAAAAGCGTCCTAAATTCCATTTTCTGTTTCCGCATATTGCCGTTATTACAGGTATCGCCTGGGATCACATAAATGTGTTTCCTACCTTCGAAAATTACCTGGAGCAATTCACCATTTTCATAAGAAAGATTGAGGCAGATGGCCACCTGATCTTTAATGATAGTGATCCTGTTTTAAAAAAACTGATCGGGTTAAACCTTCGGTCAGACGTTCATTATCATCCCTACAATGTGCCAGAGCACAGCATAGAAAATAGTGTTACCAAAGTGATTATTGAAGGGGTAGAAAGTGAGTTAAAAGTATTTGGCAATCATAATCTCTTAAACCTTCATGCAGCCTGGCTTGTGTGTAAACAACTGAATGTGTTGGTCGGACCATTTTTAGAAGCGATGGCTACGTTTACGGGTGCCGCAAAGCGCCTGGAACTGCTGGCTAAAAATGATCATACCCTGGTTTACCGCGATTTTGCCCATGCTCCTTCAAAAGCAAAGGCTACTATTGAAGCTGCACGCAATCAGTTTCCTGATAAAAAATTAATTGCTGTTTTCGAGCTGCATACTTATAGCAGTCTCAATGAAGCTTTTATGAAAGAGTATGATGGCGTAATGGACCCGGTAGACGAAGCTGCTGTTTTTTATTCAAAGCATGCACTACAATTAAAACGTATGCCGCTACTTGATAAATCTATGGTTGAAAAAGGATTCCGGAAAGAGGGATTGCAGGTTTTTAATACAAGGGAAGATTTAGAGGCATGGCTACATAGCCGCACCTATCAAAACGCAATTGTACTGTTAATGAGCTCAGGCAATTATGAAGGAATAAATGCGCATGAATTTGCTGAAAAAATAACAGGGTAGCTAATTTATTAGCTAATATTGTCTTACCCTATACATCGAACCCATTACAAATTTAGACCAACACCAAAAATGCTACAGTTAACGAAGCCTCTTGCATTCATTGATATTGAAGCAACCGGATCAAATCCATCAACGGACAGAATTGTTGAAATTGCCATCATAAAGCATTTGCCTGATGGAAACCGCACCGTCAAACGCAAACTTATAAATCCTGAAATTCCAATTCCCAAGGTAGTTCAGGATATACATGGCATATCAGATGACATGATAAAAGATGCTCCGGTTTTTAAGCAGGCAGCCCATGAAATAAAACAGTTTCTTGATGGTTGTGATATATCGTGCTATAATGCCTACCGCCTTGATATGCCATTACTGATGGAAGAATTTATTAGAGCCGGTGTTGAGTTTGAAATGAAGGGAAGAAAGCTTGTTGATGTGCAAAAAATATTTCACCAGATGGAGCAGCGTACTTTGGCAGCAGCCTATAAGTTTTATTGTAACAAAACGTTGGATGGAGCGCATGGTGCTGAGGTAGATGCGGCAGCTACCGCAGAAATTCTGCAAGCCCAGGTAGAGAAGTATCCACAGCTTGGTAGTACTCTTGATTCTATTATTAAAGCAATTGGAGAGGATAATATAATTGATTATGCACGGCGTTTTGTATATGATGATAAGGGAACTGAACTATTTAATTTTGGTAAGCATAAAGGCCGCCCTGTAGCAGATGTTTTGAAAGCAGAACCACAGTATTATGATTGGATGATGAAGGGCGAGTTTCCTATGAACACAAAACAAAAGCTTACTGAAATGTATACCCGTATCATGCTAAAAAAGTTTTAAACGCAGCTGGTGGAGAAACTTGTAATCATACCAACTTATAACGAGAAAGAGAATATTGAAATTATTCTACAGGCTATCTTTGATTTGCAACAGGGTTTTCATGTGCTTGTAATTGACGATGGCTCTCCTGATGGCACTGCAAATATTGTTCGCACCTTACAGCCCCGGTTTGATAACACTGTTTTTCTTGAGCAGCGAAAAGGCAAACAAGGTCTTGGTACTGCCTATATTTTTGGTTTCAGATGGGCTACAACGAAAGGATATAAGTTCATTTTTGAGATGGATGCCGACTTCTCCCATAGTCCTTCAGATCTTCCACGTTTATATGATGCTTGCAAATATGGCGGTGCCGATGTTGCTGTTGGTTCGCGTTATGTGAAAGGCGGCGGTGTGAAAAACTGGCCATGGGGTAGAATTGCTTTATCAAAAGGTGGTTCAGTGTACACCCGCTTAATCACCTGGATGCCAATTGCTGATCCAACAGCAGGCTTTATGTGTTATAAAAAAGAAGTGCTTGAAACAATAAACCTTGATGGAATTCATTTTGTTGGATATGCTTTTCAAATTGAAATGAAATTTGCTGCGTGGAAACTGGGCTTCAAAATAAAAGAAGTGCCTATTCAATTTGAAGACAGAAGGTATGGCGAATCGAAAATGAGCAAAGGCATTGTAAAGGAAGGGGTGCTTGGCGTATTAAAACTTCGTTGGTTTAGCTTATTTAAAAATTACCGCAAAAGGGTTAAAAGCACAGTCTCACCTGTAAAAGAGTTGAGCTGATCCCGACTTCCATTCCTTAATAATATGAAGAAGGCATTACTGCAATTGCATTTTGCAGTTTTTATATGGGGCTTTACAGGTGTATTGGGTCGTGCTATCACTTTAGATTCTGTATGGCTTGTTTGGTACCGCCTCTTAATCACAGTTCTATCTATCTGGGCGCTTTATTTTGTACTTAAAAAAATCAGGAAAATATCTTTATCATCGGCTTTGGCAATAAGTAGTATTGGTGTTATTCTTGTACTGCACTGGCTATTCTTTTATGGCAGCATAAAATATGCGAACGTAACCATTGCACTTACCTGTCTTTCCACTACGGCCCTAATATCTTCTCTACTTGAGCCTTTAATACTTCGTAAAAAGTTTGATCCATTCGAAATTGTTCTTGGCTTGTTTGCCGTAGCCGGCATCATCATTATTTACAATACCCATATTGGCTTTTCTATTGGAATTATTATTGGCCTCGTCTCCGCGGTTCTTAGCGTGCTTACTTCAATTCTAAATAAAAAGATTATTGATGATTATGATGCAGAGCAAATAACCTTGTACCAGTTAACGGGCGGCTTTGTAGGCCTTTCCATTCTATTGCCTTTTTATCATCATTTTTTTCCGGCGCAAACTTCGGTTCCGTCCACGTGGGATTGGGGCTGGCTTATAGTGCTAAGCTGGGTGTGTACAATAATTACTTTTTTTCTTTACCTGCGCTCTCTTAAAAAAGTATCTGCCTTTACACTTAATCTTGTACTAACCCTTGAACCTGTTTATGGCATTGGGCTGGCATTTGTTTTTTACGATGAAGACAAGCTGTTAGGCCAATGGTTTTATCTGGGCTTTGCCTTAATCATTTTGGCGGTAATGTTGCATACATGGCGGTTGGTAAAGCATTCCTTTAAACAAACTACAGCCATTAGCACACCACAATAGTTACGCTGCTATCGAGATAAATTTAACCAACCTTCTTTTGGCAATAGGAAGTAATGTTTCTTCTAATGGAAAGCTTAGTTCGGTTTCTATACTATAAACTGCAGGATTTGGAAATGCAGTATTTTGTTTAATTAACTGGTACTTTATGTTCTCGTATGTATTGGCCATTGTTCTATGCCATACATCAATGTAGGAAGTCTTAATCGTGCGAAACTTTTCATCATGTTTCTCAAAAAATGATAAACGATATTGGTACACTCTTGTTTCTTTCGTGTTGCCTGCACTTAAAAAGAAATAACCTTCCTGTATGTCCAACGGAATAAGGCCAATAGGAGAAATCAACATCTTATCTTCTACAAATTCATAAATCTCAGTTCCATTGCTGATTGTTGTTTTCATTTCTCCAGCCGAATAATTAATGATGCTTTCCAGTTCGTTCATCAATTCATCATCTTCAATCATTTGCTCATACAGGATCTGTAATTTTTGAATTTGAACCCCTGTAAATTTTTTGGGGAAATGCTCCTGCAGGTGTTTTTTATTTTCTCTGAAGGCAACAATGTTATTAAAATGAAAGATGAGATCCGATAGCTGTGGGTACAACTTATTTTCATTGAAGCATGAATTGATCTCTTTCAAATAAGCAAGAAGGGTATATTTTTTTAATTCAAAATCTATATATCCTTCCGCAAACCAGGTTTCGGATAATTGTTTCATAGCTTTGATTTTACCTCTCAATTTAATTAAAATAGATATCAATACCTATAGCTCATCAATTTCAGGTTGTTAATTCATTGTCATGTGTCGTCTCTTCTTTTTTATATTGATTATATTTTCTTCCTGCAGTAGCACTACTTATTATATAGTACGGCATGCAGAGAAAAAACAGGGCACAGTGATGACATCTTCCACTGTTAATACAACCGATGTGCCATTATCTGATGCAGGTAAGGAAAGAGCAGAAGCGTTGAAAGATTTGTTATTTAATAAAAGCATAAGCAACATCTACGTTACTAATACACTAAGAGCAACCGCCACAGCAAAGCCTTTAAGCGAAGCCACTGGTGTAGCAATGACAACCTATGGTGCTGTTGATAGCTTCTTTTTGCAAAGTCTAAGAAAGGTAAAGCGCAATACATTAGTGATTGGCCATTCGAATACTGTTGATAATATCGTGAATTATTTTCTTACTGATCCGATGTTGGAAGACCTTCCTGACTCTGCTTACGGCGACCTGTTTATTATTACGAGGAAAGGGAATAAGGTTTCTTATAAAAAAGACCATTTCGGAAAATAAAAAAGCTTCGATCATACGAAGCTTTTTAAGTATTACCGATTAGAGTTTTAAACCTCTCTATCTATTTGAAAGTTCTCCAGTTCATTTGCCACGGCTGTTAAGAAAGTAGCACCAAGGCTGCCATCTATAATTCTATGATCATAGCTCATTGATAAATACATCATATGCCTTATAGCAATACTATCTCCATGAGGCGTTTCAATTACCACCGGACGTTTCTTTATCATACCTACTGCTAAAATGGCTACCTGCGGCTGATTAATAATAGGCGTTCCCATCAGGCTTCCAAACGTTCCTACATTTGTAAAAGTAAAACTGCCTCCCTGTGTATCTTCCGGGCGCAACTTATTGTTGCGGGCATTTTCTGCCATACCATTTACCTGTTTGGCAAGGCCCACTAAGTTTAACTGGTCTGCATTTTTTATAACCGGTACAATTAAATTTCCATTGGGCAGGGCTGCAGCCATTCCTATATTAATGTCCTTCTTTATAATAATCCTGTTTTCATCAACGGAGCTATTAATCAAAGGAAATTTCTTAATGCATCGAACAATTGCTTCAACAAACAAGGGCGTGAAAGTTATTTTCGTTCCTTCTCTTTTTTCGAAATCCTTCTTTACTTTTTCGCGCCACAACACCATGTTGGTAACATCAGCTTCTGCAAAAGATGTTACATGCGGACTAGTAAGTTTGCTTCTTACCATGTGGTCTGCAATGAGCCGGCGCATACGGTCCATTTCTATAATTTCTACATTGCCACTACCAGTAGTTTGCAGTTGATGGTTAGCGGTTGGCAGCTCTTTAATTTCTTCTGCTTTTTCCTGCTGCTCTGCCCTGTGAACAGTCATCTGTGAATTACCACCAGGCCTTGCACTTCGTTTTTTATTTACAAAATCAAGAATATCTTTTTTGGTTACTCTTCCTTCATTGCCTGTGCCCGGTATACCTTCCAACTCTGATAAGCTAACACCTTCCTGCGAGGCAATGTTTAGTACCAGCGGCGAATAAAAGCGATTGGTTGTTGCTACAGGCTCTTCTGTTTTTGGAGCTGTGTAAGAAGGGGTGGAAAAAGATGAAATGTTTGCTTCAACAAGTTTTTGTAATTCTTCTTTCTCATCTTCGTGGTGGAAGGAAGCATTTGATATACTTTCTGCCGCATCAATTTTAATACGTGCAATAACAGCCCCCACCGGCACCACATCGTTTTCCTGAAACAATAATTGTTCAACCACCCCTTCTTCTATTGAAGGCACTTCACTGTCTACTTTATCTGTAGCAATTTCCAAAATTGTTTCATCAATGCGCACAGCATCACCCGGCTTTTTATGCCATTTTAAAATGGTTGCTTCCATAATGCTTTCTCCCATTTTTGGCATTACCATATCCACTGTAGCCATGATAGTTTGTAGTTTTTGTTTTTTTATGCTTTCGGCTTTTAGCCTTCAGCGTTCAGCATCATTGTCAAAAGTAAGCAAAACCGCACATCGCATTTATTCTCCTTCTTCTTCAATAATTAACTTACGAAGCAGGTTCAAAGCATTTGAAGCAGCTATTTCTATATTGCGGCGCCTGTCAAAACGAAGAAATATTTGAGCGGTTACAATCCTGTTTTGGTTGCCTGCGGCAATCCATACGGTACCTACAGGTTTTTGAGGCGTGCCGCCATCGGGGCCAAGTATGCCTGAAGTGGCTACAGCATAATCTGCTTTTAATACATCCAGTGCACCCTTCACCATTTCAGTAATGGTCTCTTCACTAACAGCGCCATGCTTTACCAGTGTTGCGTGTTGTACATGCAGTATGTTTTCTTTGGCCTGGTTGGCATAACTTACAATGCCACCTTTATAGCTGCTGGATGAGCCAGGCTTTGCCGTAAAAAGATGGGCTATATATCCACCGGTGCAACTTTCTGCACTGCCAATGAATAGTTTATATTTTTCACACAGCTTGGCTATAGCCTCTTGCAACGTAATGTCTTCATCGGCCACCACCAATTCTTTCAAAGCCTCATTCATTTCTGAAAACAATGGATTCAACTCTTCGGTTAATTTTTCTGCATCATTTCCTTTGCCTGTTAGCCGAAGTTTTACCATTCCATAATTTGGAAGGTAGGCCAGCTTTATATGCACAGGTAATTTTTTTTCAAAGTCCGTCAGCATGTCAGCAATGATTGATTCTCCTTGCCCGGCCGTGAACAGGGTGCGGTGTATAATTGCTGGAAGTGTAAATTTTTCTTTCAGTTTATTCAGCACACTGTTCTGCATTAAGCCCATCATTTCATTGGGTACCCCGGGCATAGAAACATATACTACATTATCTTTTTCAAACCACATTCCCGGTGCCGTGCCCGTGAGGTTAGGAAGCACCGTGCAATTATGAGGAACCTCTGCCTGTTTTAAATTTCTTTCCAGTAGCAAATGGGCATTTGGAATATTATTTTTAATCTTTTCGAAAATGTCACGGATATTTTGCAACACACCCTCATCTGTTATTAGCTTTGAACTAAAATAATCACACAAAACAGGCTTTGTAATATCATCTGCAGTAGGACCAAGCCCACCGGTAATAATGATCAGATCACTCTGTTTACTTTCCTGTTGCAGGGATTGAAAGATTTCTTCCTTAACATCTCCGACAGCCACTCGTCTCTTAACCCATATCCCTATTTTATTTAATTCTGCCGCAATGAAAGCGCTGTTTGTATCAATGGTCTGTCCAATCAATAATTCATCTCCAATGGTAATTATCGAAGCATTAATTTCATTCATTCTTGCCTGGTTTAGCTGTTGTTCCTAATTTATTGCAATGTAACTAACATAATGAAAAGGATATTGTTTGTTCTCCTGTTGTGGTTTACCAGTTTTTGTAGTGTGGCGCAAACGGTTGTACAAAATCTATTCGCAGCGTTTGGCAAATTTGAAAATGATCCCCAGTTGAAGTCAGGGCTGGCCTCTATTTATATAGTAGATACAAAGACGGGCAAAGTAGTGTTTGAAAAGAAGGCAAAGGTGGGGCTCGCACCAGCTTCTACGCAGAAGATTATTACAAGTGCATCGGCTTATGAATTTTTAGGAAAAGACTTTAGATACAAGACAGAGTTTGGTTTAAGCAGTGACAAATCAACTTTATACATATTACCCGGCGGTGATCCTACACTTGGTAGTGGAAGATGGAATAATACGAAAGAAAGCCAGGTAATGTCAAGAATAATTGCGGGGGTAAAAAAAACGGGAACACTGGAATTAAGCGGGCTGGTTGTAAATGAACTAGGATGGGAAGACGAATCTATCCCTGATGGATGGATATGGCAGGATATAGGCAACTATTATGGTGCCGCTGCAAGAAAATTAAACTGGAGGGAAAATCAGTTTGACCTTATTTTAAAGTCGGGAAAAAACATTGGCCAGCCGGTCGTTATCGTTGGTACCGTGCCAGGCAAAATGAATCACGACTTACGTTCTAGAGCCACTTCTGCTGCAAAAGGCAGTGGTGATAATGCTTTTATTTATTTCCCGATTAATGCCGGATATGGCGTTGTGAGAGGAACGATACCGGTAAACGAAAGTCACTTCGTTATCTCAGGCGCATTGCCACCTGATGAGAACATATTGTTTAAGGCCTTAACAGATGCCTTATCAGAAAAGGGTATCAAGAATCCAGGAATGTTTTTGTCATTAAGCAATTATAATCCTAATGTTGTTCCTGATAAGAACATGACTATTTTTCATACCGAGTTTTCTCCTCCACTTGATAGTATCATTTTCTGGCTAAATAAAAAAAGTATCAACTTGTATGCAGAGGCGTTATTGAGAACCATTTCTTACAAAAGAACAAATGTGGCTTCAAGCACTTCAAGCATTCAAATGATAAAAGACTTTTGGAAAACCAGGGGTATTGATCAAACGGAACTAAATATAATAGATGGGTCAGGTTTATCCCCTTCAAATAGGGTTACGACTCATGCTCTTGCAACCATTTTGCACTACGCAAAAAAACAAAGTTGGTTTCGAGGCTTTTATAATTCTTTACCAGACTACAATGGCATGAAAATGAAAAGCGGTACTATCGCAGGAGCCAAAGGTTTTACCGGTTATCACACCTCAAGGAACGGAACTGAATATGCATTCTCATTTTTGGTAAACAATTACAACGGATCCTCATATACCTTAGTGCAAAAAATGTATAGGGTACTTGATGAGTTGAAATAATGTTTGAGCATTTCGTGTTTCATGAAATGAATGTTGGGTTCATTGCGAGGAGGGAGGTACCCTCTTTGAGGTACGTCATTGCGAGGCACGAACAAATCTCCCAGTCCTAAGTTCTGAGTAGATTGCTTCGTGCCTCGCAATGACGGCTAGCTCACTATACATTTGAATACATATCTAAAATAACTTTGCGTAAAATTTCACCATCAAATTTTAAATATAAAAATGCAGGAACAAAACTTTAAGAACCACAGCCAGATTGTATACGGTTATTACATCTTTACACTATTACCAACGCTTGCTTTACTGGTCGGGGCAATCATTAATCTTCTTCATTCAGAAAAGGAAAATTTATATTCTGCTTCTCTTATTCTTTTGATAGCCTTAATCCTGCTCACCATTATTTTTCGTGCCCGTGGGTTTGCTTTAATAGCCCAGGACAGGGCTATTCGTGCTGAAGAAGCGCTACGCTACTTTATACTAACAGGCAAGCCGTTTGATCATCGTTTAACCATACAACAGGTTGTAGCTTTACGGTTTGCATCAAATGAAGAACTTCCGGCACTTGCAGAACGTGCCGCTAAAGAAGGATTAAGCAATAAAGAAATAAAATTGCAAATTAAATACTGGAGGGCTGATACTTACCGCGTATAGTTATTTGGCCAGGAACCTGTCCAGGCTTATTTTTCCGGCACCTGTAAATAGTAATGTTATAAAGCAAACAAGGAATAACCCGGCTAGTTCACCCTTGCCAAAAAAGTCGCCATTGTGTGCCATAAACAAAGCCACGGCCATATTAATGATTAACGGGATGGCTGCAAGCCTTGTAAATAAGCCAAGAATAATAAATACAGCACAAAAGAATTCAGCAAAAATTGTCATGGATAAAGAGGCCGTCGAGCCGAGACCAAAAGGATCAGCGAAGCCACCAGCTTTCTGTGAAAAATGAATTAGTTTATCCAGTCCGTGGTTCATGAGCATAGCAGATCCGGCACCAACACGTAATACTAATAATGCAAAAGACAATGCAGATTCTGAGGTTTTCGTACTGAATAATTTTCTCATCAACCAATCTTTAATTGACTGCAATTTTAGTGAAAGAATCTCATTTTAAATTTGCTGATTCCAAAACAAGATTATGTTAAACATCAGGTGATCCAAAAAATTTGTACCGTTCTTTGAAATCATGTTTGGTCACCCTCAAAATAATTCGAATATTTACAGCGTTATCCCTTCACAGGCAAACGGACGATTTATGAAGAAACCTAGCTTATTGGCTTTATTATCCTTTCTTACCGTTCTTTCTTTTTCACAGCAAACACACAACTTCATTGATCCGCAGGAAAAGTTTAATGAAGCAAAAGAGTACTTTCAAAAAGAGCAATACAATATTGCGTACCCTCTATTAAAAGAACTGCAGGGGGCTATTCGCGAAACAGATAAAGTAAATAATCCTGTCCTTGTTCAGGAGATTGATTACTATACAGTAGTTAGTTCATTAAAACAAAATGAGGGCCGTGCAGAAAACGATGCCAAAGATTTTATTGTTGTAGCGAAGAACAATGCCCGGGTACAAATGATGAACTATCATTTGGCAGAATACTATTTCCGCAAGCAACAGTTTTCTGACGCAGCACAATTATATGAAGGGGCAAACATTGCTAACTTAAATAACAGGGAAATAGCTGACCTGAAATTTCACCAGGGGTATTCTTATTTTACCATGAAGCAATTTGCGAGAGCAAAGCCTTTATTAAATAGTATCCGGCAAATTAAGGATGATCCAAATTACATTGATGCTAATTACTATTATGGCTTTATAGCATTTAAAGACCGTAGTTATAGCGAGGCATTGGAAAGTTTTCGTGTAGTGGAAAATGAGCCAGCTTATGCATCCATTGTACCTTATTATATTGCGCAGATATATTACGTGCAGGGAAGAAAAGAAGAAGCTATCACTTACGCTGAGAATAAATTGAAAGGCGGCAAAGCACAGTTTTATGATCTTGAATTAAAGCAGCTACTGGGCCATGCGTATTTTGAAAAGAAAGAGTACGCAAAATCGCTTCCTTATCTGCAAGATTATGTTAGCCGGTCTACTAAAGTGCGTCGCGAGGATCTTTACGAATTATCTTATTCTTACTACCAGGCCAGTCAATTTGAAAAAGCAATTGACGGGTTTAAGCAATTAAGTGGTAAGGAAGATTCATTGAGTCAGCACTCGATGTATTTATTAGGTGATTCCTATTTAAAAACTGGCCAAAGATCGAATGCGAGAAATGCGTTTTTATTCAGTTCAGTTAACAACAGCAATCAAACACAAAGAGAAATATCAAGGTTTAATTATGCAAAGCTTTCTTACGAGCTTGGTTACCAGGATGAAGCATTGAAAAGCCTGCGTACTTTTTTAAATGATTACCCGGATTCTAAATATAAAGATGAAGCAACTGAATTATTGGTAGGAGCATTGGCTAATACCAATAATTATCGTGATGCACTTACATTGCTCGAAGGATTACAGTTTCCATCTACTAATACCAAAAGATTATATCCAAGAATATTATATGGCAGGGCCACGGAACTAATTAATGATGGAAGGCTGGCTGAAGCGAATGCTTTGCTGGACCGTGCTTTGAAAGATCCCAATAATGCATCTGTTTTACCTTTGATTAATTTTTGGAAAGGAGAGCTTGCATACAGGAATAACCAGGTGGATGACGCTATTCGGTATTATCATACCTATTTAAATGCCGGTGCGCCTGCATCAGGAGAGGCAAATGAAAGAACGGTAAAATATAACCTTGGATATACTTATTATAGGAAAGAAAATTATCCCGTCGCTCAAACATATTTCGAACCGCTTTCCCGCAATGCAACATTAAGTTCTGATGCGGTAACGCAGGATGCGTACGTAAGAACCGCCGATGTATATTACATGAACAGGAATTTTGCACAGGCAAGAACCATGTATGATAACGTGATCCGCATGTCGTGGGCAGCAGAAGATTATGCTACGTTTCAAAAAGCAATGATTGCCGGCATCAATAATTCTACCGAGAAGATTAACTTAATGAACACGGTGATTCGCAAGTTTCCTCAATCTAATTTGGTGAATGATGCCAATATGGAAATTGCCAATACGTATTTGGGTGATGAACGCTTCCGCGACGCCATTCCCTTTTTGAATACAGTTTCAAAAGCAGCTGGCAATAGCAGTTTGAAACCACAAGCTTATTTAAAACTTGGTATTGCTTATTATAATTTAAATAATAGGGATGAGGCTATTGTTCAATATAAAAAATTAATCAACGACTATCCAAACTCTCCGGAAGCAGATGATGCATTGGATAACTTGAAAACAATCTATGTAGAAGCGGGCCGTCCCAACGAATATGCTGATGTTGCACGACAGGCTGGCAAACCTCTATCGGTAAGTGCCGAAGATTCCCTCACTTTTGCAGCTGCTGAAATTCAGTACGAGAGTGGCAATCGTACCGCCGCTTTAAATTCCTTGAATAATTATTTATCACGCTTTCCAACAGGAGAGTATTCTACCAATGCATACTTCTACCGCGGAGAAATTTACAGCAGCAGTAAAGATTGGATGAAAGCATTAGAAAATTATGAACTAGTAGCAGAAAGGGCACCAAATACATTTGCGGAAAGAGCCATATTAGCTGCTGCACGTACTTATTTTTTTGAGATAAAAAATTACACACAGGCAGAAAAATACTACGCCCAATTAAAACAAATCAGTGGCAGCCAGGAAAATAAATTGGAAGCCATGCGTGGACTATTGCGCAGCCAATACCAGCAAAAGAAATGGACAGAAGCTGTTGATAATGCAAAAGAATTGGTATCACAAAAAGGAAGTAGCAGCGATGATAAGGCTTTGGCAGGAATGGCGATAGGTAAGTCGGCGCAAATAGCCGGGCAGTATGATGTTGCCATCAATAACTTTAAATCGGTAATTGCCATTAATAAAGCTGCGTTGGGTGCGGAAGCCCGGTATGAAATTGCCAACAGCTGGTATTTGACGAACCGCCTGGCCGATGGAGAAAAAGCAGCCTTCGAAACCATTAACAAATCAGGATCTTATGAATGGTGGGTAACCAAATCTTATATATTGCTCGGAGATATTTATTTAAAGCAAAAGGATTATTTCAATGCTAAAGCTACCTTTCAGAGCATTGTTGAAAATAGTTTGAATGCAGAATTGAAAGCGGAAGCGCAAACAAAATTGAATCAGGTAATTGCGGAAGAAGGCAAGAGCAGTAAGGTTAATAATCAATAAATGGGACCGTATAAAAATAGTATGATGGGCAAACAGATGTTTATGAAGCCAATCTTATCTGCAGGCATTGTTCTTTTAAGCTTTTCAGCTGTTGCGCAAGACACGATTCGTAAAAGAACCGTTGAAGTAAGCTCACAATTTAAACCTGTTTTGAAAGATGCTGCTAAGATTAATTTCAATGCCGCACCTCCAACCACGGATACTACAAGACCACGGTTACAATACCAGATTCCAAATCAAAACTTGCAATTTTTATATCAGCCCGGCATGCTAAAACCTTTGGCTTTAGATATTGATACGGGCGGCAAATGGAGCAATGAAAGTTATGTAAAAGCAGGTTTTGGTTCTTTGAAAACCCCATTCTTTCAGGCAGGCCTTTCTGTTGGTGATGGAAAAACAGTGGGACTAAATTTATATGCTAAACACATTTCTTCTAAAGGTAAAATTGACTTTCAGAAATACAGTAATACAAGTTTTGACGCAGCAGCTTTTTTTCAAACGGCAAAAAGCCTTGAGTGGAATGCCCGCCTTGGTGCTGAGCAGCAAACCCAGTATAGGTACGGCTTTACAAAGGGTCTTACATTTTCTGATGATTCTTTAAAAGTTAAATACCAAACCTGGCGAGGACGAATTGGCTTTCATAATTTAAATGCAACAGAGTTCGGCTTATCTTATGCCCCTGAAGTAAGGGTGGAGGTTTTTAATGATCAACTCAAAAATTCAGAAAGTAATAGTTTACTTTACCTGCCGCTGAAAAAAAGGGTAGGAGAAAAGTTTGAAGCTGATGTAGTGGTTGAAGCAAGCATGTCACGCTATAAGCCTGATGAAAAAGACCAGGTGAAGAATAACTATTTATCACTTTCTCCAACCTTATTATTCAAAACCCCTAACCTTAATATTCATGCAGGATTAAGGCCCTCCTGGGATAATAAAGAGTTCAAGCTTTTTCCAAACGTGATGGTAGAAGCAGGTACAGTGGATAAAAGATTTGCCATACAATTAGGTTGGACCGGTCATTTACGCAATTCTGGTTACCAATATACAGCTGGCTACAATCCGTGGATCTGGGCTCCGGAAACAGTAAAGAATACACGCATTGAAGAGCGGTTTGCTGGCGTAAAGGGAGCCGTGGGCGATCACTTTTCATTTGGCGCCAGGATGATGTATAACAGGCTTAATAATCAGCCATTGTATTTAAATAGTTTGGTTAATGGGGGAAAATCTTTTAAAGTGATTTATGAGCCTCAGATGGACCAGTTTCAATTGGGTGGAGAAATGGGTTTGACATTTGGTGAACGTTTTTCTCTTATTTCGAACCTGGCTATCAATCAATATAGAAAGCTTAAAGAAAATGAAAAGCCCTGGGGCCTGCTGCCTTTAGAATTTACTACGAAGCTGCGCATACAAGTTTTAAAGGATTTGTACATCACCTCTGATATGTATGTATTTGGAGGACCATGGTATCAAAATAATAGTGGAGATGCAAAACAATTAAAGGGTGCAGTGGACCTTGCCACAGGTGCTGAATTTAAGATTGTGAAAAATGTAAAATTGTGGGCTCAGTTTAATAATATTTTGGGCAACGAATATCAGCGCTGGAACCAATACCCGGTTTATGGGTTCAACTTTATGGGCGGAGTTGTATTTTCGTTCGCTCAAAACAATTCCAAATAGTGTATCAGCATCTAGCTACATATCTCTATAAATATAAAGAGGTCAACATTCCAGAGGTAGGCACTATTAGATTGGTACCCCAACCGGCTACATTAGATATGGGTGATAAGATGATGTTTCCTCCTGCTTATACTCTCGAACATAGCAGCGGTGGCATTTTGCCCGAAAGCCAACTTACTTATCTTAGTTTATATTCGCCCGGTAGCAAAGATGCCGTTCTTGAACAATTGCAAACGTCAAGCAACCAGTTGGTAGCATATTTAGAGACAGGTGCTTTTGCGTGGAGTGGAATTGGCAAAATTGAAAAGAACAATAATGCCATTAAATTGTCTCCGGCGCTTCCTGTCGCGTCTGGTTTGCAACCCGTTCCTGCATTAAAAGTATGGCGCCAGAATGTGGCCCATACAGTGCGAAGAGGCGAGACGGAAGGATTATCAAGTGATTATAAACAGGAAAGCAAGTTGAAGAAAGAAAAAACCTCTGCTGCTATAATAGCAGGCTGGATTATTCTAGCCCTTGCAATCGGGTTTATTGGTTTCCATCTATATCAAAACTCTTTCAGCCCTTCATCATCAGGCACAAGAATGAAAGTAGAGCCAAAGCCGATAGCACCTTCTCATAAATAAGTATTCGATAATCTTCTGCATTTGTTTTCTTTGCAACCAATTTATGGGTAAAGTACATTATAGTAACTGTCCGGTTTGTGCAAGTAAGCATATCAATCCATTGTTAACAGTAGCCGACCATTCGGTAAGTAAAGAAAACTTCGTGATTTGGCAGTGTGCTGATTGTAGTTTGCGGTTTACACAAGACGTGCCCGACGAAGCTTCCATAGGACCATATTATAAATCTCCGGATTATATTTCTCATACCAATACTGATAAAGGTTTTATTAATAAGGCCTATCAAAAAGTAAGAACCTACACATTAGGCCAGAAGGCCCTGTTAATAAAAAGGAGCACTGGAAAAGAAAAAGGAACACTGCTTGACATTGGATGTGGAACAGGAGCTTTTTTATATTTCATGAAAGAAAAGGGTTGGGAGATTAAGGGCATTGAGCCAGATTATGAAGCCCGGAAAAAGGCAGAGGAGTTGTACAATATAATAGTAGACGAACCATTTTCTTTAAATGATCTCAGGCCTCAATCTTTTGACGCCATCACTCTGTGGCATGTGTTAGAGCATGTGCATGACTTGCATGAATACGTAAAGAAATTGAAAGATTTATTAAGTAATGATGGTAAGCTTTTCATTGCCGTGCCCAACTATCAATCCTTAGATGCCTCATTGTATCGTTTGCAATGGGCTGCCTATGATGTGCCCAGGCATTTGTACCATTTTTCTCCAAAAGCAGTAGAAACGTTGATGCACAAGAATGGCTTAAAAGTCATACGGAAAGAGCCTATGTGGTTTGATAGCTTTTATATTAGCCTTTTAAGTAGTAAGTACAAATATGGAAAGCCAAATTATATTGGTTCTCTCATTAATGGAATGCGCTCCAATGTGCAGGCATTGATTGATAATGATAAATGCAGCTCCCTTATTTATATTATTGAAAAAGCTTAAAAGGAAAATTTGATTTCATACAATTCGGGCCAGTATTTGCCAGTTATATATACTTTTTTGGTATCAGGATTATACGCAATACCATTTAGTTCTAGGATATAAGGTGCTTTGGCTTTTAACCGGTTCACCACGTCAGTAAGGTCAAGTTTGGCAACTACCTGTCCGCTATTAGGCTCAATTTTTAAAATGTAATTGTATTGATATTGATTGGCATATAGAAACCCATTGATGTATTCCAATTCATTTAGATTAATGGCAGGATTGCCATTTTCAGCAACTCCTTGGGTGCGCAATAAGCGAAATGTAGAAGGCTCATAAAAATAAAGGTTAGAGCTGCCATCTGTTGCAATAAGATTTTTGCCATCGTTGGTTAATCCCCAGCCATCCGTATTAAATGGGAAGTCTTTGATCTTTTTAAAATCTTTTACAGTATAAACATGCACAATGTGTTCCTGCCAGGTAAGCTGGTAAATGGTATCATTGAGCACAGTAATCCCTTCGCCAAAATATTTATCATCCAAAGAAATCTGTTTGACCGGTTTGCCATTTTGTAATTCACTTTCAACAAGTTTTGACTTTCCCTTATTACCAGTGCTTTCCAAAAGTTTGCCTTTATAAAATTCCAGTCCTTCGGTAAAAAAAGAAGTATCGTGAGGATAAGTTGCCGAAATACTATAACTCATAACTGGTGCTGGTGTATTTTCATTAGATGTAGCAGAAGTGCCCTGATCACGATCATTTCCTGTACAACTAATTACTAAACATAAAAGGACCAGCAAAGGCCAAAATCTTTTCATACAACAAAAATAAGAGCTTCAATTTATTGCTTTCTGTTAAACAAAAAATCCGGCAATGCTTTTGATTTGTGAAACATTGTATTAGTTTTACAGCTCTACTCCAACGTATCCTTCAAAAGATCACCCAAACTTTATCTTCAACTTTTTTCCAATCCCTCTGAAATTCAGTACAGGTCAATATTCCTATTAGTTCCCAATTCCTCTTAAAAGCACATACTGATCCAACTCTCTATGCTTCCTGTACCTGAAAACGTTCGGAACTATGAAGTTAATTTTACTTGGAGTAAGTTTATTTACTGTGCTATCCATCTCTGCCCAAAGAGAATGTGCTACCCAGCAATATATTCAATCAATTATATCTGCCGATGCTTCAGTTGCCAAAAGCATGAGAGAAGCCGAAGCATCAGCACGACGTTCCGGCATTTCTGGTACCGGGGCTTCATTACGTATTGCAGCAAATACGATTATAAGGATACCTGTAATTGTGCATATACTTTACAACACGTCATCTCAAAATATTTCAGATGCACAAATCAAAAGCCAGATAGATGCTTTAAACCGAGATTTTAGAAGACGCAATGAAGATTCAATAAACACGCCCGAGCGTTTTAAATCTGTTGCAGCTGATGTTCAGATAGAGTTTGCCTTAGCGACTGCCGATCCTATGGGAAGAGCTACAAATGGTATTGTTCGGAAGCAAACCGGCGTAACTGCCTGGCAGATGGATGATAAAATTAAGTTTAGCTCCCAGGGCGGAGACGATGGCTGGAACAGCCAAAATTATCTAAACATCTGGGTTGGTAATACAAGAAGCTTATTAGGTTATGCAAGTTATATAGGCGGTGCAGCAGAAAAGGATGGCATTGTAATTAACACGACCGCCTTCGGTACTGTAAATGTTTCGGGTCCTTACGATAAAGGTAGAACGCTTGTTCATGAAGCTGGCCATTGGATGGGATTAAAGCATATATGGGGCGATACGTTTTGTGGTGATGATGGAATAGATGATACACCCAAGCAGGGAGGTTACACAACCGGATGCCCCACCGGGTTCAGAAGCAGTTGTAGCAATGGCACCTCCGGAGATATGTACATGAACTATATGGACTTTACAAATGATGCATGCCTTAACCTGTTTACAAAAGGCCAGAGGGAAAAAATGAGAAGTTTTTTTGAAGAAGGAAATGCGCATGCTTCATTAATGAGTAGTAAAGGTCTTAACGAACCTTGGATTGAAGAACTTAAAAAGCCTGGCGAACAACCGCCTGTACCACCAGTTGCTATAGGGGCTGCACAACTAAAATTATATCCCAACCCAGCGCAAAATGAAATGGTTATTGATTTTAACAATGATGCAAGCTGGATAGGCAAAAAGATTTCTATTATAAGCCTGAATGGTAAAACAGTACACGCTATGACCATTACCTCTAAAAGCCAACATGTTTCACTTACCGGGCTTACATCGGGAGTATATTTTGTTCAAGGTGCAAATGAAGGCAAAAGACTTAATTTAAAATTGATTAAGCTTTGATCTAAATAGTAGCAAATCAACTCATTAGGGGGACTAGGCATACATGCTTACAATTGACAGCTTCACATATCTATGCATTTTCATAAGTTTATCAAAATTCCTTGTAGTTACAAAATGGAGCTTGCTTTTCTAAATTTTATAGCTCGTTTGCTGTTCTACTTTCCCCTCCCTAATTTTACTTGCGGCGTGTTTAAAACAGTAATGCTCACAAAATGATTCTTTAACCGCATGTTAAGTTCTTAATTTCTATTTTTAATCCAATAACTCAATCTATGAAAAACTATCTTTCCATTTTTATTTTACTTTCTCTCTCTTTTTCGGTTTCTGCACAAGGTCTAAAGGGCATTATTAAAAATGCATCTAAAAAAGATTCAGCTGGTAAGGTGAATATGGGTTCTGTGTTTAATGCTCAGAAAAATTCATTAAGCAATGATGAAATCATTAAAGGATTAAAGGAGGCCTTAGAGGTAGGAGCAGAAAGAAGTACTTCAAAACTTTCTGGCGTGGATGGCTTTTTTAAAGATGCTGCTATAAAAATTTTGATGCCTGCAGAAGCGCAAAAGGTAGAACAAAAATTAAGAGCCATGGGCATGAATAAGCAGGTTGATAATGCCATTCTTTCTATGAATCGTGCTGCGGAAGATGCAGCAAAAGATGCCGTTCCTATTTTTATAAATGCCATCAAAGGAATGAGCTTTCAGGATGCAATTGGAATTTTAAAAGGAGGAGACTATGCCGCAACTGGTTATTTAAAGGGCAAAACAACAAACGCTCTAACGGAAGCTTTTCGTCCGGTTATTGAGACTTCTCTTCAAAAAGTAAATGCAACAAAATACTGGAACACAGTATTTACTACTTATAATAAATTTAGTACCGAAAAGGTTGAAACAGATCTATTGGCCTATGTAACAGAAAAAGCTTTAACCGGCATTTTTCTTCAGCTAGGGCAGGAGGAACAAAAGATTAGAAAAGATCCCATGGCACGTACATCTGACGTATTAAAGAAGGTATTTAGCAAATAGCCTATGTTTTGTTGCTAAAATGCAAGGCCGAAAGAAATTCCGGTTCTTATTCCAGGCAATGCTCCTTTAAAATTGGCAGTTACCGTTTTATTATTGTTATCAACCATTACCTCCGTTTTGTTTCTCAGGAAAGGAAATTGATCTATAAAATCAAGAATGTCTCTTCTTGCATCAGCAGCTTCAAACTCAGTCCATGGAATTAAAGACGATGTTTCAACAGACCTGAATTTGTTGGACGCTGCATTTATTTCAGGGCCAAGAAAGAAAAGATCAATTACAAAACGTTTCCCTATCATAAATTGTGCACCTAGTTGCGCACCAATCCCTACACCATTGTAATTATTAAAAAAATTCATTTTGGCAGGCCGGTCATTTAATGTGCTGCTGGCAGAGCCTTCGCTTGTGTGGTATACATATTTAAAGAAAGGTTCAACGTATAAACCCTTCATGTGTTTTTTGGATAAGTATATACGGTAGCCTGCTAAAAAAGAAGTTGCTTTCATTTTAAAGTCAGCATCTTCACCCTCATACTCAAAACTATGCGTGGCAGCAACAGGAATACCAATTTTTGCGGTAAGAGAACTTCTTCTTCCAAAATTGTATTCACCTCCAAAACTCAGGCTTCCAAGGATTAATCCTGTAGGAACCCATTTTACAGTAAGGTTAGTTGTATAAGTTTTATCTTCTTGTGCAATCGTAATCTTACACAAACAAAAGCAAAGAGCAAAGAGGGTTATATTTTTCATAGTTAATTATGGAATGCACATTAGCCCATATCAATATTGTTTAAGAGAAGAATTAAGAACATTACGCTGCATTTCAATTAATATAAATGCAATATAGCGGCGGTCTGAGCTTTACAGCAATGTATAATAAATATCGGTAGTTAATAAGCGGGCATAAAAAAGCCTCTATTCATTTATGAATATAGAGGCTTAGAAATTATTTGTTGCCGAAAATGTTACCTACAGCTCCTTGCAACATAGGGTATTTATCTACCACAAAATCTTTTATGGTGTGTATTACCTTGTCTGCCTGCTCGTCTGAAAGACCTACCTGGCTTTTTAAACGATCAATTAACTCTGTTACCTGGCCTGCTGCATTTTCCTGGTTACCGCTTAACATGTTTCCAAACATGGCTAATGATTTAAAATGATGAAAAAAGTTTTTTGTGGGTGAGGTGATTTTATAAGTGTAATGCCCTTTAAATATCACCCAATAAATAGCTAAAATTATTATGCCACTTTAAGAAGGCTCAACTTGCTTTTATCAAACTTGCGGTTGGCGTATTCCATATCCACATTGAAAAATTTTTCTTTTGATGAAGGAAGCTCAAACATAGCATCGGTAAGTATGCCTTCGCATATACTTCTTAAACCTCTTGCACCTAATTTATATTCTATAGCTTTTACAACCATAAAATTGAGTACTTCATCTTCTATGTGTAGTTTAATACCTTCTAATTCAAAAAGACGTATATACTGTTTAATTAGCGCATTTTTTGGCTCGGTTAATATGGCACGTAAGGTTTCCCCATCTAAAGGATCAAGATGGGTAACTACAGGCAAACGCCCCAATAATTCAGGTATCAACCCAAAGCCTTTCAAATCCTGTGCGGTTACGTAGCGCAGCAGGTTCTTCTTCATATTTTCCTGCAATAGCTTATCTATATTAAACCCAATTGTATTTGTTTGTACCCGGCGGCCAATAATCTTATCAATGCCATCAAAGGCTCCACCACAAATGAAGAGGATATTTTGTGTGTTGATCTTTATCAATTTTTGCTCAGGGTGTTTACGACCGCCTTGTGGCGGCACTAAAACATCAGTTCCTTCTAACAGTTTCAGCATTCCTTGTTGCACGCCTTCACCGCTTACGTCGCGGGTTATAGAAGGGTTATCTCCTTTGCGGGCTATCTTATCTATTTCATCAATATAAACAATGCCACGTTCCGCAGCAGCTACATCATAGTTACAGACTTGTAATAACCTGGTTAAGATGCTTTCCACATCTTCACCTACGTAACCAGCTTCGGTAAATACAGTGGCATCAACAATGGCGAAGGGAACATTTAGCAGTTTAGCAATAGTTTTAGCCAACAGGGTTTTACCGGTACCCGTTTCTCCAACCATTACTATGTTGCTTTTTTCAATTTCTATTTCATTTCCCGAATTATCTGTTTTGTATTGTAAACGTTTATAGTGATTGTACACAGCTACAGAAAGCACTTTTTTAGCTTCATCCTGGCCAATGATGTATTCATCCAAAAACTTTTTCATTTCCATTGGCTTCTTTACAGTTAGCTTAAAAGAAGCAGGAGTTTTTTCATCTCTTACCAGCAACTCCTGGTCAATAATTTCCCGGGCATGCTCTACGCAGTTTTCACAAATATGCCCTTCCTGTCCTGCTATCAGAATCTTTACTTCATCTCTGCTTCTGCCACAAAAAGAACAGTGTAATACGTTTTTTGCCATTATTCAGGTTAATAAGTACTTATATAAGAATGCAACAATCGTACGAACGCTGCACGTTTCTGGTACAAAGCTAAAAAAAACCGCCACTAAGAACGGTTTTTTTCAAACGCTTTTAGGAAACCCTTAGTATAGTTTGTCCAGAATACCATCAACTATACCATATTCAATGGATTTTGGTGCATCCATCCAGTAGTCTCTTTCGAAATCCTTCCTGATGCGTTCAACGGTTTGCCCCGTATTCTTTGCCAAAAGCTGGGCACCCATTTCTTTTGTTCTTAGTATCTGCTCCGCATGAATTTCCATATCAGCACTTACGCCTTGTATATGGCCTCCTAAAGAAGGCTGGTGTATCATTACCTCGCCATTAGGGAAAATGAATCTTCTGCCTTTTTCTCCACCGCTTAGCAATATGCTTCCCATTGAAGCTGCAAGTCCCATACAAATAGTGCTAACCGGCGATTTAATCATTTGCATTACATCATACACCACCATGCCACTCGTTACGACTCCTCCCGGGCTGCTGATGTAAAATTTAATTTCTTTCCCTGGGTTATCCGCCTCAAGGAGTAATAATTTAGTAACCACATCTTTTGAAGATTTATCATCAACTACGCCCCATAAATAAATGCTTCTTGTTTGAAAGAAATATTTTTCCAGGCGTTTATAAAGCATTGGCGTATCAATCTGTGCCCTTTCCTCTTTTTCTTCATCAGTTTCCGGTTCAGGTTCGCCAGGCTCAGGTTGCATTTTCGGAAAGCGGTTATGTAATAAATCTTGTATCATCTTATATCATTTAATTAAGCTTATTTATCTTTTTTTAGTTTTTTCGGATTGGTCATTAATACTTCATCCACCAAACCATATTCTTTCGCCTGCGGTGCTGTTAACCAGTAGTCGCGTTGAAAATCGGCTTCTACTCTTTCGTACGTTTGGCCTGAATGGTGGCAAACGATATCATACAATTCTCCTTTTAGCTTGCGAATCTCGTTTACTGTGATTTCAATATCTGATGCTTGTCCGCCAATAGCACCACTTGGTTGGTGCATCATTACTCGTGCATGTTTCAAAGCGGCACGTTTTCCATTGGTGCCAGCAGCTAACAGCACACTTCCCATAGAGGCAGCCATGCCAATACATATAGTAGCTACGTCGGGAGAAACGTATTGCATTGTATCATACACGCCAAGGCCTGCATACACGCTGCCGCCTGGCGAATTGATGTACATATTGATATCACGGTTACGGTCAGTAGAATCCAGGAAAAGAAGTTGTGCTGTAATAATATTTGCAACTTCATCATTGATGGGATAGCCTAAAAATATAATTCTGTCCATCATCAAGCGGCTGTAAACGTCCATTACGGCTACGTTCATAGGCCTTTCCTCAATGATATTAGGCGTAAGTGCGGTTACCTGGTATTTGTTATAGCTATCTAATGTATTGCTGGAGATGCCACGATGTTTCACCGCATACTTCTCAAATTCTGACTTAAAACTCATATCATCTAAATTATTAGTAAGGCAAATTAAGTGAATTGTGACGTATCAAATACCATGCTTGCCCTAAAAACCCGACAAAATGCCACGAGGAAGTTTGTAGTTTACAGTTTGTAGTCTATAGCTGGCGTGATGTCTATGCCTAAATAACGTTGACCGTTTTTTAACTGGTTTCAAATGTAAAATTTAGCGTTAACAGAGGTATGCACATGGGTTTCACCATAGCTTTTGATTTTATAACCCAAAGTGAATAGATAGAACTTCTTGTTTGATTAAATTGCTTATGTTAACACCCCTGAAGGCAAGTAAATACACCCTCCTAACGAATCAATGGTAAATTATTTTTTTTTATTTCGTAGGCCGGCTTTCTCAATTCTCAACAATTGCAAATTTAATAACTGCCAATCCGCCTTAATAAGTATGCCTTAACTTTCGCCAATGAAAATTTCTGATATTCTTTTGGTGATAGATAGGTTTGCTGCACCAGAACTGCAGGAAGATTATGACAATGCAGGATTGATTACCGGAAGTGCTTCCTGGGATTGTAGCGGTGCCTTATGTACCCTGGATGTAACCCTAGCGGTAATAGAAGATGCAATCAATAAAAAATGTAACCTGGTCGTTGCTCATCATCCCATCATTTTTAAAGGATTGAAAAAAATAAATGGGAAAAATTATATAGAGAAGGTTATTATCCTGGCAATAAAAAATGACATTGCTATTTATGCAACGCATACCAATTTAGATAATGTACTGCCAGGAGTTAATGGAAAAATTGCTGAACTGTTAGGTTTAAAACACTGTACTATTCTTCGACCCAAAGAGAAAATTTTACGCCGACTTGTAACATTTGCCCCCCACGACAAGGCAGAGGAAGTACGCCAGGCAATATTTAAAGCGGGGGCAGGCCATATTGGAAAATATGCTGAATGCAGCTTCAACAGTATAGGCACAGGTACATTTAAAGCAGAGGAAGGAGCTGATCCTTATATTGGTGAAGTAGGCAAAATGCATGTAGAAGAAGAAACAAAAATAGAAGTTGTGTACCCTGCTTATTTAGAACTTCAAATAGTGAAAGCATTATTAGAGAACCACCCTTATGAAGAAGTGGCTTATGATATTTATACTATGAATAATGTTCATTATGGCATTGGAGCAGGAGTAATTGGAGAGTTGGAGGAGCCTGTTGAGGAAATTATATTTTTTGAAAAAATAAAAAAAGTTTTTAAATGCCATGTTATAAGACACACAGGTTTACGCCATCAGTCTGTACAAAAAGTTGCTATTTGTGGAGGGGCTGGTAGCTTTTTAATGCCGGATGCGTTGAAGGAAGGGGCAAATATTTTTATAACAGCAGATGTGAAGTACCATGAATTTTTTGATGCAGGAGAAAAACTGGTTGTTGCGGATGTTGGACATTATGAAAGTGAGCAGTTTACCATAGACTTGTTGCATGACCTTTTGGTGCATAATTTCCCTACCTTTGCCGTCCTTAAAACGGAAGTGAATACGAACCCGGTGCAATATTTTATGTAAAGGCAAGTTGGACGGCCCCCGGTTTGAAGCGGCATTTTTTTATGGCCAGGGATAAGCTGAAAGAATTACAGAAGTACAAGTGAGTGACACAACAGGTGATGAATAGAATTACCAGAGCTGGTAACATACATATCGAATTAGGAACAAGGATTATGATGCAGAAGTAAGGCTCAAATTGTAACGACAAACCCAAAACAATAAACTATAAACTCATTTATGGCAAACGTTAAAGAATATTCAGTAGAAGAAAAGTTGTCTTCCCTGGTGTCGCTGCAAAAAATAGATTCAAAGCTGGATGAAATTCAGGTGTTGAAGGGTGAGTTACCGATGGAAGTATCCGATCTTGAAGATGAGATTCAGGGTTTGCATGCCCGCCAGTTACGTATAGAAGAAGAGATTAACGGTATTACCGAATTTATTGAGCAAAAGAAAACTTCAATAAAAGATGCGCTTGATTTAGAAAAAAAATATGAAAAGCAAAGCGAGAATGTAAAGAACAATCGTGAGTTTGAAGCCATCAATAAAGAAATTGAAATGCAGCAGCTTGAAGTAAAGCTGTGCGAAAAGCATATTAGAGATGCTAACGAAGAGATTGCTGAAAAAGCAGTGGCTTTAGAAAAAGCGAAAAAAGCGATCGCTTCTAAAGAAGGTGTTCTTAATTCTAAAAAAGGTGAGCTTGAAAAAATTATCGCTACTACGGAGAAAGAAGAAACACATTTTAATAAGCTGGCTGATGGCGCAAAAAAGCACGTAGATCCACGGTTACTCACCAGCTATGATAAAATTCGCAATAATTATCGCAATGGGTTAGCGGTAGTACCGGTAGAAAGAGATGCTTGTGGTGGGTGCTTCTATTCAATTCCTCCTCAAAAACAAAGTGAGATCAAACAACGCAAAAAGATAATGGTTTGCGAAAACTGTGGCCGCATCCTTGTAGATTCTGATTTAAACGATACTGTTGAAGTAAAATAATGATCACTGATTTTACGGATTGGAACAAGATTTTGCGAATCAAGAATTAACATTCGCTTCTAAAGATGAGAAGGGTTTAATCAATACAAAAAATCATATTGAAAAAGGTCGCTAATAGCGGCCTTTTTTTTACCGGCGAATCAGTAAATGCTTTATTTTGTCGCTGATTATGTTGAGTAAGTTATCCATTCAAAATTATGCAATCATAGATGAGCTGGAGATTGATTTTTCGGCTCATTTGAATATATTAACGGGCGAAACAGGGGCGGGAAAATCAATTATTGTAGGGGCTATGGGCCTGATACTGGGGCAGCGGGCCGAAAGCAGCACCTTGCGTAACCGCGATCGTAAATGTATTATTGAAGGCGTATTTAAAAAACGTGATGATAGCGAGGAAGTAGAAATCTTTTTCAAGGAAAATGAACTGGATATACAAGATGAAATAGTTGTACGCAGAGAGATTGCACCGAATGGCAAATCAAGGGCTTTTGTAAATGATACACCCGTTAACCTTGGTCAATTACAACAAATAACAAGCCTTCTCGTAGACCTGCACCAGCAATTTGATACAGTTGAAATCGGGGAGAGTAATTTTCAGAGAGAAGTGCTTGACGCTTTAGCTGGAAATGCATCTTTACTTAAAGAGTATAAAAAAATTTTTACAAAAGCGCATGTTGCAAAAGCAAAGTTTGAACAATTAAAGGAACAGAAAACACAGTTTGAAAAAGAGTTTGACTATAATCAGTTTTTGTTTAATGAACTTGATGAAGCGGGCTTTAAAGAAGCAGAGTTGGAAGATATTGATACAGAGCTTAAGATGCTAACTAACGCAGAAGGAATTAAAACTGCTTTAGCAAAGGCCTATTTTGAAATGGAAGAAAGCGAGACACCTTTAATTCGCCAACTTAAATCTTTATGCAGCCAGTTACAGCATTATGCAGGATTGCATGCTCAAATACCTGAACTGGTGAAGCGTATACAATCTTCGTATATAGAACTCCAGGATATTGCCGATGAAACAGAGCGACTTCATAACGATATAAACTACGATGCTGATACTATCGAAAAAATGAATGAGCGCCTTTCTTTAGGGTATCGCCTATTAAAGAAACATGGCGTTAAAACAACCAATGAATTAGTGCAAATTCATGCAGAGTTAAATGAAAAGCTGCAGGCTGTTTTAAATATTGATGAAGGTATAAAATCCTGTGAGAAAGAATGCCAAAAGCTATTGGAAGAAGCCGAAGGGATAGCTGCTAAATTATCTGCTGCAAGAAAAAATGTGGTAACACCCCTGGAAAAGAAAGTAAACACTATGCTTCACCAGGTAGGTATGCCTAACGCACGTTTAAAGGTTGAAGTAGCAAGGGTGGCGCTTAATACAAACGGTTATGATAATATTGAGTTTTTGTTTGATGCTAATAAATTGAACCAACTTCAACCATTACGAAAAGTGGCAAGTGGTGGTGAGCTAAGCCGCCTTATGCTTTGCATTAAATCGTTGGTAGCACAGTCCATCAATTTGCCTACGCTTATATTTGATGAAATTGATACAGGTATTTCTGGTGAAGCAGCAAAACAAGTTGGTTTTATTATGAAAGAACTGGCAGGCTTAAGGCAGGTTATTTGCATTACACACCAGCCGCAAATTGCAGGTAAGGCAGATGCGCATTATTTTGTGCATAAAGCGGTAAGTAATGATGCAGTAACAACAAGAGTAAAACTGCTTACCACTGACGAACGTATTGTTGCCATTGCTAAAATGTTAAGTGGTGAAAAACCTACATCTGCTGCATTGGAGAATGCAAGAGAAATGGTCATGAATTAATTCCGGATTTTAATTAACTAGCGCTTATGAAGAATGAAGTAATAGATAATTTACTTGATGCCTTACAATACTCCCCCGAGAATGTACCGCTGAGGCTACAGGTAGCCCAGCTAATGGTGAATGAAAAAATGTATGAAGAGGCAGCCATACAATTTCAAACCGCTTTAGAAAAAAGCTATGGTAATGTAAAAGCGCAGTTGGGATTGGCAGCTTGTTATTACCATCTTCAAAAATATTCAACTGCTGTTATTATTTACGAAGGCATACAAGACATGCCCCCTGCAGACAAGGTGCTTTATGTAAAATGTTTGATTAAAGAAAATGCTTTGCAGCATGCTATAGATATTTATCAGCAATTGATTGCTTTTCATCCTGATTTTATAGATGAGGAAATTGATAATCATTTACGCATGCCTTCCGGTGGTGGTCTTTTCGATGAGTTTGATGAAGAAGAAGATAATATGTCGGGATATTTTATGCAAAAACCACAGGAAAAATTTTCTGATGTTGGTGGTATGCAAAGGGTAAAAGATGAAATTTCTTTAAAGATAATAGAGCCATTAAAAAACCCTGATCTATATAAAGCATTTGGAAAAAAGACTGGCGGCGGTATCCTGTTGTATGGCCCTCCTGGTTGTGGCAAAACATTTATAGCCAAGGCTACCGCAGGGGAGATCAGTGCAAAATTTATCAACATTGGCTTGCATGACATCCTGGATATGTGGATTGGCAACAGTGAAAAGAACCTGCACGAAATATTTGAAATGGCCCGCAGAAATGCACCATGCGTTTTGTTCTTTGATGAAGTGGATGCAATGGGTGCCAGTCGTAGCGATCTAAAGCAATCCGCTATGAGGCATGTAATCAACCAATTCCTTTACGAGCTGGATGGTGTAGATGCAAATAATGAAGGTGTGTTAATACTTGCTGCTACCAATGCCCCCTGGAGCATTGATCCTGCTTTTAGAAGGCCAGGCCGGTTTGACCGTATTATTTTTGTTGAGCCACCGGATGAAAAGGCAAGAGAAGAAATTTTAGTATCTGTATTAGTAGGAAAGCCCACGGAAAATATAGATGCCAGGAAAGTAGCACAGGCTACAGAGAATTATTCAGGAGCCGATTTAAAAGCTATTATAGATATAGCCACCGAAGATAAATTAAGAGAGTCCATGGCCAAAGGATCTATACAGCCTATTAATACAAAGGATTTATTAAAGGCTGTAAAGCAACATCGTCCAACCACATTGGAATGGTTTTCTTCGGCCCGCAATTATGCGCTTTATGCAAATGAATCTGGTTTGTATGATGAGATATTGAAGTATTTAAAAATAAAAAAATAGTGGTTGATATTAGTGTATTGCTTGATCGTGCAAGGTTATTATTAGAACAGGGTAGGTATAAAGATGCAGAGCTACAGATCAGGCAAGCCTTAGAGCATGAACCTGAAAATGATTACGCTTTGGCGCTTTTAGGCCGGTGTTATTTAAATGCAGCAAAGTACGATCGGGGAATAGAAGTAATGCAGCAGGCTATATCTCTTGATCCGAACAATGATTTTTATTTTTACCTGCTTGCATTTGGCTACTATCATAAAAACCTTCATCCTGCAGCTATTGATAATTTAGTTAAAGCAATACAGATCAATCCTTACAATGCAGAATATTTTGGTTTGCTTTCTCATATAGAATTACAAGACAAAAGATTTCAAGTTGCTTTAGACAAAGCCAACGAGGGCTTGGCAGTTGATCCTGAAAATATTACCTGCCTCAATGCAAGATCTATTGCTTTAAATAAATTAAAAAGAACAGAAGACGCTATTGAAACAATGCAATATGCATTGGCCCAGGATCCCGATAATGCAACAACACACGTTACAGTAGGATGGAATTTTTTAGAAAAAGGAAAACATAAAGAAGCAACAAGCCACTTTTTGGAAGCCTTACGCATTAAGCCGGATTATAGCAACGCAAGAACCGGTTTAAAGGAAGCCTTGAAATCAAAAGTGCTTCCGTATCGGTTATTATTACAGTATAGTTTTTGGATCAATAACAAAGGCAAGCGCCTGCAAAGGCTTATGCCCTTCATTATTTATATTGTCTTTCGCATTTTAGTGGGTTTATTAAACAGCAATGAATCTACTTCTGGTCTTACGTGGATATTGGTAGGAGTATATATTCTTTTTGTTGTAGCAACATGGACCATTAATTCAATTGCAAATTTCTTTCTGTTATCTCATCCCATTGGCAAGCATGCCTTAACCAATACAGAGAAATGGGCCGCTCTAACGGCCGTGCCCTCTTTAGTTGTGGGTATTTTGCTTATTTCTCTGTCAGCATTTACAAATATTTGTGAAGGCACAGCTTATAATAATCTATTCATTCCAGGCCTTGTTTGTATTTCACTGGCCTTGCCATTAAGTCATATAGAATATCCAGTCCGGGTTAAGCATAAAACCTGGAAGGAATGGTATTCAATGGGATTAGTATTAGCCGGTATATTATCATTATTGTTGTACGCTATTGCCCCTGCTGCTGCTCTCACATTATTTATTGCTTATGGCGTGGCGCTGGTAATTTATACATGGGTTATTTCATAGTTATCATAAACTATTACTTTTACGGCTCCAAAATCAAGATGTAACATGTCCAATAATTTATTACAAGGAAAAAAGGGAATTATTTTCGGAGCGCTTGATGAAAAATCAATTGCCTGGAAAACTGCTTTAAAATGCCATGAGCAGGGAGCGCAGATTGTATTGAGCAATGCACCAATTGCATTGCGCATGGGTGAGATCAATAAATTATCGGAGGCTATTGAAGCCCCTGTAGTAGCAGCCGATGTTACCAATATGGACGATCTTAAAAAGCTGTTTGAAGAATCTCAAAAACATTTTAATGGAGGCGTTGATTTTATACTTCATTCTATTGGTATGAGCCTGAATTTACGCAAGGGTAAGAGTTATACAGAAATGAACTATGAATGGAACCAGAAGTCTCTTGATATTTCTGCTACCAGTTTACACCGTGTGCTACGTACTGCATGGGATATGGATGCGCTGAATGAATGGGGAAGTGTTGTGGGTCTAACTTATATTGCTGCGCAACGTGTGTTTCCTGATTATAATGAAATGGCTGACGCAAAAGCCTTGCTTGAAAGCATTGCCAGAAGCTTTGGATATCATTATGGCGTTCGTAAAAAAGTGCGG
Source organism: Chitinophagaceae bacterium (assembly GCA_043763635.1). Lineage (GTDB taxonomy): Bacteria > Bacteroidota > Bacteroidia > Chitinophagales > Chitinophagaceae > Flavisolibacter. The sequence goes on from JAYULK010000106.1 coordinate 172,668, forward strand.
GTGAATACAATTTCTCAATCGCCTACCCGTACCACGGCTGGCAGCGGGGTTAAAGGCTTTGATTCTTTTATAGACTATGCTGAAAAAATGAGTCCTTTAGGAAATGCTTCTGCAGATGATTGTGCCAATTATTGCGTGACGATGTTTAGTGACCTTTCGCGTTATGTAACTATGCAAAACTTGTTTCATGATGGGGGATTCAGCTTTACAGGTGTAAGCGAAGCTGTGGTAAAAACATTACAACCTTCTTAATAATATTCTCATTGGTTCATTCTCTTGTATCAATAAAATAAGTTGTAGGCGGCCAGCCTTTGAAATAGTAAATTAAGTACTGCCACAGTAATAGCTTGTACTAATAAAACTCACATTTAGAAGGTTCATACATTTTTGTTATTGCATTTATCATCAACTGAGCAATGGGGTAGTATGTAGCTTATCCATCTATGATGTATGAACCTTATTGAGGAACCTTGCTTTTTGACCAATAGTTTACTATAACCCTTAAAGACTGTTTTAGCTCTTTAAATTTTATGTCTTTTACAAAAAAACCGTTTACCCCCAGATCATAAGCTTTTTCTATTTGGGATTGAGAGACCTGCGAAGACCAAAAAACGAATGGAATGCTTTTATAATTCATAGACATGTCTTCCAGAATTTTTTTTTTCAGTTCAAATCCATCCATTCCGGGTATATTAACATCACACAAAATGAGGAATGGTATCTGTTTTTCTGATTTTAAGTAGTCTATCACCTGCTTGCCATTATTAAAGAATAGCAAGGGGTTTGGATACTCCAACTCTTTCCAGGCTTCATTTAAAAATTCTTTGTCATCTGCATCTGCATCTACAATTATTACCGGCCCGCTATTCATTAATATTTTTTGAGTTAATAATTTGAATATAAAAAAGCCCCGTCTCTTACGAGCAAGGGAGCTTTAAGTTTTCAATAATTTGATATAGAAGGTGATAAAATAATTATGCCACTATTGTACTTTCATGTTAGAAATGCTTTTTAGGCGAAATGCATTTGTTTGGGTTGCAAAAATGTTGCAAAAGAAGGACAAAGGATTTTTAATGAAGATCAGTTATCAGAGTGCGGCATCCTATACTAATGAGCACAACACGAAGTTAGTGCTGGAAGCATTACCAGCTTTCTACCTTAAGCAGGGGAGCATCAGGATCTCCGCCGAGCTGTAGGTACACTTCTTTACTGAGGCTCTCTACTTCGGAAAAAGATATTACTGCTTTAGGATCATTCAGAAAATGATTACGGATGTAGTTTCTAACAGAATCAAGTGTTGGTACTTTAGAGGTTCTTAATAAACAGCTTCCACTTTTTTTTACATCTCCCTTTTCATAAACTTTGTAAGTGACATTATAAAAATGTTCCTGCATGCAATTTTTCAGCAAATTAAAGGCATTATCAAGTAATTGCCTATAAACTTGTGGTTACATATAAATAACCCGGTCTTTCACCGGAGAAAATGCATTATAATTTTATTGATAGGCTACGCCCTGAACATTATCAGTTTTTATTGACTAGTAAATAGTAGTTGGATAATACGGTTTCAAAATTTAGCAACAAAATTATAGATGCATGTTTGATCAGAAAAACTGTTCTTCATATTGCTGTATCATAAACATGCTGTGTAGGTACCTGGCTTTTAATTACCTGGTTGGGTACGTAGAGGGAATTTGTTTTGCCTGGGTATTTCTATAATAAGGAAGAGCGGGATAGTTATTATTTTCAACGCTTATGCTACCCGAGACAGAAAAAGTTCTTTCATCATTTATATACTGCAGCCCTAATGCTGCGCCTGAGTACATATAAGGGCCGCTGGCATTTAAAGCAGCTATAGTAACATCCGCTGACATAAACGACCGGTTGAAATTTACATAAGCAGGCGCCACAGTTATGCCTGCAAAGGCATATAAATTATTATTTAATCTTCTGTTAAGTTGTAAAGAAACCGGAGCGGCAAAAAAAGTTGCATGACTGCCTTTATAAAAACTATAAGATGTTGAGATACCACTGAAGCTGGTAAAAAACAACTTCTTTTGCGAGCTGTCATTAAAATGAGTATTAGCAGCAAGCCTTCCTCCGTAGGTATTATTTATATAGCTAAGAGGTAAAAACGTTTGTGCCTTTAACACTGTAGCTGATACTATTAAAGCAATAATTATAATTGTACGCATGCAACCTGAAGTTATACTAAAAAATACATTTTACCCGCTTGAAATGTTACACCATTAGTTGGGTAGTGATTTCCTACACCTCTTTTATTTTTCAGTAGGTAACCCATAAAATGTAAAAGCTGATTGCATTAAATTTCTCAATAAACAGAATTACAAATCATAGATAATTGATCAACTAAAATTGCCGGAAGCTCATTGAGACAAACTCTAAAACTGTGGGTAGAGATGTACGCCAGTAAGTCCAGTTGTGAGCGCCGTCACGTACACGAAATTCATGAGGTATTTCTTTTTTCCTCATTGCAATATGCACCAAAGAATTGCCTTCATAAAGAAAGTCATCATCGCCACAATCAATATACCACCGTACTGATTTTTTTACACTGTCTGCAATATTATTAACAAGCGCCAGGGCGCTATGGTTATTATAGTAAGCGCTAATGGTAGTGTCGGTTAAGCCCGTATTATTAGTATTCCTTTTAAAAGTAGCTTTTGCATCTGCTAAAGTGATGGGGCCTACAGATGCACTTAACGGGCAAGCTGCGGAAAACAGGTCAGGCCTGTGTAAAGCATACATAAAAGATCCGCCGCCACCCATAGATAAGCCGCTAATGGCCCTGTATCTCTTTTCATTTTTTGTTCTATATGTTTTTTCTATAAAAGGCATTAACTCCTGAAAGAAGAAATCCTCATAACGCCAATCTCCCTTAATGTCATTAAAATAGCCTCTGCGCCCGGTATTGGCATCAGGCATTACTATAATAAGAGCGGTTGACACGCCATCTTTAATGGCTTTATCGGTAATGTTCTGCACTTCGCCAAACTGTACCCAGCCTGTCTGGTCGTCGCCACTGCCATGTAGTAAATAAAGCACAGGGTAGCTTCTTTGCGAGGTTTCATAATCAGGCGGAAGGTAAATGGCATACTTCCTGTCCATGTTTAAAATTTTACTTTTTAAGGACAAATTATCCTGCACTCTTCCACTTTGTGCCTGTGCTAATAAAGGAAGTAAAAACAGAGAAACTAATATATTTTTCATGCGTTCACATAATATTAATGTGCATTAAAAATAAGGAATAACAAGACTTGATATTTACAATTGTAAAGGAAGAAGTAAGCTTACACTGCGTTTAGCATCGCCCACGCTTTTGCAGATTTCGTATTTCTATGTTATAAAAAGCATAAGCAACAATCTGCAACAATGTTTAATGAGTGCTGCTGATTGTTGCTTTAAAGGCTGATTAGCTTTTAAAACCTGTTTCTTTCAGCCTTTTATGTAGGGGCCGAAAAATCATCAGGTTATTTTTTGTTTATTTTATACAACCTTCCTTCGTCTGTTACGGTATATAAGGCGCCATCCTTTCCCTGTGCTATAGCACGAAAACGTTGGTTCTGATCTGCCAGTAATCTTTCTTCACCCACCACCTTATTATTTTCTATAACAAGCCTTGCAATGTGGTTGCTGTTTAAACCTGAAATAAATAAATTGTTTTTCCACTCGGGCATATTATCACCGTTATAAAAGATCATTCCACTAGGAGATAGCACCGGATCCCAATAATATACCGGTTGCTCCATACCTTCCTTTTGCGTGAGTTCTCCCGCTACTTTTTCCCCACTGTATTCAATGCCATAAGTAATAACAGGCCAGCCATAGTTTTTTCCAGGTTGTATTTTATTTAATTCATCGCCGCCACGAGGGCCAAATTCATTTTCCCATAGATCGCCTGTTTGTGGATGAAAAGCAAGCCCCTGCACATTTCTATGTCCATAACTATATATCTCCGGTTTTGCATTGGCGTTATCTAAAAATGGGTTACCTGCAGCCGGCTTGCCGTCTGTAGTAATTCGTAAAACTTTACCTAGTGCAGAATTAAGCGCCTGGGCTTGTGGTCTTGTTGCCATATCGGAACGCTCCCCTGTACTAACAAACAAGTTTCCGCTTTTGTCAAAAATTATTCTTCCCCCATAATGTAAATTTCCATTGTAAGCAGGCTTTGCCTGGTAAATGACCATTGCGTTTTCAATGCTTTTTTCATCCGCAGATAATTTTCCTTTGGCTACAGCAGTTAGATTGCCTTCTGCTATTTTTTGCGAGAAGGTCCAGTAGATCATTCTGTTTTCCGGAAAAGATGGATCAATGGTAACTCCTAATAAGCCGCCTTGTCCGCTTGCATTTACTGCAGGCAATCCTGTAAGCGGCGTACTAATATTTCCGGCAGTGGTTACAATACGCATGGCGCCTTCTTTTTCTGTAATTAATAGCCTGCCGTCTGGCAATACGGTTATACCCCAGGGTCTTTTCAAATCGCTGGTCAATACTGTTCCTTCAAAAGGTGTAGAGGTTTTAGTTCCTGCAATACGGGTTTGCCCTGCAAAAGCGGGTTTGTAGCTTGAATTAGGTGTTTTGGTTTCTACAGATGGGTAAGTTGAATCGGAATTCCGGTTATTACTACTAACGCTATTAGATGAATTAGTGCTGCAAGCTGATGCTACGAAAGCTATACCAGTTACAAAGTAGAGCAAGTTTTTAAACATGATAATGTGTTTTATGAAATGATACCTGAACCTAACAAAAGAAACTAATTATTGTTAATGGCAAATAACTTTATTGCAGAAGTCGTACCAGTATAATGCAAAACCGTTTGCAAGTTTGTGGCTGAGCTAATAAATAAGTTAGCACTCTTGATACTTATTTTTTAACCTTAATACAAACCGATAAGGCTTTGTCAGGATTAACAATCCGGCTATGCCTTATGTTTTATTTTTACAGCTTACAGTTTGTTCCATTATGGTTTTAAAATTTATTACAGTTCTCGCCTTAGCCAGTTTTGAAATTTACGCTGCTATTCCGGCCGGATTTGCTTTTGGCTTATCTCCATGGGCTATATTATTGGCCAGCATTGCAGGAGGCATATCAGGTGTATTTATAGCCGCTTTCCTGGGAGATAAGATCAGGGGATTCATATCTAAATACAAAAAGAAAAAAACGGAAAAGCCGGCTACCGGGCTTATCTATCGTATCTGGAATAAATACGGCATCATAGGGTTAGGATTCTTAGGAACTATTACTGTTGGCGCCCCCGTTAGTATTGCTGTAGGCGTAGGCTTTAATGCACCATTGCAAAAATTAATTACCTGGTGTTGCCTGGGAGTAATTACCCGCTGTATATTTTTTACCATTATTGGGTATCATGGGGCAAAGTTATTTTAGAGATGTTTCCTTTATACAAGATGCAGCCCGCATATAATGCAAATTTTTTCTTTTACAATGGGTTTGCCGCAGCTATATATCCGGTTCAGGATTTCGTGGCGGCTCAACAAAAGGGTTACTGTGAATTTTATGAAGGTGTGATCAACCCGTCTTTTGTAGATTTTGATTCTATTACACTTGAAGGAACAGCAGTTAAATTAGGATTGAACCCATGAATAATTCCCAACGCAATAAGGTATGCCAGAGAACCATATACAAAAAGCGGTGCTGGTCCAAACTGCTGATACACTACTCCGCTCAATGCTGATATAATCACCCCGCCAATGGCGCCAAAAGTGCCGCCTATTCCAACTACAGAAGCTATAGCTTGCTTTGGAAAGGTATCTGAAACAAGTGTAAATAGATTAGCAGAAAAACCTGCATGTGCCGCTGTGGCTATTCCTATAATAGGAATGGCTATCCATAAATCAGCAGTAACAGAAGCAAAGTATGCAGGCACTGCACAAAGCGCACATAAAAAAAATGTGGTTTTACGAGCCTTGTTTAAATGCCAGCCTTTATTTAATAAGCGGGATGAAAGCCATCCGCCGCCAATGCTGCCAAATGCAGATATGATGTATATAACCATCATAGGCAGTACCATAGCTTTAAGGTCTATGTTGTGCTCTTCTTTAAAAAAAGTGGGCAACCAGATGAGGTATAAAAACCAGGCAGGGTCGGTAAAAAATTTGCCTAACGCAAATGCCCATGTCTGGCGCAATTTAAAAAGCTGCAGCCAGGATATTTTAACTTCAGGTTCGGATGGCTCACTTTCAATAAGTGCTAATTCCGCTGCATTTACATTTGGATGATCTTCTGGTTTGCTATACATCTTCCACCAAAAAATAATCCATATTAATCCTAATAATCCTGCCGCTAAGAAAGCTATTCTCCAGGAAAACCAGGTTACAAAAAATAACATAAAAAAAGGGGCGATCATAATGCCCACATTCGATCCGGTATTAAATATTCCCGTAGCCAATGATCGCTCTTTGCGTGGAAACCATTCTGCTACTGTTTTGATAGAAGCCGGAAAATTACCAGCTTCGCCAATACCCAACACAAACCGTGTAATGCTTAACCCTGTGAAAGACCCGGCTATAGCCTGTCCCATGCCACCAAAGCTCCACGTAAGTATGGCAAGCGAAAACCCTTTTTTGGTTCCTATACGATCTAAAAAATTTCCCATGAGCAGGAAGCCGATCATGAAGGCTATTTTAAAAGATGCATCCAGATAACCATATAATTCCTTATTTAGTTTGCCATCACTTCCCATTAGCCCCGTATCTTTTAAAAAGCTTTCATCTACAACAGCTTGAGATAAAGCCTGCCGGTCTATATAATGTATAACAACAGAGAAAAAAAGAAGTGCACATATCCGCCACCGGTAACTGGTTGCTTTTTGCACGCTCATTTCAGTTGTTATATTATGAAGTATTTGTTCCGCCATGATCAGGCTTGCAAGGCTCCAGTAGTTAAAGGCGTAACCGGTTCTTTAGCCGGAATGCGGTTTTGATATTCAGGCATAGAAACATTGGGAAGAAAGGGTAATACATATTTTGCAAAAAGAACTGACTCCTCCCGGTGCGGGTAGCCGGACAAAATAAAAGACCGGAAGCCCATATCCATATAACGGTTTAGTTTTTTAAGCACCTGGTCAGGATCGCCTACAATGGCGGCGCCGCATCCCGAACGGGCCCTGCCGATACCTGTCCATAACATAGGTTCAATAAAATCATCGGCATCTGCCAGTCTTGTGCGGTTTTCATCCTGGCGCAATACGCCTTGTGATTTCGAATCTAAACTTCTATGCTTTAATTCGTTTGCAGTTTTTGCATCAAACTTCGACATTAATTTTTTTGCATAAGCTTTCGCTTCGGCTTCAGTTTCACGTACAATCACATGTATCCTCAAACCAAAGTCTAATGTGCGGCCATAGGTAGCAGCACGGTTGCTTAAATCCTGCATCGTATCTGCCAAATCTTTTTCAGGTTCGGGCCACATTAAAAACACATCACAATGCCGGGCACATAATTCTCTTGCTTCATTTGATATACCACCGAAATAAAGCAAAGGACCGCCATTTTGCTGATAGGGTTTAGCCGGTGCAGACGGTAGATCAAATTGATAGATTTCTCCTTTGAACTGTATGCGCTCCTCTGTCCACGCCTGCTTCAAAATTTGAATTACTTCTTCGCTTCGCTGGTAACGTAGTTCACCGGATTCTTTTAAGCCGGGCAAATCAGAATTAATAATATTAATAGTGAGACGCCCTTTTAAAATATGATCCAATGTAGCAATACTACGGGCAAGCATGGGCGGATGCACTTCGCCACAGCGCACTGCTGTTAACAGGTTCATTTGTTTTATCTGTGGGGCAATGGCTGCTGCAAACCCCAGGGTATCCTGACCAATAATATAAGAGGAAGGCAATAAAATATTTTTATAACCCAGCTTGTCTGCTGTTTTTACAATGCGGCTGCAATGAGCAAAGCTGCTTCTTCTTTTTTCATCCACATATCCTATATAGGCAGTATCATCTCCGCACAAAGCGCTGAACCAGGCTATTTCCGCAATTCTTTTTTCTGTTCTTATTTTGGGGCTAAGCATTTTTTATTTCTTTTATGAATGGCGATGCCTGATGGTACACTTTTCCGTTGAAATATAACAAGCAGAAAAGAGGAAAGTAAACCTATGAAATAAATCTTTAAAAGATACTTCTGTTCTTTGCACCATTTTTTTTCATGCCGTTGTTTGGTATTGTAGGTTGGGTATTTGAGAATGGCAAACACCAAGGGAAAGGACTATAGTAAAACCATAACTTGGTTCATTCCGGTTATTATGGAATCCTGTTTATGCGGGGATATGCAATTGCCTGAATATTATGCATCAGCCCGGGTTATGATACCGATATAAATAACTTTTGTTTTCTTTCTCATTACAGTGAGCTAACTAAATTCACGTTTTTATGAAGCCATCACATATAGCAAGGCATACATCAAAAGCGGTGTAAAAATTATTTGGTCAGACATTAGGTGCCAGACCAATAAACAAGTGGGCTATTTGAAAGATGCGATCCTATTCACCTGGTGTAATAGTTGTATTGCTTAATAAGAATTTTATAAATACATATTTATGCGGTTAACGAAGAAAACACTTTTGTTTAGTTGCTTGCTATCAACAGTTGCAGTTGCTCAGGATAAAATAGATACCGATCGTCCCACGGAAGGACAATCTGCCCAATTGGTAGATAAAGGAGCCTTACAGTTTGAAGCAGGCTTTAGAAAACAGCAGGAGAACAAAGTGGATTATACCCTTCATCATCCTGAAGCTGTTTTGCGCTATGGCATTTTAAAACAATTGGAACTGCGCTTAACTGCAACTGCAACCAGTGAACGCATTTATTCTAAAAGCATGTTTAATTACGGATTAGAGCCCGTGGAACTGGGTTTAAAGGCGCACCTGTTTCAATCTAAGGACACATCTTTTACCACCGCTTTATATGCACAGGTAGGAATGCCAAAATGGGCCTCAAGGGATCATAAGCTTGATGGGCATTTTTACCGCCTGAGAGCTTTGTTTCAAAATAAACTTACTGAAAAAATAAAGCTTAGCTATAATGTTGGGAGAGACTGGAACAGCACTGAGAAACAACAAACCTGGCTTTACACTTTATCGCCACAGTTTGAGCTTTCTGAGAAATGGGCAGCTTTTATAGAAGAATATGGCAGTTTTCAAAAAGGCCATAAGCCGGAACATTATATTGATGGAGGTTTAGCATATTATGTAAGCTATAATATAATGCTTGATGTTAATGCAGGTAAAGGTATTACGCACAATGCTGCTGATTATTTTTTTACAACCGGCAT
>JAYULK010000107.1:0-30571 GCA_043763635.1 Chitinophagaceae bacterium
TATTCCAATTTATTTATGTTTCCTCAGTATTTTTTATCTGGTACATTCTTTCCAAAATCATCATTGCCTGAAAGTATACAACCCATCATAAAATTTTTACCGCTTACTGCTTTTAATGATGCACTCAGAAATGTTGCTTTTGAGGGGGCTCATCTTAACAGTTGCTGGGAGCAGATATTGATACTTATTGTTTGGGGAGCGGTCATTTATTCTGTCACCATTAAAGTGTTTCGCTGGGAGTAACAATGCGTATTATTAAACTTGTCTTCATAAGCTTTATCTTTCTTTTTGGTATCATTACCATCATCTCACTTATTATACCCTCCAACATCAGGCTTTCAAAAATCATTTATATAAAATCAAACAATGATTCTATTTTTTCGCTGGTAAAGAATAAAGATCAATGGCACAGATGGCATCCTGCTTTCTTTCATAGAGGTGATAATAGGGTAAGCCTGGCTAAAATTGATACTCGGGTAATATTGCAAAATGATTCCATTCTGAAAATGCAATGGGAGCAGGAAGGCAAAAAAGTAATCAATACTGCCTGGCAATTACATACAGAACCTGGTAAAGAATATGGCACTTTGCAATGGTATATTGATTTTCATCTTTCCTGGTATCCTTGGGAAAAATTTGGCTCTTTATTTTATGAAGGAAATTATGGCCGGATGATGGAGCAGGGTTTGTATAATATTAAAAAAGAGATAGAAAAATAGCGCCTGCAATAAAATAAACTTATTCAGCGCTGCAACGGTTTCATTGTGCATATTGTCAACACCTGTTATAACCTCCGGAATGGATTATTGCGAGTTGGTAAGAGATTGTATTAAAGAAAAACCTGCTGCCCAAAAGCAGTTGTACCATCTTTTTGCAGGACCTATGCTGGGTATATGTTACCGCTATACCAAATCTATGGCTGATGCCGAGGATGTATTGCAGGAAGGGTTTGTAAAAGTATTCAGAAGTCTTAGCCAATATAAATCTGAAGGAGAGCTGGGTGCATGGATCCGGCGGATTATGGTAAATACTGCCATTAATTTTTTAAAAAAACATAGCCGATACAGAAGTGAAATGTTATTTAGCGATGATTATATGCACCCTGTTGATAGTAATAACCCCGAAGTGCAGATGGCAGGTAAAGAACTTGCAGAAATGATACGGCAACTACCTACGGGGTACCAAACCATTTTTAACATGCATGCAGTTGAAGGTTTTACGCATGTTGAAATAGGAGCTCTGCTAGGCATTCATGAAGGCACATCCCGTTCACAGTATGCCAGGGCAAGAGGTTTGTTAATTAGCTGGATGGAAAAGAAAAACTCGGATCCTAAAATGGAAGCGTATGCAAGAACAAAAATTTGAAAAACAGGTTCGCAATAAATTAGAGGAGCTATCTTTTACTCCTTCGGCACCTGTGTGGGATAAAGTGGAAGAACAGATCAGGAAAAAAAAGGATAGAAAAAGATTTATTTTCTGGCTGCTTCCTTTTATTTTATTATCAGGAAGCATTTACTTTTTCACTGCTGAAACCCCAAATGAAATTACAAAGGCAAGTAAAAAAATAGAAACCTCCTCTGTAGAAAAGGAAATTAATAATAGAAATTCAACAGGTGGTCATACATATAAAAATGAAATAGAAAATCTGCAAGCAGAGCGCCATAATAATTTACTAGGGGAAAAGGTACAACAAACCCCCTCAGTTAATCATATCACCATTACAAAAACAGTAAGGGAAAATTTCAGCAATAAGGGCATAAAAGCAAACACTATTGAGGCTGCTCCTAAAAATTTAATTGCATCGCCTAAACCAAATACTTCACTTATTGTGGCAAAAATTGATACAGGAATTGCCATTCAGAATATGTCATTTAAAGATTCGTTAACCAGTAAATTCATTACGGATAGTGTAGTAAAAGCTCCACCTCCGTATGATACTGCAATAGCGAAAACATCGACGCACCTAATTGAAAATGCCCTTGCAAAAACTAAAAGTAAGAGAAGATTGGAATGGGGTCTTTATTCGTCAGTAGGAATTTCCAACATTAGTACCAAACCCTTTGCTTCTTTTTCTGAGTTGTTAACGGCAGCAAAGGCCAATCGTCCTGCAACTGAGCTTTATGCACAGCCTTCAAGTGCTGCCCAAATAAGCAGTAGCAGAGTTTTTGTTGTTAACAGTGCCCCCTCGCCCATTCGTAAAAATGTTGCTTTTTCTATAGGTTTTAATGTGGCAAAAAAAGTTACAAACCGCCTCACGACTTCTTCAGGGGTGCATTATAATTATTTAAGCACTATTGCTTCAATTGGCAGAAAAGTACAAGGCAGGCCTTCAGCTTTTACAAATGATAGTCTGGCAAATGGGTTTTATTTAAATAATAATTTAACCAGTAGTAACTATGTTACGCGTTATCATATTATTGAGATTCCTGTTTCCATCAAATGGCAGATTTTTAAGAAAAATTCCTTGCAACTAAATTCCGGTTTTTCTTTCGGTCAACTTGTATCTACAAATGCCTTGTATTACAATGCTGGCTCAGGCATTTATTATACAGATAAAAGTCTTTTTAAAAACACACAATTTTCATTGTTCACGGGCTTAAGCTACCCTGTCCTTAAATTCAGTAAATCTTCTTTGTGGGTTGGGCCTAAAGCCCAGGCTCAGGTGTCAAATCTTCTCAAGAAAAAAGAGTACGGCCAACAGCATCTTTACTTTGGTGGCATTACTTCTTATTTTTCTTTTTAAAATGGCGCAACGATTTGCTTCATCTTTATGTCAACTTTCAAAATCGTTACAATGAAATTTATAACTTTTGTTTCATTCTGTATGTTGAGCGCCTTTGTTATTTTTTCTTTTGGCGGATGTTCAAAAAACAATAACAACAATCTGCAGAAAATAACATTGTACACGCCTGTGTATAAAACATTATCTCAGGTTCGTGCTGATATGAAAACTGCGGCTCCACAGCCTTTAAGTGAAACTGGTAAGATTTACATTTTTGGAAATTATATTTTTTTAAATGAAGTCAATAAAGGCATTCATATCATTGACAATTCAAATCCTTCCAGGCCAAAAAATTTGTCTTTTATAAACATACCCGGCAACGTTGATATTGCTGTTCAGGGCAATTATTTGTATGCCGATTCTTATTCCGACATGGTTGTGTTGAATATTAGCAATCCGCAAAATGTTGGTGTTGTAAAAATTGTTGAAAAAGCCTTTCCGGAAATGGGATTTTACTATTGGCAGAATACAACCAATCCCGACTCAATAATGATCATAGCTGATTATATCAAGCGGGATACCATGGTTGAGGCAAGTTCACAAAATTGGCTGGGAAACTTTACTAAGAGAGAAAGTTCAGGCAGGGTGTCTTTTGCGTCTGCGTCTGTAGCAAAAGGTACTGGTGGTTCGATGGCCAGGTTTTCTATTGTGAACGACTATTTATATACAGTATCATCATCAAGCCTTTCTTCTTTTTCAATAAGTACACCACAGGAGCCTAAGCTGAAGCATATAAATAATATAGGCTGGGGTATTGAGACTATATATCCATTTAAAAACCGTTTATTCATCGGATCAAATTCAGGCATGTTTATCTATGATATTACAAATCCATCCATCCCATTGGCACTAGGTCAAATGAGCCATGTAAGATCGTGCGATCCTGTGGTTGCAGACGATATGCACGCTTTTGTTACGCTACGCTCTGGTACTGCTTGTCAGGGTTTCACTAATCAATTGGAAGTATTAGATGTAAGAAATCTTATGGCTCCGGTAAGGCTTAAAATTTATAACATGGCAAATCCTCATGGTTTAGCGAAGGATGGAAAATTATTATTTATCTGCGATGGTAAAGCTGGTTTGAAATTATATAGCGCATCAGATGTAACCAACCTGAAAAAAATAGAAGAAATAAATGGAATTGATGCTTATGATGTAATTGCTCAAAATAAATTGGCCATTGTAGTAGCAAAAGATGGATTGTACCAGTTTGATTATTCAATGCCTGCTAATCTGCGTTTGTTAAGCAAAATTTCAATAGTTGATTAAACCATTATTCTTTAAAAAACCTGATATTTCTTTGTATGCCTTTTAATTTAGCCCGGCTTAGAGGGCTATGTTTAAATATCTTTTTGAAAGCTTCTTCACTCATGGCTTCCCAGTCCTGAGTGGAAAAGTTTAATATTTCGGGGAGCGGCGAAAAAGAGTGTTCGTTATGTTTTTTACTAAAACTATTCCAGGGGCAAACATCCTGGCAAATATCGCAGCCAAACATCCAGTTTTTAAATTTGCCTTTCATTTCATCCGGTATGATTTCTTCTTTTAATTCGATTGTAAAATACGAAATGCATTTACTTCCATTAATTACCTTATCAGGTAAAATTGCCTCGGTAGGACAAGCATCAATACAGCGGGTACAAGTGCCACAAAAATCTTTTACATAAGGATCATCATAAATGAGGGGTACATCAATAATTAACGTAGCAATAAAAAAAAATGATCCGCCTTTCTTTGTAATAAGATTACCATTTCGACCTATCCATCCAAGGCCACTTTTCTGCGCCCAGGCTCTTTCTAAAACCGGTGCAGAATCCACAAAACCCCTTCCGTTAAATTGGCCGATTTTTTCCTGGAGTTCTGCTATCATAGTTTTAAGGTGGTCTTTAATTACTGTATGATAATCTTTGCCTAAGGCATATTTTGAAACCTTTAAATTAGTTTCCGGGGCATGTTGTGAAGGGAAATAATTTTTTAATAGAGTAATTACAGATGCTGCGCCGGGCACAAGTTTCGCAGGATCAATTCTTAAATCGAAATGATTTTCCATATACTGCATTCCACCATGCATTCCTGCTTTCAGCCAATTTTCAAGGCGTTGAGCATCTTTATCCAGCCGTTGCGCTTTGGCAATGCCACAATAATCAAACCCATAGCGTTGTGCTATTTTTTTAACCTCGCCTGTATATGCCTCTGCCATACCCATCAACGCAAAGGTTACCTCTTTAAAGAATTTTTCGTTGTTAATTTTTAAGTGAATACCTGCTCATTAAATACGTAGCATACCTGCACATAAACTTGAAACATATTTACTGAGGGAGCTTTTATATTTTAATTTTTTGTCAGATATTGAGCACACAACCAATACTTATGCGAAAATTTTTTCTTTCTTCTTCCTTATTATTAATTTCTTCATTGCTCTTTGCGCAAAAATCAGGGTCAATAAGAAAGTTTGGAAAGGTTACGCCTGAAGAGCTACAAAAAAATGTTTATGTAGTAGACAGTAATGCAAATGCCGTGGTCATATATGATTTTGGTAAGTCTGAAATTGTAGGTAACAACAAAGGGTGGTTCTCACTTGAATTTACACATCATAAGATCATACACATTTTAAAGAAAGGAGGTTATGAAATGGGTGATGTGGAAGTGCCTCTTTATACAGATGGTTCGGCGGAAGAAAAATTAATTTCTGTAAAAGCCACTACATATAATTTTGAAAACAACGTAGTAGCGGAAACCCGGCTTGAGAAATCTGCAATTTTCTCCGATAAGCTTGATAAACATTATATCGTAAAAAAGTTTACACTGCCAGGTATTAAAGAAGGCTCCATAATTGAGTTTGAATATAAAACTACTTCAGACTTTATTCAAAATCTTCAGCCATGGGTATTTCAAGGTACAGCGCCACGTTTATGGAGCGAATACCAACTTACCGTTCCGGAGTTTTTAGGTTATGTGTTTATTTCACAGGGTTATCATTCATTTCACATTAATGAGAAAAAGGATAGCAGAGGCCAGTTTTCTGTTAGCGCAAGCGGTGGAACCGGCCCTTCTGAAGTAACATCTATCGCCTCTAATGTAACTGATCATAGGTGGGTAATGAAAGACGTGCCTGAATTAAAAGAAGAAAGTTTTACTTCAACTTTAAAAAATCATGTATCAAAAATTGAGTTCCAGCTTTCAGAATTTCGTTATCCTCTTAACCCCCGTCAGATAATGAAAACCTGGGTTCAGACTTCTGCAGATTTAATGGCAGATGAAGATTTTGGGAAATCTGTAGCAATGGTAAACGGATGGTTATCTGATGACATAAAGCCACTTTTAATAAACACCACTACGCAAATAGACAAAGCAAAAAAAATATTTTCTTATGTACGTGACAATTTTGTTTGCCTTGATCATAATGCAGTTTATATAAAGCAAACTTTAAAAAATGTTTTGAAAACAAAAAAAGGAAATGTTTCAGAATTAAACCTTTTGCTAACAGCTATGCTTCGGCATGAGGGGATAGCGGCATCACCCATTTTGTTAAGTACGCGGGATCATGGATTTGCATATCAGCTATACCCTATAATGAATAGGTTTAATTATGTGATTAGCCACGTAACAATTGATGGCGCTTCATTTTATCTTGATGCATCGCATCCCAGGCTTGGGTTTGGCAAAATGTCTTACGACTGTTACAATGGATGGGCAAGAATAATCAACGAAACTTCGGCGGCCCTGGATTTGAGTGCAGATTCTTTGAATGAACAAAAAGTAACTACACTGATATTGATAGATGACAATGGAAAATGGGCGGGCAATTTTACAAATCACCCCGGGTATTTTGAATCGTATAATTTGCGTAATAAAATAAAAGATGAAGGGCAGGACGCTGTGTTCAAAACCATTAAAAAAAATTATGGGGATGATGTAAAAACAGAATATGCAAACATTGATTCTTTGGACAATTATGAGGCTCCGCTTGCATTGCAATACAGGTTTACCACAAGCACTCCATCAGACGATATTATTTATCTTAATCCAATGTTCGGTGAGGCCCAAAAAGAAAATCCATTTAAGGCGGCAGAAAGGTTATACCCTGTAGAAATGCCCTATACAATGGATGAAACTTATATAGCTACTATATATGTGCCTAAAGGCTACGAGGTAGAAGAAATGCCAAAGCAAATTATGGTAAAGCTTAACGAAGAGAATGAAGGGCTTTTCGAGTATGCCATTCAAAATTCCGGCGGGATTATCTCCCTGCGTTCACGGGTTAAGCTTTCCAGGGCTAATTATTCACCTGAGGAGTATGAATTATTACGAGAGTTTTTTAACCTCGTGGTAAAAAAACACAGCGAACAAATTGTATTTAAAAAGAAAAAATAATGAACCGTATAATAATATTTTTTTGTGGTCTGTTGCTTTCTGCTCAAACTTTTGGTAATGATGTAAACTATGCAGTTTCATCTATCTCAAAAGAATTGTTGAAAGGAGCAAATGTGGTAAAAAGAATAGAAGAAGTACGGTTTGAAATTATCAATACCGGAGAAACGATCCTGCATCAAAAATATGCATTAACAATTTTGAATGAAGCAGGCAGTAAGCATGCCCGGTTAGTGCAGAGCTATGATAACCTTATTCAGATACAATCTATTGAAGGTGCATTATATGATGCGGCCGGACAGCAGTTAAAGAAGCTTAAAAATAAGGACATACAGGATGTGAGTGGGGTAAGCGATAATAATTTATTTGATGACAACAGGGTAAAGGTGCATAGTTTTTATTATACGGCCTATCCTTACACCATAGAGTATGAATTAGAGCTAAAGTTCAACAATACTATGTTCATGCCTGAGTGGATGCCACAGGATTTTGAAGACCTTGCAGTAGAGAAAAGTCATTTCATTGTTGTTTATCCGGAAAGCTATTTATTACGTTATCGCTCTTTTAATTATAAGGGCGAACCTCTAGCTAATGTTTTCAAGAATAAGAAAACATTAGAATGGCAGGTTAGCAATATGACAGCTATTAAAAAACTTTATGCCGCTCCCCGGTGGAAAGAACTTACCACTGCTCTTTACCTTGCACCAACAGCCTTTGAAGTAGAGGGATATAAAGGCAGTATGAGTAATTGGGTGGAATTTGGAAAATTTCAATTGTCTTTGAATAAAGACAGGGATAAGCTACCGGCAACTTTAATGCAAAAAGTACAAGAGCTTATAGCTGGTACAACAGATGATAAGGAAAGGGTAAAGCTCCTGTATAAATTTATGCAGCAAAACACCCGCTACATTAGCATTCAATTGGGGATTGGTGGCTGGCAACCATTTAATGCAGAATATGTAGCAGGTAAAGGTTATGGCGATTGCAAAGCTTTAACCAATTATATGTATAGCCTTTTAAAAGCGGCAGGAATAAAATCAAGGTACACATTGGTGAGTGCCGGTGACGGAGCAAAGAATCATCAGTTAATGAGTGATTTTCCATCAAGCCAGTTTAACCATGTCATACTTTGTGTGCCTTTTACAAAAGATTCAATATGGTTAGAATGTACAAATCAGTCAATGCCTGCAGGGTACATGGGAGAATTTACCGGCAACAGGCAGGCCTTATTAATTGATGAAGATGGAGGAAAGCTTGTGGCTACGCCTCGTTATGGATTGAAAGATAATTTGCAAATACGGTCAATAAAAGGATTGCTTAATAGGGAAGGAAATTTGGATGTAAAAATAAACACGGCATACTTTGGCATGCAGCAGGATAATATACATGGCATGCTGAACTATCTTTCAAAAGATAAAGTAAAAAAAGTGCTTAATGAGCGCCTTGATCTTTCCACTTACCAGATCAATGATTTCAAATACCAGGAGCGGAAAAGCAATGTTCCTGAAATTGATGAACAACTGGATATTTATGTTAGTAATTATGCAACAGTAAGTGGCAAAAGGTTATTCATTTCACCTAACCTTATAAACCGCAGCGTATCCCTCCTATCTGATGAAGAAAGAACCCAGGATTTCGTTTTTGATTATGAATATCGCGATGTTGACAGCGTGGAAATTGAGTTTCCTACAGGTTATGCATTGGAGGCCCTTCCACAAGATGTGGCTCTAAAAACAAAATTTGGTTTATATACCAGCACCGTAAAACTGAATGGAAATAAATTATTTTATGTGAGGGTTAGAGAACATTATGCGGGTCGTTTTTCCGCCAAAGAAAAAGATGATATGTCCAGGTATTTTGAAGCAATATATAAAGCTGATAGAGGCAGGGTTGTATTGGTACACAATACGGAGTAATTAATGTTATACCATTTTTTGCGTTGAAATTTGCGTATGTATCTTATAAAAGTATTTCATTTCAACTCTTATACTTGTCGTACTTATAGCTTGTAGCGCCATGAAACTTCAAGGCTTAAGCCACCTGTTAAAGACCCATCCTACATCCGCATTTTAAAATGCGGTGCAAAAAGCATGAACTAGCGGGGCACAATATGCCTATACCATATATCCTGTGGACCTGCCAGTCACATAGCTAAAACCCTCTAGCATTGCAATAAATAGCATAAAGACACTGATCTACAATAGAATTTATTTTAACCTTATGGATGATGGGTTACTTCATTCTATATTTTTGCCGTTCAATTATAAAAAATGAAAAAACTTTTTGTCGTATTACTTATGGGAACTACGGTTGCAGCTTCTGCGCAGGTAAAAAAAGCAACACCCTCTAAACCGGTTTCTAAAACAACTGCACCAGTTAAAATATTAAAAACGCTAAATGATTCCGCCAGCTATGCAATTGGTTTAAGCGTAGTAAACTTTTATAGACAGCAAGGCATCACAAAATTGAATACCACAATGCTGGTAAGAGCTATTAACGATGTAGTGGGTAAAAAGTCGCTATTGCTTAGTGATGAAGAAGCCAATTCCTGTATGATGAAATTAATTGGCCAACAATCTGAAACAAAAGCAAAACCTGCAATTGCAGCAGGAGAAAAATTTTTAGCAGCCAACAAAACAAAAGCCGGAATAAAGACTACTGAGTCTGGTTTGCAATATGAGATAATCCGGCAAGGTACAGGAGTAAAGCCCACTGCTTCAGATACTGTTGAAGTAAATTATGCAGGAACTTTGATTGATGGAACCGAATTTGACAACTCTTATAAAAGAGGCCAGTCAATATCGTTTCCCGTATCGGGTGTTATACGCGGATGGACAGAAGCATTGCAATTAATGCCTGCTGGCTCAAAGTATAAATTGTACATTCCCTACGAATTGGCTTATGGCACCAACGAAGCAGGCAGCATTCCTGCGGGGTCAACTTTGATTTTTGAGGTTGAATTAATTAAGGTAATGGGGAAACAATAATTAGATTGAACACGTATTATGTTATCATAAAATGACATAAATCGTTTACACTAAAATCATTATTTACAAAAATCATAGAGTTGTATTAATTAGCTGGGAAACTCTGCTATTAAATCCTGGTTATTTTTGTTGCACACTTAGACTGCGATACGGCCTTTATGCAATCCTGAGGTGACTTAGTAACATGTCATAACATTGCCATCCTATTAGCTTCGAGCTAATGAATGCTGATTTTTGAAACGTAACGGACAGTATAACACAAAAAGAAAAGGATGGCATTCCTGCCATCCCCTTGATGTATTACCGACCTTAAACTATCGCTATTTTACTATCACCTTCTCTACTGAAGAAGAAGCTGTGGTACGGTTAGTTATTTTTATGGTATAAAAACCTCTTTTCAGATTTTCTATCTGAAGGTTATTATTGGTAATAGATCTAAAACTTCTTACCAGTCTGCCTGCTGCATCGCTTACCATTATATCACGAATACCGAAATTGCTGTCGAATAAAACATTGATGTTTCCTGTGGCACTTGGGTTTGGATATACCAGCATCTTTGCAGCTACGCCGTCGCCACGAATGGCACGGATAACGCTAAATGCAGACCTGCCATCTAAATCTAATTGCTGAATGCGGTATTGAGAAACGCCTCTTTCCATATTTGCATCATTATACTCGTAAGAAAGATCAGATGAAGAAGTACCGGCTACTGATTTTGAAAAAACAAAAGCTACCGTTTTCCAGCCGCTGCCATCATTACGTTGAACGTTAAAGCCTCGGTTGTTTTGTTCAGAAGCAGTTGTCCATTTTATAGAAGCGGAAGATGCATTCTTTCTGTTCACATTAAAGGAAGAAAAAGTTACAGGAAGCGGGGCTTCTTCAACACCTTCAAGAGGGCACACCCTTTCAACACCAACGCAATCGTATTTTATTGTTGCGGTTACATACGCTTTATTTTTAAAGAAAGGATCATCATTAGTACCAAAAATGCAATACTCTATCAACGTACTATTATTACCCCCGCCTTTCTTTAATTGCCCTACCCCGCATGTAAGGACTCTAAAATCACCAGTTTGGCCAGTTAATCTTAAAAGTCGTGGTATACAAACCATATCCTGATTTCCAAAATCTAAAACAATTTTAGCCGTACCTTTTGAAAAATCTGAACCGGGAACGTTAGGAGAGCCTTCACATTTTTTGCAATCTCCGCCGCCGTTGTTGGTACCTGCTCCAACTCCAACCGGGCAAGGCGTTTGCGCAAATAATGTACTTACTGACCCAAGCAGTAAGAGAGAGAGTAAAACTTTTTTCATGATTCAATAGTTTAAGAATTAAGGTTTGCTCAAGACGAGCTATGATGATTTATTTCATCCGAATTGAATGAGTTCATCAAAGGGGACTTTGGGCTATTGAATAGGAAGTGTGGAATTGGGTTACATAGTTTGGATATAGCAATTACAGTAAATGCTGCAATAATTTCAAAAGGGAATTGATTGTAGGGGTTTTAAAAGGATTGAAGAAGGATTAACAATGGACCAGGAATACTCAGTATGAGCTTAAACAAAAAGCAAACCAAGCTGAAGGATTGGGGATAAAGTTATTGAAAGAATATTTTGACGAGAAGCAGAATGAGCCTTAAAAAATGCTCCATGAGTAAGGCAAATTATTTTTCAAATAACTTTAGAGTGTTCTATAATTTTTTTAATGTAGAAAACTTCACCCATTTTATATTTAAACAGCCCTATAATTCGATGCTTTGTTTTAAGCAAAAAGCTAAGAGTGCTATTGAATCAAAGCAACGTTTCCCGAAAAGATCATAAGTTCTCCATTGGCGCAATATACTTCTACCTGGTAAACGTATACATCAGGATGTGGCTTTAAACCTTTAAACTTTCCATCCCATCCATGCTGCTCATTGTTTACAGGAAAATCTTTTTCTTCAAACACAACTTCACCCCAGCGGTTAAAAATTCTTAATGATTTTACTCTGTCAAGTCCTTTTCCCCGAACATAAAATTTATCATTACTCCCATCATCGTTAGGCGAAAAAGTATTAGGTAAAAACACAGTTATCCCCTGGCAGAGAACAATCACTTTTATCTCGCCTGTATTTTTACAACCATTGCTATCTGTAAAAGCAACTGAATAATCGGTATTAAACTTAGGACTAGCTACGGGCTGCGGGCAATTATTGCAGGATAGTGAAATTGCCGGTGTCCATATATATTTAACCATGGTGTCACTGTATTTGGCATCAAGAAAAACTGACTCTCCGACTTTTGTATGTAACACAGGTGGCAACTTAACATTCGGTAAAGGATGGACAATTATTTTTTTAATAGCTGTATCAGCACATCCGCTTGCATTAACAGCCACTGTTTTTATCTGAAAGCTGCCCGCAACAGTATATTGTTGTACCGAAGGCTTTTGCACCGAAGCATTTTTTCCATTGGGGAACAACCACGACCACTTTAGAGAAGATGAATCTTGTCGCTCCAAAATTGCTGAATGCAGCAGTCTTTCATTAATGCATATTACCGAGTCGCCGTGTATGCTAAACTGGGGGCTGTTGGCAATTGTAACAGGGGCCTTAAGCCTTGAACTATCTATACAGCCGGCTTCTGTTTCCACTATTAAAAGAATAGGATAGCTTCCGGCAGTGGAATATTTATGTATTGGCGGTACCGGCAGATTAGAAACCGTTCCATCTCCAAAGTCCCAGATATATTTAGTAATAGGATCACTATAAGTTGTGGAGTCGGCAATAGTTACATAGCCGCTGTCACAAAAGAATCTGTTGTTTACATCAAATTTTGCCTTTGCTCCTTTAATGATGATAGGCTTAATCCCCGCAATAGTAATTACACAACCATTATCTTCTGTAAGAATTATTTTTGGAATAAAGCTTCCAAGGTCAGTATAGGTATGAGTGATGCTGTTGGCAGATGTGTCTGAAATGTTTCCATCCCCAAAGTCCCAAAAAAATCTTGCAGATGCCAGCTTATCAAATGCACTTAAATTAACAAGTCCAGGGAGGCAAGCCTGCAAAGGATCATATTCTATTAATGCATCTTCTTTTCTAAAAACTGTTATCGTTTTGGAGGCAGTAGATGTACAATTTTTATCAGGGCTTTTAACAGTCAGGTTTACATCATACTTGCCTGGTTTGGTAAAAAGCTTGCGGTAATGAATGTCAGTTGATCTTTCCTCATCAATTGCCCATTCCACACTACTAAAAAAATCTGAAGTATTAGTAAACGCAACTTCAAAAGGAGGACAAAAACTAATAGAATCTTTTATTGTAAAAGCAGCATTGGGACGGGCTATATGTACATATTGTTTTCTAACCATTGAATCTTTGCAGCCAAGAGCGTCATTGATAATTAATTTCAAATCGTAATAACCTGTATCCTTATAATTATACGTACCCTCATTTTGAACCGGGCCGGTAGAACCATCACCAAAATTCCAGCTAAACGAAGTATAGTTGCCTCTTGATGTATTTTGAAAAGAAATCGGAAACCCAAGACAGGCTTTGTCAGTTGCAGTCCAATCTGCAACAATTTCTTTGATCCTGGCTGAATCTTTAGCAGCTACAATATCTGTGCAGCCTACTGCGTCCGTAACCAATAATTTCACCATGTATATACCAGTATCTTTATACACATGCGCTATTGGTGCTGCGTCAAATTTTTCCTCTTTTACGCTATCCCCAAAATCCCAGGTCCAGCTAACGATATTATTAGTGCCAAACGATTCTGAGCTGTCAGAAAAGGTTGCAGTTAGTTTTTTACAATCATCAAGCTTTATTCTTGAAAACGAAGCTTTAGGACCACTTATTAGAATAGGCTTTCTTACAGAATCAATGCATCCTGTTACGTCTGTAGTTGTGAGTTTTAAGCTGTATATCCCCGCATCTGAAAACGTATGGTTTAATACGGGTGAAACTGTGGTTGTGTCAAAGCCATCCATCTCCCATCGAAAGCTTTTTACATTTTGAAGGTTATGGCTTTCTGCCTGAAAAGAAACTATGGCAGGTTTACAATTTTTATTACTATCGAAGGAAAAGCCCGCAGCTTTATTAAAAATACGGACCTCGCCTGTTTTTATGTGAATGCAATTACCATTTGATATAGTTAATGAAACTGTATACACTCCTGGGCCTGGAAAAGTATATATAGGAGGTGTAGCATTTGTTGATACCGTTCCATCCGGAAAAACCCATTTCCAAGTGCGCTTTGCCTCTGAGCCTGCATCAAAAAGCGATTCATCGTTAAACTGATACTGGTAGCCTATGTTGCAGTTGGGAGAATAAGAAAAGCGGGCTATGGGCGCTTTTATATAAATGTATTTTTCTTCTGAAAATATGCTGTCAATGCAGCCATTGTTATTAGATTCTAGTTTTACCTTAAACCATCCGGTATCGCTATAGGTATAGGTGGGGGTATAATCCGATGATTTGCCTCCATCACCAAATGTCCACGTGTATAATGCATTGGCTGGTTGGGATGTGTTAGTGAAATAGACAGTATCAATAGCACATATATTTCTTGGATCCGCACTAAAAGCCAGGGTTGAATGACTACCTACTGAAATGCTATCACTTGTAGTAGCAGTACAACCATCGCTTAAAGTAATAGAAAGCTTTACCGTATATTTTCCTTTGTTGGTATATGTATGTGTAGGATTGATACCTGTTTTTACAGTGCCGTCACCAAAGTTCCATTCGTAACCTGTTATATTAGTTGAAGGACTTACATCGGCATACGGACTTATGACCATAGGAACGCACCCAAGGGATGGTAGATTTTTTATCTTTACAACCGGCGGACCAATAATGATTGGGTCTGGCAAAGTGTAGGTATTACTACAACCTGAGTTATTAAAAGCAGTAAGACTTACTTTGAACGCTCCATTAAAAGTATATGTATGAGAGGCGGTTTTTGAATTAGTGAGCAGAGGCTGAGAGCTATCGCCAAAGTTCCATAAATAGGTAACTGCATCAATAGATAAATTATCAAATGCTACTTCTAACCCGGGACTGCACCGGCCTTGGGATGATGCTGAAAAAAAAGCTTTAGGACTGTTTTCTACAATTATATTCTTTTCAATTGTGCCAACGCAGGCACTATATGTATTGGTTAATTTTATTGGATACGTGCCTGGTGTTAAAAAAGTTTTTACAGCATTTAAAGAAGTAACGGTTGATCCATCAGCAAATTCCCAAATGGAACTAACAGGTGCGGGATTGGAAGCATTGGCAAAACTGGTAGGATTATTAATACAAACTGTATCATTTACTTTAAAATCAGTTTTTGTTTCAGCAACTATTAATTCTTTAATAAGTGTATCTGCACAACCTGCACCATTTGATCCAATTAAAATAACCGGATAATTACCGCTTGCTGCATAAGTATTGGAAGGGTTTTTATCCGTGGCTGTATTTCCGTCGCCAAAATTCCAAAAGTATTTTACTGTTCCGGAACCCGTTGATGTATTGGTGAATTTTATTGGAAAAGGTGCTTTGCATGCGTCGGTAACTTTGTTAGAAAAACCAAGGGTTACACCTTGTGTTACTGTTATCAACTTTTCTTCTGTAAGCACAGTACTGCACCCTTTATCGTTGGTTACTTTTAATACTACAGTAAATATTCCAGGGATAGTATATTTTATAGTTGGGTTTTGAAGAGTAGACTGTGCACCATTGCCAAAGTCCCACATCCATTTAGAGTTTGAAGAACCATTACCTCCAATTGAATTATCAGTGAACTGAACCTGCACGGGAGCACATCCAGCATTTTTATCCGTCAAAAATTTAGGCGTTGGATTTTCATACACTGTTATAGATCCTGTTTGGGTGCTGCTTCCACTTGCATTGGTAACCGTTAATTTTACAACGTAAACACCTGGTGATATATAAATAGCTGATGGATCTTTTTTTGTAGAAATACTTCCATTACCTAAATCCCAAAGCCACGAAACAGGACCACCGGAAGACTTATCTGAAAAGTTTACTTTAAAAGGAGAGCAACCTGAAAATGCATCAGCAGAAAAATTTACCACAGGAACTTGTGCATAAGCGGCTTGCCCACAAACCACCAGAATAAAACAATAAAATAGTTGGTGAAATTTCAATGTCTTCTTTACCGGGATCATGAAATGAAATAGCTCCCGGATGTCCAAAATACTGAATAAAATTCTACCAATAATTTTTCGTATCTGGCGCAAATCCAAAACCGATGCAGGCTTTGAAACTGAACAGTTAAAAGTTAATCCATTTTTATAATCTATGTTGTAATGAGACTAACCCTGGTTAAATGAAATATTGTTTATATGAGCAGGGGCATTGGTTAAATGAGGCAAAAACAATTTACCGGAATCTCCTACCCTAACTAAAAAATAGGAAACCCCTTACCTTCGCTCCATGCAAAAGGTTGGAATTTTAGGTGGAGGGCAATTAGGCCGAATGCTACTCCAGGCCGCAGCAAATTACCCGGTAGAAACTTTTATTCTTGAAAATGATATTGAATGCCCGGCTGCTCACCTTTGCAATCATTTTGTAAAAGGTGATATAAGAGATTTTGAAACAGTGTACCAATTTGGTAAAAATCTTCAGGCGCTAACTATAGAAATAGAGAACGTAAATGTGGATGCTTTGGAAAAGCTTGAAGAAGAAGGTGTAAAAATATATCCGAAACCTTCTGTTTTACGCATTATACAAAACAAGGTTCTGCAAAAACAATATTACCGGGATAATCAAATACCCACTTCCCCATTTGCTGTACTAAGTTCCAAATCTGAAATAAGGGAATGGCCGGCTTTGCTGCCAGGCGTTCAAAAATTAGCCGTTGGGGGATATGATGGTCGCGGCGTTGTTGTTATAAAAGACATTGATTCAATAGACACTGCTTTTGATGAACAGAGTATTTTAGAGAAAAAAATAAACCTGAAAAAAGAAATTGCACAAATTATTGCAATTGATCAGGATGGTAAATGGGTTTTGTATCCACCTGTAGAAATGGTTTTCAACCAATACCTGAATCAATTAGATTACCAGATATCACCGGCAGACATTATAAAAGATGTGCTGTGGAAAATTGAAGCGATCGCTTTATCTGTGGTGCGTAACTTTCGGTCGCCGGGTTTGTTTGCAGTGGAATTATTTATAGATGATAACAACGACGTTTTTGTTAATGAAACCGCACCCCGTGTACATAATAGCGGCCATCATACAATTGAAGCTCATTATTCCTCGCAATTCGACATGCTATGGCGTATTATTCTCGGCTACCCCTTGGGCAATACAAAATGCATTCTGCCTTCCATCATGGTAAACATTATCGGCAGCAATGAACATGAAGGAAAAGTGAATTACACGGGGTTAGAAAAAGTGCTTTCAATAGACAATGCCTTTGTGCATATTTATGGAAAAAAGCATACAAAACCTGGAAGAAAAATGGGGCATATCACTATCTTAAGCGCAGAGAAGCAAGACCTCATCCATAAAGCGAACATTATAAAGCAAACATTATCCGTAGTAAGCGGAGGTTAAAAATTGTTAATGCTTTTTGCCTTGAACCTTACACTGTATTTCTATGTTTGAATAAGTGGCTACTTTTGGCGTTCAAACATTATTCAAATTAAGTGAAGATTTTTTATACCCTGTATTGCGTGTTATTATTATGTCTTACGCTACAAATTTGCACTTCTTGTTCAGGCAAAAGAAAAAAAGAAGTTACCGCTGCGCAGGCTGGTGTTGCAGCAAAGCGTTCTACTCCAAAAGTTGATGGGTATGTTGTAAAAGCACAATTCATTAGCGAAGCATTAGAGGCGCCCGGTTCTTTAGTTGCTGATGAATCTACAGAAATTCATCCCGAGGTTTCCGGCCGCATTACAGGATTATATATTCGTGAAGGTTCTTTTGTAAATAAGGGCACCTTGTTGGCTAAGCTATATGATGCCGACTTGCAGGCGCAAAAACGAAAATTACAGGTTCAGCTACAAATTGCGCAGCAAACGGAAAACAGGTATAACCAGTTACAAAAAATAGGAGGCATCAGTAAGCAGGATTATGATGTAACCGCTTTGCAGGTAAGTAACCTGCGTGCAGATCTGGATATTATCCGCACTACTTTATCTAAAACTGAAATCAGAGCTCCTTTCAGTGGCAAATTAGGATTAAAGCAAATAAGTACAGGAGCCTATGTTACACCCCAAAGCATTCTTACCACCATACAAAAAACAACAGGCTTACGGCTTGATTTTACAGTGCCTGAAAAATATTCAGCACAGATAAAAAAGGGACAATTTGTAAATTTTACTGTAGAAGGATCAAAAAGAAATTATACAGCTACTGTTGAAGCTACAGGATCAGGTATTGAAGAAGCTACCCGCACATTAAAAGTAAGGGCTATGGTTAAGGGAGATGCAACTGGTTTAGTACCCGGCGGGTTTGCAAAAGTAAAATTGAATTTCGACCCAAATTCCGATGCGTTGATGATTCCTTCTCAGGCAATCATTCCGCAGGCACGAGGCAAAAAAGTGGCTATGTATAAAGGTGGAACCGCCCAGTTTGTAGAAGTAACTACAGGTATACGTGATTCCAGTAATGTACAGATTGTTTCAGGGTTGAATAGAGGAGACACTGTAATTGTTACCGGCTTATTGAGTGTGAAGCCTGATTCAAAAGTGCAGCTAAACAGAATCACTAATCTTTAACGCCAGAATTTAATACATGAATATTTCAGAGTTAAGTTTAAGGCGGCCTGTATTGGCCATTGTAATGAACGTCATCATTGTTGTATTCGGTATTATTGGTTTTAAGTTTCTTGGCGTTCGTGATTACCCGGCTATTGATCCCCCCAACATTAACGTCCGTACATCGTATGGCGGCGCTAACCCGGATATTATTGAAACGCAGATAACCGAGCCATTGGAAAAAGCTATTAACGGTATTGCAGGTATAAAAAATATCACCTCTTCCAGCAATGCCGGCTCCAGTAATATTAATGTTGAATTTGAACTGGAAGTAGATCTGGAAGCAGCGGCGAACGATGTAAGAGATAAGGTATCACAGGCCTCAAGAGGTTTGCCATCTGACCTCGAAGCGCCACCGGTTGTTTCCAAAGCTGATGCAAGCTCCGACCCTATTTTATCAATGACCGTGCAAAGCAATACACGTAACCAGTTAGAAATAAGCGAGTGGGCAAACAATGTGTTGGTGGAAAGAATACAAACCATTCCCGGAGTAAGCGCTATTCAAATTTGGGGCGAAAAAAGATATGCCATGCGTATTTGGTTTGACCCTGAAAAACTAACTGCTTATGCATTAACTCCGGGTGATGTGCAATCTGCCATGCTTCGCGAAAATGTGGAACTGCCATCAGGAAAAATTGCAGGAAATGCAACAGAGCTAACAGTAAGAACCTTTGGTAGATTAAACACTGAAGATGAGTTCAACAATATTATTATTAAGAATTTGAATGGAAGCGACATCCGGTTAAAAGATGTTGGAGAAGCAGTGCTGGGTCCCGAAAACGAAGAATCTTCTTTAAGAGAAAGCGGCATCCCTATGATAGCGCTTGCTATTATACCTCAGCCTGGTTCTAATTATGTTTCTATATCTAACCAGTTTTATGAGCGGTATGAACAGATAAAGAAAGAAATGCCTTCTGATATAGCACTTAATATAGCGCTTGATCAAACAAGGTTTATCAAAAAATCTATTTCAGAAGTTGAAGAAACTTTGCTCATTGCATTTGTGCTGGTAGTGCTAATTATTTATTTATTCTTCCGCGACTGGCTAATTGCTTTACGTCCGCTTATAGATATTCCTGTTTCACTTATTGGCGCCTTTTTTATCATGTACCTGTGTGGCTTTACCATAAATGTGCTTACCCTGCTTGCTATTGTATTAGCAACCGGTTTGGTTGTGGATGATGGCATTGTAGTAACAGAGAATATCTACAAACGCATGGAAGCTGGTATGGATAAGTGGAAAGCCGCAAAGGAAGGTTCTAAAGAAATTTATTTTGCTGTTATAGCTACATCTATAACATTGGCTGTTGTGTTTTTACCCATTGTTTTTCTCCAGGGATTTGTAGGAAGGTTATTTCGTGAATTTGGCATTGTAGTAGCCGGCGCTGTATTGATCTCAGCTTTTGTTTCTCTTACTTTAACGCCTGTACTCAACGTAAAACTATCTAAAAAAGATGTTCATAAACATTCATGGTTTTACAGAAAAACGGAACCATTTTTTAGAGGCATGGAAGATGGCTACAAAAATTCCCTGATGCGTTTTATGCGTGTAAGATGGATTTCTTTTATACTTATTGCTGCTTGTGCAGGTATCATTTATTTTATAGGAAAAGATATTCCATCTGAGCTTGCGCCTATGGAAGATCGCAGCCAGTTTCGTTTGCAGGTTAGCGGCCCGGAAGGAACCGCCTACGATGCAATGGATAACTATATTGATACGCTTACTAATTTGATGCTCGACTCCATACCCGAAAAAAATACAGTTTTATCAATTACTGCTCCCGGTTTTGTAAGTGGCGCCACTAATTCGGGTATGGTAAGGGTAACCCTTGTTGATCCTAAAGAGAGAGTTAGGTCGCAAAAAGAAATTGTAGACATGATCAATCGAAATCTTCCCAAGTATAATTATGGAAGGGCTTTCGCCATTGAAGAACAAACAATTTCTGTAAACAGAAGAGGCGGCCAGCCCGTGCAATTTGTTATTCAAAATAACAACTTTGGGAAACTCGCTGAAATGCTTCCGAAATTTTTAGAAGAAGCAAATAAAAGTCCTGTTCTATTAGGAGTTGATGCAGACCTTAAATTTAATAAGCCGGAGTTGCGCATTAATGTAGACAGGCTAAAGGCAAGCCAGTTAGGGGTGAGTGTAGATGACGTTTCTCAAACCTTACAATTGGCTTTAAGTAATCGTCGCTTAGGATATTTTACAAAAGAAGGCAAGCAGTACCAGGTAATGGGGCAAGTATCCCGTTCGGATAGGGATGATCCCACAGATGTAAAAAATTTATTTGTCAGGAATGCTGCCGGCCAAATGATTGGATTAGATAACCTGGTAACTTTTACTGAAGCTACTACTCCATCCACCATTTATCATTTTAACCGTAATAAAGCAGCCACGGTATCAGCAGGGTTGGCGCCGGGGCAAACTGTGGGTGATGGCATTAAAGTGATGGAAGCAATTGCCGCCAAACTGCTTGATGAAACTTTCTACACAAGCTTAACCGGATCTAGCCGCGATTATGCTGAAAGCAGCAGCAATACAAGCTTTGCGTTTTTGCTTGCTCTGGGACTAATCTTTCTTATTCTTGCCGCCCAATTTGAAAGCTTTATTGATCCGTTAATAATAATGATTACTGTGCCGCTTGCTATAGCAGGTGCTCTTTTATCGCTATGGATCTTTGGTCAAACGCTTAATATATTTTCGCAAATTGGTATGATCATGCTTATTGGGTTGGTAACAAAAAACGGTATCCTGATTGTAGAATTTGCTAATCAAAACCGCTTGCAAGGAATGGCAAAAGCTGATGCTGCTATTTATGCTGCAAGCCAGAGGCTACGTCCTATCCTCATGACGAGTTTGGCTATGGCGCTTGGTGCGCTACCTATTGCTTTATCATTAGGTGCAGCGGCTACCAGCCGCATACCGCTTGGGATTGTTATTGTTGGTGGCATTATGTTTTCGCTTGTGTTAACCTTGTTTATTATTCCTGCCATGTATTCTTATTTATCTACTGAAAAGAAAAAAAATCAGTTAGATGTTTTAGAGGAAGAAGAGCTGCATGCAAAAGAAGCAGAACTAACTTATTAAATTGAATTGAAGACTGGTGTTGCCAGCATACTTAATGATGTTTACATGAAATTGAAGTATATAATTTTTGCTGTTTTTCTTTTTTTGGGAAAGGATGCTTTAGGGCAGCAGCCGTTAACCATAGAACAGGCAATTGCCACTTCTCTTGCCAATAATTACGATATTCTTTTATCTCGGAACGATTCATCTCTGGCAGCATTAGACTATTCGTATGCTAAGTATGCCTTCTACCCACGTATAAACGCCGATGCAGGTTATACATTGAACAACAACAATTCAAGACAAGTATTGGCAGATGGAACAAAGAGAGAAAGAGATGGCATTAAATCAAACAGTCTGGTGGCGGCGCTCAATCTCAACTGGACGCTCTTTGATGGCCTAAGAATGTTTGCCACAAAAAAAAGGCTCGAAAAATTAGTTGGCCTTGGAGAACTTCAAATAAAAAACCAGGTAGTTACTACTGTTAGCGATGTAATGCTTACTTATTATGATTTAGCCCGGCAGCAACAGCAATTAAAAGCCATAGAAGAAAGCATGCAGCTTAGCCAAGAACGTTTAAAGCTGGCGCAATACAAATTTGATATAGGCACAGGTGCAAAACCTGATGTATTGCAGGCGCAAATAGATTTAAATGCACAAAGATCAGCGCATTTAACTCAACAGACGCTGATCTTAAAAACAAAAGAAATTTTAAACCAGTTATTGTCAATTCCTGTGGCTACTGATTTTACTGTTATGGATACCATACCCGTAAATACAAACATATTATTAGACTCGGTATCTAATGGCTTAAGCACAGTTAACCCACAGTTATTACTTATCAGGCAAAGCCTTGAAGTGGCTGGCTTAACCCTGGCAGAAAGAAGAGCAGAACGTTTTCCCACGGTTAGTTTTAATTCATCCTACAACTTTAACCGGGCTGATAATAAAGATGTAATCAATCCCTTTCAACCATTGTTTAATCAAAACAGGGGATTAAATTATGGGTTGACAGCAAACATTCCCATCTTCAATGGTTTTACTACAAAAAGATTAATCAGGGCTGCAGAGTTAGATATAGAATATCAGGAATTGCAATACCAAAGAAGCCTTTCACTAATATCATCGGGCATTAGCAATGCATATAAAGATTATGATCTTTCGAAGAGAACACTCTTATTGGAAGAAGACAACATTAAGCTTGTAAGAGAAAATTTATTTATAGCAAGAGAGCGTTATCGCCTTGGAATATCAACCTTTCTGGAAATGCGTGAAGCCCAGAGAAGTTTGGAAGAAGCTAACAATCGTTTAATTCAAGCCCGGTATAATACAAAGGTGGCAGAAATAGAATTGATGCGGCTTCGCGGAGATTTGGTAAGATAGTTTGTAGTTTGTAGTTTGTGGTTTAGTAGTTATTTATACACAACCAATCTTTCAATGGCTACGATTCAAAAATTTGAAGATTTAAAGGTTTGGCAAAAAGCAAGATTTTTAACTATCCAGGTTTATCCTCTCACATTTAAAGAGCCGATTTGTTCTGACTTTCGTTTTAAAGATCAGATTAGAGGATCACTTGGTTCTATTAGGGACAATATTTCCGAAGGTTTTGAAAGAGGTAGCAAACTAGAATTTATCAATTCTCTTACAACTGCCAAAGGAGAAGCAGGCGAATTAAAATTGCAACTTTACCGCGGTGCAGACAATAATTACTTCTCCAAAGAACTTTTTGAAACGCTTTATAATTTAGTGGATGAAATTACCAAAATGCTTACCTCGTTAATTCTATATCTTAATAAATCACAAATCAAGGGACAAAAGTTTAAAGACCGAATATAGAATGGAACCACAAACTACAAACTACAAACTACAAACTCCTCTAGCCGGCATCATCATGGGCAGTGATAGTGATCTTTCCATAATGAAGCCTGCGGCAGATATCCTGCACTTCTTTGGTATCCATTATGAGCTAACCATTGTATCAGCCCATAGAACCCCTGAACGTATGTTTGAGTATGCCAAAACGGCCAAGGAAAGAGGACTTAAAATTATTATTGCAGGTGCAGGTGGTGCGGCGCATTTGCCTGGTATGGTGGCTTCAGTTACATCTCTTCCTGTTATTGGCGTTCCTATTAAATCAAGCAATTCTATAGATGGCTGGGATTCTATTCTTTCCATACTTCAAATGCCGAATGGTGTGCCCGTTGCCACCGTTGCATTAAATGCTGCAAAAAATGCGGGTATTCTTGCCGCAAAAATTTTAGGAACCACAGATGATGAACTTGGCAGGAAAATTACTGATTACATGGAAAGCCTGAAAAATGAAGTGCATGCAAAAGTGGAACATTTACAAGCTGGCGGTTATCCTAATTTTTTCGATATCAGGTAGCGCTTGCAGGCAGGATATTGTATTGATCAAAACAACTCATCTTAAAAACTTTCCTTCCGCATCATCAATAGAAATCTATAAAAAACGCCTCTATATTGTTGGAGATGATGCTGCGAGCATACTAGTGACAGACACAGAGCACAGAATAGTTGATAGCATTAGCGTTTTAAAATCAAAGGTTTATAGGATAAGTAAGGAGGAAAAAGCCGATTTAGAATCTTCTATTATACTCAATAAAGAAACCAGGACCTTTCTTGTTGCTTTCAGCTCATTCTCTACTGTTAACCGTAATAAAATCCTGTTCCTGGACCTTCACAATAAGCATGTCACAATAAAAAGCTCAGGTTTAGGTAAGTCTTTCAAAGAACTAAACATTGAAGGTGCAGCCATCGTAAATGATAAACTCCTGCTGAGCAACCGGGCAAACAATACACAGTCAACAAATAGTTTTATAATTACCAATAGTGATATTGAAAATGGCATTAAGCAGGAGGTTATGAAAACCATTCATATTATTCTTCCCCCTTCAAAAGCTGTGATTGGTATTTCAGGCATTGCTTATTTAAAGGAAACCGATCTGCTTTTGTTTACCGCTTCAACGGAAAATACACCGAATGCATATAGCGATGGAATCATTGGAGATAGTTATATAGGTGTGATAAAAAACATTTCAGCTTTATTGGACCAAAAGGAAATAAAAGTAGATAAGCTGATTTCTTTAAGCAGGTATATTGGTAGGGGCAAACCCCAAAAGATAGAGTCTATAGCGGTACAGGAACTAAAAGAAGATCAAATAATATTTCACCTTGCTGCTGATAATGATAATGGTGAAAGCACCTTGTTTAAAATGAAAGCTTCGTTTTAATAATGACCTGCACTGGCTGTTTCCTCACTAAGATTTAAAAAATATTTGACCGTTGCTTATCGTACAGTGCCTGAACTACCAGATCCCCCTGAGCCTGATCCTCCTGAACCAGAGCCGCCCGATCCTGATCCGGAGCTGCCGGAACCATTAGTGCCTGATCCGCTGTTAGAGCCACTCCCCGACCCCGTGCCACTACCTCTTGTAGCTGTATCAGAGCCCATACTGCTACCCATATTTGAACTGCCCATGGAGGTATCTGTACTTATCGAACCACCTGTTCCTGAACTATTCATGTTTGGGTCAGTGCCTCCGCCACCTTGTGTCATTGTAGAGGAATCTGTAGTAGTAGTAGTACTTGTACCGCTATCCGAACAACTAAAAATTGCCATTGATATGGCTGCATAAAACAATAATTTTTTCATGATAATAAATTTATTAAAGCTAGTGTTTTCAATTAGCCTGCCATTTTAACCCGGCATCATTAATAGGATTTGTGTATGTAATAGGTTCTACAGATCTCTATAAAAATGGAACGTTTACCCCAAAATAAAAGCTTGCTTTGTAACCGGTTATACACTATTCCTTTAGTATCTATAGAGTTTTACCATGAAAAACACGCGGTCAGTTGAATCCTTTCCGTACGTTATGGGTGACAGGGCTTTATGCCGTATCATGATTTTGCAGATCGAATAAAATCTCTTTTAGTTTATCTATATGGCGTGCCATGCCATCTTGTTTTTCTGCATTGCTTACTGATAGAGATTTATAACCCTTTTTTGCATAGTCAATCTCCATTTTTTTTAAAAGATGCTTGCGTTCTTCCATCATGCGCAACGCCACCCATAAAGTGGCACTTGCTGTTTCTGATTGCTTTACTATCAGGTCTTTTTCGGTGTAAGCGTGCCCTATATGGCACCGGTAACGTTTTATGGTATCGTCTTTCATAGTCCATAAATTACCTCCGCAATCCGGACAGGCAAACACACTTGTATCAGCCAGTTTTTCTATGACCTCTATACCCACAGCGGTTGTTTCAGCTATTTTCGATTCGGCAATTACATCTGCAGGAACGGTTTGGGTGGTGCCTTTTTTATGCTTTATAATTTCATTTATCAACGGGCCTATTTCTTCAAGGGATGCTACATAATCAACCTCCATATTATTAATCACAGAAATGGGCATATCGGGATACTCGGCCTGGTTAGGATCCTGTACAATGCACTGGCCTCCGCTTCTTTTAATAGCCCACATGCCCGAAGTGCCATCATCAAGCAAACCGCTTAAAATAATTCCTATCGTATAAGAGCTGTAGGCTACAGCCGCCGAACGAAACAGCACATCAATAGATGGGCGAAAACGATTCTCCTCGGGACCGGCACCTAGTATAAATTTATTATCCTTTACCAGCATGTGCTGATTTGGACGAGCCACATAAATATGATCCCGTTCTATAGCATCACCATCTTTTGCAAGGCTGCATGGCAATGAGGTAACTTTCGATAGTGTATGCACCACAAAATCACCAATGCCTTTTCTTGATAAATGAAGCACGATGCAGTAGGCTGCATCAAGCCCTTTTTGGAGGTGTTGCACCATTTCGCTTAAGGCATTTAGCCCGCCGGCTGACGCACCAATAACTACTATAAATTTTGGATGTTTCATTGGTTGTATTTTTTCTTTTGGTGTAGCGCCGTTGTTCCCGGTTATAATGTTTTATTTAAGTTGAATAAATTGCCAGCCATATTTATTCATAAACTCTTCTACTTCTTCTTCAAAAGATAATTTGCGATGGTGTTCTTCCTGATTGAAAATATAATTCCTAACGGCCAGCAGATGGCTTTCACTTACACTCACTGCCCAATAATCATCCTGCCATATAAATTTGTCTACAGTCAATTTGTTTTGATTTATCCAGTGAGAGGATTCGCCTT
Source organism: Chitinophagaceae bacterium (assembly GCA_043763635.1). Classification (GTDB taxonomy): domain Bacteria; phylum Bacteroidota; class Bacteroidia; order Chitinophagales; family Chitinophagaceae; genus Flavisolibacter. The sequence continues at coordinate 27,144 of JAYULK010000107.1, forward strand.
TTATAAGTTGGGCTGTTTCGCTGATGCTTTTGTCTCTATTTAATGAGATTAAACAATGGGCATGATCTGAATAGCCATTAACTGCATCAAGAAAAATATCCTTTTTTTCTGCGTTTTGTTTGATATGCTGAAATACAGTTTTTCTGATTTCTTTATGCAGGAAAGGCTCCCTGTTTTTGGTTGAAAAAACCAGGTGGACCCAAATTCTTACCCAGCTCATAAATTTTGTTTTATAAAACAACTTAAAAAAACATTTGGCTCTAGCACATTTATCAGTCAGCTAATGCTGACTGGAAGTGATGCTTCCAATTATCATCTTTCTTCAAATAACTAAGCTGGCTTTATCAATTGCAGTTGGCTGCTGCTTTATTAATTGCAGTTGGCTGCTTTATTAATTTGCAGTTGGCTGCTTTATTAATTGCAGTTGGCTGCTTTATTAATTGCAGTTGGCTTCAGCCAACTGATATAAAAATAAAAATTGTTCTATTCAGTCAGCTAAAGCTGACTGGAAGTGATGCTTTCCAATTGTTATCCTTCTTCAAATAACTAAGCTGGCTTTATCAATTGCAGTTAGCTGCTTTATTAATTGCAGTTGGCTTTAGCCAACTGATATAAAAATAAAAATTGTTTTCTTGCAGTCAACTAAAGCTGACTGGAAGTGATGCTTTCCAATTGTCATCTTTCTTCAAATAACTAAAGCTTGCTTTTATCTATTGCTGTTGGTTGCTGCTTTATTAATTGCAGTTGGCTGCTTTATCAATTTGCAGTTGGCTGCTTTATTAATTTGCAGTTGGCTTCAGCCAACTGATATAAAAATAAATTGTTCTATTCTAATCAGTCAGCTGAAGCTAACTGGAAGTGATGACTTCCAATTTCATCTTTCTTTAAGCAGTTATAGCTAGCTGCAGCTTTATCAATTGCAGTTGGCTTTAGCCAACTGATATAAAAATAAATTGTTTTCTATGCAGTCTGCTAAAGCTGACTGGAAGTGATGCTTCCAATTGCAGTTGGCTGCTGCTTTATTAATTGCAGTTGGCTTCAGCCAACTATTATAAAAATAAAAATTGTTCTTATCAGTCAGCTTTAGCTGACTGCTCCACATTTGATTCCTCACTCAGCAGGCAAATAAATATCAAACCTTGCACCTTTTCCTTCTTCGCCGGTTGCAGTAATAAATCCTTCGTGGTTGGAAACAATTTTTTTTACAATGGCTAACCCGATGCCCGTGCCTTCATATTCTTGTTTACCATGTAATCGTTGAAACACGCCAAATATCTGTTCCTTGTATTCTGGTCTAAATCCGATGCCATTATCCTGAACGGTAATATGGCAGTACTCCCTTTCTGATACTAACTTTCCGGCGGGCAGATCGGCCTGTTCTTCTTCCAGATGAACCCCAGTAGCATGCTTCGTCTTAATTGAAATGCGAGGCGGCAAACCCGGAATTGAAAACTTAAGGGCATTGCTAATAAGGTTAAGCAAAAGCTGGCGCAATTGAAAAGGACTTGCAATAATTTCACAAAGCTGCCCGCTTTCGATAGTTGCTCCTTTTTCTTCAATCGCATCTTGCAAATCTTTTTTCACTTCTTCCAAAAGGTTATTCAGATTGGTCTTTTCCATTTTGTGCTCCCGGCCTGTTGTGTGTGAATAGTCTAAAAGATCTTCAATCAATGTTTGCATGCGCCTTGTGGCGCTATTAATGCGGCTAAAGTAGTTCTTGCCCATTTCAGTCAACGAATCGCTTTCTGTACTTGTTATGCGGGAACAGAAGGTCTGTATCTTACGTAAAGGTTCCTGTAGATCATGACTGGCGATGTAGGTAAATGATTCGAGTTCCTGGTTCATTTTTTTTAAATCTTCATTCACCTTGCTCAGTTCCATAGTTCTTTGCTGCACTTTTTCTTCTAGTTCATTTGCCCGTATTTGTTCATTTTGCAGGTTTTTATTTTTAGAGATCAACTGGTCTGTTACTTCATACCCAAAAACCAGGATTGCATAGATATTCTTGCGCTCATCATACATGGGTTGGTAGCTGAAGTTGAAATATCTTTCTTCGGGAACAAGTCCTTCATCTCGTGCCAGCGTTATAGGTATATCAATACCCATATACGGTTCGCCTGTGTTATAAACTTTATCAAGCAACAAATCAAATCCTTGTCCTTCCAGTTCAGGCAATGCTACCATTATAGGTTTGCCTTGTATTTTGCGTTTGCCAAATAAACTCTGGTATTGTTTATTCACCAGTTGATATACATGGAGTGGTCCTACAAGGGTAGCTACAAAGCCGGGAGCGGTCATAAGTAATTCGTGCACCATAAGAGCCTGCGCTTCCATTTTTTTGCGGCTTATAACCTGGGGCGTTACTTCATGTGCCACTGTAATTACACCTGAGATTGTTTCGTCTGCTTCAAAATGTGGCTGATAAATAATATTAAAATACATGTCTTCCATCTTGCCGTTACGATTTAACTGCGCAAGAATTTCATTGGCATAAACAGGTTTGCCGGTAACATACACTTCATTGATCATACCAGGGAATACCTGATCCTTCAATTCGGGCAAAACCTCCAATAGGGTTTTCCCTTCTACCTCTGTGCCCTTGCCCCACATTTCTTTAATCAGGTTATTGGCAAGGGTAATCTCCATTTCCTTTCCTTTCATAATAGAAAAGGCAAATGGCGATTGCATTAGCACATCCTGATAGCGTTGATTACTAGCTTCTATTTTTTTACGGGCAATTGACTTCTCGGTAATGTCCTCAATAGCAAGCAATATCAATTTTTCTTCCTTTTTTTGTCTTGTTATTTCAAGGGCATTCAATAAAATTACCCGTAGACCTATAGACGAAAAGTTGTGTGTTACTTCAAAATCGGTGATATGTGTTTTTTGTGGCAAAATTTCTTCGAGCAAAGTCCGCAGTTCCGGAATATTCCATTGCCGGTTGCCCAGGTCGTAAATTAACACCCCTTCTGTCTCCAATTCGTTTACCTGGAATGTTTTATAAAAAGCTTTGTTGGCCGTTTTTACCCGCAGATGTTTATCAAGCACAAGCAGCGGCTGATAAAGGGTGGCCACTATAGATTCGGAATAATTTCTTGCATCTGTTACCTGCTCGTTCAGGCTAATTAATTCATGGTTTAAAACGGTGAGTTCTTCATTGGTGCTTTGTAATTCTTCCTTGCTGGTCTCCAGTTCTTCATTCAGGCTCTGTAGTTCTTCGCTGCCGCTCAGTAATTCCTCATTGGCACTTTGCAGTTCTTCGTTAACTGCTTCCTGGTCTTCGGTAATGCTGCGCATATCTTCACGGGCCTGGCTCAATTCCTGTTCCAACTGTTGTACTAAACCTTCGGTAGTTCGTAAGCCTCTTCAAGAATAAAGAGGCTTTGTTTTGCAAGAACAAAAACTTTTTTATGCAAACAACAAAACGA
>JAYULK010000108.1:0-30562 GCA_043763635.1 Chitinophagaceae bacterium
TTTTCAAAATTCAAATCGTTTCCAAGCTGAAATCTTTGCTAACTCAATACTGACAATACTTTCAAAGAACTTTATATTACAACATCAAAACACTAATGATTAATTATAGACACTAAAAACTTAACGTCCTGAATGGTTATAAGCGCAAATAGCAGCAGCCTAGCTCCATAAAATTATAACTACTATATGCCTTACTTTTACGCCTTTAATTTGCACAAATGGACAAACCTGTTATTGGAATTTCTTGCGGTGATATAAACGGCATTGGTATAGAAGTTATTATTAAAGCCTTCACAGACGCCCGTTTGTTGGACCATTGTACACCGGTGGTATTTGGCTCCGGCAAACTTGTTAATTTTTATCGAAAGTTTACGCCTGAAGCGCATTTCAATTACCAGATCATTAAAGATCTTTCGAGATTGCACCATAAGCAAGTGAACGTATACACCTGTTGGGAAGAAGATGTAGCCATCAACCCAGGCGAGCTAAATGATGCCGGAGGAAAATATGCGGTTTTATCGCTTATAGCCGCCACCCAGGCTTTGAAAGATGGACATATCCATGGACTTGTAACTGCTCCTATTCATAAAAAAAATGTTCAGTCTAACCAATTTAATTTTACAGGCCATACTCCCTTTTTCAAAGAGGCTACCGGCCTTAAGGACGTTTTAATGATGTTGTATTCAAGCACCATTAAGGTGGCCCTTGTTACAGAACATATACCTGTAAAAGAGGTTTCAAAATATATTACCAGGGAAGTATTGCATTCGAAAATTAATTTGCTACATGCTTCGCTCCGCAAAGATTTTGGAATAGACAAACCAAAGATTGCCGTTTTAGGATTGAACCCACATGCTGGTGACGAAGGCTTGATCGGGTCTGAAGAAGAAGAAATAATTAAGCCTGTAATAAAAGAGGCAAAACAAGACAAACTTGTTTTTGGCCCTTACAGTGCTGATGCTTTTTTTGCCCGTAGCAGCTACACCAGTTTTGATGCGGTGTTAGCCATGTATCATGATCAAGGCCTGATTCCTTTAAAAACAATTGCTGCTGGTGAAGGAATTAATTATACTGCCGGAATGCCGTTTGTTCGAACGTCTCCTGATCATGGAACTGCTTTTGACATAGCTGGGAAAAACATTGCTGACCCCACCTCTTTTATTGCTGCACTATTCGAATGCCTGGATATTATTTATCACCGCCTTGAGTATGAAGAAAGAAATAAAAATCCTTTACGTAAAATAACAGCAGAGGTATTAAGAAATGTAGAAGATGAAAGAATTGATGATACCATTGATGCAAGGTAAAGTGCAAGAGGTGGAGAGATGGATTTAGCAATGGGCAGTTACCGGTAAAGGGTTGCATTAATTTATTTAAATATTGTATCGCTGACTCCTTTGTTTATGATATAATTTGAATACCTGATTTCAATTCTGCCCTTCTTATTTTTTGGAACTTCTTTCTTTCTGTTATCGCCTTTATCATACTCGAACGTAATACCTTTTGGTAGCTTATAATCTTTGGTGTTAAATACAAAAACGGTTTTGTCTGGCAAACCCCAATCTGTATACTTACTGTATCCAAGCTCAATTTCATAACTACCGCTTTCTTTAGTAGTAACAGACGTTTTACGCACAAGGGCATTCTTTACATCAATATACAAGGTTGTGATTACTACATCACTGATTTCATCCAGAGGCAACAACTTTATTACCCTTGTTGAAATGCCTGAAACCATTGCAGTGCCGGCACCAACAGCTGTGTATTGGTTATTGCTTAATAACGAACTGATATTTATATTAACGCCTCCCTTTGGTAGTAAAGAAATGCCGCCCTCCTTAATAACTTTAAATTTATCAGGCTGTTTAAAATATACTGCTACGCCTGAAGGTGGTGCTTTTATAAATGATACATCAATGATCATCTTTCCCTTTGCCTGGTAGTCTTTTACCTTATCCAGCTTAGCTTTTACCAGTTTCAACAATTCAGCTTCTCCCTGGGCTTTTGTATGGTGGCAGCAGATTAAAGCAATAAAAAAAAATAATTGTTTCATAGCTTCTATTTAAGAAAGTATATCCTTTCTACGAAAGATGAATATGGTTAGCGAAACAAATAACACTATATGAAATATCAATACGGACAAGGATTTAGTTACCTCCCGGTAATCTATGGGATCATCGAAAAAACCTTTCCAGTTAAGCATATGGTTTGTAAATAAAAAAGGCTTCAATGAGTTAAAAATTGGGATGTCCATTGTGGTTAATATGGTAAGCACTATAATAATGCTCATTGTTGTCATAATAGGACCTATCGAATTTTCCGCAAAAACAGATAACATGAATGCAAGGGCTGCAACTGTTATCATTGATACGGCAGCAAAACCAAACACCAATACATACCTCCAGAGCACATCATCTTTATCAAGCAAAACAAGCATTTCGCTTTTAAACACCATTAAATCGCTTGTGCCAAAAAGCAGGATAGAACCAAACAGCGCCAGAATAGCCATAAATAACAACAAGGCTAAAGTATAAATAGAAGTAGCCCAAAATTTTCCCAACAATAGTCCTGTCCTGCTTATAGGCTTGGTAAGCAGTAAACGTAATGTTCCCATGTTGGCTTCTCCTGCAATCATATCTCCGGCTACTAAAGCAATCAACAGCGGTACGTGTACCAGTAATGTATTTAGTATGGTAAAACAAACGAAGTAGCCATTAAGTTTTTTGCCTTGAATAGAGAATGACTCGTTTAAGGACTGCATCACAAAATTCAGATACTCTTCTCCATCTGTATACAAAGCCAGTTGTATTAATGATATAATGGCTGCTATAGCCGCCAAGGCTATATACGTTCTCGGCTTCCGGAATATTTTAAATAATTCAATTTTTGTAAGCTGCCACATGTTGACTGGGTCTTGTTAGCGATAGGAAATAATCTTCAAGCGAATGCTTTGGCTCAAGGGATAAAACATCAATGCCCATTTGTACGAGGTCCCTGTTTAATGCTGGTATTTCATTTTTATGTAGTTGCAGCAAAATTTTATTTTCGCTCTTTCGAATATTTGTGTTCCATGCCGAAGATGATAACTTTTGTAAAGCACCGGCATCGTCGCAGGTTCTTACTTCCACTAAAGTATCAGCAGGGTTAAGTAATTCACTCATCTTCCCTTCAGCAATTTTTTTTCCTTTATCTATAATAAGCATAGCATCGGCAATTAATTCCATCTCACTTAATAGATGCGATGAAACTAAAATAGTCTTCTTTTCATTTTTGCTTAAGTGAAGAATAAGATTCCTTACATCCGCAATTCCTTGCGGATCTAACCCATTGGTAGGTTCATCGAGTATAATCAGCTTTGGCTGATGAACCATGGCACAAGCAATACCTAACCTTTGTTTCATTCCCTGAGAAAATGTTTTCACTTTACTATCTGCTCTTTCCGATAGCCCCACCATTGCTAGCTGGCGCATAAGTTCATTCTTTCCTGATGTACAACCACTGAGCCGCGCCATAAGTTGCATATTCTCCAGGGCTGTAAGGTATTTGTAGAGGTCGGGCTTTTCTATAATGGCTCCTGTTTGTTTAAGAATTTCCCCGCGGTTGAAGCTTAGGTTCTTTCCAAAAATGGAGATGTTGCCAGAACTAGGTTTTATAAGGGTAAGTAACATGCGTATGGTCGTAGATTTACCCGCCCCGTTCTGGCCTAAAAAGCCATGAATTGTTCCTTCTTCTACGGAGAATGAAAGACTATCTACTGCTACAACTGTTCTAAAGGATTTTGAAAGATTTTCTACTTTAATTACGTCCGGCATTGGTGTACAAAGGTACCTTCCCTTAACTAATAAGCATTAAATACCAAAGTTTTTTTAGGGTATACTCTTAGCTTCTAAATGGATCATTTTCAACCTCATACGGTAATTTACCCCTAAAAAATCGGGCTATTGCTTAAAAATAATTAGTAGAAACACTTGCAACAATGGAAAACCCCTATTATGTTTGTTCTCGCATCTACGTATTAGCACTTACAATTCCTACTGAAAACCAAAGATGAACCGTACCTGAAAAACTTTCCTTCTTAAATAGCAATCCTTTCATTTACGCTCTTCATCAACAATTCAGAAACACGCTTTCTGAAAAAACAAGAAAACCTTTCGTATCCAATTCTTCTGATAGCTGAAATTTTAATCAACTTTTCAACCCTAAGAAATGAAACAAATTTTTACCCTACTTGCCTCTATTGCTTTTTTAACAAGCACAGCTCAATATACAGAAAATTTCGAAACCGGCCTGCCTTCAGGATGTTGGATGTATAGCCAAATAGAACATACCACTGATGCCAATGATGTTATTACTGGAAACGGTAGTTTTTATACAAACCCTCCAACTTCCGGAAGTTCATGGCGTACATTATCAACTCCCTTTTTAAATTTTTCATCTGCTACTAATATTTCTTTCAATTACATGCTAAGTGCCAAAATCAATGCAAACACAAGCAGAATAATTGAGGTTGGCCTTGCAGACAGAAATGGGGTATTTACAAGTTTAAACACGATAACATTAAATAACTCCATCCCTAAAGATGTAGTGCAGCCTTATAGTATTACCATACCTGTAACTGCGGGAGTATATAGATTGGCTATTCGAATAGGCGGTTCAACTGGCGCCGGCAATTCACGAATTATAATGGATGACCTGGCTGTAACCGCTACACCTTTTTATACTACGGCTGGCAATTGTAACGGAAGTCCCGTAGCTGTGAACGACAATTTTAATGCTGTAACAATGATGCCGTTTACAGGTTATGTGATGACAAATGATACGGATCCAAATAATGAAGCAATATCTTCTTACATTGTTACACAGCCTGATGCACTAAAAGGATCTGTAACTATGAACAGTACAGATGGTCAGTTTACTTTTACTCCCGCTCCAGGCTTTGCTGGTGGCGCAGTAACTTTTACCTACAATGTAATCGACAAGGGTTATGCTGCTTTAACATCTAATAGGGCAACAGTAACGATTAACTTTCCGGAAATCGTAGTCTTACCCGTTCATTTAATAAGCTTTAGCGGAGGTCTTGTAAATGGTAAAGCCGAACTAAGATGGTCTGTGGCAGGAAACGAAACAGGTGAGCGTTTTGAAATTGAAAGAAGCAATGACGGAAAGGGATTTACAACTGAAGGAATTTTGTTTAACACTAACAAATTTTCATCAGAAAACTATACATACAACTCTACAACCACTTTAACTAATGCAGCTTATTATCGCTTAAAGATCATTAATAAAGATGGTTCAATAGATCATTCGAGAACTATCGTTTTAAAAGCACAAACCACCAATGCTACCAACAGTCTTGTTATTCTTCAAAACCCTGTGGAAGCTACTTTAATGTTTACTTATACTTCAAAGGCAGCAGGCAAGGCTACAGTAAACATTTATAATGCAATGGGTGCGAAAATGATAACGACTATAGCCAATTTCGGGTCAGGTACTAACTCAGTATCTCTTAACCTGGATAACAAGTTTAACAGTGGCACCTATCTTCTTGAAGTGATCAGTGGTTCTGAAAGAAGTATATCAAAACTTATCAAAAAATAATCATAGGGTGCGGTGACGCTTAGACAGCCTCTTTAGGCGGAGGTTGTCTTTTTATTTTCTCCCTTTTAAAAAATATTATTCGACGGTTAAACAAAGGTCCCTTTCCAGGGACTTTTTACTTTTTAATATAGGCCTGCAAAGATTTTACATAAACCTCAAAAGCTACAATGCCTGAAGAAGAAATCTTGCAGATCGTTTGTGGATAGTTATCCTTGAACTGCTTTATTACTTCAATGTACCCTGCATCTTTTAATTTTTGAACCTGCACACTCAAATTACCAGCCGAGGCTCCCGTCTTCTCTTTTAAAAACGTAAACTCAGCCTCCTTCACACTTATTAAAAGAGACATGATTGCAAGACGCAATTGCGAATGTAATATGGGGTCCAGATCTTTAAACACTAATAACTTACTCCTTTTAGCTGATTAGATTTTTTGAACTGATTGCGTAACATATAACCCGGGATAAGATAACCGCCAAGAATGGCTATGGATGAAATAATCATTATGTACAAAAAGTTATCATTTGAAAAGAATATAAGAATTGCAGCTAACCAGTTAATTACCGCTCCAATAATGAGTGGCCGGAAACGAATAGCGCTACCATGTATATACATCCAAAAAGCATACAAAATATAATAATAACCAAAGGCATAATAGCTCTTTGTAATATAGCTTGAAGCAATCATTACAAATAAGCTAATAAAAAAACCTGCACCCAGCTTTTGCAGTAGCTCTTGTATATAGGTAGTAACCTTTGCTTTTCGCTTCCGAATAATGGAGATAAAAAAGCCGAGAGCAAATCCAATTACTAACATACCTGTCCATATCCATCCGACTAACTCCCTTTTTTGTAGCAGCATACAAACAACGGAAGAAGTGCTTGCTATAAAAAGAAGCCATCCCCAGATAAGCCAGCCATCGCCTTTTTCCCGATGCTCATTTTTCGCTGCAGCAATCATTTGTTCAATAATGCCCAGGCTTTGCCTATGCGATAATTGCTCTTCGTTTTTTTCCATATCAGGCTCTTTGATTTTTTAATAAGTACCCGGGAATAATATAGCTTGTAAAAATAGCACCAGCAGCAAATAGCATCTGGGTATCAGAATCAAAAAAAGTAGCAGCCACAGCCAATATCCAATTGATTATGCCTCCAACTACTAATGGTTTAAACTGAAGTATTTTGCCCGAGACGAAAGTTCCTAATCCATATAGCAAAATATAAAAAGGATAACAAATAAGCCATGCATCAATTTTAGTAAAAATCAAACTCAATAAAAAAAAGGTTATTGTAAGTCCTGTCCATAAAAAGCTCATGCTTTCCGATATATACGTACGGGCCTGCACTTGTCGCTTTCTTTTTCGTGTATACATAATGCTGGCAATAATACCTGCGAATGATATTAGCCACACTATATAATGATGTCTGTAGCCTACTACAATTTTTAAAAGATATTGTCCAAGGATAGCGGCAAAAGCCAGCCATCCCCACATCAAAAAAAAAATGTATTCTCACTGATGTTCGCTTTTGTTTTAGCAATCATAGTCTCAATCAATTGAAGACTTTGCCGGGGCGATAAGTTATTTTCTGCTGTTGCCATACAATTATTTGAGTTGAGAGTTACACACGCTTAATGTTGAATGCTTAATGCTTAATCCTATTGACATTGCTCCAGCATATCTGTTGATAGCTTGTCGCCCCAAAAAGGATATAAAGGTTTAGCATGTTCTGCTTTATACAGGCTCACAGCTTTTTCAAATAATGGTTTGGCCTTTTCTTTACCGCCACCAAATTGTTCCGGCGTATTAAAAACACTCATGCCCTGCAGGTAGTAAAGCCGGGGGTTATTGGCATTTAACGCCATCCCTTTTTGAAGATAAGAAGCTGCTTGCTGCCCATAAGTCATATACCTGTTTTGAGGATCAACAAGCATTTGTTGTGTAGCAGCCATATTGCGCAATACAAATATTTCTGCTTTATCCTTATTGTCAGAAGTTAATGCATCCGCTTTATCACTTAAAGCAATGATGCGACCGCCTAAAACATCTTTGTCAACTTTAGTATCCACCCATCCAATATTACTAAGTGCCATGCCAGCCCAATAGTAAGGTAGCCATTGCGTTTTTTCGGCATCGCCAATACGGGTAAATGATGCTGCGATATTTTCAAAATCTGCAGTGGTTTTAGCGGTATCAAGTTTTAATAATGCAGCTTTCATTGCGGTAGCATACTTATCGTTTTGCGCATGGGCAAATACTGCCGTGAAGATTAAAAAGGAAAAAATAAATGTTTTCATTGTTGTTGTTTAAAAGGTAAAATGTTTATTAAGATGGGTTATAGATTACTATTGATTTGATCCTGACTTCGGTCAATGCCCCAGCTTAAAAAGCAACCAATAAAATAAAAACGTTTAGCCGGTGGCGTGATAGCTTGTTTGTTTAATCCGCTGTAAGAATAATTGTACCCATAAACCTGATTGGTACCTAATACATTATTCATGCTTGCAAAGAATACGATAAAAGTTTTTGCATTTTCCTTTCCCAGGCTTGGTAAATATTCTGCACTAAATCCAAGGTTGTGATAATCCTTTGTGCGGCCCTGGTCTGCAATGCTGTATTTATCTGCTCCATTGTTCAAACGAAAATTATAATAAGGTCTTCCGGTAGCATAGGTGTAAGTGAAATTAAAACCTGCTTTCATTTCAGTAATAAATCTTTTGGTAACCAGTGATGCTGTATGAGGGGCAGCAAACGTTGGCTGTATCTTTCCCGGAAAATTTAAAAAATCCCTTTTTGTATCCAGGTAAGAATAGCTGATCCAATAGTCCAGATTCTTTACCGATTTTTTATCCCGTAAAAACAATTCAATACCTTTTGCATCACCACTACCATTGTTGTTATACGAAGGGAAGCTCTTTATAAGATCATCATATTTTTTGTAGAAAGCTTCCACTCTAAAAATGCGGTCATTGGCATTCTTTTGGTAATTAGCTATGTAATGTGTGGCTTTTGTATAGCCTAATGACTCGCTAAAAAGCAATTCATTATTTAATGGCTTTTGATAAAAGATACCATAAGCAAGCGATACCTGGGCATTGGTACCTGTTTTATAAGCGAGAGATAATCGCGGTGCTATATTGGCTTTTTTTATGATCGAAGAATACTCATAGCGGCTTCCTATTTTTAAGGCCATTGCATTGCTGACATAAATATCAGTTTCTGCAAATGCTGCCACGTATTGGTCTTTAATATTGCTCAAATATGCGCTGCTGCCATTTATAAATGTGCCTGGATTGGTAGCATGCCAGTACTCAGCACCAAAACGGATAGCACTTAAACCAGCCAGCTTTTTTTCAAAAACTTCTCTAACCTGGGTTAGGTTCTGCCTGTTGCTTACAACAAAACTCTTGTCTTCCCAGGGTTTGCCTGCAAGCGTCTCCTTCACATTTTTTGCATTCTCCAGGTTTTGTGTCAGGTCATCTTTATTGGTGCTGAAACTCAAACCTAAATTCATCTTCCAGCCATTACCTAACTGCTCACGCCAGCTAAGATTATTATACCAGTTGTGGTTTACGATACCGAAAGCATTCTTTAAAGCCGCACTATCAATATCCTGCCTGCGCAAACCCAGGTGATTATAAGCAAACGTTGTATAATATTTAATGATGCCGCCGCTTTTTGTTTTAATGCGAAAATTAGCATCGCCGGAATGAAATTCAGGCATGTCGAAATAATCTGGCTGCTGCTTAACAAGATTGAAATAAGCCACAAGGTTTACATAACTATAGCTGGCACCCCAGGAATATTTTTTGTCTTTCGAAAGTTGCTGTATGCCGGCACCTAATAGTATTGGTGATATAGAAGCTGTGGCAGAAGACTTTTCCGGCAGGTCAATAGATTCTAATATAACTGCTGAAGACAAAGCCTGGCCGTATAAAGCAGAATAACCACCCGTAGAAAATACTGTTCCCTTAAATAAAAATGGTGAGAACCGTCCGCGGGTTGCAATGTCTGGTGTGCTGGTAAAGAAAGGATTGTTGATAACGGTGCCATCAATAAATTGCTTCGTTTCATCACCCGTTCCACCCCGTACAAATAAGCCCTCCTGGTTACCTACCTGTTGCGCTCCCGGTAAGGTTTTTAAAGCAGCCGTAATATCTGCATTTGTTCCGGCAGTTGTAGCAATATCAAGAGAATTTAAAACTGTAACCGCTCTTTTTTTATCACCTGCCTCGAAGGAACCCGCAGAAACTATAACTGCTTTAAGTTCATCCATTCTTTCTTTAAGCTGCACGTTCAAATCAATGGCATCCTTATTCAATTCTACTGTAGTTTGATACCCATGGTAACCCACTCCTGTTACATCAATGGCATGCGTTCCTTTTTCTATTGTAGTGAAATAAAAGCTGCCGGATGAATCAGACACTGTACCATCGTATGTATCTTTTAGCGTCACACTAATCCCTGGAATAACCCTGCCCTTGTTATCCTTTATGGTACCTGTAATTTTTACCTGAGCCATAGCCCCTATGCTAACTATGTGAATTAATAAGAGCAAAAGAGTCTTCTTCATTAACCGCCGTTTGGATAACAAACGTAAACTAGTTTATATTATAAACCAAATTATTTCTGGAGATTATAGTGTGAGTAAACTTTGCTTTAAAAGCCGGGCAGCGTTTTCTGCATTCCGACTTGGACCTGGCCCGGCAATGCAAAGGTTACTGCAGGCGAACCTGCATGGAGTATAGAGTATACAACCATAAAAAGCGCAGCATTGCAAATTATAAATCCGGTTGAAAGACAAAGAACACTTTTGCTCTCATACCGGGGCCTCAACAGGTATTCTTCTTAAGACGACATTATTGCGTAAAGAGAAAGATGCCGGGCGAGGCCCCGGCATGACGGTGCGAGAAGTGTTACAACAATAAGCAGTATTCAATAGCTTGAGTTCATAGGATAGAGACCTTATAAGGTGTCAGGAAATCACATCTGGCTTATTATTAGGCTTATTATCAGGCTGGTGCTTTCAAATCGTTTTTCACCATTTCCAGTATTCTGTAAAACGCACTAAACTTGCTATCAGGGCCGCACGATAGTTTAAGTAGCTACAAAAACAGCCACCATTCAAAGGCATAGGTTTATACAAACAACAACTATAAAGCTGATTCCAAACTATAAAAACTCGTGCTGTCATGCCGGGCCTGACCCGGCATCCTTTCCGTAAAATGATAGAGACAAAAATTTCATTGGATTTGCCCCCTTTCTAATTATATATTGTATTAATGGTTCGCATCATCTCATACTCCGTTTATATTTTTATCCAACTTTGCAAGAACCGTTTTATACGCGGGGGTTACAAGCAATCTGGAGTCTAGGGTTCTGGATCATAAACCAGGGACAGGATCAGTATTTACCTCAGCTTATAAATGCCACTATCTAATGTACTATGAGGACAATACAGACGTTCGTAACGCCATTGCCCGTGAAAAACAATTAAAGAAATGGAAACGGGAATGGAAAATTGCTTTGATCAGAAATGAAAATGCAGAAATGAAAGACCTTGCTGAGGGATGGTATGAGTAGCGGAAAATGCGGATCAAGGGTAGACAGCCAACCATTCCTGGAGCTATAAGAGCTGGACATTGTTGACGTATGTTTTCGATAACATATTATTGCGTAAAGCGAAAGATGCCGGGTGAGGCCCCGGCATGAAAGAGCGAGTGGCGTTACGAAACCAAACAGCATATAATTGCAAGTGAAAACAAACCAACCAGCATATAACTACCTAAGGGTTAGTGGCACAACAATCATAAATCTGGTTAAAAATCATAAATACTTTTCGGCCTCCGGCCCTGAGCCGCTCTCTTTCCCAGGAAAGAGTTGATAGCCTTAATTGAATACGATTAAGAGTCAACAGCTTTCAAAGCTTGTCACTTTCATACTCTTGAAATAGTTAAGCGTGCATTTAATTTGCCACTTTAATCATTTTTTGTTGCAATATAAGAGTCTGTGCATTTGCTATTCGTATTATATAAAATCCCGGGGATAGATTTTTGCCTTCAGGTAATAATAAATGATTGTTGCCTTTCTCACCATTAAAACTTTTAGAAATCATGACACGTCCGTTCATATCCGTTAGATCTGCCATTACCAATTGCGGTGTTGCAAGCTTAAGGTAAATATGTATGTCTCCAATAAAAGGATTGGGTTGCACACCAGCGCTAATAAGGTTTTCGTAAGCCACAGCAATCACATTACTGTATGTGTATTTGCCATTGTCATCAAACATTTTTAAACGATAATAATTATTAGCTAAAGGATGTTCATCCTTAAATTGATAATCGTTTTTATTGGGCTTATTATAAGCTGCTGTTCTTCCTATTTTTAGAAAATCCCTACCATCCTCACATTTTTCTATTTCAAAATGGCTTGTATGGCTTTCCCTTTCTGTTCTCCAGCTTAATAAAACTAAGGCATCACTTTTTTGTGCACTAAAGTGTAGCAGGGTTAACGGCAATGCCGAACTTACAAGAAGCGTAGCCATAGAAGGAGAAGAACCGCAAACCGAAACCCCTGATAATGAAGTTCCTTTAACTGCTACGTTATAAGAACCTGCAGGAAGTGTATTAGTTGTAAGTGTAACCGTTGTAGAAGATGCCCAAACACCTGTACCCAACGAGGCTCCGGTAGCGCTATTTGCAAGGCCATAAAATGCGCCAATCACAGCATTGTCTATTGTATAAGTTTGCGTTCCGCCGGGGGTTACGCTACTGTTAGGTGGGGTTACATTGGGAGTAGCCGGGCCAGTAGAACAAGTTACAGTGGTTGAAGAAGAAGGACAGGCTTGCTCCTGATTGGTACCTTCCTTTACACCAATGGTAAGTATGCCACCGGAATAAAGTGGGTAAGTTAAACTGCCCGCTGAAATGCTCCATGCATTAGTGGCAGTAACCACAGATCCTATCAATGAACCATCCTGATATAAGTTTACCGTAGTAGAAGCAACAGAGCCAGTTAGTGTTCCTGCGATCGGCGAAGATGAAGAACTAACAGGACCTGTTATTGTTCCGCACCTTCCTGTAGTGGCCGTTGCGGCAGTAGTGTTGCCGGAAGCCATACTAACACCACAAGAACCATTTTGTGCAGTTGTATAGTATGTTGTACCTGCAACAGCAGTATAAGAACCTGTTGTCCATGTACCCCCACTCTGCACTGTTACCGTTGACACTAACGCAGGCGCAGAGGTATATACTCTTATTGTTGTACCCGTTGGCTCAGAAGATATGCCGGTTATTGGTTGCCCTGCGGTTATTTGATTATTATTATCCGTATTTATAAGAGGTGCAGAAGTAAAACATGTTACAGTTGCAGTGGTAGTTTGAGCCGCACATTTGCTTGAAGATACTGTGCCGGTATTTAACTCCGTAACAATATAAAGCTGTTGTCCGGTTATCAGATTTAAATTAGAAAACGTAAAAGCTCCCCCGGATGAAGCAGTTGTATTTTGAACATTTGTTCCATTTATGTAAAGAGCTAAAGTTGAATTAGCATCTGTAGTTCCTATTATTGAGGTTGTTCCTGTGGTAAATAATGAATTGGATGGTGTGGTTATAACCGGGCTTGCTAATGCGGGACTTGCTAATGCACCCCCTCCATTGCCTTGCACACAAACGTAAGCAGGCTCAGAGGTACATCCGGATATATTGTCGGTATAATATACTTTGTAAGACCCTGGAGTCATAGGGCTACCGGCTGAACATCCTGATGAAAATGTCCAGTTAATGTTAGGCGAAGTTCCTGTTGTAGTTGTGCCAAAAGTTGCTGTAGTTGTGTTTGTTACATTATTATAGGTTGAGCCGCTGACTGTTAGGTTATTTACATACACAGTCCACCCCGTACTTAAATTTGTACCCGTAATTCCTTTTGTAGTAGTATAACAACTTAATGCAGGCAAGGCTGGTCTTGTTGATGTATTACAAGTTGATGCAGTAACCGCATTACTTACCAAACACATTGATTCTCCTGAAGCCTGCGCTTTTGCTGTAATAATATTGCCACTTGCTACACTAACACCGTTCAACGTCCAGGTAGCCCCGGAGCTTACATTTAAAACCGTTCCCAAAACAGTGGTGCTGTTTTTATACACGGTGATATCTGCTGTACTTACGGCTCCGGTCAAACCTGACTTTGTCCATGTTCCGGATATATTCACAGTTCCTGTACTGATGGGACTTGTGACTGTTGGTGCTTCGGTACACATAGCACCAAGCCCTCCCGTAGTAAGGCTGGCAGGTGTAAACGAAGGCTGAGCATTAATGTATGCTTCATATTGAGCATTAGCTGTTTTATATCCCGCATCATTCAATCCATAAATATCAGACTTGGGACCACCAATGGCTGCTTGCGGAGACATAACCGTTGTACCACTCATACGGATGGAAGAAGTAGTGCTCAATAAAAATGGTGAAGCTGTCAAGTCTGAATAGGGAATATAAAAATCAATAAAAAAATCAGGATCACCATTATCAAATGTGCCAGCAACAGAAACCTGCGACATATCCTGCCAATTGGTATATGGTTTTATAAGTGTTGCTGTATTGCTGCCTGCTACATTGTAAATAGCTATCCTCGAATTCGTTTCTAAAACTATTTCTATTTCAAAACCAGGATTACCATTTGTGCCGGTCGTTGCTGCCTGGTAGTCAGGATCTGCAGTAGCACCTGTTGCTCCAAACTTACCATCAGTATCTAATAATACACTGTAGCCTTTTGAGCCGGGCATAACAGAACCCATGCGAAACCGAAATAATAAATTGGTGCCATCAAAATAAGTATAGTAACCCACATTATTAGCATCAGGCACAAAATCAGAATATAAATGGCTTGGTCCCCTTCTTAAATCGCCAAATGGCTCTGCCGAAAAAGAAGGAATAGAACGGTACGGTAATTCAGAATTTGCCACATCGTTTCCCAAAAAACCCGCAGAAGTTGCCGAGGTGTAATTATCACTGTTAGGATTTAAAATAAGCCTTCCGGCCGGGGTAGTTGCTGGACGATTTATATAACCGGTGGATTGCGAAAAACTCAGGTTAAATAATAAGAGTAAGAAGCAGCAAAGCTGTATCGCTTTGGTAAATTGGCTTTTCATGATTTGATATTGGATGGACTTGGATTATACAAATAACCATTTATTGAACAAAAAGTAATGGAACTTCTCAGTTTTTTTCAGCAAACTGGTGTAAATACCTATAAAAATCAAAAGCATCCACTAAGGATGCTTTTTGATTCCAATTCAAAATTAATTCTATTACAAGTTTATTTATACTGAGGTATGATAGTATTCGCTAATTCTACCATGCGCTTAATGCCATCTTCCGATAGACCTTTCTTAAATTCATTTAATACTTCAGGCAATTTGTTGTCCATTTCCATAAGAAAATGTTCTTCAAATTCTTTTATTCTCCGTACAGGAACATCTTTTAATAAGCCCTGTGTACCTAGGTAAATAATTGCCACCTGTTTTTCTACAGGTACTGGTGAGTATTGAGGCTGTTTCAATATTTCTACGTTGCGGGCACCTTTATCAATTACCGATTTTGTTGCGGCATCAAGGTCTCCACCAAATTTAGAGAACGCTTCCAGTTCACGGTAAAGTGCCTGGTCAAGTTTTAGCGTACCTGCCACTTTCTTCATTGATTTTATCTGGGCGTTACCACCTACACGGCTTACCGAGATACCCACGTTAATGGCTGGCCGAATACCCGCATTAAACAAATTTCCTTCAAGGAAAATCTGCCCGTCGGTAATTGAGATCACATTGGTAGGAATATATGCAGATACGTCACCGGCTTGTGTTTCAATGATAGGAAGTGCAGTTAAAGATCCGCCACCTTTTACAAGGTGCCTGATGCTCTCCGGCAAATCATTCATTTCGCTGGCTACCTTATCATTCGAAATTACTTTAGCAGCTCTTTCTAATAAACGGCTATGCAAATAAAACACATCACCAGGATATGCTTCACGTCCCGGGGGGCGACGAAGCAAAAGTGATACCTCACGATAAGCAACAGCCTGCTTAGAAAGATCATCATAGATTATTAAAGCCGGGCGACCGGTATCACGGAAAAACTCTCCAATGGCGGCACCGGCAAACGGAGCATAAAACTGTAACGGCGCTGGCTCCGATGCGGAGGCAGCAACAATTACGGTATATTCCATAGCACCCGCATCTTGTAACGTCTTCATCACACCGGCAATAGTTGAGGCCTTTTGCCCAATAGCTACATAAATACAATAAACAGGTTTTCCTGCTTTGTGAAATTCCTTTTGATTAATAATGGCATCAATACAAATAGCTGTTTTGCCTGTTTGGCGGTCGCCAATTACTAATTCACGTTGGCCACGACCAATGGGTATCATTGCATCAATAGCCTTAATACCCGTTTGCAGTGGTTCTTTTACTGGTTCACGATAGATAACGCCAGGTGCTTTACGTTCCAAAGGCATTTCATAACGTTCACCGGTAATTGGGCCTTTTCCATCTATTGCTTCGCCCAATGTATTTACCACACGTCCAACCATTCCCTCTCCTACTTTAATAGAAGCAATCTGGCCTGTGCGTCGCACTTTAGAACCTTCATGTATATTACCCATATCACCCATCAATACAGCACCTACATTGTCTTCTTCAAGGTTGAGGGCAATTCCTTTTACACCATTTTCAAACTCCACCAGCTCCCCTGCACGTACTCCCCCTAATCCATATATGCGGGCAATTCCATCTCCTACCTGTAATACAGTGCCTACTTCCTGAAGATCAGCAGTTGCGTTAAAATTGCTTAGCTGCTGGCGCAGTATTGCACTTATCTCGTCTGGCTTTATTTCTACCATGATTTATAAAAATTAAAAAGTAAAATAAAAATTATGTAGTCGGCAACATATCCCTGCTCATCGTCTGTTGCGTCGCACACTGCGGCGTTTGGTAATTCTAATCAGCATTCTGCACCATTCATTCTTAAAGAGGCATTTATTTTTTCCTTAGCCAATGAATTTGAAGGTGCTGCGACCTACCCTCTTTTTCAGGGTGCAAAAGTAGGCTATGGATTGCTTTAAACAAAAAAAGGCAGAAAGTTTTTGAATCTCTACAAAGCCTTAACGAACCTGATAAATAAAGTCGTTATTCTGAAACTGGCGGGAAATTTCTTTCAAATCATAAGCAATGCTGGCATCTACCAATTTATCCCCGGCCTGTAAAACAAAGCCCCCGATAATTTTACTGTCTACGGTGGTTTGCAGGTCAATATTTTGAATAGTGCTTGTAGCTTTTACCTGGGCAATAATAGTGGCCCTGAGTTCTTCACTAATAGGTGCTGCAGTTGTTAGCTTAACGGTTTGAATATTTTTGATCTTTTTATATTGCTCAATAAAAGAACCGATCACTTCGGGTAAGGTTGACTCCCTGCCTTTGGTAATAAGCAGTTTATTAAAAGCAGTAGTAAGCGTAGAAACCTGGCCTGAGGTAACTGCCTCTACTATCTTTACTTTTTTATCAGCAGTAATAACAGGGCTTCGTAACAAGGTTACAAAATCGGGATTGCTTTTAATAATTCTTTGTAATAAAAGCATATCATTATTCACCTCTTCCAACCGGTTCTGTTCCTGGGAGATGTCGATCAATGATTTTGCATACCTGTATGCTATTCTTGGGTTGAGCATGTTGATTAGTTGATTAGTTGATTAGCTAATTAGCTAATGAAGTCATTCGCTCCTTAGCAATCAGCACATCAGCTAATTAGTTAAGTTTCACTTCGTTTACAAGTCCCTTAATATGTTCTTCCTGGGCTTCTTTATTAGCTAACTCTTTTCTAAGCACCTTCTCCGTTACTTCAATTACAAGCTTGCCTAACTGATTTTTTACGTCTGTAATAGCAGCCATTTTCTGTGCCTGTATAGCTTGTTGCGCCTCAGAAATAATTTTATTGGCTTCTAATTTTGCCTGGTCCTTTGCTTCATTTACTATTCGGTCTTTCGTATCGCGGGCATCTTTCAGCATTGCAGCCCTTTCTTCCCGCGCCTTTGCCAGCAATTCCTCATTCTCACTTTTCAGCTGAGTCATTTCTCTTTTTACACGTTCTGCTGTTTCCAATGAATCGGCAATACCTTTTTCGCGTTCGTTTAAAGAACTTAAAATAGGGCCCCAGGCGTATTTCTTTAAAATGACTAATACAATAATAAACGAAAGTAGTGTCCAGAATATTAAACCAAACGAGGGAGTAAGAAGTTCCATAAGAACAATTTGATAATTAGTTAATAAGGCAATGTAACAAAAATGATAGCCTGCCTTTTTGCTCAATACTGTTACCGAACGTACAAGTGAGTGACACAACCGGCGCCGATAGTAGCACACTGCCGGCTTATTACATTAATCTTTGAATGAACTGTTTTAAGATACCTGCCTTTCATCGGAATATCGGCACATATCTTTTAATTAAATAAACTGCACCCGCCGCCCTGTGCTTAAGGTGCAGTTAAGTTTTTGCGAGCTTACACGAACATTGCCAGGATACCGGCAATTACAGCAAACAGGGCAACACCTTCAATGAAGGCTGCAGTCAAGATCATGTTTGCACGAATGTCGTTAGAAGCCTCTGGCTGGCGGGCAATAGATTCTACTGCACCACGACCGATCTGGCCAATACCAATTCCAGCACCAATGGCCGCTAAACCAGCACCAATAGCACCACCAGCATTTGCCCAAGGCACTTCGCTCAACAAAGTGAATAATAAATTCATAACTGTTCTTTTATAATGATTAAGAAAAAACTATGGAACATTTTGAACACGAATTGAAAACCAATTACACCAATCATATTCTCATTACGATCAAAAAACTATCACTGTCATCTGCCGCTAAATAATAACCGGTTCAGTCGGCGCCTGATGGTCGTCTTCAGCATGGTGCGTTTCTTCTACCGACTGGCCGATAAATACTGCTGTTAAATTGGTAAAAATAAAAGCTTGTATAAAGGCTACTAATATTTCAATAATATAAATAAACACCGCAAAAGCAATGGAAATAGGAGAAAACCCCCAACCAATACCCCTGCTCAAATTTGCAAAAATGAAAATCAAAGAAATTAAACAAATAATAATAATGTGCCCCGCCAGCATATTGGCAAAAAGACGAATTATAAGGGCAAACGGCTTTGTAAAAATGCTCAAAATTTCAACCGGCACCATAATAAATTTAATGCCAAATGGAACAGGAGGATTAAAAATGTGCGCCCAGAAATGTTTGTTGGCGCTAAACATAATTACCAGAAAAGATACCATGCCTAGTACGGCGGTAAATGCAATATTACCTGTAACATTTGCTGATCCGGGAATGAGGCCAAAAATGTTATTTATTAAAATAAAAAAGAAAATAGTTAACAAAAGAGGTAAATATTTTTTATACCTGTGGCCAATGTTTGGTTTCGCTACTTCGTCCCGTACAAAGGTTACTACAGGTTCAATTGCATTTTGCCAACCTTTAGGTGCACGGGTAATTCCCTGGCCAGTACGATATTTTTTTGCAACGGAGGTTAATAACAACACCAGTATAATTAATGCAATAAACATTTGCACAACATTACGTGTAAGGGATAGATCGTAAACTTTTATAGATGGATCAGGAATACCATTTGCGTTTACAGCATATATTTTTTCATTACTAAAAAGCTTGATCGCATCTTCGGGCATGCCCGCAGCTTTTAAATTTTCTTTATAATGCTTTGTAATAATGCGATAGCCTTGATAAGGTTCTTCACCGTGTTGAAAATTGGAAGAACTAAAGGCAGACCATCCTTTTTCAGGAGAAAAAAGAATTACAGGCAGAGATATTGTAGCGTGGTGCTCTTCGCCGTCGGCTCCTTTGTAAGAAAAGAAGTGAAACTCATGAGCGTCCATCACGTGACCAAAAATCACTTCATTAGCATCAAATTTTCCGGAACCGCCTTTGTGGTCTTCGGTTTTATGAACATCATCACCATTTCCATTGCCATGGTCCTGAGCGAGGGAAGCATTGGAAAAAGCTAAAGCAAAAACGCTAAAAGCCACTACCAATAAGGATTTGATGCGATTAAAAGCCATGTCTTTCCTTAAATTTGGCGCAAAGATAAGGGGGCGATCCTTAAAAACCAGAAATTATAAAGGATTAGAACCCGTATCCTTTTGATCATGTATTTTTTGAATTTTTTCAAGTTCTATCACATCCAATTGGTCTTTTGACCTGTTAACCACTTTTTTGTTTGCGATCAAATGATTAAGGTGCAACACAGGAACTTTTATCGCATCAATGCTTAATAAAGGCGCCATTTGGAGACATTCCCCGAAGCTGGCATCCACGCCTTTTAAAGATGTCATAATATCCAGGCGTACTCCATTCATTAAAGGAAAATCTATCCAACCAGGAACAAATTGAACTCTTTCAAACAAGTCAAAATCTCCCATACCATAATCTGCATAAGCAACCCGAAAGTTTTTACGGTTTGAGGGAGTGTCTTCAATATAAAGATCTACATCACCAGTGAAGCGTTGAAATCCATGAAAATTTGTTGCAAACCCGCCAACTAAAATGTAGCGTACATTATGTTTATTAAGCGCCTTCCAAAAATTTAAAAAAGCGGAGTCAAACAAATCCATTATTACAATTTATGAGGCATACTTGTAATCATTAGCTTTTGCAGCTTCATCAAATTCATAAGGTGGTAAAACTTATCTGTATCACTACGATTGATGGCTTCCCTTAATTGAGCCATTTCTTTATCTTCAGCAGAAGAATAAAATCTTATACCCGCTTCTTCTGCTATTGAAGTAAGGTTATGGTCTTCATACTTTTCCATGGCTCTAAATTAAACTATTACAGCGCTCTTATCAAATTGCATCTGGTGCAATTTACTATAAAATCCACCCTTATTAAGTAGTTCAAGATGGGTTCCCGCTTCTTTTATTTCTCCTTTATCCAATACAATAATCTTATCTGCCCTTTGGATAGTAGAAAGCCGGTGGGCAATAACAATAGATGTTCTGTCTGATATTAATTTATCAATAGCCTTTTCAATCAACAGCTCGCTTTCCGTATCAATGGAAGATGTAGCTTCATCTAAAATAAGAATGGCGGGATTATAAAGTAAGGCCCTGATAAACGAAAGTAATTGCCTCTGGCCTAATGATAAAGTGGCTCCTCTTTCCATTACATTATAATCGTAACCGCCAGGAAGCTGCAATATAAATTCATGCATGCCAATCAGCTTTGCCGCCTCTATTACTTTTTCTTTTGAAATAGAAGGATTTCGAAGTGTAATGTTATCCATTATAGAACCAGCAAAAAGAAACACATCCTGCAACACAACTCCGATGTTCTTACGAAGTATCGCCAGTCGGTACTCTTCTATATTTACATCATCAATTTTTATAGCCCCCTGTTGAATTTTATACAAGCGGTTTAATAAGCTAACAATGGTGCTTTTTCCACTGCCTGTATGGCCAACAATGGCTATTGTTTCACCGGGGCTTACACTAAAGCTTACATTTTTTAGTACGGGATGGCTATCATCGTACCCAAACCACACATGCTCAAAATTTATTTTTCCATTTACTTTTTCAGGTGCATGACTGCCTTCTTCTTTAATATAATCATCATTGTCTAAAACTTTAAACACCCTTTCACTGGCAATGATACCCATTTGCAATACGTTGAATTTATCGGCAATAACACGCAAAGGACGAAACAATAAATTAAGGTAAAGTATAAAGGAAACCACTTTGCTATATTCACTGGTATTTAAGTGCAGCGCTTCTCTTGAGGTCCACCAAACCACAAGACCAATAGATAAAGCCAAAACAATTTCCACTATCGGGAAAAATATAGAATAAGCAAAAATTGATTTAATGTTTGCATCGCGATGTTCTTTATTAATTTCTTTAAACTTCTTTAGCTCTTTGTCTTCTCTTGCAAAAGCCTGTACTATTTGCATACCTGTAAGGTGTTCCTGAACAAATGCATTTAAATTTGACACAGCATTACGCACCTTATGAAATGACCGGTTAACGCTTTCCTTAAAATAATAGGTAGCGAGAATTAATACGGGAAAGGGCAGTAAACAAATTAGCGTTAACCTCCAATCTGTCCAAAACATTATTGCCAACACACAAACAATTGAAAGAAGATCGGCTATAATTGGTATCAGTCCTTCTGCAAAAATATCGTTGATGCGTTCTATATCATCAACGGTTCTAGTGGTAAGTGTGCCAATTGGCGTTTTATCAAATTGTCTTAAATTTAAGTGAAGCACCTTACGGTAAATGGTTACCCGTAAATCCTTTACAACAGCTTGCCCTAACCACGAAGTGACATAAGAAAAATAGAAGCGCAATCCGCTTTCAAGGAGTAAAAAACCAATCTGGATAATGGTAATGATTACTACCCAATTGTAGTTATTGCCTGCAATATGTTTATCAACTGTTTGCTGAATTAAAAAAGGCCGCACAGGGGTAAATGCTGCCAATACTATTCCTAAGATAACAGAGAGGTAGAATCTTTTTTTATACGGCGCAGCAAATTGTAAAACTCTTTTCAAAAGTGAAAAATCGAAAAAACCTTTTTTGATGCCCGTGTCCAAAATTATATTCCTATTATTTTTAAAACCGCATATTTATCTACTTACTCTTCTTCCCGGGGACCTATTTGAGTGTTGTATGCTTTAATAAAAATAGCGCCTAAGTTTCTATACGGAGGTATATAATCTTCAAAGCCTTCTATCTTGCCTGCCTTTGCCTTAAACTCAGCCCAAAAACTCATCCAGTCAATATTATTACCCGTGCGGAGCTTTTCATTTAAAATATTCATGAATGGCTGATTGATATACATTTTGCCTGTTTGCTTTGAGGCAATAATATGTGCATCTGAGGAGTGTTGTAAAACTTCATGAATCACATTATAGCCGCCGCAAGATCCTAACAAAACAATTTTGGCAGCGGGGGTAATTTGCTTGATTGTTGACCCCACCCAATAACTATGTCCTCTGTGTACCACAATAGTTGGCTGAATGCTTTTTTGCTCAAGATATTCATCTAAAGCTTCCTGGGCCTTATCCAAGGCTCCAGGCAATTTATCATCATCAAACCATTTGTTGGCATAAATAATCATCGGCTTTCCTTTTGTAGAAGAATAGGAAACCCAGTATTTATTATTATCTGTTTGCTTCCAATTGGCGTTGGCAAATTGGGGGACAAAGCCATTGTAATTCATTTTTCCATCCTCATCGCCATAAAAAAACACTTGCATTACCACTTGCTTTGAACCTTCATCGACAAGGGACGGATAATTTATACTGTACACCGGTGGGATGCCAAGCTCTTTTGAAAGATCAATTGTAGTATCAGATGCAGATTGAAATAATTTGGAAAGAAGGTTATATATAACCATGCCCCTTTTATTACCGGCAGCAAGGTTCTTTTTATAGTTGGTGTTTACATTACTCAACATTTCTACAGCTATTGGCTTAATGCTCTCTGAAATGCTTGCATAAGAATCCGCCACATCTACACCATCCTCCAAACCTTCTGATTTCTCAAGATTGTTAACAAACACAGTCATTAAAATCTGGGCTTGCCTTCTCTCCGGGAAAGTTCCTAAAAAATGACTTAGCGTATTATAGCCCGCCGACATTTTTATGAACTTTTTAAACCGGTCGAAATTGACCGTTAATAGTAAAGAATCTCCGCGGTTGCCAATCTTACTCATGGCTGCAGCATAAACTCCTTTCACAAAACTGGATGTATAAATTTCATCCTCGGTAGTAACAGCGAGGTAATATAATTCCTGCGCATTCAAGCCCTGAAGAATCTTATACCGCACTGCATCTGGCTCTTCATGCAATCCATTAATAGTCCTGATAAAAACGTCTTTTGCTTTTTTTACTAAACGTTCATACAACTCATGCATGCCATAAATAGAATCTTTTTGTATTGTTCTGCTTACATAATCAATCCGGGTTTTTACAAGCAGCTTAAAATATTTTGTGTCATCGTTTTTTACCGCATCAATTTCTTCAAAAGTTAGTTTGCCTTTTACCAGGTTATCCAAAAACGGAAAATATGCCTGGCCGCTTCCGCCGCTTGTAGCCATCCTCGAAATAGTTTTTACAAAAGGATCATTAATCTTTCTAATAGATAATCCAAGCCTGTTATTGGCAGCAGCAAAATCATATAATTTACCAGGATACTTATAAGCCGCCACAGTAATTAAACTATCACGGAACGGGACTTCAAAATTATCCTTTAGCATAATAAATGTCTGCTCAGGATGAATGGTTAAATATTTAAGCAAAAGAATTTGTTTTGATGATTGCCTGCCTATATTCTTATCAAAAGCCCCACTCGATAGAATCATATTGCCAACTTCATAGTTGTTGTTTTTAACCAAATCTTCTATGCTTTCTTTACGCATATCTATTTTGATAGCCGTTTCATAAATGTCCATAATAGATGGCCAGTTACTTGGGTTAAACCGTCTGGCTTTTACTCTAGCTGTAAAAGATTTTAGCATGTTTTCTATACCGCGCAGGTAGCCAACTTTTCTGCTATGATCAATGGCAGTATCAGATTCGATATTTATTTGTAGCTGGTCAATTTTTTTGGTAAGGGCCTGGGTAACAAAAAAGTTAATGTCTTCATCTGCTGACATCCTAAACAAGTCATCTGCCTTTCCATCTGTTTTTAAAGCATTTTTTTGCTCTCTGTCTACATTATCATGAAAAAGAGCACGTTTAATATCAACCTTAAACTTTTTAGCAGTACCAGCCTGGGCAAACAGGCAATAAAATGCCGAAGCTAACAGAACAGTAAACAAAAATCGTATGGGTAATCGCATCACACTCATAAGACAAATTTAATACCTAAGAACAAAGTAAAAGGTTAACAACAGCCCTGGGTATATCAAGACCGTCATCCTTCTAATTAAGTTGCAAACCTAAAACAAGCTGTCAGCATTAATTAATTATTAAGTCTCTATTAATATACCTCCTTTTTTAGCTTCAAAAATTCTATTTCATTAGGTTTGCCCAAACCTATAGCTCATGAGCACAAAGGCAAGAAAAGTGTTGATTGCAGATGATGAACCTGATATTGTTGAAATTTTAAAATATAATCTTGAAAAAGAAGGGTATGAAGTAATTACTGCAAAGGATGGAGATGAAGCTATAGACAAGGCTAAACACACCCGGCCCGACCTTGTAATTTTAGATATTATGATGCCCCGGAAAAACGGTGTGGAAGTATGCGAGATTTTGAGGGCCCAACCCATTTTTAAGGATACGCTTATTCTTTTCCTTACGGCTTTAAGTGATGAAACAACCCAGATAAAAGGTTTAACAACAGGCGCTGATGATTATGTAAGCAAGCCTGTTAGTCCGCAAATCTTTTTAAGTAAGGTAGCCTCTCTCTTTAGAAGAATTAAAAAAGAGGAGAGCAGTATTGTTGAATATAACGGCCTAACCATTGATCAGGAAAAATTTATAGTAGCATTTGAAGGCAATGAATTTGTGCTGGCAAAAAAAGAATTTGAGCTTCTGAACCTCCTGGCTTCTAAACCCGGCAGGGTTTTTCTTCGCAATGAGATTTTAAGCCAGGTTTGGGGAAATGATGTTATTGTCGGAGACCGGACTATTGATGTACATATTAGAAAAATAAGGCAGAAGCTGAATTTAGATTGCATCACTACCGTAAAAGGTGTGGGTTATAAGCTTGAAATCTAACGACCGGCCTTCGTTACCTTTATTATTCATTTGTTGGTATCTGCATGTTTGATAAAAAGAATTTTTCTCCCCGGCAACTTTCTCTTTTAACTGCTCTGATTTTATCTGTCCCCATCAGTATTTGGATATATTTCTTAAAACAAGCCTGGGAGGAAACTGTTATTTCTTTTGCTGTTATATTTTTTGGAAGTTACCTTCTTATACTTTCCATTTTCCAGCGTTTTATCTATCGCAAAATAAAGCTCATATACAAATTCATTTACCAAACAAAGGCAAGCAAGAAGGAAGAGATGTATTATAAATACATTCTTCCTCAAAAAAGCATTGATGAAGTAAGAGAAGATGTAGAAGCATGGGCTGGTCAGCGGCAAATGGAAATTGAATCGTTGAAGAAGAATGAAACCTTTAGAAAAGAATTTTTGCAAAACCTTTCGCATGAATTTAAAACGCCTGTATTTGCCATACAAGGCTATGTAGAAACACTGTTACAAGGCGCCCTGGAAAATCCTGATGTGAACAGACGCTTCCTGGAAAAAGCAGGCAAGAACGTGGAACGGCTGGTGCATCTGCTTCACGACCTGGATGAGATTTCAAAACTTGAAAGGGGTGAGTTAAGATTAAATAAACAAAACTTCGTCATCCAGGAACTTATAAGGGAAGTTTATGAAAGCTTATCCCTGAAAGCAGAACAGCAAAACATAAGCTTCAGTTTTAAAAAAGGGTGTGAAAAGCCCCTGATAGTAAATGCCGATAAAGAAAAAATACGCCAGGTTTTAATTAATCTTATTGACAACTGTATTAAGTATGGCAGACATGAGGGCACTGTAGTAGCAAGCGTTTACAACACTGATGATAGTAATATACTCATAGAAATAAGTGATGATGGTATGGGTATTTCTGAAAAAAACCTAAACAGGATTTTCGAACGTTTTTACAGGGCTCCGGAAGGCCGTAGCCGCGATGTATTTGGCAGCGGGTTAGGGCTTGCTATATCCAAACACATTATAGAGGCGCATGACCATAGTATACATGTACGCAGCAAAGAAGGTGTTGGCACAACCATTGGATTTACCTTGCAAGGAAAAAAAGATGTATAAAACTTTGCCTTAAGCCTTTATTGCTATTTCCATTCTGAAATTTTTTTGCAACTGTTGTTTATATAGGGATTGATATAAATCACCTATTCAAAATGATAGGCCAGGTTTCCAAAGTCAACCATTATTTGGCGGAACAAATTTTAAAAAGTATTAGTGTGGAAGGTAACCGGGAGGTCTATAAAAAAAATAAGGGCCAGAATAAAAATTCAGCCCCGTTTAAAATCCAATATCCTATGAAAAACCGAGACGAAAGTAGCTTGCTATTTTGAATAAAACAACCGTATAAATACCTAATATTCAAAATAAATGTTAAAGGGTTATTGGGTTTTCTATGGAGGATTAATTAACTGCCCTTTGAAATTAGTATACGACTATTGAATTTCATTATTACAGGAGTATTTTAAACCGCCGTATTACTACGGTGCTTTTATCCATGTAGCTAAGCTAACTTTAGAACGCACAACATCTATAATCTATACTTACAACACCAAATGAAACTATTGTCCTTTTCATTCATCCTAATTTTCTTATTACTCATAAGCTGCAAAAAAGAAAAGCTTCCTAAACCAACCCAAAAAGGCGCAAATACTTTTGGCTGTAAGATTGATGGAAAGATATTTACCCCAGAAGATGTAATTACTGTTCCTGTTACTGTGGGTTTAAGGGCTTCTTATGATGAAACAGGAAGTAATTATTTTGAATTACGAGCTACAGAAAAAAAAGATGAGGAAAAAGGCGGATTGAGACGAACTATCTTATTTAAAATTTTCAACTTAAAGCTGGGCACTAACAATCTAAATGAACAAAATAAGGTGTCTGTCAAGATTTCAGTGGACAACAACCAATTGGACAAATCTTACGAAACAGATGTTGCTACAGGTGGCATCTTGACCATTACCCGCCTTGATATTAATCAAAATATTATTTCAGGCACCTTTTCTTTTGTAGCGCAATTGCAGCCTGGAGCAAGTAAAACCCTCAGTGTTACCGATGGCCGCTTTGATGTTCAATACAAACAATAAAATCAACCCGGAAAAATTGGGAGATGTGCGGATTCAAGCCTTAGTCAAAGAAGGCAGCACATTAAAAATCTAAGAGTATTGGGTTAACAAATAAACAACCGTATAAATACCTTGCCCAGCATTTATATCCATTTTATCTTACACTTGTTCCTCGTTATTACTAACTGGTTATGTTCTCCAAATGAAAAATTACTGCTACCTAAATTTTTTACTCTTATTTACTTTATCCCTGTCGCTGCAGTGCAGAAAACCCAAAAGCGAATTGGAAAAGCTACCTCCGGCCACACAAACTGGAGCGGACAAGTTTGGTTGCCTAATAGATGGCAAAGCATTTTTACCTAAAGGAAATCCTTTTGGTGGGCCTATCTTAAGTTGTGCCTATCAGTTTGTAAACGGAGGATATTATTTTCAATTAAAAGCCTTTAATAATGAAGGTGCTGTTAAATATGGCGTTGGGGTTTTTACTGATAGTTTAAACATAGAAAATGGGATTAAATACACATTGAAAAATAGATTTACAAAAGCTCAAGCCAGTGGAATTTATTCTATTTCGAATTTTGGGCTGGTGAATTATTTAACTAATGACATTAATACAGGCGAACTAAAAATCTCAAAGTTTGATCGTATTAACCGTATTGTATCGGGTACATTTTGGTTTGATGCGATTGATAAACAAGGGCAGAAAGTGGAGGTTCGCGAAGGTCGCTTTGACTTAAAATACACTCTATAGTTTTATTAATCTATTTCCCCTCGCCAAGTCTCATCTTCTTGCCCTGTGCGGTGGCATGGATTCGGGGCCAAATAAAAACTGAAGCCGTAGATCCTTTAAAAATAAAAAGTCGCTTCTTCCGTCTTCATAATAGGCTGCTGATGAATATTTATACTCACACGGATCTTTCACTAAATGCCAATGTTCTTGCAAAGGATTATACTGTATATAGTTTAGTTTTTGAAAGGCGATTTGCTGGTCATATAGATGAACGGCTAAAGAATCCCGCTGCCAAAACTCATGCTTCTTATTAGCCGCTGCTGTTTCATAAGCTACTAATTGCTGCTTATCTTCTTTATAAAGCAACTTTCTGAATTCATGGGCTGTATATTTTAGAAAGGAACCTTGTGCGGTTTCTTTACCATTTAATTCTTTTATTCGCCAAATCAAATGAATATGATTAGGCATGATGACAAACCCATAGACATCAATCTTATTCGTGTTAGTTAAGTAGGCCAGGGACTGAATAATAATCTCCTTGTATGTATCCGGCTCCAATAACTTCTGCCATTGGTTAATAGTAGCTGTCCAAAAGAATAGCTCACCTGTTTCTATGAATGATTTACGCTTATATTCCAGCAAGCTTTTATCCATCCTATAAATATACTTGATAGTGGTTCGTGAGACATGAAGCTTGGCAACTGGAATCAAAAAGCTTTTGCGGTATACCGCAATAAACTACCGTATTACTACGGTGTTTTAATCCATGCAGCTAAGCTACCTTTAGAAAGCACAACATCAATAAACCTTAATTACAACACCAAATGAAACCATTGTCCTTTTCATTCATCCTGCTTTTTTTATTGCTCTTAAGCTGCAAAAAAGAAAAGCTTCCTAAACCAACCCAAAAAGGCGCAAATACCTTTGGCTGTAAGATTGATGGAAAGATATTTATACCAAAAGATGTAATTACTGTTCCTGTTATCCAGGGGTTCTCATCAAGATATAGTGAAACAACAAAAGAACTTAGATTGTCTGCCGTTGAGCCCCCCAACGAAAAAGAAAAGCGGTTACAACGCGATATTGTTATTAATATACACGATTTGAAGATTGGTGATAATAAATTAGATGAAATTAGTTATGCCCGAATCGTTATTAGTGAAGAGTATCAATTAGACAAGTACTATGGTACTAATAGCACTACAGGTGGCATTCTGAACATTACCCGCCTTGATACTAATCAAAACATTATTTCAGGTACTTTTTCTTTTGTGGCTGCTCCTATGCAAATCAATTCACTAAACGTTCACGTAACCGAAGGACGTTTTGATATCTCTTATTAAGAATCTTTATACAACAATTTAATTTTTATTATGCTTACCAAAACTATTAAACTGCTATTAATTATTTTGTCTTTCTGCATGTGCAAACTGCATGCGCAATTTACCGCAACTTCGCTTGCTGCCACACCATCAGCCCTACCTTTCACAAACGATGTTGACAGCGTTTTTCAAAATCTTAATAAAACTTATGCAACCACGGGAATCCTATACGATCGTGTCTTTCCCTATGCAGTGCTTCACATGTTTAATACCAGTAGTGCAGATACAAGCTTTAAAGGGCACTTTCTACAGGGGTATTACGAGCTGTATAATGCTGCTTATAGCAAAGCTGCTTTTACCTTGCCCGATTCCATAGATAAACGGGTGGCCAGAATCGTAAAAGCCGGCCGGGTGCCTATAGGGATCTATAACTACCAGTTTAACCAGGTTGATACAAATGCGGTAGCTGATAACCTTATAAGTGTTAGCAACGGACTTTACTATGATATAGCCGGAAGGCCACGGAGCCCTTACTGGCTCAAACAAATCAGCATTGTTAGTCCTCTTGTAGATAGTGTTTTTGGGCTGCAGGCATCTTTTGAAACAAGCGCCGGGTTATTTCTTCAAAACACAGGGCGCAGCATCCAGTCTCTACAAGCTGATTTTGGGAATGGAGCTGGTGTACAAACTATCAGCGCCAATGGCATTACTACAATTAATTACACTACTTATGGAATGAAAGTTGTAAAATTTGTAGTTACTTATAGCGACAATACGCAACGAACTACCTTTGGTAAAATCAAAATTGTAGAAACAATTTCCGGAATAGCGGGCACCATTACTAACTGTGATTATGCTGCTAAAGTAATTCCTACAATGACTTTCACAGATTATGACAACAATACCTATAAGGGTGAAGGAAATATTTTTTACTATTTTGCTACCAGTACTCCATGCAATGGAAAAGTAAGGAAACCTATTATTGTCATTGATGGATATGATCCACAAGATCAAAGGAAG